>DAVO01000028.1:6253-15454 GCA_002509405.1 Methanomassiliicoccaceae archaeon UBA72 | reverse complement strand
TAAGTGTCAGACTCGGGTTTAAACAATTCACACTTCGTAGCGGTTTTCTTCGCATCGATGTCTGCGGTTTTCTTCTTCGACGGGTACGCTGCCGGATGTCTATTTCCTTACATGCCGAAGATCGTCCATGCTAAAGCGTTATTATCGGGACGGGCCATGGCCCCTCATGAAAAAGCAGACCAAGATCAAAATCGTATCCTGGGGGATCATATTTCTTATGGTGGCCGCCGTATTCGTCACCGCCGTCGCTATGTATTACGATGGATGGAGCTGAGACCCGTTATCGATTAAGACGTAATCTTACCTGCCGTAATTGATAACGAACAACCTGTCCTCATTCAAAAAGAAACTGTGGTTGATGCTCAAGACCCAGACCATGAACAGGATGACCGCCACCGGCTCTACAAACGCCAAAGGAGTCAGCAGCAACAAAATCACGTTTCCGACGATAAGGGCTGCAGTGTATATCGCTAGCACATAGTTCTCTTCGGCGGACGCCACATAAAGTGTGTAATCGATCATGCACAGCGCGATAGATATGAAGAAAGCGGCGGTGAACACGATATGCAGGTCCGTGTCCATCGTAAAGGATCCAACGCCCATGAGGAATATCCCTGCGACCGATAATATGATGAAAACAGAGCGCAGGAGCACGGGCTTCAGGGAGTACGCCATCAGCGCGCCGTATGCGAAGGCGCATACCCCCGTTCCCAAGCAACCGATCAGAAACAGGTATCTGGCATTTGTTCCTGAAATGCCCAGCTCGCTCATGGTGTCGACGCCGAACGTCCAAGACGGGTCTAACAGCACAGCCCCAATCCAGCATAATGCGAAGAGGGCAATTCCTATGAACAGTATGACCGAGGGGATTTTTGTTCCTGACGGAAACATGGTACATCATCCAAGTGTTCGGATTTAATGTTTACATATGCATTTCAGTAAGACCGCCATTAATCGCAACTAAAATGGCCGACCGGTTCAGTTCCGGCCAACGTGTCGTCCGCTTCAAGAAATGCTATCGGGTCTTTGTATCTCTTCATATATGCCTGATCTATAGAATGTTCGCATTGAAACCGGTTATCAGACGATGTTGCCCAGATCCGTTTTCATCAACTTGCCGGCAGTAATTAAGATGACTTAAACAAAATATATTTATTTAAAAAACTACACCAGAGAAGAACCACACATGCTCAGAGCCAGATAAAGCAGTCAGAATCCAAAGGGTGTCGAGCATTGTCTTTACTTAGCACCATCGGAGAGGTTGTGAAAATAATGTCTGTGTGTCCTGTTCTGAAAGCGTCTTTGTTTACGATTTTTGTACTGGCCGTCGTCTCGTCATATCTGGTCGTTTCCGAGTCCGATTCCGCGGACGGCGCGGCGGCCGGCACGTCGTTCACGGACGGCGGCCTGGAATATACGATCGGTGCCGACGGCACCGTGGCGATCACCGGTCTCGGCGATCCGAGCATAACGGAACTGACGATCCCGTCTTCCGTGACTTACGATTCGGTGACATATGATGTCACGTCCATCGGCGATTATGCGTTCTACAACTGCACCGGCCTGACGTCGGTGACGATACCCGAAGGCGTAACGTCCATCGGCGATGTTGCGTTCTACAACTGCACCGGCCTCACTTCGGTGACGATACCAGCAAGCGTCACGTCCATCGGCTACTCTGCGTTCTACAACTGCACCGGCCTCACTTCGGTGACGATACCCGAAGGCGTAACGTCCATCGGAAACTATGCGTTCTATAACTGCATCGGCATGACGTCGGTGACTATACCTTCAAGCGTCACGGCCATCGGCGACTATGCTTTCTACAACTGCACCGGCCTCACATCTGTGATGATACCTTCAAGCGTCACGTCCATCGGCGGATTCGCGTTCGGAGGACTGACCTTCTATGCAGAAGACACCACAACAATACTGGAACAAACAATCGGGAATTTAAGCGGTAACTCATTTGCAGGCACCTTTGATAAATTGATAAGGGGTTATCACACCGTCACTTACGACATAGGCGCAGGGTCCCTTTCAGCGCCCGTTCAATCGCCTGTGGCCGAGGGGCATTCGTTTACCCTCGCCACTTACGATGGTACCAATGACGGATATGTGTTCGTAGGATGGAGCGATGGAACGAACGTCTATGCCGCAGGCCACTCATTGACGATGGGAACGTCCGATATTACGTTGACCGCAGTCTGGGAAGCTCCGGCCGAAACAAATATGACCGTATGGATTGCGGGAGCTTTAGTGGCCATCATCGCTGTAGTCTTGGTCGCCGTCTTTTACGTAAGAAGGTTCGTCCTTTAAACACTATCAAAAGGGCCCGCGTAAGCGGGCCTTCAATGTTTTCATGGCAATCTACCTTGCGGCGCGAAATCGCACGAATTTCCAAATTGACCGAACGAGGCTCTCTGTTTACATCCGGCATCAGACCTTTTTATTTATCGGATCCATGTCATAAACCACAATTATCTAGGTTTTGTTTCGCAAGAATTCTGTCAGCGGTTTTTTATCGTTAAGTCTAGCCTTTTCGGTGTCAAAAACACATTCCCAAGTTGATATTCGGGGAACCGTCGTGGACAAGTATGAGAGGTTTTTTTGAAAAAAACGGTTATTTTTGAGAAAAATGACATATTTTGGAAAATTTATAAAAATTTGCATGATTGCACCGTATTTTTTCATTATTTTGATTATAAAAGAATAATATATGTAATAGCTAAACTACATTTATTATTCATAGCACTCAGAATTTCCTAAACTAAACATTGTTAATATATTTACACTGTAAGATATTAAACTGAGTTAATTTTACTCCGATTCCTCTTTGATAAAAATTTATCAGATCGATCATAAATTTTGATGATTAAGGAATAATATATGTAATAGCTAAACTACATTTATTATTTACAACACTTCGAATTTACTAAAAATAAACATTGTTAATATATTTACGCTGTAAGATATTAAACGGAGTTAATTTTACTCTGATTCAACACATTGATAAAAATATATTAGATTAAGCAATTAGCTATATTATTTCAAATAATTCAATAAAGTTGAAAAATAACACAAATTTGCATGTATTGTGCCAGTCGAATTTCATACTGCCTGATTTTAACTTTTTATGAGATTTAGCAACATAGCTTCACTTAACCAAAACAGGACCTGAATTATAGCCTCGATACATGTGCGCTCATTTCGTCTGACTAAGCGTTAAATCCGTAATCGCAGTTCCTGAACTCTGGGCGACCGATGATTACCGCACTGCTGATCTTCGTGGTGACATACGCGCTGATCTCCGTGCGCGGCAATCGTAAATTGAAGATCGGCCGTACCGGCGCCGCGCTGTTGGGGGCTGCCGCGATGATCGTATTCGGCATCGTAAGTCCGACCATGGCCGTCGGTTCAATCAACTATAACGTCATCTTACTGCTGCTGGGCATGATGGCCCTGGTTGCGGGCTTGGAATATTGCGGCCTTTTTGAGATAATTTCAGACAGGCTCATATCGAAATATCACGCAGGATCCAAATTGCTGGGGGTCATCATGTGCCTCAATGCATTGTTGGCCGCATTGGTGCTGAACGATGCCGTGGTTCTGCTGTTCACACCTATAATTATCAGGTGCTGCGCCTCCCTTAAGGCCGACCCCGTTCCATATCTTGTCGGAACGATGATCTCGGCCAATATCGGAAGCGTCGCTACGGCCATCGGCAACCCGCAGAACGCCTATGTGGTGTCGGAGTCCGGGATATCTTTCATGCAGTTCCTGGCCAACCAGCTCCCGGTGGCGTTGGTGTGCCTCCCCGTCGCGTACGTCATGTTGCTGATATTCTTCAGAAAAAGGCTTTCCGCAACCGTAGTCACGGACCTGGACAACGGAGAGCGCATACCCGTGGACAAAAAGCGCCTGGGCATCCTCATAGTAGTCTCGTTGTCGGCGTTCGTCGGATTTGCAGTCAGCGGCCCGTTGGGTATCATGATATGCGTGCCTGCGCTCATCGCAGGGGCGATCGCAATCGCAGTGATATTATCGAAGGACGTCAAAAGAGGCAAGTGGGTCCTGCATAGGATAGACTGGTCCATCTTGCTCTTCTTCGTCGGACTGTTCGTTCTCATGAAGGGAGTACAGGCCTCCGGGCTGCTGGGCAGCATTGCCGATCTTGTCCCGGGGTTCGGCACCGGGGAGACGCCGACGTTGATGGCCACTGCCGGACTTTCGGCGATCGTTTCGAATCTTGTGAGCAATGTCCCGGCGGTAATGCTTCTGAGCGGTATGATACCTCAGACAGATGCGTTCTGGTATACTCTCGCGGCCTCGTCTACTTTGGCAGGGAACGCCACTCTGCTCGGTTCAGCGTGCAATATAATAGTCGCGGAGAAGGCGGCGGCCAAGGGGATAAAGATCGACTTCTGGAAGTTCATGGCCATCGGAATTCCGATAACCGTCGTTACGATAGTGCTTGAGCTGGTCGTCCACTCGATAATTCTCTGAACAGCCGGTCTTATATTTTACCTATAATAATAAATGTAATTACTTAACATATTAAATTAATATATGTATAAATAAAATGTACATAAATGTACATAAAAATATTCACACGGACGCTTTGCATCAAAAAAGATGGTAAAAAATAAATTTATTCATGCGAAAACCGCAAGGTCAGATCAACTATCATCATAGACTACGGATGTTTTTCTTCTAACCGAAAGGCATCCACCGTAAAGAACGGAAGAAACAAACAGTTCAAACAATGCGGTCGATCAGACGTCCGTATAGTACGTATTAATCGCAAACTCTCCCTCGGGACTAAGCGAATATTTTCCGCGTCCATTTTTTTCGATGAGGCCGTCTTTCACCCACTCGTCGATGTACCGTCTTTGGTAACGCATCTTCTCGTTGGACAGTTCGCCGTCAGGCAAGTTCCACAGCCCCCTGTCCTTCAGGGCGCGGATCATCTTTGTTGCGGAGGGGAAGCCCATCTCTTTATAAAGGCGAAGTGCCAGTATGAAATTCTTTTCCGGCTGGGACAACTTGAAGCCATTGATCGGCCGGGGAGGATACACCGCTTTGGATATTCCAATGAACTTGCCCGTCTCCCTGTCTCTGTATGGGTCCATCCCTACGATGGTGTATTCCATCGTGCCTACGGAAAACGCCTCGACATTTTCGAACATCATCGAGGCGATCAGCGCGGCCGCCGAGAACTCGGAAGTGCCAGAGGATACGTTAACATATATGGGGTTCTTCGATGATATGGACCGTTCCTTACGTATGATGGAGAACAGCACCCTGAGCATATCCTGGAACACATAGACCCTTTCGCAGTTCACATCGATGACGTTCAAAGTCTTCTGTTTTTTGATCTCGGCGCCTATAGAGCCGGAGTCGTATCCGAACTCGGACATACCGTAATCCGAAACAACGGTGTTGAAGCCCTCTTCCAAAATCTCCAGAACACGTTTGAAGCATTCGTTGTATTCGTCATCGTCATTTTTCGAGTAGTGTACAAGGTACGCCTTGGTGGCGTCGTAACGTTCTATCGGGTCCGTTATCATGACAGTATCGAAAGTGACGCATGATATGACTATCCTGTCGATCCGTTTGCTTCTGTTGTCATCACGGGGCATGTTTCAAAGTAGAATACGCTTTTCATCTATATCATTGCAACACTTATAACAGCTATAACTGCTATAACGTTACAAGATATATACGTCCGGCCGCCCATGTAATCATGCGCAAATGCGCAGGTGAAAAAAATGAGTTTCAGAACTACCGACAAAGAAGACAGAGTGATGATATTCCTGGACCTGGCCAACATCAGTTTCGGACTATCAAAACATGAAGGGCTGGAAAACAGCATGATAGACCACGAGCTGCTCGCAACGACCCTGATCGACGGGCGCAAGGTCGCCGGAGCAATGGCCTTCGACACCATCCAGTACTTCAAAAGCAAGGGTTTGATGGCGAATTACCTTTCCGATATCGGATACAAGATCGTATGCGGTTACATGGAAGACGACAGGCAGAAGGAGGTCGATGTGAGCATAGCCACGGAGATGATAATGCACGCCGTGAGGGACCATTACGACGTGGCCATCCTGATAAGCGGAGACAGGGACTTCATACACGCGATCAACGCGGTCCAGTCCCTGGGCAAGAAGGTGGAGGTCGCATCGTTCTCAAATTGCACTTCCTCAGCTTTGACGAGGGTTTCGGACAAATATGTGGATGTGGGGACCCTGCCGATCGTAGATTACTGCGAACCCTGCGCAAGGGAGACCTGCGACGTGCCGAATGACGCCGACGAAGAATTCACAGACGTATTCGCTCTTATAAACGCGGAAAAAGAGTGCCAGGGGGTGGAATGAATGATCGAGGCGAGGAAAGAGGTCAGGATGGACTTAATCGACATGCAAAAAAAATTCCTGGAGGAGAACGGTGTCGAAGAGGAAGACGGGAAGATACTCACCAAGCTCATGGTGTTGATATTCGAGACCGGCACCGACGGAAAGCTGTCATGCAACACCGGAGCAAAGAAGATCTCTCTGGACTGGAACTGCAAGACCGCCGTTCAGGAGAATGAGATATGGATATGCAAGGTGACCATGAAGACGAACTTCTTGGGCTACGCCGAACCAGTGAGGAAGATCGAGATATCCGAGATAATGGCCATGTCCGGCGAGATGCAGGCGATCGCAAACGACATATGGTCCAGGAAGAGGAGTGAGGTCCTGGAATATCTTGCACCCGAGATCGATTCCATAACGGAGCAATTGGTCAAAGAAAAGATGGCGGGGGTCGAAAACGAGTACGGGAGGAAGCAATCCGCACTAGAGGAGGAGTATGGGGAAAGAAGGTCCGCCCTCGAGGCGGCATACGAGTCCAAATTGTCTCAGATCGAATCCAGAGAATCAACACTGGCACATCGCGAGAGAGATCTGATTTCCAAGATGGAGGAGAGGCTCGAGGACTCCGAGAAGGACCTCAGGATCAAATATGAAAGGATGGCGTCCGAGCTCAAGGAAAAACTTGTCGCCGTCAGTTACAGGGAAGGCAAGCTCATGAGCGAGAAGAGCGCCATGATGAGCTATTACGAATCGCAAAATCAGGTCCTCAGAGAAAATGTGGAAGATCTGAAATCAGAGCTGTCGAAGCTGAGGATAGGGGCGGTCTGCAAAGACGATTCAGACCGTAAAGCGGTCGAGAGGACATCTTCCGCCGGTGCACATATGCTTAGGATATCGGGCAACGAGTTCAAGAGTCCGATCTTCAAAGAAGGGCGCTACTCCGTGAGGATAAACTCCGAGATGACGAAGATCAGGTTCACCCATGACAACAATGGTTATGCAATATGCCGTAACGGCATAATCGCGGTCCCGGGCCTGAACAGCATCGAAGCCCTCGGCAACCGCATAGGAGAGCTTAACTGGACGATGGTCGATGATAAGACGTTGGAGATAAGCATCTGAGGTGAATCGATAAATGTTCGACGGAAGGCGCGCAATAATCGAGATCGACGACGCAGGCAAAACGGTGTATTTCGATGCATACAGGCTAAAGAAGATCACCGGGACGCGCATAGGTCCCATCCTGGGCTTGAGCGAGTTCTCGACCCCCTTCAAGGCGGCCTGCGAGATCGCGGGTCTGTACCCTGGAGACAAACCCAACAAATACATCGAAGCGGGAAACATCATAGAGCCGGTGCTCAGAAGATATGCCGTTGCGAACGCCGCCTTGACCACGGAGATGCTGGGCTGCGGCCCCTTAAGGGTGGAAGAGCCAGTGCCCGGAGACAAATGCGGATACGACCACTTTCACAACGAGAAGCAGTTCGGCGGAATGGTCGACGGATATCTGACGGCCAACGGCACCAGAAAGGCGGTCCTGGAGATCAAGACGTCGAACTCGAGGGAATCATGGGACGACGGTTCAGGCGGATACACGGACGTTCCGATGCAGTACATGCTGCAGGCATCCCTTTACGCAGAGCTGTCGAAACTCGACAAGATCGTCTTCCTTGTGGGGTTCCTCGGGGAAAGCGATTACGCAAGGCCCAAACAGTGGGTGCCAGACGAGACCAACTCCTTCTTCGTAGTGAAGGACAAGCTCGACATGAGCGGGCACATGAAAGAATGCGCCGACTGGTACAACGAGTACGTCAGGCAGGGGTTCACTCCTGAGTGGACCGAAAAGGATGCGGATGTCCTGAAGTATCTGAAGGCCTTCAAAGGTTGAAAAGATTTAAGGGACGCGTCAGATCTCATAGTCAGAGAGACCCCATAAGCCATCCATATCCTTCCTCTTCCATTTTCTCGTATGGTACGAAACGCAGAGCCGCGCTGTTGATGCAGTATCTCAGACCGCCCATCTGCTTCGGGCCGTCCGGAAACACATGTCCCAGATGCGCATCCCCCGACCTGCTGCGCACCTCCCTTCTCTTCATCCCGTGGCTGATGTCGTCCTTCTCTGCGACGACCTCCGGCGATACGGGGGAGGAGAAGCTGGGCCACCCGCATCCGCTTTCGAACTTGTCCTTGGAAAGGAATAGGGGCTCGCCCGTGGTCACATCGACGTAAATCCCCTTCCCGAAAAAGTCCCAATACTCTCCGGTGAACGGCGCCTCCGTGCCGTTTTTCCTAGTCACCAAGTACTGCAGTTCTGTGAGGGAGGAGTCGGGCGACGGCTCGTATCTAGGTATTGGATTGGACCGCTCGGCTTCAGCGAAGAGCGAACGAGGGATGTGGCAGTATCCCCCCGGGTTCCTGTCGAGATATTTCTGATGGTATTCCTCAGCCGTGCACCAGTTCTTCAGAGGCAGAACTTCTATGGCAGTCTTTCTTCCGAGTGATTTTTCCAGGGAGCAGACGGAATCTTTTATCGCCACTTCGTCCTCTGGGTCGATGTAGTAGATCCCGGTCCGGTACTGTATGCCCCGGTCGTTGCCCTGCCTGTTGACGCTCAGCGGGTCTATGCATCTGTAGAATATGCTCAGAAGTTTTTCCAAAGAGATCGCGTCTCCGTCATAGATGACTTCAACGGCCTCCGCATGCCCCGAACCGGAGCAGACGGACCTGTAGTCGGTTTTATCGGAACCGCCGTTGGCATATCCCGTGCGGGTGCCTATTACGCCGCGTATCATCGACAGATACTTCTCCACGCCCCAGAAACAACCGCCCGCGAGATAGA
>DAVO01000028.1:4013-6184 GCA_002509405.1 Methanomassiliicoccaceae archaeon UBA72 | reverse complement strand
GGGACGGCTTCCGCGAGGGGGTCTGCGCCCTTGGATGCGAAACCGAAGAGCCAGTGGCCCGAAGGATATGTGGGGATGAAAGCCTGGTACACTGTGCAGACAGGGAAGATATCCCGCATTTTAAGATGCATTTTCCTTGCAAGAGCGGCATCTTCCTGGTAGTAGGGGCTCTCGTGCTGATTGACAAGTATCCCGTCTTCGCCGAGGATCCGGTGGCAGTCCTTATAAAATTCTGCAGTGAACAGCCCCTCTCCGGGACCTGCATAGGGGTCGGTGGAGTCCACTATTATCAGGTCGTACGTATCCTCCGTCCGGGATACGAACTCGATACCGTCTCCCACGACCGTCCTGACACGGGGGTCGGCGAGGCCGCATGCCACCGAAGGGAAGAATCTTTTGGATGCCTCTATCACGTCGCCGTCGATCTCTACGAGGTCGATCCTTTCCAGACATCCATACTTCACAAGCTCTCTCACCGAGCCGCCGTCCCCTCCTCCGATGACCAGTGCCTTTTTCGGTTTTTCAAGGATGGACATCGGGACATGGACCATCATCTCGTGATAGATGAACTCGTCCTTCTCGGTCAGCATTATGTAGCCGTCTATGAGGAGTATTTTTCCGAACGTCTTCGAATCGAAGACCTCTATATCCTGAAATTCGCTTCTGCCACGGTACAGAACGTCTTCTTTCTTTATTCTGAGGTCCGCACCCTCGGACTGCCTCTCAATGTGCCAGGATGGGGATGTATTATCTCCGGAGGGGCCCTCCAGGTAGATCTCCTCGACCTCTTTCCATGCGGCATCCCCCTCTTTCTTCAGTTCGATGAGGTCTTTCCTCATCATACGGGTGTAATAGGACCTCAGCTCGGGAAAGTTGAAATCCTCTGCGACGTACTTTTCAAGCGTCTCCTCGTCGAAGCATTCCTGCAGGGAGCCGACCTTCTTGTCCATGAAGATCTTTTTTCCGTCTGTGTCCCGAGTGTACCCTCTCACGTTGAAGTCCAATATGGCTATCTCCGGAGAGAAGAAATCGAATATCCTTTCCACGATCGAGAGTGGCGAGATGTTGCCGCAGGTCGATAGGGCGATGTCTACCCTGAAGGTCGAAATGCCGACCGAGTCGTGATGTTCCGGATATGTATGCAGGGAGATGTGGCTCTTGTCGAGGTGTGCCACGGTCTTCATATGGAGGTTGGTCTCCTCCTCGGCCAGAAGTATCAGCGCCGAGGCTCCGTGCGGCTCGTAGTCAAAGGTGGATACGTCGAGGATGTTCGCGTCGATGTCTCTGCATATTTCCTCCATCATCTCCCTGAGCTTTGATGAACAGTAGTGTCCGTCGATATGGGAGATGAATCTTTTCTTTTTATCGTCTGTAGACGTTAGCTCGACGGTGTAGAGGTTTATGTCCAAGGTCTTGGCCAGGTTGTTGAAACCGTATAGGGACAATCTATTTTCTTTTTTCATAACCATCCCCCTGATGAATTAGCCACAGGCGCGGACATGATACATCTGCTTCGAATATAAGCAATGCCCTGAAAACAACATTTTCAAACAAAAAAAGGAGAAAGGTAAGGGCCCCCGGCCCGGTTTTCAAAAAAGTTCACCCCGATCATTCCAGTATCGGGTACTTCCTAACGATGGAGATCTCTTTCCACTGCTTTCCCAGACCCAGCAGGTCTTCCGCATGTGCCAGATATATCGCCAGGAGCACGAAGATGTATACTATGTGGTAATCGATCAGAGGGTTCGTGGTAGGCGGCGCGACGCCTATGAACATTATTATGACCATTAAGACTCCCCCTACAGTGGCGACCTTCATGCCTATTCCCAGTATGAGGGCGAAGCCCAGGAGCATCAATCCGGCCATCATGATCACGTCCGTGACGGCGAAGTAATCAGCCAGCCAGCTGAGGGTATCCGTTCCGTATCGGAGGAATCCTTCAGTCGGGGATCCCCCGTTGATCATCGCATTCTCCGAAGAAGTGCTGTATCCCAGCCCGAACATCTTGTCGAAGAACGCCCATAGGAAGATGAAGCCCATCAATATCCTCAGTATGGCCAGAGGAAACACGGCGCCATAGGATCTTATCGAATCCGTTATACTCATGGCGGGCAATCCTCATTTCAGGATATATATCAGTTTGTGATACGCTTAACAGCGTTGCCTCGTTC
>DAVO01000028.1:0-3947 GCA_002509405.1 Methanomassiliicoccaceae archaeon UBA72 | reverse complement strand
CTCTTTCAAATCCGCATCGGTTCGTTTTTTATGGCAGACAAAAGAAGGAGAGGTGACAGAAAGGACGGGGTCCTTCTCAGAGACATCGACAGCTATCATAAGGTGATGCCTTTCCTGATGCCCCGTAGGACCGAAAGCGAAGTCTTCTTCCGCGAGAGCATTGATATGACCAATCTTCTGGCATATATAGAGCGGAAGAAGAGCGAAGGAGACCGCATAACGTTATTCTCGGCCTTCGTGGCGACGGCGGTCCGGACGGCCGCCGTCAGGCCGGCGCTCAACAGATTCATCTGCGGACAAAGGTTGTATGAGAGGAAGACCATCGATGTCGGGTTCATCGCCAAAAAATATTTCGGAGACGAGGCGGAGGAGGCCGCCATCACGATACCGTTCGAAAAGAACGCAGGTATCTTTGAGGTCACGGACAGCATCTATTCCCGGGTGCACTGCGTGAAGGAGGGCGGAGCCGTTGATTCGGACGACGTGGTAGGCAAGGTCGCCAATCTCCCACGTTTCCTGAAGAGGTTCATAGCCAGGTTCCTAAGGTTCCTCAACTACTACGGGAAGGTCCCTGAAAGCATCAGTTCATCGGACCCCAACTTCTGTTCCATATTCATATCGAACATGGGCAGCATACAGGCCGGGGCCCCGTTCCATCACCTCAACGAGTGGGGCACGAACTCGGTCTTCCTATGCATCGGAAAGATGTACGAGAAGCTATGCATGGAGGACGGCAAGGTCGTCAGCAGACCGTACATCGATTTCGCGTTCACGGTCGACGAGAGGATATCCGATGGATACTATTTTGCCAGAACGCTCGACGTGTTCAAAGAGATAATCCTCGATCCGGAAGTATTGGAGAGGCCGCTTTCCGAAGAGGGGGTGCCGGCGTGACACCAGAAACTCCCTGGTACGGCAAGTACGGCAATGTGCCCGCCAATCTTGAGTACCCGGACCTTACGATGTACGAATGCCTGATGAGGTCCGCCATCGATGGCCCTGAGACCGTGGCCTGCGAGTTCATGGGCCGCAGGACGAGATATTCCGACCTCATCGCGGAAGTGGACGCCTTGGCCGCCGCCCTGTATGGCCTGGGCATCCGAAAGGGCGACAGGGTGCTCGTCTGTCTTCCCAACAGCCCCCAGGCGCTGATATCGATATACGGCATCAACAGGCTCGGGGCGGTGGCCACAATGATACACCCCCTCTCCGCCAGAGAGGAGATAAGATTCTACATCGAGAACTCCCGCAGCAAAGCGGCGATAGTCCTGGACCTGTTCTATCCCAACTTCCCTGCTGTCGACGGGTCCGGAACCCTGAAGAACATCATAGTCACAAGCATCAAGGACGGACTGGGAGCAGGCAAGGCCCTGCTGTACCAGATCGTCCAAGGCAGGAGGGACCCCAAGCCGAAGTTCGACGGCAAGGTCCTCAGATGGAACGACCTCATATGCATGGGCAGGGGGTCCGAGCTTCCGCCGATATCTTCATCCAAGGAGGACCCGGCATGCATCTTGTACAGCGGAGGGACCACCGGCCGCAGCAAGGGGGTGCTCCTGTCGAACATGAACATCAACGCCGCCGCCGTTCAGACCATGACCATGAGCGAGTCGGGCGAGGTAGGCGACACCATGCTTGCGATAATGCCGGTGTTCCACGGCTTCGGCCTGTGCATATGCGTCCATATGGTTCTGTACATGGGCCGTACCTGCATCCTCATCCCCAAGTTTGAGCCAAGGTCCTACGCCAACATAGTCGTCAAGAACAAGCCCAACTTCATAGTCGGCGTCCCCTCCCTTTTCGAGCTGATGCTGAGGAACAAGAGGATCAGGAACGCAGACCTCTCTCATATCAAAGGCGTTTTCTGCGGAGGGGACACGCTCACCGCTGACCTGAAGAAGAGGGTGGACGCGTTCCTCAGAGAGCATCGCTGCCGCACGACCGTGAGGGAAGGCTACGGCGCCACAGAGTGCGTGGCGGCGTCATGCCTCTCCCCCAAGTCCGAAGAGAAGCAGCGCGAAGGGAGCATAGGCATCCCCTTCCCCGACACGCTTTACAAGGTCGTCCGCGTCGGCACGATCGAGGCCGCAGATTACGGGGAAGACGGCGAGATATGCATTTCCGGCCCCTCGGTAATGATGGGCTATGTGGACGAACCCGAGGAGACAGCCGAGGCCCTCAAGGTCCATGGCGACGGCATCAGATGGCTTCATACCGGGGACATTGGCTGCATGGACAGGGACGGATACGTCTATTTCAAGCAGAGGATCAAGAGGATGATCATAAGCTCGGGATACAACATATATCCTAACCAGATCGAGAACGTGATAAATTCGGTATCCTTCGTCCGCAGCTGCTATGCCATAGGCATCCCTCATCCGATTTATTCGCAGGTGGTGAAGGTGTTCGTGGTACTCGAGGATGGCACGCCGCCTACGTCCGAGACCAAGGAACGTATCATGGAGGTCTGCAGGGACAAGATCTTCAGGTACGCCATTCCCCGTCAGATCGAATTTTTGAACGAACTGCCGATCACGAAGCTCGGCAAGATATACCACGCCGAGTTGGAAAAGCTCTGCCCGGAGATAGGAGAGCTGCACGATCCTTTCTCCCCGGGCCCCGCGCAGAACGTGTGAGAAGTAAAATGAGGGCCCCCTGCCGGATGACGGCAGGAAGGACAATTTTCCGAGGGAGTCTTACTTCTTGACGAGCCCCTCTGCTTCCAGCTCTTCTATGACCTCTCTGACTTCTGCGGCCCCGCTTTCGAAAAGCTCGGCCTCCTTGGGGTCAAGGTATCTCATCAGAGTGACCAGTTCTCCGAAATGAGCTTTTTCTTCATCGCGGATCTCCTTGAGCACGGCCTTCGCGACGGGGTTGTCGGTGGCCGCGGCGTGGGCGTCGTAAAGGAATATTGCCTCAAGCTCGCTGGCTATGTCCAGCCTTATGGCCTGGGCAAGTTCACGGTCTGTCATCTTCTTGCTTGAATTACCTGCGAACGGGTCCGGAAATATCGGCATGATTTCACCTTGAAGGGTGTAGAGGCCTACTGAAATAATATGCTTCGGTCTTATCATCCGGAACGTAACGTACGGACGTCAGAGCGGAAACGTGCATCATCCTCAATTCATCCGATCAGGTCCAGCATCTTGGCCACGTCCTCCGTCGCCATCGTTACCTTGGACCTCTCGATCAGGATGTTCCCTCCGGTCATGATATAGGACGGTATGATTCGGATGCATCCGTAATAGATCACGTCGTTTCTGAGCTTATATGTGGACACCGAGGGCACCGCGTTCTTCTTCGTGGCTTTTCTGGAGATCGTGTTGAAAGCTTTTTTGGCGACGTCCCCCATGAGCATCACGACCATCAGGTTCGGAAACAAAGAAAGCTCTTTTTCAAGGTACGGCAGGCTCCTCTCTATTTCAGTCCTGTCTACCGCGCTTTTCGATTTCGGGGTTTTCACGGCATTTGTAACGTAGACGCCCATATGCAGAACGTCATAAATCGAAGACACAGGTGCGCCCGCGCTCCGAAGCAGCGAGACGGCGGCCATCGGATAATCGGCGTCCGGACCACCGTAGAAATCTTGTTTCGGATCAGAGGGTACGACCTCGTTGATCATCACCGCCCTGATCGCCGAGGGGTCCAGTTCCACATCGTTTAAGAAAATCCCGTCGGGAATGCCGATCGCCTTATCCAGTTCAGTTCTTATGTTCATCCTTGCGAGCCCCGTTGCCGGCCGATCGCCTTGCCGTCGCCGTCTGAAGCATATCCGCAGATTATAAGGTCGCGTGCCGACAAAAAGCAACCTTCCGTATTCAAAAAACGCTACGACTTTCATCAGCATCCGGAAGCCGGGCCCTGCGAACGATTAAATACAAGGTTGACAAGTCAACCGCCCGTGAATGAAATCGTTGACGAGCACATCTCGCCAAGAGCAATGAAAC
>DAVO01000014.1:94655-101737 GCA_002509405.1 Methanomassiliicoccaceae archaeon UBA72 | reverse complement strand
CTCGTTCAGATCTTTCTGTGTCATGATTATTCCCTCTTGAAGTGCTCCCTATCAGCTTTCTTGATGATCTCGTCGATCTTCTTGGCGGCCTTCTCGTCGAGAGGCTCGGGCCTGTGGTTCTCCAAAATGTAAAGGACCCTGTCGTGTGCCGCTTCCGCCAAGTCTTTCGAACCATCGGTCTGCCATAGTCCGATCATACGCCTGTCGATGATCAGAGGGTGCGACGGAAGATCTACGTTCATCATGGTCTCCTCGAGTCCCAGGAAGTCGTTGCCGGCGCCTACGCTCTTAATAGTCTCAACGGCAAGCGTTTTGTCGTTTACATCTATTCCTTTCGATGCATACTTGTTCATGCCGATGATATCATTGTCGATGATCATCTGCTCCAGCGAGAGAGACATGCCCAGCTCCAGCATTCCTGCTCCATATACCGTGGAGGCTCCTGCCATAGTGGGTATCAGGTTGGTGATTGTCTTCTCGTGTCCTGCCTGCTCATCGGGAACTTTGGCGTCAGACTAGGTTCCGGCTACTATAGATGGCATACGGTAGTACTTGGCCATCTCCGCAACTCCTGCGCTTATAAGTGCCAGTTCGGGAGATCCTACGGGCGCTGAGTCGCAATAGAAGTCGAAAGATGTGGTCGAGCTGCCGTATATCGTGGGCATTCCGGGGTTTGCCAACTGCGTTATGACGATTGCTGAAAGCACTTCGGCATTGTGTACCACCAGCGTGCCCGCGAGATAGATGGGTGCGGAGGCCGCGCCCATCGCCATGCTGAGGCACATCATCGGGAAACCGTATTTCCCGCAGTTGACTGCCAGCTCGCAGGCGTGGTGGTCCAGCTGCAACGGGCTTGTGGGGCATCCGCCTACGATGAAGAAGGGCTCCTTCTTAGCCCTCTCCTTATCCCCATCGTAGCAGGCGCACTCTATGTCGAAGTATTCCTGAAGGTATTCCGGATCGGGATCCAGAAGTATCGGCTTCGATGAATTTGCGACGATAGCCACCGTCTCGTACAGCGTCCTGGCACATTCCTTTCCGACAAGGTCCATCGCTGAGATCGGCAACGTGAACCAGTCGATGTTCTCGCAGGCATCGGTGACCTTCGCGATCTTCGCAAGGTCTTCCAGCGTTCCGTCCCTGGTCCTGTATTTTCCGGGAGACACATATTCCGTGAGCTTGACTCCCACGCCGAAGGTCATATTGTGGGTCTTTGACCCATCGCTGACCATCTCGACGTTATGTTTCCCGTCACGGCTGTATATCATGAAGGATTCCGGCACCTTCTTGATGGCGGATTCCACGACCTTGGCAGGAAACTTCACTACTCCGGTCTTGTCGTCGACTTCGCAGCCTGCCTCTTTCAGTATCTCCCTTGCTTTGACATGGTTCACAACGATTCCTGTGTCCCACAGCACCTTAAGTGTGGCCGCATGGATCTTATCCATGTCGGCCTTAGATAGTATTTCTGTTTTTGATTTCATTTATTCTCTTTCTCCACGATTCAAATTTTCTTGAAGAACGTTCTTCCAAGGTAGATCACTACGGCCGCCAGGAATACGGCCAGCCCCGCGAAGGCGTATTCGGCTCCCGCCCATGCAAAATATTCAAATCCAAAGTCCATTTCAATCCCTCAACATAGATTCGGCTCTCGAAAGGCCGTATTCGGTGATCTTGTACTTGTGCAGAAGCTTGCCCTTCTCCATCTCCCCCTCATCGATCTTTGTGTCGACAAGCTCAAGGAGACCATTGGCTTCCAGTTCGATGAGCCAGAAACGAGCGTTGGAGAACCAGTATGCGGAGGTCCTGCCCTCCTGGGTCATGACCTCCTTTATGGCTTTGTGCTCCCATATTTCCCCTTCTTTCTCATAGAATTTCAACAGTTTGGATTTAGAAGACAGAACAGCCATCTCATTCACCTCCCCTGGTGCGGTTGGATGTTTTCAGATCTCCGCTTTCCCAATACATTATGAACATACCTGCGACCGCGATCACTGCTCCAAGGGCGAGCGTCCATGTCGGCGCTATTCCGAGGAATACGAACAGTCCTATCAGAGAGACCGGAACATACAGCGATCCGAGGGCAAGGGTGCGTCCGACTCCCAGAAGAGGGAATGATTTGTACTGGCAAACGTAGCATATTCCAAGAGTCAAGGCTCCGAGCACCATCCAGAAAATGAAGGCTCCGCTGGTGAAGGATGCGATGAACACGTCGGCGAAGACGCCGGGCCCTATAGCAACCAACGTGATAGGGAATATGATTATCAGCCAAATCGAAGACTCGGTGATGTATCTGACAGGCAGCGATGCATCGGAATCCGTAACATCCAACGCGCGGACCGAGAAGTTCCCTTCAAGTCCCCATCCTAGGGCCGACATTATTCCACCCAGGTAACCGAGCCACACTCCGTCGGCAGATGCAGGGTTGGTGATATTGTCTATCATGGCCTGGGGGTCGAGGATTATGACTCCGCCCACAAGTATGGCCAGTATTCCGAACACGGTCTTCTTGGTCATCTTTTCCTTGTTGTAAAGCCATCCGACCAATGCTCCGACGACTGCGGAGAGCAGTCCGATGGACGCTGCGAATCCTGCACCGATATATCCGATTGCAAGCGTGGAACCGAAAATGGCAACCGGGCCTCCGAACAGAGAACCGACCAGCAGCCATCTGCTGATCCTGTGGTTGCGGACGATCCTTCCGACATCTCTGAGCTTGCCCGTTGCGCCGGCCCATATGACCATCAGCACGAGGCCGAAGATTATTGCCTGTCCGGCAGAAATCATGATCGCACTGACGACGTATCCTCCCATCCCTTCCACGAACTGGAAGTTGATGAACGGTTCAACAGACCATGCCATCTGGAGCGGGACGTATCCCAACCCCCATGTCAGAGCACAGACGAGTGCCCACACGAATCCCCATTTCACACGGTTTTTCCTTTCGACCTCAAGTTTCTCTTCGATAGAACTTCTATCTACATCGGCGGAAACGCCGCCGACCGACTTTTTATTGAATGTCTCTTCCAGGGTACCTCCCCCTAACGCATGTCCCTTGCGGGAGCATCGTTGGACGAAACATTGCATCTACCATATTTAATGTTGATGATAACTCAATATATAGGTTGATATGTCAAAGGTAACTTTGTGTTTTTGACGTTCTAATCGCCTCATTTTTGGTAAATTAAACGGTAACTGGAGATATTAATCGAGAATAATTATACTTTTATGCATATTATTGCATATTTGTAAATAATTATGTTGACAACTCAAATGTTAAATATGCACACATGGATATCTCATCATCGTGCGGGTGACCGCACGATCGCGGGGATTAGTAATTTTCCTCCCGGGCTTGACCCTAAAAATACGACATCCTCGCGCCATGTTTACATAATTATAATAACTAATTCGCATTGGTGAAAAATATGAGCGGCGGACGCTGGACGAGTCCATATTGGAGTTCATTCCTTCCGATATTCTTCGACCGTGTGACGAAAATCATGAGGAAAAACGTCAACGAGGAGGTGGCGGACACCGGACTGACCAGCGCGCACACGATATACCTCATCGCACTGAACCTGAAAGACGGACAGACGATGGTGGAGCTGTCGAAGTTCTTGGATTACGATGTGGCCAACACAAGCAGGGTGATCAAGACGCTCATGCAGGGAGGGTACGTATACAACGACCGCAAGACCCCGCAGAGCAGGAAGTACAAGATCCACCTCACCGAAATGGGCAAGAACCTGGCCGAGCGCGTGATGGATTTCGAAGACTCGAAGATGGATGAGTACTTCGGGAACGTTGAACCGGAGGACCTGCTGCACCTGAGGGACACGCTGATCACCATCCTTAGGAGCATGGACCCGGAGCTCGACGACTATATTTCATCTCCTTTCGACAACCCTTACTACACTCTGCTTCATACCAACCCTCCGGGAGATGGAGAAAAGTTCTTCGTTACGGGTCGCGCGCCGAAAGAGAAAAAATGATTCCGTCGGACAATGTAAATAAACGACTGACTATACCACAACGGGAAAAACCATGAAAGTCATCAGCTCGGGCATCGTTGACGGCTGGTTTGAGGACAGATTCGGATCCAGGGGGAACGAATTCATATACAAAGTGGTCCCCAGCCGTTCCATTCCTTTCGAGATAATCAACCCTCCAGAGGGCACGGTTTCTTTTGCGTTCATCCTGTTGGACTACGATACCGTTCCCGAGCTGGGATTCCCGTGGATAAACTGGATCGGGGCCAATCTTAGACGGACAAAGGTCGAGGAGAACGAGAGCCTTACAGCGAAAGATTTCCTACAAGGTTACAGCAGCTACAGCGGGCACGAGGGAGGATTCACCAATGTGAAATACGGAGGTATGTGGCCTACCGACGGCAGGCACACCTACACTCTCCAGATATTCGCCTTGAACAGGGTGCTCGACCTCAAGGACGGTTTTACCTACAGCGAACTCATCAGAGAGGTCCAGAATAGCAAGTTAGGCATCGCCAGCGTGTCGGGGCTGTACTCCGCTGACAGAAAGTGACCGCGGTACACGTTTACGGTCAATCGTTCCGTCCGCCGACTTCTTCGTCCTAAAAACGATGGCGGACCCCCTGGGATTCGAACCCAGGTCATCGGCTTCGAAGGCCAATAGGATAATCCGCTACCCCAAGGGTCCGTACGGTCGCTACTGTCGAAGCCTTATTTTTATTATCCGTTCCGAAGTCTGTCCGGGACAAGTCTTTATCCACCTTCCTTCATCACGCAGCAATGACGAAGGTCGTATTGAATCACGGTGCCGGCGGGGAAGCGATGCAGGAATTCCTGTCGAAGCACATAATCTGCCATTTCCCCAAGGTTAAAACGGACGTCGCGCTGGATTCCATGGACGACTCCGCCGTAGTGGACGGCATCGTTTTCACCATCGACGGACATACCGTCAAGCCGCTCTTTTTCCCCGGGGGGGACCTGGGCAGGATCTCGGTGTCCGGTACCGTTAACGATATCGCGGTCATGGGAGGTAAGCCTCTGGCTCTGGCCTGCTCCACGATAATAGAGGAGGGGCTTGACACCGATATCGTCGACAGGGTCATGTCGAGCGCTGGAAAGACATGCGAGGAATGCGGTGTGCCCATCGAGACAGGCGACACGAAGGTCGTCGAGGCGGGTGCGGTGGACCAGATGTTCATGGCCACCTCCGCCGTCGGAAGGAGGTCCGATTACCTTGACTCCAACTTCGCCAAGGCGGGAGAGTACCGCACGGTCAAAGAAATATGGTGTACAGACTCTAACATCGCCCCCGGCGACGCGATAATCGTCTCGGGATATGTCGGAGACCACGGCATCGCCCTGATGTCTTTCCGCGAAGGATATGGGTTCGAGAGCGAGGTCCAGAGCGACGTCGCGCCGCTGAACCTGATGATAGAGAAGGCGCTGAGGACAGGAGGGATAGTCACGATGAAGGATTCGACTCGCGGAGGGCTTGCGAACACTCTGAACGAGCTCGCATCCAAGTCCGGCGTAGACATCGAAGTAGAGTACCAGTCCATCCCCCTGAGGGACGGCGTCGTCAACGCGTGCGATCTGCTGGGCATAGATCCGCTGAACATAGGCAACGAAGGAAAGTGCGTCGTGGCATGCGTCCCCGAGATGGCAGACGAGGTGCTGAAGACCCTGCGTTCCACCCCCGAGGGAAGGGATGCCTCGCTGATAGGATATGCAGGCAAGGGCAAAGGAAGAGTGATGCTGAGAACAGAGGTAGGCGGGAGACGTATACTGGAGCCGCCCATCGGAGACCCCGTCCCAAGAATCTGTTGAGTAACCGCGGTTATTTGATATAGCCGTAATATATGCTTTGCACGAGCAAATATGGTTACATTCTTACCTTTCCCAGGATACAGGCCCGCGATTTCGGCCGGAGATTCCATCGGAGATAGGATCAGCCCTCCTTACGACGTCATAGGTCCGTCCTATCTTGTGAAACTTCAGAGCAAAGCCCGTAACATCACCCGGCTGACACTCAACCCGGACCCGGACAAGAGATACCGCAGCTCCAGACGCGAATTGGACTTGTGGATTGCGGACGGTTCTCTCAAACAGGACTCGGACTCGTTCTATGTGTACGAGCAGACCTTCGAGGACGAAGGAAAGAAGATGACCCGCACCGGTATCGTGGGCATACTCAAGACCGAACCTTACGAGGACGGGAACGTCGTTCCCCATGAAGAGACATTCTCAAAAGTAAAGGCCGACCGCCTCAACCTCCTGAGAGATATGGAATCCCATCTTGAGTCGATATTCGGTATCCATGATTCGTTCAGCCCACAGCTGAACAGGAGAATACGCGACAGCATCGCCCTGGTCTATAGGTACGTGGACGAGGACGGGGTGGAGCACAGATATTCCCGTCTGAGCGACGGAGAGATATGCAAGGAGATCTCGGAAGAGCTGAGAGGCCAGAAGATGCTGATTGCCGACGGACACCACAGATACGAGACGGCACTGGCCTATTCCCAGGAGAATCCGGACTCTCAGAAGAAGGGCTACGTCCTCGCCACACTGGTGTCCTCGTCGGACCCGGGACTTTCGATTTGGCCCACCCATCGCCTCGTTAAGACCGAGAGCATTTCCGAGAAGAACGCGATCAAGAAGATATCCGAATCCCTCGAAATGAAAGAGGTGTCCGCTGAGGAGATGGAGAAGGACCTGGAAAACTGGATGATGGGGCTCACGTTCCGTTCCGGAAAGTGTTACCTTGCCCGTTATCAGGGAGAGGGGCTTTGGACCCTGGACACATACGTGGCCCAGGAGAAGATACTGAAGGACGTTTACAAATGGGACGACGGAAAATCCCAGATCGACTACGACGCCGAGCTTACATCGGTGAAAGAGAAGATGTCGGCCGGCGCCTACGACCTGGCGATTGTACTCAACCGGCCGGACCTGGGGACGGTCTGGGACCTTTCGATGCAGGGTAAACGTATGCCCAAAAAGACCACGTACTTCTTCCCGAAGATATGGTCCGGTTTCGTGATATACCGGATGGACTGAATCATCGGTTCCGATATCCGTTGGTAAAAA
>DAVO01000014.1:2341-94591 GCA_002509405.1 Methanomassiliicoccaceae archaeon UBA72 | reverse complement strand
TCCGATCAGGACGTAACGTGGTCGGGTCTTCTAAGATCTGTGGACCCGGCTCCATGCACCTGGCCCTCGTCCCCAGGTATACGAAGACCGCCCCTACCGAGACGAACAGCAAAAAAATAAACAGATCCATCGGTCCCGTCATACCAAAGCATCGCAGGACCTGTTTAAAAATTGAGGGGAGATGGAGCCGCTGGAGGGAATTGAACCCTCGACCTACGCCTTACCAAGGCGTCGCTATACCCCTTAGCCACAGCGGCCTGTGGGGTGCCTTATCAATATGTGATTGATAAAGGTTTCTGGTACTGCCCCGTGGGGCCAAATGCACAGTTTACGTTCTGATCCTCCGATTTGAAGAAACTATATCAGATGAATGCGCCTAACGTCATCCCATGAAGAAAGAGATGAGCTCCCTGGACGTCCGTTCCGTGGTATCGGAGATGTCTGCCCTTGAGGGCGCCCATATGGACAAGATATTCCATTGGGGAGCGGGAAACGTGCTTTTCCGTATAAGCGTCACCGGCGGGAAGAAGGAGCTTTTCTTCAAGGACAAGAAGTGGTTGCACTTGCCGCCCGTCAAGCCGGAGACTCCGGTCCTGCCGACTTCCTTCGCGTCCTTCATGCGCAAATATCTCGACAATGCCAGGATAGGTAAGACCGGACAGGCGGGCTTCGACCGCGTAGTGGTCATGGAGCTCAGGAAAGGCGAGACGGACTATCAGCTGATATTCGAAATATTCGGCGGAGGGAACATCCTCCTGATATCCGAAGGGAAGATCGTCAACTGCCTGATACACAAGACGTACAAGGACCGTGCCGCCAGGCCGGGGGAGGATTATGTCATGCCCAGGCCACGGTTCGAGCCGGGAGTTTCCACGTTCGAAGAGTTTTCGGCCTTGTTCAGGTCTTCGGAATCCGATACCGTGAGGACCCTCGCCACATCTGTCAACCTGGGCGGGCAGTACGCCGAAGAGATCTGCGTCCGTGCGGGGGCAGACAAGAAGACGCCCTCGAAATCCGTAGATGACGAGATGCTCAGGGCAATATTCGAAAAGATCGGAGAGCTTGTTTCGTCCGCCGCATCCAGCCCCGAGCCCACAGCCTACCGCAAGGAAGGTAAGATCGTTGATCTTGCACCCGTGAGGCTGCTTTCCTACGGGGAAGCCGATGCGGAACGCTACGAGACTATGTCGCTGGCTATATGCGCCATGCTCAAGGAGACGGAGGATGCGGCAGAAGAGGACTACGTTGACCCGGAAATACTCAAACTGAGGCGCAGGATCGAGAAACAGGAAGAGACCGTCACCGAATACGAGATGGACGCAGAAGAGTTCAGACTACAGGCCGACGCACTCTACACAGACTATCAGAAAGCAAACGAGCTACTCACCGTGCTTGAACAACAATCGAAGAGGCTCGCCTGGGACAAGCTATCCGAAGGCGCGATGAGGATCCCTTTCGTCTCATCCATAGATCCGTCCAAAAACTCGGTGACCGCATCTTTAGGGGGACAGAAGGTCGTCTTGGACTATACCAAAGGCGTCGACGCCAACGCCTCCGTGATATACCAGAAGGGAAAAGATATCGGAGACAAGGGCAAAAGAGCCCTGGATGCCCTGAAGATGAGCCGCGAAGAGCTTGAAAGAAAGGAAAGGGGATTCGCGAAAGAGCGGCATCTGGCACTTACCCGGGCACAGCCGACCAAGCAGTTCTGGTTCGACCGCTATAAGTGGTTCTTCACCGCATCCGGAAAGCTGGTCATCGCAGGAAGGGACGCCCACAGTAACGACAACATAGTAAAGAAACATCTCAAAGACGGGGACGTCTACGTACATGCAGACATCCACGGTGCACCTTCAGTGGTCTTCAAGGACGGTTCGTCGGCCTCGCCCGAAGAAATGAAACAGGCATGCGTTTTCGCATTCTGCCATTCGAAGGCCTGGGTCTCGGCCATGTCTGACGGCAGTGCTTTCTGGGTCTATCCTGACCAGGTGAGCAAGACCCCCAATCCCGGAGAGTTCGTCCCCCGCGGAGCGTTCATAGTCAGAGGTAAAAGGAACTACGAATACCATATACAGACCGAGCTCGCGGTCGGAGAGATAGACTACCAGGGCAACCGCAAGGTGATGTGCGGGCCCAGGGACGTCGTTGAGATTAAATCGGAAAAATATTTCGTGATCAGGCCGGGAAGAGGCAAGAATAAGAAAACGGCCTCGGATATTGCTAAAGCTTTCGAAGTGCCGGAGGAAGAGATCTCGGGAATAATGCCGCCGGGAGATTCCGAAATAACAGAGAAGATCTGGCCCAAAGATTCCGGTAGCTGAACCGAACGTGGCGCTCGCGCCGGAATTCGAATCCGGGTCAAGAGATCCGCAATCTCTCAGGATATCCAAGCTACCCCACGCGAGCAAAAAGTGCGGAAAAAGTCTTGCGACTAAAGGTGTTTAAACCTCAGGGTGAGACAGATAGCGCGAGATGTATCCAGCGATCCTGTTCCTCATCGTAATCGAGGTTACGTCTGTGAGGGTGCTCACCATCTCCTTGTTGTTCTCGAAGTCCCTGCTGAATGCCTGGGGATACTTGTTGAGGAGCTCAATGGACACTCTCTTGATGTATGTGGGTCTTATCCTTCCCATATCTTTCACCGAGTGAACCGATTAAGTATATGCCCTATTTAAGGCTTTTTAAGTCTTTTGGGATGCCCGCAGGACTTGCTGCCTTCTGGGCAGGGGCCCCTCACGCAGGGCGGACCGGCATCCTTGAAAATGGTGGGGGAAACATCCCTGCATAGCTTCAGCATCTCGTCCGCCATCTCGCGTATCTCCCACTGGGCCCTCTCGCAGCACCTGAGATTGAAGAAATGCAGCAGCTCCCTGGCATTCATGGTTATAGTGATATTGGTTGTGCAGCCGTTAGGGAGTAAGTATCTGGCATCCTCGGCCGGGACAATATCTCCCAGTTTGGAGTATGCCTCCCATATCTTTTCCATCGCCTCTTCGTATATCTTCATTGCAACGGGGTCGTTGCTCACTGTATGCGGAACGACATATGTCGGGGCCCTGAGCGGCACATATCTCTGAGACTGCTGCGAGAAAGAGGCTATGCGGTGCCTGACCAGCTGATGCGTCAGAGACCTGGACACGCCCGAAACGGAGAACGTGAAGACCGCATGCTCAATCACGGAGTGGTGACCCATAGAGACGATCTTACCAAGGGATTTTTCCGCATCTCCGGTGCCCAGGATCTCGTCCGCCGGCTTTTCGGAATAGCAGGACCTTCCTGCGGCGGCGCATATTTCGTCCGCGTCCCTTGTGTAAGATAGAAGCGTTACTCTCATCGGATCAATCCAACCTTTCGTACCATATATCTGCCATCAGCTTACCTATCTTTTGTTCGTCCCTGATGTCCGCCAGGCGCACTTTCCTTACATCCATTTCCTCGGGGAGCAGCATCGATATCCCTTCTACATGGGCATCCCCGACAACTGCTATCATTTTTTTATGCCTGGACGATGCCTCGATGATCTTTTTCGCCATCGATTCGTTGCGTTCGTCCAGAAGTATCCGCATCATGGAAGGGTAGCGGCGCCTCATATGGTCCATATACTCTTTCTCGTTGTCAGAAAAATCCTTCTGGGTCTTTTCGACGTCCTTTCTCGAGGATTTACTGTCCTTCATGCCCGAAAAGCGCCAGCGGAGCTTCTCGATCAACGACATCTCGTCCCACATTCTGAGCAGCATCTCCACCACATCACCGTCCATGAGTATTACCTCGGCGCCTGCGGCCTTTCCTGCCCTGCAAGCCTCAAGAAGTTCCATGCCCGCATATGTTCCGAACTGCGATGCCGTTCTGCTCTGTGTCTTCCCCAGGGACTTGACAATCCCGGGCATCTTGATCGGCTTCGTATCCTTTGGATGCTCATATGTACCGTCCATCACCCGGAATCTTTTTTCGTCCAGTTCCACCAGCACCGCATCCGGCCAGGTGTTCTTTATGATGAAGCGCACCTGCTCCTCCATCTTGAAAACGTGACCGGTCCCGATGATGAGAAGCATCGTCATTCCCATGGTTCCAAACAATAAAATTGTTAGGATGACATCATGCCCGTTAATTCTACCGTCGGGTTGCATGCGCGAGATTATCGAGGTGACAGGACTCGGCAAAGCTGCGGGACCTCCTTGCCGTGGGCGATATCTCGTTCAGCGTCGGAGAGGACCGGCTCTTCGCTGGTCATACCAGGGTCCAGCATAGCCTATATGATCGTAACGGGGGCAGCATTCTTCATAATCGCAGGGCTTATCGTTAGAAGACGGTTATGGACACAGTTTTAACCAGGGCCTGATATCCCATGTCCATGGATTACGAACTTGTTTGTTTCGATATGGACGGGACCCTGACAACCCAAAGGAGCTCATGGGGATGGGTCCACGACATATACGATGTGGACAACGAAGAATCATACTACGCGTTCTGCTCCGGCGAGATAGACGAACCGGAGTTCATGCGCAGAGACATAGCCCTTTGGAAGAAGGCCGATCCGGATGTCACCATCGACAAGATTTCCCAGATTTTCAGGACAATGCCCCTGACCGAAGGGATACAGGAGACCGTCGCCGCCTTGAAATCTGAGGGCATGAGGTGCGTGATAGTCAGCGGAGGCATCGACGTAGCCGCGAAAATGATCGCAGACGAATTCGGCTTCGACGCCTACATAGCAGATTCCCTCGAGACCTGCGAGGGAGGTCGCCTCACCGGTGAGGGGATAATGAACGTGGACCTACGTGACAAGGGAATAAACGTCAGGGAATTCCAGGAAAAATACGGCACGGACAAGGACCGTACAGTGTCGATAGGCAACTCGTTCACCGACATAGGCATGTTCAGGAACAGCGGTCTGTCGATAGCCTTCAACCCCATAGACGATATGATCGTAGAGGCCGCGGACGCAGTGGTGCGCTCCGACAATATCTCCGAGGTGCTGGACATCATCTTCGGATGATCACTCGTCTTCGAAGTCCATCACTGCGTACTGCTTCTTGCGGATCTTGCCGTAGACCCTGGTTATGTCACGTGCTTCCGCAGAACCTTTCCTTAGGAGCCTGTCTTTCGTCTTGATCGCATGTACGTAGCAGTCGAAATCTTCAAAAGGTATTGTGGTGCCGATGGTGAACTCATCGTCCGGCTCAGCCTCGACCACCATCGAAAGGGTGCGGTGGTTGTCGTTTATCGATACTTTGACGTTGAGCACCCCGAACTGCTTGACCCACAGGCACTTGATCCTCGTGGCCTGCGCCCTACGCGGTGTCCTTCCCGATTCATCGTCGATGAGCGTCACGCGGACCCTCTCGCCGCTGTCTAAAAAGAACTCGTCCCCCTTCTCCACGATCTCGTTGCTTTTAAGAACCGTCTCTGTTACTGAAGTCACGTCTCCGTCGCTGAAAACGACTTTGACCCTTATGTCCTCAGGGAGACGTATGGTCGTAGAAGCGACTGTCCCGCATTCGGTGCATTTGAAGGTTCCGGATACCGATGCCTTGCCGAACCTTCCTTTCAGTATCTCATGCTCCGTGAAATCACGGCATTTCGCGCATTCGAAAATGATGAATTCGGGAAGTTCTTCGTCGTTCATGATAATCACATTCGGGCCATAAACGGAAAACCATGTCCGGGTATGATCACGTCCGCGTATCTCTTTATCTTCTTAATACTTTGCAACGCGGCATCGGCATCGCAGTTGACCGCCGGAGGATGCATCTTCCTGTAGTTGCCCTCCGTCGGTATGGCATCGCCGGCGATCACGTACCTGCGGTCCGAATCCACGAAAACACTCATAGACCCCTCGGTGTGCCCGGGGGTGTGGACCAGGCTGACGCCGGGTACGAGCTGCATCTCCTCCTCCTCGACAACTATGGCCCCCTCTATTTCGACATCTTCCCCTTCGTGGATGTATACCGCGGCCTTGAGGAAAAGGCTCAGGTTCTGTATGTGGTCCGCATGTGCATGGGTAAGGACGACGGCGCTGACGTCCCCGAACAGAACCCCGCAACGCATGAGTGAGTTTTTTATCATCGGCCTCATATAATTTGTGCTCGGGTCTACGACGATAAGCCCGTCGTCGGTTCTGATCAACGTGCACGTGGAGTCTGCACTGATCACCTTGCCCTCGCCATCCCTTTCCAATCTCCCTGGGGCCAGGACATCCAGTCTGATCATGCTCGTCCATTCGGGAATACACTTTAACTTATTCCGCATAATATATCATCAATGCGGATATTTTGATTGTATGCTTTATATCCCCGAGATAATAGCCGAGGGGGACAGCCGCGTCTATCCGCCTTCTGAAGACAGCTTATTGCTCATAAGCTGCCTCGATGTCGAGGCCGGGGAAAAGGTGCTCGAGATAGGTTGCGGTTCCGGGATCGTGTCCTTGCACTGCGCAATGGCGGGAGCGGAAGTCACTGCGGGAGATATCAACCCTCACGCGGTGGAGCTGACCAGAAGGAACGCTGAACGCAACGGGATCGAAATCGAGGTTATCGAAACTGATGTATACGATTCCGTTTCCGGCACGTTCGATACGATCGTTTTCAACCTCCCGTACCTGCCGGTCGATGACGATTGCGAACTTTCCGAGGCGTGGTCGGGGGGCGAGGGGGGCATGGGGCCCCTTCCCGAACTTCTCAGAGGCGCGGATGATCACGGGAATAAGGGATGGCGCGTGGTGGTGGTCGTGTCTTCGCTCATGGACCGGGATATACTGGAATCTCTGCTTTCGACGTATTCCGTCAAAATCCTCGGGGAGCTGCCGCTGTTCTTCGAGCGGTTGCAGGTGCTGCAGATATCTTCATCCGATCAACTTTGAGATTTCTTTCGCGAGGATTTCGTTGGCGGCCTTGCCGTCGATTTTTCCCCTGAGCGCGGCCATAACGGGGCCCATCAGCGGACCCACCGCCTCGATCCCCTTGCTGCGCACGAACTCCTCCCTCTCTCTGACTATGGATGCGACTATCTTCGCTGCCTCGTCTTCCTCCACGGCCTCCAGGCCCAGCTTCGAAACGGCCGCCTGAGGGGATGAGCCCTTGGACACCTCGCGTATGATGTCGGGAAGGGCCTCTTTGGCGAACTTGTTGTGCGACAGCATATCGAAAATCTCGATCATTGCTCTGTCAGGAATGTCGGCTGCCGTTATCCCTTCGCGATCCAGCTCGCTGTACGTGTTGGTCAGGGTGGTCGCTGCGACGGAAGACAGTGCACGGTAAGCTCCGGCCAGCTTCTCGAAGAGCTCATAGTTGCTCTCCCTCAGCATCTGATAGGCCTGTTGGGAGTTGATACCGTACTGTTCGACCAGCCTTCTCTCGATCTCTTCCGGGAATTCGGGCATGGACGCCTTGATTTCCGCCACTTTCTCTTCTGTGACCAGCGTCGGAGGGACATCGGTCTCGGGATACATCCTGGCCGCTCCGGGCAGAGGCCTCGAATACTTCGTGGTGCCGTCCGGCAGGGGGTCCCTGGTCTCCTCCGGGATTCCCTCCAGCGCCTCGTTGGCACGTTCGACCGCGGCGACCAGCGCCTCCCTCGCGGTCGCCTCGGGCGCCGCGCATATCACGAACGCGTCTTCGGGAGACGACATTCCCAGGAATTCTTTCAGCGCATCCACGTATTCGATGTCTATCCCGTAGTTGGGAAGCTCGTCGGAATGGAATATCCCTTTGACCCCGTGGGCCCTGGCCCGCTGGGCCATCTCGGCTCCGAGCCTGAGCCTCCCCGAGTCGCCGTTCATCACGCCGGCGAAGCCCGGGAGTTTCACTGCGAGCACTACGCCCTTGCTCTTGATGGCGGACGTGACGACCTTCGACGGGCAGTCTTCGAAAATATCCGTCGCGTCGACAGTTTCGGCGGCGGCGGGCTTCACTCCCCGTTTTCCGAGGATCTCCTTGACCTCGAGGAGCATCTTCTGCCGGTTCACCTCGTTGCGCACGAAGTCCGGCAACATCTTCAGCTCCTGGACTCCCTTTATCTCTATGCGGGCCCCGCTCGGGATGGATATGTTCAGGTCTTCCCTTATCGTCCCGATGCCACGCTTCACCTTTTTGGTCGCCCTTAGCAGCGAACCGAGGCGCATCGCCACCTCCATCACCTCTTCCGGAGTCCTCATGTCCGGTCCCGTGGCAACCTCTATGAGCGGGAAGCCGAGGCGGTCGAGCCTGTAGGTCACTTCGTTGCCTTTGGTCTCTATCTTCCTGGCCGCGTCCTCTTCCAGGCAAACGGAGAGTATCGAGATCTTCCTGCCGTTTACTTCCACTTCCCCGCCCGTCGACACCAGTGCCGTCCTCTGGAAACCGGAGGTGTTCGAACCGTCCACCACGATCTTCCTCATGAAGTGGATCTCGTCGGTTATATCGGCATCAAGCATCGCGGAGAAGACGAGCGAGACGTCCATGGCCTCCTTGTTGACATCGTGGGGCGGCTCCTCGTCCAGGTCCACCAGGCATGAGGCGCCTTGGCAGCACTGATACCTGAAGTCCATATGCCTTCCGTGCTGTGCCAGCGCCGCACGGTCTATCTCGCCCATCTCGCTGGTGGTGGGCCTTAGTTTACGGTAGTGTGCACCGAATCCCTCGTCGCAGAGCACCGTGTCGCAGGAGCAGAACAGCTTCTTGGTGTCCAGCTGCTGGTGTATCTCTATCCCGCACATCATTTCATAATCCATCAGGCCACCCTCCTGTCGCCCGTCTCGCCGGCGAGCGGGGCCTTCATTATCTCCACGGCCTCCTTACCGTCGGCTGAGTTTGCGATTGCCCACATCAGCTTCACGTATGCGGTCTCGGGCAACATGTCCCCCACGGGCACCGCTCCGGCTGAGAGCATGTCCCTTCCGGTGTTGTAGACATTGAGGTTCGTAGTACCTCCCAGGCACTGGGACGTTATGATCACTATGGTACCCGAATCGACCGCCTTCTTGATGGCCGGGATCATGTTCTCGTTGACATGACCGAGACCGGACCCTGCAATGACGGCCCCCCTGCTGGCCACCAGGACCTGCGTGAAAATTTCCGGGTCCATGCCCGGATAAGACTGCAGAAGGACGCATTTCTTCTCCATTCCCGTCCTAGCGACCGACTTTCCTTCAGAAACGGCCCTCCCCTGACCGGAGAACTCCATCTTCCCTTCGGAATCGATGTGGGCCACCGGCAGAGCGTTGATGCTGTGGAAGGCGTCGCGCCTCGATGTGTGCATCTTCCTGACACGGGTCCCCGTGTGCACTGCGAAAGAGTCGTCGCCGTGAGTGTCGTGCATCACCACAAAAACTCCTGCCCTGCCGCCATCCACACAGAACCTGGCACTTGCCATCAGATTTCCGGTTGCGTCCGACGAGGGGCGGTCCGATGACCTCTGGGCCCCCACGAGAACCACCGGCTTGGGAACGTCTCCCAGCATGAAGGACAACGCGGCTGCGGTGTACCCCATGGTGTCTGTGCCATGAGGTATGATTATCCCGTCGGCCCCCGCGTTTATCTCTTCGGAAACCGCCGTTGCCAGCTTCTGCCAGTGTTCCACGTTCATGTTCTCCGAGAATATCGAGAAGAGCACCCGCGCCTCGATGTTGGCTATCTCCCTGAGCTCCGGAACGGCGTTCACCAGCTCGGACGTGGAGAGGGCGGGCTGTACGGCCCCTGTCCTGTAGTCGACATATGACGCGATCGTGCCTCCCGTACCGATCAGCACCAGCTTCTTCATTCCCTTCTTCGGCTCCCTTGACGGGGCGCTCTTCTTTCTCTCCGAGGGGCGCTCAGCCACATGGATCTCGGAGTCCCCGTACATCCTGACGCCTATGTTGTACCCGCTCTTCAGCTTCAGAACGAGTATGTCGGGGGCGCTGAAGTCATGGTGGGGCATCATGGTGCCCACGTAAGTGCGGCCTTTGGAAGTGACTGTGAGTTTGCAACCCTCCGACGCATCTGCAGATGCCAGGAGCTTGGATAATGACTCTGAATAGCTCATTTGAACGCCCCCTCATCATGCTCCGTCTTTATGACTTTTGCTAGAGGCCCGTGGTTAACATTATTACGGGCCACGGTGTTGACCTCCCCATGCACTTCGTACAGGTGGGCATGGAATACGACGTTCTCAAGGAGAACGCCAAATTGGCCCATAAGAACTACCGTCTCCTCAAGGAGCACGGGATCAAGTCCGTAGATTTCATGGGCTCCATCGGCTCGGGGAAGACCACGATGATCATCAGGTTAGCCGAGAAGCTCAGGGCCAAGGGTTTGAAGGTATGCGCCATTGCTGGCGACGTAACGGGTGACGATGATTTCGCCAGGATGGAGAAGTCCGGCATGGATGCAGTCAACTGCAACACGGGTTCCGAGTGCCATCTGGACGCGAACCTTGTCGCTAAGGCGCTGGAAAAGATAGACCTGAGCAAATATGACGTGCTCTTCATCGAAAACGTGGGCAACCTCGTATGTCCCGCAGATTTTCCTCTGGGAACCGATTACAGGGCCGTGGTCATATCGACCACGGAGGGGGACGATATGGTCAGGAAGCACCACAGCATATTCCTGCACTCCGACCTTGCGATACTGAACAAGATGGACATAGCCGACGCCGTTGGCGTAGACCCCCAGGTGATAATGGACGACTACAGCAGGCTGACGGGGGGCCTCAAGTCGATGTACGCCTGCAGCGCGAAGAAAGACATGGGCATGGACGAGATAATCGCGGCCCTGAAGCTCTGAGGTGAATGGATGAGGGTCCTTACGATAGGCGGCGGCGGCAGGGAGTGCGCCGCGGTAGATGCGTTCCACAGGGCGGGTTCGGACGTTTATGCGGTGATGAATAATTCGAATCCTGGGATAATAGAAAAGGCCAAGAAGTACCTGCTGGCAGACGAGAAGGACATCGATGCGATCTGCAGGTTCGCGAGGGAGAATATCATCGAACTTGCATTCGTCGGTCCCGAAGCTCCCCTGGAGGCGGGCATCGTCGACGCGCTGGAAAGGGAGGGGGTCCCATGCGCCTCGCCCACCAAAGCGGCTGCCAGGATCGAGACCTCCAAATCCTTCATGAGGGAATTGGTACGCAAGCATAAGGTAGATGGAAACCTGGAATACGCAGCTTTCGACAACCCTGCGGACACGGAAGCGTACCTCAGGACTGTCGACCACGAGATCGTTGTCAAGCCCATTGGCCTCACAGGCGGCAAGGGTGTAAAGGTACAGGGCGAGCACATCCACACGATGAAGGACATAATGGGCTACGTCAACGAGATATTCGAGCACAAGATCGGAGGGGCGGGGGTCATAATCGAAGAGAAGGCCGTGGGAGAAGAATTCACACAGATGGCGTTCTGCGACGGCAAGACCGTGGCCCCGATGCCTTTGGTTCAGGACCACAAGAGGGCCTACGAAGGCGATGTGGGACCGAACACCGGCGGCATGGGCTCATACTCGGATGCGGACCACCTCCTCCCCTTTGTGGGAATCGAAGACCGCAAAAAAGCGCTGGATATAATGAAGCAGATCGTCTCCGCCATGTCTGAGGAGGGATGCCCTTACCGCGGGGCGATGTACGGGCAGTTCATGCTCACGAAGAGCGGACCGAAGATAATCGAGATAAACGCCAGGTTCGGAGACCCTGAGGCCATGAACGTGCTGCCGATCCTCGAGGACAACTTTGAAAAGATCTGCTGGGACATGGCCAAAGGAACGCTTTCCGAAACGGTAAGGTTTGCCAAAAAGGCCACGGTGTGCAAATATGTTGTACCCCGCGGATACGGGACGAAGCCAGAGGCGGGACACAGGATATCCGTGTGCATGGAAGGTGTGAAAAGAAGCGGCGCCGTGGCGTTCTACGCCAACGTCGACATGAGGGACGGGGTCCTGGTAACCGGCACTTCCAGGGCAGTGGGGGTGGTCGGGATAGACGACTCTCTCGAAGGAGCCGATTGGAACTGCGAGACCGCCCTGTCGTTCGTGGAGAGCGATGCCGTCTTCGTCAGGCATGACATCGGTACCCGCGACCTAGTCCAGCGCAGGGTCGACCATATGAGAGAGATCCTCGGGAAATGACGCGCCTGGCCGTGAAGGTCGCCTATCTCGGAGAGGGCTTCTCCGGGTCCCAGGCCCAGCCGGGGCTGCGGACCGTCGAAGGGGAGATATCTTCCAATCTTCAGACCATATGCGATTCGACCGCAGAGGAGCTTGATCTGAAACTCGCAAGCAGAACGGACCGCGGGGTAAACGCCCTCGGGAACGTAGCGGTCTTCAGCACGGAATTTGGGGACTGCGAGGTCCTGCTGAAGGCGCTCAACGCGGTGTCCAGGGGAGTTTATTACCGTTCCTATGCCCGGGTCCCCGACGATTTCAACCCCAGGTATGCGGATGTGCGGAAGTACCGCTATGTCATGCCTTCCGAGGGGATCGATTCGGAACGCGCCCGGGAGTGTGCCTCCCTCTTCGTGGGCGAACATGATTTCGTACGTTTCTGCAAATATGACAACAAACCCACGACGGGAAAGATCGAATCCGCAGAAATCTGGAAGGACGGCGACATACTCGTTTTCGACTGCAGTGCCAGGTTCTTCCTCTGGAACCAGGTCAGACGCATGATGTCGGCCATCGCCTCGGTCGGAAGGGGCGATGCCGAGACCGAAGATGTGGTGAGGGCCCTGAATGGCGACGACATAAGCTTCGGTGTCGCCCGCGCAGACGCTCTGACCCTCAGGGACGTGGTCTACGAGGGTCTGGATTTTACTGTTCCCGACATGGCGATGTTCGACTCCAAGGTCAAGGAAGAGATGTTCCGCAGCAGACTGAGGGAGTCCTTTTTCACCTCCCTTTAAACCGAACTAAGGGCATACCGTCCCATGGAAGGTCTTTCAGAGGGGCTCGCTTCGGCCTCGGAATTCTTTAACCGTGCAGAGGAACGCAGGGAGTACGCCATCCGGTCATCCCGGGACATAATCCGAAGGTCGAAGAGGATAATCCATTCAATACACGAAGGCGAAGACTATTCCGAGGACGCATTGAAGATCGCGGAAGAGGTGGGAAGGCTGGTATCTGGCCTCGGGGAGGAGCCCTGCCTGCTCTACTCCGGCCCTGCGGCAGATGCGATGTCCGAATACGCGGAGGCCGCCATACTCGGGAGCTTGCTGAGGGACGGGACCGTACCGACGAACCTCGGCCTCGGAATAACCGAACAATCATGGGCCCTGGGCCTTGCAGATTCGGTGGGAGAGCTCAGAAGGGTGGCGCTGAAATGCCTTATGGCCGGGGACATGGAAAGGGCCATGACCGTCTACAGGATGATGGAAGAAGTCACCGACGGGCTGCTTATGTTCGACGTGCCGGACGCTGTGGCCCCGATGAGAAGGAAGCAGGACATAGCCAGAGGAATTATGGAGCGGACGCGTTCGGACATAGCCATAGCTGCAGTGATGTCAGAAAAACAAATTGAGCGGGGTTTCCCCCGCTAAATGATTTAACGCCTTCCCTTGGGCTTTCCGTAGTTCTTAACGGGCTTCCTGATGACGAATATGAGAATGACCACCAGGATCACGAAAAGCAGTGCCACAAGAACCGTTGCGATCTGGTAGTCGTCATGTCCTATGTAGAACACGCTCTCCCTGTCGAGCCCGGTGATGTCCACCATCGAAGTCTCGCTGACGGCCTTGTAGGTGTGCTTCCCCGAAGAAAGAGAGTCCGTGACCCACTCGAAGGTCGCGGTGTCCGTCTCTCCGGGCGCTATATCCGTGACCGTGGTCTGGCTATCCGGAACTGCCTTTCCGTCGACGATGAAACTGACCGTAAGGGAGCTCAGTGAGACTTTCCCGTTGTTGGTGATCTCCGCCTTAAGGGTTATAGGCACCACAACCTTAACGGATGCTTGGCTGGATCCGCTGACTTCGATCTCCTCGGTGCCGACGGTGACGTTCCCGCTGTATTCCACCACAAGCCTGTATGTGCCTGCGGAGGACGGGGCCGTCACGGTTATCGTCTTCGTGCCGTTGGAAGTATATGTGCCTGTGGAGGGGGATACCGCGCCGGACATCTTATCTCCGTCCGAATTCAGGAGATATGCGGTGAAGGTCACGGCCATAGAGCTGTAGCTGCCTTCGTAGTAGAAGGGCGCCTCGTAAGTTATGGATCCCCCGGTCTTGACCGTGTAGCCGTCCACGGGGTTAACGTTGAAGTACTCCGCATCCGACTCGTCCGCCGTGGCAAGGCATATGCCTGCCACCATAAGCAGTGATACCGCCCCTATTATCGAGATTACTTTCTGCGTCTGAACACCCCCCTCTTGGAACCGAGCCAGATTATCATCACTATCACGACCGCGCTCAGCACGAGCAGGACCCAGAACGCATCCTGGACCTGGCTTCCGGTCTGATACACATTGTCGCCGGATGCAGACGCTGAAGAGTCGAGGACCGCGTCCTGCTTCGTAACGTCGAAAGATCCGGTCGCCACGGAAGAACTGCCATGCATAACTTCCACGTCGATCTGGATGTCCGGGACTTCCGCGTCCGAACCGTCGGCGTTGATCAGCTTCACGTAGATCGTCGTGTCGGCGTATCCCGCCACTGGGAACTCTCCGGTCGGATCTATAAGCTTTCCGTCGGCGTCCGAAACGGTGAACAGCCACCCGGCGGGGACGCCCGTGACCGTCACCTTCGCATGCATGAGGTAGTTGGCTTCGCTCCTTACAGTCACCGCGTACATGTACTCGTAATCGTTGACCGCGTCGGGGCTGGCGCCCTCGTCCGTAGCCACCATTATCGTCACGTTGTCGGAAGAGGCGATCTCGACCACATATCCGCTGGGGATCAGGCACGTTGCCTGCGTGGTCCCCTCGAGGTCTACAAGCGAGACCTCCATCTCTGGGTTGCCGTCGCCCACCTTGAGCGGATCCAGCCATCCAGAGACTTCGACGGTGGTTGCATTCGGGCCGTCGACCGTGACGGTGTAGGAACTGTCCAGCTGCCACGGGCCCGACGACACTACCGCGTACGTCTTTAAGCCCGTCGAATCGGCGGACGGCGTCACGTCGATGATAAATTTGAAACTTCCATCGGCGTACGGCGTTATCGAGGCCGGGTCAACAGATATTGTCAGGTCCGCATCAGGGTCTGCGACTATAATCCCGTCTCCGGTCAGCTGCGCGTTGACGGTGTTAGTCTTGGACGGGTCGACCGTCGCGGTCACCGTTCCGGTGTAGCTGTAGTCGCTGGAGCTTATGGTCTTCGTCACGTCGAACACTATCGTCACATCGCCTATGCCGGCGGGTACCTGCGTCTCGTAGACCCCGTCGGTGACGGTTGTGAAGATCGTCTGCGAAGAGGATGTTATCATCGCCGTACCGCTTCCGGACACTCCGACGTATCCCTTGAGGGTTACGGCGTCTTCCAGAGTCCAGGACGGGTTGTCCAGGGACGAGCCGTCGTAGTAGGCGTACGCCACCTGGGTTTCCGTCTCCGCTTTGAACAGGTACTCATGGCCAGACTCCACAAGGTAGTAGCCGGTCCCCAGGCTGACCTTGTAGTATTCGGCGTCTTCGTTGTCCGGGTCCGCCGTCACTGTGACGGTTGCACCTGTGAGGACAGGCAGTTCGACCTTCGAAAGGGATGTCGCTTCCGTGTCTGCGACCTTGTACATCGCAGCGTGGCCGGCGTATACGCTGACCTTGCTGTATGTATAGACGCCCCCGTTCTCCTCGATGCAGTAATAAGTCCCGGGCTTTACATCTTCAGACGCTCCCGCGGCTATCTCGTAATCCGCCGTCGTGGAGGACGAAGATGACATCAGCCATGTGTTCTCTGCAAAGTTGATGCTCTGGGTCTTCACGGTGCTGCCTGTGACTGTGCCTATGTTGAATGTTGCCGTTACGCTCTCGGTGCCGGCGGAGATGGACTTCGTCAGATCGGAGCATGACATCGCCAAATCGTCGAAGCCTGCGATCAGGACTTCCGCCGTGACGCCGTCGGGTATCTGCATAGTGGCTTTGCCTTCGGAATTGGTCATCCCGTAGATGACATTCCCGTCTCCGAGCGTGACCTCGACCGCTCTGAACGCCACGCCTTTCTGGCCGTCGGTGCCTGAGCTGAACGTCAGGGTCACGGTAAGCTTCCGGCCGTCCTGGGTCCTTACGTCGCCCAGGTCTGTGCCGTCGGCTATCGTCACGGATTTTATGAGGCATGAGCCGTCGGTCCCCACGGCATACATCGTGTAGTCGCCGGCAGGGAGCATTCCGCTGATGTTGCCGTCTTCGTCCGCGGCGTAACCCATGGTCACCCCGTTGGTGCCGAAGAACGTTACCGTTCCGGAAATCGCGTCGCTGGATGAGGACATTAGCTTTCCGGTGAAGCTTACCGCCGTACCTATGTCCGTGTAAGTGCCGGTCGCCGCGTCGTACGTCTTAACGTTGCTGCCGTCGAAGAGGGTGAACACCGAATCGGACTTACCTGCGTCGGGCAGGTTGGCTGTCCCTGCGGAAGCGTTGACGGATGAATAGCCGGGCGCCGTTACTGTTATTATGCCCGTCATTCCCGCCACGGTCTTGACGTCCCCGTAGACGGAGATCTTGGCGGTTACCGTAGATGTCGAGCTGACCTTGGCACTGTATGAGGTTCCGACCTTGTCCTTCGCATAGACTATGTACTGTCCGGAGTAATCTACGCCCGTTATCGAGCGCATGACCGATATTGTGACCTTTCCGTAGGCATCGGTGACTGCCGCGGCCTCATACAGCGTTCCGTCGAGCAGACTCTGCGCCACGACCTGTACGCCGGTCTGCGGGGCACCGTACTGATCTGTCACTGTGACCGATATCTTGCCCTCAGGCTCTATGTCCACTCCTGCGTTGTCGCCGGGATATATCGTCACGGTCTTTGTGCCGAGGGTGTAGGTTCCGATGGTCGCGGTTATAGTGTACTTGTCGGACGGCATGTCCGGGAATGTGTATTCACCGCTGGCATTGGCTGCGACGGTCACTGTTGTACCGGAGTACTTCCCCACCGCGGTTACGCTTACCTGGGACGTGCCGCCTGTCACCGTTCCGGAGATGGTGGATCCGGTTATGTCCGTGGCTATCGACGGGTCTGCGACCGTTCCGACGAACGTTCCTCCGACCGTCAGGTCCGTACCGGTGTACACTCTGATCTCGTAGTTGCCCGAGGTCGGGACCATTATGGAATAGTTCCCGTCGGAGTCGGTGAACGATGTGGAACGCTGAACGAAGGTTCCGTTCTCGTCCTCCTCGAACACGGCGACCTTGGCGCCCTGCATGGGCGTTCCGCCGTTGTAGGTAATCTGCCCGGTCACAGCGTTCTCGTCGGCCGTGTCTGACACCTTGAGGAGAACGATGCTTGAGAAGTAGTTGATCAATCCTCCGTTGGTCTTCTGCAGCTCGATGGCATCGTATCCGTCCATGTAAACCCATCCGCCGTCGTTAAGACCGGCTTCATCGTCCGGGTTGTATTTGACCTGCCAGTACACGACATCGAATCCGCTTAGCCCGAGTCCGGGCTGTGCCGTGACGGTTCCGTCGCTGTACACCAGCTCATAGGCTATGCTCTGCGTGACGCCGGCAGACTCGTCGGTTACGCCGAAGAGCGCCTTCCACAGGAAGGACTCGTACATCTCGTCGGTATAGGTGACGCCGCTGTAACCGTAAGAGAAATACTTGGTGACTGCGCCGTAAGAGTCCAGGGAGTAGTCGTTGAGGTACCCGAGGGTCGAGATCGAGGAGCCGTCTCCGTAGTATAGAGGGATCATCCCGGCGTTAAGTGCCACATAGGATATGCCGCCGTCCCCGCGCTCGTCGCAGACGTCGTTGTAGAATGCGATGACCTCTGTCTCCGTTAGGTTCTCGGTCACGTACTGGACCGCCCTTATGTATACTGCATTCTCGTCGCTGAGGGCCCCTGATATCCCGGTATAGATATCGGGGTTGTTGAGAATGGTCGACCTGCATGCCGCCGGGTCGTTGATTATCGACGCCAGGTCGCTGAGGCCCGCCGCGTTGATCTGATCCGAATATTTGTCGGTCCCGTCGGCTATTATGAGGCGCAGCGCCATAGCGGCATAGGCTCCCTCAGAACCGTTTGCCAGTATGATATTGGAAGCTGCCGAAGCGCCTTGGCCGGAGTTGCTTGTGACCGATACGAAGCCTCCCCTGCTGACAGCGGACGAGGAGTCCAGGAACCACGTAACCAGGGCGCCTTCCTTGGATGTGCCCGAGTAGGAATCCCAGATCATGTTCATCGGGTTGCTGTCCTCTGTGTTGATGGAGTACATTCCGCCGAGGTATCCGGAAGTGCTCCCGTCTTGATCCTCCGGGATGCTGGCGTCGGCAGCGAGCATCGCGTTGGGCGCCACGACGAGCAGAAGCACGCATACCAGAGATATGAAGGGCTCAGGTTTGAGTAATTTTTTAAGGCTCGCCTTGAAGCCGCCTCCCCTTATGGTGGAGAGATAGGTCCTCATGTCCACCATGCGGATCAGCTTTACTATGACGGCGGATGCCGCGATGGAATACATCGCGCCGGCCATTACTGCGCTTTCATACGAAAGCCAGCTGAGCACGAACACACCGATGATCCAGAGCATGGACATCGGGTATGCCTCTGAGCGTCCCTTCTTGCCGAACCTGTAGAGCATGTATGTGAAAATCACGAAGGGCATCCAGACCGTGGCCCATCCGTAGAACGTGGCCATGTTGGAGATCGAAACATGCTGAGGCAGAAGTATCGTTGCTATGAGCGAGGTTTCGTATATCTGGTTGCCCGAGACTGCGTCTTCGAACAGACGGGGGGATGCGAAGTATAGAACCGCAAATACGGCGATGGCGACGATCATCGGTACGATGAACGCCTGCATCTTGGGCCTGGACCTCATAAGGTAGAAGACCCCTACACAAGCCAACGAGACTGCGGCCACGATGGCCGGGCCTGTGAAGACCGCGAAGAACAGTCCTGCCGCAACATAATATGGCAAAGATACCGCGAGACCGATGACGATGATCGTCAGGTAGGCAGCGAACACCGAGCCGAAGTTGCGGCCTTTCAGGCGGGCGAAGACGGCCTGGGCGACCATCAGGAACACCAGCATGACGATCGCCATGCGGAACCCGTTCCATGAAAGCGCTACTGCGGCAATTAGCAGCCCCGCAGGCACGGTATACTTCAGAACGTCCTTGGTGAATGCGCCCCTTATACCGTCGGAGCGGCCGTCCAGATAGTTCATGGCCTTGAATATGAACAGGGCGGCCGTCACGAAGAACAGCAAGACTATGCTCAGCCCGTTGCCGTTGGAGAACGCCGACATCACTATGGGCAACGCGAGGGTAGCGAACAGAAGCGCCGAAACCAGACCGATGTCCCTGTCGAACATCTCTTTTCCGAGGACGTAGACCAGCAGGCACGCTATGGCGGCGGCCACGGGGCCGGAGAACGCCAGTACGCCGGCTGCGGCGGTTGGGACGGATACGCCCAGCAGCACGGCTATCTCGGCGAAGAATGCCAATATGAAGTCGACCAGCGGAGGCTGGACCGAGGTTCCGCCGTACGGGTAGTTAAGCGATGGGTCGGAAAGCCCGAATGTTCCCGCGAGGATGCTCTCGATCGTGTGCTGGTGTTCAGATGCCCCCGCGCCGGACAGGGCGAAGTTGCTTCCCGCGGATATACCGAACGAGAACACCGTCCTGACAACGACTGCCAGCGCGACTATCATTAGAAGCGTCAGCAGGAGCCAGTGTCTTTTTATCCAAGATCCTCCACCGCCTTCTTTGGCGGCCAGGTCCCTCTTCTCAGCTCCCTGGGAAGATTTTTCCTTTCCGAATTTACGCATTATAAGGGTCTCCGTCCTTTAAGGTGGCGATTGATGTTTGATTGCCTATTTATAGGTTTACGGGCGCGCTCCTAATATATATTCAGAGGTCCGCGCACCGCTCGATTTCGTCGCAGATGCCCTTGGCCACCGCCCTCGGGTCACCGGAGTTGTATATCGAGCGGCCTACTATCACATAGTCTGCCCCTGCGGATATTGCGGCGGCGGCGCTGCCGCCCTGCGCGCCCACTCCCGGCGAAAGTATCGTCCTCTCCCCCACGACCGCCCGTATGGCGGCGATGCCCTCCGGCCTCGTGGCGGGCGCGATGAAACCGGAAGCGCCGCATCTGACCCCCATCTCGGCCATCTCCACCGCATGCCTGGCGGTGAAAAGCTGGCCGCCCGGGTGGCTCATCTCCGTGACGGCAAATATCTCTGCGTCGGTGCCGGCGGCCGCGACGGCGGCCGCAAGCGAATCGTCGCCCGTGAACGCGTGAACGATTACCGCCGAAGCACCCCTCGAAACGCAATTCTCCACGATCAATCGGACCGTGTTCGGTATATCTGCCACCTTGAAGTCGCATATTACATCGTTGTGCTCCGCCAGCCGGTCGATCATTTCGGGACCGGAGGAGAGGACCAGAGGCCAGTTTATCTTTACCGCGTCTACGCAGTCCGATACTGCGTCGGCAATAGCCAGCGCCTTTTTGCCGTCGGTTTCGTCCAGTGCGAGTACCAAACGAGTGTCCTTCTTCATGTTTCCCCGATAGTTCAAGAAGGGTTAATAAAACGTCGGAGCGATTGCCGTTCATGACGATGAGGATGTTGGAGTGCGGTTCCGTGGCATGCGGCGAACTCGCCAAGGGGTGTAATTTCTGCTCCGAGGGTTCCAAGATGGTTCTTTTTGTGACCGGGATATGTCATACCGGATGCCCTTACTGTCCCGTATCCTTGGAGAAGAAAGGGGTAGCTGGAACATACGCGGATGAGCTCAGGGCCTACTCGGACTCGGATATTATAGGCGAGGCGGAGGCCATAGATGCCATGGGCACGGGAATAACCGGTGGCGACCCGCTCTGCGACATGGAACGCACTCTCCATTACATCCGGCTGCTGAAGGGGCGCTTCGGCCCCGGGCACCATATCCATCTTTACACTTCGTCGGTGGACCCTGAAAAGATAAGGCTGCTCAGGGAGGCGGGCCTCGACGAGGTCAGGTTCCATCCCGGCGATGGGACCTGGGCCGACTTCGACACCGGAAAACTGGAAGAAGTGGTTTCGATCGGCCTCGACGTCGGAATAGAAGTACCGTCCCTCCCGGGCCGCGAGAAGGATCTCGATTCGCTAATATCCCGCGCCTTCTCGGCCGGGGTTTCGTTCGTGAACCTTAACGAGCTGGAGTTCTCCGAGAGCAACTGGGATATGATGAAGAAGAACGGCTACAAGCTGAAGGACGACATCTCCTCGGCGATCAGAGGCTCAGAGGAAACGGCGCTGGCACTTATATCTTCGAACCCCGGCAAAAGGATACACTTCTGCTCATCTTCTTTCAAAGACGGAGTACAGCTCAGGCGTCGCCTGATAAGGAGGGCGAACAACACCGCCAAGGAATACGACGTTGTGACAGACGAGGGGACGGTCCTGAGAGGCATCCTTTACGCCGACGACTTAGATGGGGCGGCAGAGCACCTGATGACCGTATACGAGGTTCCGGACGTGCTCCTTTTCATCGACAGGAAGCGCAACAGGATAGAGGTGGCCCCGTGGGTGCTGCAGGAGCTGGCTGACGAGCTGCCATACAAGTGCTACGTTATAGAAGAGTATCCGACCGCGGACAGGCTGGAGGTCGAGAGGATACCTCTCGGCCGCCACGCCCGCGGCTGATTAACAGGTTTCACCCTGGAAGCGATCCCGAGGGGAGGGATCAGTCCACGCTGAGGCTCTGTATGTCGTGGTGTCTGTTCACGATATCTCTGGCTATGCGGAGGTTCTTGCCCTCTTTGCCTATGGCCCTGCCCTTGAGCTCCGGATCCACCGTCACGGTGGCATGGGTTATCTCCCCACGCTTCTCGATCACGACCTTCTGAGGGTTGTAGATATGGAAGACGTTCATGACGAACTGCTCCGGGTCGGCCGAGTGCTCGACGACCTGGATGTTCTTCCCGGTCAGGTCCTTCAGTCTTATCATATGGTCCCCTTTCTTGCCGACCGCGATGTTCCCCTGGCCCGCTTCGACCACGAAGACGAGCTTGTCGGGGGTATCCATGCAATCCACAGCGTTGGTGTGGGTCACCTCTTGGAACAGCGCGATGTACCTGAGGGTATCCTCTGTGATGACTATCTCTGCAGGCATTTCACTCACAGCGTAAGTATGTTTGAGGTGCCTTTGTCGATGACAGCCAGCGCCGATACGGAGAAGGGCTTTCCGCAAATTGCCCCGAGCTCCATGTTGTTGCCGTCGTAGACGTGGACTTTCACGCCCACGTTTCCTTTCAGCTTCTCGCTGGGGCAGTTCCTGGCCAAGATTATCATCTGGGCTTTGCCTGCCTTTAAGGCCTTCTCTGTCTGGTCCACGCCGAACTCGACCTTACCGGTGGTAATGGCCGCCTTCAGCGCCTTGCTTATATCGACTTTTTCTTCACTCATTCTTCATCCCCCTTAGTTTTTTTCCTGGGTGTATAAATCAGGTTTACTGCTCCGGTTCCTAGCGTAACCGGCTGTCCCACTATGATGTTTTCAGTCACACCTTCGAGGTGATCGACCTCTCCCACCATCGCCGCATGCAGCAGGTGGGCCGCGGTTATTTCGAACGCCGCCCTTGCGAGCACCGACGATTTCTTTCCGGACACTCCGTGCCTTCCTATGGCCTTGACGAGCCCGTCGTTGGTCATCAGGTCCGCGACCAGCATGATGTGCCTTATGTCGACGTCCAGGCCTGCTTCGCCCAGTGTCTCCCCGGCCTCGTGTATAATCGCGTTCCTGGCCGCCTCGATCCCCAGAACTTCGGCTACCTCCAGTATGCTGTTGGTCATTACGTTCGGCGAATCGACCCCCTCGACCTTGAGGACCTCTTTCATGTTGCTGCCCTCGGTGACTATCTCATATCTGCCTGTGTCCTTGCTCTTGCTAAGGACCGCCCTGGCGATGCCGTCGATGCCTTTGATCTTGGCGTTCTTGATGGCGTCGTACATGGTCTGCAGTTTCTTGAAGGACTGCTGATCGGACGTTATGGTTATGCTGAAGTCCGTCTTTTCGATCAGGCCGCGGACGGCCTTGATCTTGTTCAGTTTATCGAACATGTCGTCTATCGTCACGCCGCGCTTGTCCATCTTGTGGGCGCTGGGCGTAATGATTATGCGCATGTTCGTGACGTCTGTGGATATCTCGGCCACGTCCGTGAGGACCGTCATCTCGATTTCGGATGCCACGTGGCGGGCCACGCTCTCGTCCTCGGCGGCGATCCCCAGAAGGGGGATCTCCATAGACGGGGTGCTCGGAACGCGCCTCGCATCGACGATCTCTATCAACCTGGGGAGACCCTGCGTGACGTTGATGTTTGCGACTCCGGCGTAGTGGAAGGTACGCATGTTCATCTGAGTACCCGGCTCTCCTATCGAGTGGGCCGCCATGACTCCCGCGGACTCGTTCTGGTCCATCAGGTGGGAGGTGTACATCTCCCATGCCCTGTCCAGAAGCTTCCCGCAGACCTCGTCGCTGAAATCGTTCCCCGCCATGCGCGAAGCGATGTCGGTGATTATCTTCATCGGTATGGAGTATCCCTTGGATGCCGCCAGCTCGATAAGCCTCATCTGCTCAGGGGTGCGGTGGCGGTGGTGGGTGATCTCCTTCGCCGTGAAAGCGGGTACGGCCTCTTCGACCTCCTTCTTGACCTTGGCGGTCGTCGAGCGCGACGGGCGTTTCGAGAGCTTGGCCACTATGGACTCGGCCTCCTCGGAAGAGATCCCAAGGTCCTCGATGTCGCCCTGGGATATCGTCTCCACGTCGCCGAGGGTGTTGTATTTGGTCATCAGGAGCGCGGCCGCCTCTTCGCTGACCCCGCGCCTGATCAGGGCCTTCATGGTGTCTTTCTTGGCCATTATCACTCACCTCCGGACTCGTAATCGGAATCGCCTGCGTCTTCGAACTCCTCGGACTCTTCGTCTTCCATGAACTCCATCTCGTCCTTCTCCTTGGCGCCGTAGTCCTCTCCGACGTCCCTGTCGTCGATGCGTATCATCTTCTCGGCCACATCGTCGCCCAGGACCTCTGCGAACAGGTCGTCCAGGTCTATCGCCTTTCCGCGCACGGACCTGGTCGGGTCCACCCCGTCCTCTCCGTACTTGAACTGGATGACCATGCCTACGGTGTTCCTGACGGTACCGTCGGACGTCAGTTTGAGGTCCTCCAGCGCCGATACGAGCCTTCTCTGCATGTAACCGGACCTGGACGTCCTCACTGCAGTATCGACCAGCCCTTCACGTCCTCCCATGGAGTGGAAGAAGAACTCGGTGGGCGTGAGCCCGGACTTGTACGAGTTTGAACAGAATCCCCTTGCATAAGCGCCCATGTCGCCCTTGTGGAAGTGGGAAAGGGTCCTGTTCCAGTATCCTCTGGCAAGCCTCTCTCCACGAACCGACTGCTGACCGACGCATCCTGCCATCTGGGACAGGTTCAGCATCGATCCGCGGGCTCCGGCCTTGGCCATGATGACCGCGGGGTTGTTCATACCCAGGTGCTTCCCTGCGATCTTACCTGCCTCGTCACGGGCGGCCCCGAGCTGGGACATAACCTTGACCTCGAGCGTCTCCCTCAGGGAGCGCCCGGGCATCTGCTCGAGGGTCCCCTCCTGGTAGGACTCGACGAGGCTGGACACTTCGGATATGCACTCCTGGCTGAAGCTGTTGATCTGAAGTACCGCCTCCTCCGGGATGTCCTCGTCGCCGATTCCCGTGCTGAACCCGTGGTTCATCAGGGCGCCGAGGGCAAGCCTCGTCACATGGTTGATGAACTTGGCGGCCTCGTCGGACCCGTAGTCGCGGGCTATGCGGTCGACGATCTTCCCTTTGCTGTTGCCTATGGCCTTGACGTCTATCGTTCCGCAGATCAGCTGGGAGTTGCGTATCTTGACGTATGCGTCGTACTCGCACTCCTCCTTCTTGCACGAAGAGCAGTTCTGGCATATGTTGGCCTTGAAAGTCGTGCGGAAGTTCTTCGGAAGGACCGAAGAGAAGAGCTGTTTTCCCGTCCAGTAGACGTTCCCTTTCTCGTCCTTCACGGGCTCCGGCATCTCGATGTCGGGCAGCTTGCGCATGATGTTGGCCGCCTCGAACCTGTCGAAGCGGGGGTTCAGGTGCGTCAGGAAGTACGTTCCGGTTATGTGGTCGTGGATGGCGCCTATGATGGGCCCTCCGTACCTCGGGGAGAGGATGTTCTCCTGGACCTGCATGAGTATGCGGGCTTCCGCGCGGGCCTCCTCGGACTGCAGAACATGGAGGTTCATCTCGTCTCCGTCGAAGTCTGCGTTGTAAGGGGGACATACGCACAGGTTGAACCTGAAGGTGCGCCCTCCCATTATCCTGACGCGGTGGGCCATCATGGACATCCTGTGCAGCGAGGGCTGCCTGTTGAACAGGACGACGTCGCCGTTTATGAGCTGCCTCTCGACGGTGTAGTCGAGCTCGAGCCCTTCCGCGACATCCTGGGCGTTGCGGTCTGTGACGCGTATCCTCCTTCCGTCGGACCTTATGACGTAGTTCGCTCCGGGCATGTACTCGGCGCCCTCCGGAGGGGTCGGGCCGCGGGCCACAAGCTCGCGGAGCCTGTCTATGTTGTGCTCGTTGACGTGAACCGGGACTGTCAGCTCCCTGGCGGCGACGGTGGGTATGCCCACGTCGTTTATGGAGAGCATCGGGTCCGGAGAGATCACGGTACGGGCGGAGAAGTTCACACGTTTACCGGAAAGGTTGGACCTGAAGCGCCCCTCCTTCCCCTTCAGCCTCTGGGCCAGCGTCTTGAGCGGACGGCCTGACCTGTGCCTCGCGGGCGGGATTCCGGAAGTCTGGTTGTCGAAGTAGGTGGTTATGTGGTACTGTAGAAGCTCCCACAGGTCCTCCACGATCAGCTGGGGGGCACCCGCGTCGCGGTTCTCCCTGAGCCTCTGGTTGATCCTCAGGACGTCCACCATCTTGTGGGTGAGGTCGTCTTCGGACCTGTCTCCGGAGTCGAGGGTGATAGAGGGCCTGACCGTGACCGGCGGCACCGCAAGGGCGGTTAGCACCATCCACTCGGGCCTGCATGTGGCGGGGTCGAACCCCAGGGTCGCAAGGTCCTCGTCGGTGATGCGCTCGAGCCTCTCGCGGACCTCCTTGGGGGTCAGCTTGTGGTTGTCGTCCACCTCCCTGAACGTGGTGGGCTTGTCCAGCTTTATCTTGATCTGTTCTGCGCCACAGTAAGGGCACAGGCCCTTGGTGGAAGCGCCTTTTGCGGTGACCTTGGCGAAGTTCTTCACGTCCATCGTGTCGCCGCCCAGCTCCTCCATGCGCTCCATGTCGTTCCTGGTGTCGTTTATCTGGTCCGGCGTCAGCATGAGCCTGCCGCATGAGCGGCATGTGCTCTCCAGGAGCATCTTGATGTCCTTGACGAAGCCGACGTGTATGACCGGGAGCGCCAGGTCTATGTGCCCGAAGTGCCCGGGGCACTCGTCCACTTTGCATCCGCAGGTCTTGCAGCGGAGCCCGGGCTCGATGACTCCCATGCGGGGGTCCATGAGACCCATGTCGATCGGATATCCCTCGTCGTCGTAGGTGTCCGCCGTTATCACCTTCGTGGCGGACATCTTCCTGATCTCCTCCGGGGAGATGCAGGAGAATTTGATCGAGCCGATCCTTTTCGTGATACCTCTCATCATCTTAGGTCCTCCAGCTGAAGCCTCATGGCGACACCAAGCGAAAGCAGCTCGTCCATCAGGAGCTTGAACGCATAGGATGTCTGCACGAGGTGGATGTTCGTAGAGTTCTTACAAACCGGGCAGTAAAGGTTTCCGAACCTGTTCATTATCGCGACGTGCCCGCACTTGGGGTTGCCGCAGACGTACTGCTGCGTCCCGTCCGACTGGTCGAGCAGACGGTCCTTGATGACCATGGCCGCTCCGTGTCCGATCAGACAGTCGCGCTCCATCTCACCGAACCTGAGACCTCCCTGCCTGGAGCGTCCCTCGGTGGGCTGGCGCGTCAGTATCTGCACCGGTCCTCTCGAACGCACGTGCAGCTTTCCGCTGACCATGTGGTGCAGCTTCTCGTAGAATATGACCCCGGTGTAGACGTCCATCTGGATCATGCGTCCGGTGGTACCGTCGTACATGACCTCCTTTCCGTCGTTCTTGAAGCCGTTCCTCACCAGGCCGTCGCGGATGGACCCCTCGTTCTCACCGGAGAACGCGGTTCCGTCGACGAGACGTCCTTCCATCGAACCGACCCTCCCCGCGATCATCTCGAGCACGTGCCCGATGGTCATACGGGAAGGTATGCCGTGGGGGTTGACCACCAGGTCCGGGGTCACTCCCTGGCATGTGAAGGGCATGTCGCACTGGTCGACCAGTTTGCCTATGACTCCCTTCTGTCCGAACCTGGAGCAGAACTTGTCGCCCAGCTCCGGGATCCTCTGGTCCCTGACCTTCACGCGGACAAGCCTGGAGCCGTTCTCGGACTCTGTCACCATGACAGAGTCGACGAACCCGGTCTCTCCGGGTCTGACGGTCACCGACGTCTCCCTCCTCTTCTGGGGGGTCAGGAAGTCCGTCTCCTCCTCAAGGAACCTGGGGGGAGAGGTTTTTCCGACCAGGACGTCGCTTCCCGAGATCTCGGCCTCGGGAAATATCAGGCCGTCCTCGCCCAGCGATGCGTAGGAAAGGTCCGTGCGTGCGCCCATCACGTCAGGGGACGGGATCTCGAAGTGGTCCTCCTGCCCTCCGGGATAGCGGCGCTCCTCCGAGCGGTAGGACCTGAGGAACGTTGAACGTCCGAGCCCCCTCTGCACGGAGCTCCTGTTCATGATCAGCGCGTCTTCTATGTTGTAACCGTGGTAGGAGAGAACGGCAATGCAGAAGTTCTGGCCGGCCGGCCTGTGGTTGTACCCTATGAACTTCATCGTCTCCGTCTGCACCATCGGCACCTGGGGATAGTGCATCAGGTGGCCTCTGGTGTCGGGCCTTATGCGGTAGTTCGCCGCGGGTATGCCCAGCGCCTGCTTGGCCATTCCGGCGCCCATTGTGATACGGGGGGCGGAGTTGTGCTCCGGATAGGGGACCACTCCGGCGGCCACTCCCAGGATGACCATCGGGTCCAGCTCCATGTGGGTGTGCTCTTTCGTAATCCTGTTGGGGACTGAGAACTCTCCTCCGCACCATCTGCACCTGAGTATCTCGTCGGCTTCGCTGCCGGGGTTCATCCAGTCGGCGTCCATGGGCGAGAGGGTGTGGTTGCAGTGCTCGCATCTTCCCGGGACTTCGTAGGGTTCGACGAGGACCAGGAGGTCCTCCTCTTCCTCTGCGTCGATCCATTCGACGATGCCCTCGCGGAACAGGTCGCTCCATTTGACCTTCCCCTCGCGCATGCTCTCGAGGTGCTTCCTCGTGATGGCGGTCCTGCCGTCCTTGAGGATGAGGAGCGGGCGCCTGAGGCGGCCCTCGTCGCAGTTGATGACGACCTCGTTCATCTCCTCGTCGTAGCGGATGTTGATCTCGTTAGAAAGTATGCCCACCCTCCTGCGCTCCCTTATCTGGGACACCAGGTCCCTGGGGGAGTCGTGGGTTCCGACCAGGTCTCCGTTGACGAAGACACGGGTCCCGTTGTCCTTGACCGAGCCGAGGCCCAGGTCGCGCAGCGTCCATTTGACGTCCTGGTCGGGGAATCCCTCGGAGACGTCGATGATGAGGGCGGCGTTCTTCACCAGGCCGCAGTTCTGTCCTTCCGGTGTCTCGGAGGGGCAAAGCCTTCCCCACTGGGTGGGGTGAAGGTCACGGGCCTCGAAGTGAGGCTGGCTTCTGGTCAGGGAGGACGTTATCCTCCTGAGGTGGGACATCGCGGATAGGTTGGATGTCCTGTCGAGCAGCTGGGAAACTCCGGCGCGCCCGCCCACCCAGTTTCCGGTGGCCAGGGCGTGGAGCAGCTTGTGCGTGAGCAGGTCGGGGCGGATCGAGGACGCGATGTTGAGCTCGTTCCTCTTCCTTCCCCAGTTCCTCTCCAGCTGGTACTTGAGGTCTTTCATGAGGCTGCTGAAGCTTGTCCTGAAAAGGTCCTCCATAAGGTCCCCGGACAGCTTGAGCCTCTTGTTGGCGTAGTGGTCCTTGTCGTCCTCTTTCCTCTTCCCGAGGGAGAGCTCCAGGACCGAACGGGCGATGCGGCCCAGGTAAATCGCTTTCTTCATGCGGTCCTCGGAAGTGTCGCCCAGGTGGGGGAGCAGCGAGTGGTCGAGGATGCTCTCGACCTTCTTGGTCCTGTATTCCTTGGCCTGTCCTGCGGCGAAGTTCCTCTCGAGGAACAGGATCGCGTCCTCGGTGGTGTGGTAGCCGTTTGGCGCATATGTCTTCTTGTCCAGCGAGGCCTCGATGTTGGCGTAGACCGTGTTGGTCATAGCGTCGTCGGAGACGATCGTTTCGAATATTTCCTGGTCGGACTCCATGCCCAGCGCCTTCATGAGGGCGACGAGGGGGATGGAGCTGGATGCCACGGGGACGGACACCATGAGCATCCCGTCCTTCTTCTTCTCGACGAGTGTCAGGGCGCGGTATCCTTCCCTCTGGGAGAATACCTTGGCCGCCTCCATTGCCGCTCCGTACTTCTCGTTGTATTCGACCATGACCCTGTTGGGCGCCAGGTCTTCGAGCGTGATCAGGGCCCTCTCGGTCCCTCCTATTATGAAGTACCCTCCGGGCTCCTCAGGGTCCTCCTTGTTCGTTATCAGGGCGTTATGGTACTCTTCCTCGGACAGGTTGTGGTCGAGCCTGAAGCTCATAACGTCCCTGTTGAGGTTGCACCCCTTGGACTTGACCATCATCGGCATGTCCCCGACCCTGATCCATTTGTCCCCTTCGGGGATGGGCATCTCCTCTCCGTCCTCGAACACCTCGAAACGCACGTAAACCGGCGAGAGATAGTTGAGGTTCCTGAGCCTGGCCTCCATAGGGACCAGTTCGTGGCTGTATCCGTTGGCCTCCATCACCTTGGGGGGCTCGATGCGCACGGTCGGCTTTGCGACCGGGTCGATGCCGCCCGTCTCGGTCCTTGCCCTTCCGATGCGGATCTCGATGTTCCTTCCTCCGGTGCGCTCCGGGTCGAGCCTGATCGTCCCGCGTGCGGTGTCGTCCGTAGGTACGCGTATGTCGTCGACGATCCTCTGCATCCTGCTGTCAGGGTTGTCGGACGTGGCCAAGAAGTCGTTGAAAGAGGATACGTGGTGGTTTACTATGTTGCGTTCCGTGAAATAAAGGTCTACGAGGTCTCTCATGCTTTTCCTCCCGTGATGAGTCTGTAGGCGACGAACTCCTCTGCCGTTTCACTTTTCCTTACTATTTTTACGACGCGGCCTTCTGCGATCGGGCCGTGTACCGACTCCAGCACCTTGATTCCGGCATCGCTCTTCTTGATCTTGGGAAGCTGGTCGCGGGTCATTCCCATTTCAGAAAGTACCGTATCCGCATCTTCCTCGGATAGAAGGTGATGTTCGGGCACGAGTCTGTGCTCGAGGACGTTGAACGAGATATTGTTTGTTGCCAAAGTTTCACCTACCTGCTGCCCCGCCACGGGTTTGCGGGTAATACGTTTTAAAATCTGTGAATTTCACTTTCCTCATACTTGATCCGCCGTTCGATCGCTCATGAAGTCCATCAGCGGGCCTGAAGGGATTCGAACCCTTGACCACCTGATTAAAAGTCAGATGCTCTACCTAGCTGAGCTACAGGCCCTTAGATAGCTTAAGCTTGTAATGTGTGCTGAACTCTTCCTTATATATAAGGTCTTGTTTTGAACCTAATACGCTTATACCCCGGAGATGACGGGGAGCGGGCGTCATTTCTTGCCGCTTCGACGAATTATGTGTGTTTTCGGAATATATCATATAAAAGTATCCCAATCGGGAAACGTTATGGTGGACTCCCTCGAACTGAAGGTAGGAATGGCCCGCAGGCAGTCGGAGACAGGCTATGGCAGGGCGCGGATCGATTCGCCGTCCCGCCACGCGCTCGGCCTGGACGTCGGAGACGCGGTGGAGATCTGCGGACGCAACAGCGTGGTCGCCAAAGTATTCAAGGGCGACCCGGAGGACGAGGGCAGGGGGATCATCAGGATAGACGGGCTCACGCGCACCAGCGCCGGCATAGGCGTCGACGATACCGTCACCGTCAAACGGTGCGCCCCGGCGCCCGCGGAGAAGATCACCCTCGCCCCGAACATACCGGAGGGCAAGAAGGCAAGCTACAGCGAAGGCATCGAGGCGGTGTTCCTGAAGGACCTCACGGGCAGGCCTCTCGTCAAGGGCCTGGACATACTGCTGCCCAACGTGGCGCTGCTCGGCAACAGATCGACCTTCTCGGTAGTAGGGACCGTGCCCCAGGGGCCGGTGGTCGTCGTCCCGGAGACGACGATAGTCCTGAAGGACTCCCACGCCGGAGGAAGGCAGCTTCGGAACGTCAACTACGACGACGTGGGCGGACTTGACGGCGAGCTCAAGCGGATAAGGGAGCTTGTGGAGCTTCCTCTGAAGCATCCGGAACTTTTCGAGAGGCTGGGGATCGCGCCTCCCAGGGGAGTTCTGCTTTACGGCCCATCGGGCACCGGGAAGACACTGATCGCCCGGGCGGTGGCCAGCGAGTCGGGGGCGTCTTTCTACCCGGTCCAGGGCCCGGAGATCATGGGCAGCTTCTACGGGCAGAGCGAAGAGCGCCTGAGGGAGATATTCAAAGAGGCCTCCGAGAACTCGCCCAGTATAATATTCCTCGACGAGATAGATTCGATCGCGCCCAGCAGGGACTCTGTCTCCGGTGAGGTGGAGAAGAGGGTCGTCGCCCAGCTTCTGACCCTCATGGACGGCATGGGCGACCGCGAGGGCGTGATAGTCATAGGCGCCACCAACCGCGAAGACTCCATCGACCCCGCGCTGAGGAGACCTGGAAGGTTCGACAGGGAGATCGAGATAGGGGTCCCGGGAAGGGCCGCCAGAAAAGAGATACTCGACGTGCACACCAGGAACATGCCTGTTGCCGACGACGTTAAGACGGATGCGCTGGCGTCCCTGACCCAGGGGTTCGTGGGTGCAGACCTGGCGGCGCTGTGCCGCGAGAGCGCGATGAAATGCCTGAGCTCCCACATGGAGGAGCTGGACCTCGACAAGCCCATACCGCATAACAAGCTCGCGGATATGAAGGTCACAATGAAGGACTTCACAGACGCCCTGGCGGAGGTGGAGCCCAGCGGCATGAGGGAGGTCCTGGTGGAAATACCGAAGGTCACCTGGGCGGACGTGGGCGGTCTGGACGGGATCAAGAAGGAGATCCGCGAGATATTCATGCCCACCGAGGATGCCAAAGCCTTCGAGAGGTTGGGCATTTCCCCCGGAAAGGGACTGCTTCTGTACGGCCCCCCCGGGACGGGCAAGACGCTGATAGCAAAAGCGGTGGCCAACGAATCTGGGGCCAACTTCATCTCGGTAAGCGGACCGGAGATGGCCAGCAAATGGCTGGGGGAGACCGAGCGGGCCATAAGGCACGTCTTCAAGAGGGCCAAGCAGATGGCGCCCTGCATCATATTCTTCGACGAGCTGGATTCGATAGCCCCCCGCCGCGGGACGGAAGGGAACGGCTTGTGGGAGAGGGCCGTGGCGCAGCTTCTCACGGCAATGGACGGCATCGAGACCCTGGGAAACGTCGCGGTCATGGCCGCCACGAACCGCCCCGACATGATAGACCCTGCTCTTCTCAGGCCCGGCAGGTTCGACCGCATGGTGCTGGTGGGCAAACCGGACCTCAGGAGCCGCCTGAGGATCCTGGAGATACACACGGAGAAAATGCCTCTGATGAACATAGACCTGATCGATGTAGCGTCTGAGACCGACGGATATGTGGGAGCGGACCTCGCCGCCCTTTGCAGGGAGGCAGGGCTTGCGGCCTACAGAGAGGACCCCGCCGCGGAGTTCGTGGACCGGAGGCATTTCTCCGCCGCCCTGAAAACGGTCAGACCGTCGGTGGACCCTGACACGTTCAAGAGCTACGAGAGCATCGGTAACGAAATGAAGAAGCGCAGGGACGGATGGGACGGGGTGCCGTTCTACGGGTGATCATATGGCAGGAACCAAATTTTTCTCGAGGGAGATCGTCGGGCTGGCCGTGGAAACGGTCGCCGGAACGCCGGTGGGCATTCTGGATGACATCGTCATAGATACGGAAAACGGCCGCATCAAATATCTGCTGGTCCGGCCGGCGGGCGCCGTGATCAACGGCCCGGCCAAAGTGGACGAGAACGGCAGGCTGGTGGTCGAGACGGACCGCCTGCGCATCGACGGCAGCAGAGTGATCATCAACTGATCCTTTTGACCATGTAAGGGCGTTCTAGCTTGTAGCCCAGCGCTCTGTAGAGCACACGTTCGCCCGGACCGCATGTCGCCCTCATGCGGGATGCGCCGGCCGAGGCCGCGACCTCTTCGGCCCTGGCGATCAGGCTGGTGTCGTAACCTCTGTGCTGCCAGGTCCCCATGCCGGAGACCGGGGTTACGCTTCCCGAAACTTTCAGTTCGCGTATCGCCGCGGTCCCCGAGCCGTCGGTCCTCAGGCGCACGTACCCGATCACCGAGTCTCCGAACTCGTAGCTGATGAAGTGCTCGGTGCCGCCCGATGCCTCGTAATCGGCTATATTGAGTTCGGCCTCCCGGGGGTCCTTCGGCTCCTGGCCGGTGTGCCCGACCTCGCGGCAGCGCAGACAGCGGCATTTCCGCCCCTGTTCGGCCATGCGCTGATGGACCAGCTGCCTCAGGTTGCTCTTCAGGATCCCGGCGGCTATCTCGGGGACCGGTATGTCCCTCTGTATCCTCTGGATGCGGACATGCTCCGGCACGATGGACTTCATCTCCGCCAGAAGCTCGACGGCCGCCTCCGTGCCGTACGGTTCGTACGCTCCCTCCTTCCACATGTCGTAGAGGCGGGTCCCCGGGATCACCAGGGTCGTGTAGAACTTGAAGCTGTCCGGCCTGAACGACGGGTCTGAGAAGACCCGCCTGAAACATTCCATGTCCTTTTCCGGGTCAGAGCCCGGCAGACCGGGCATGATGTGGTAGCCGACAGGTATGCCGAACTCCTTGCAGACCTTGGTGGAATCGATTATGTCCTGTACGGTGTGGCCGCGGTTGACCGAACCCAGTATCGCATCGTCCAGTATCTGGACGCCTATCTCGACCCTGGTGGCCCCCAGCCTCATGGCGTCCTCCGCCTCTTCGGGGCTGAAGGAGTCAGGGCGGGTCTCGACCGCCATGGCCACGCAGCGGTGGTCGGCGGTCTCGTTGAGGTCCTGGGCGGAGACAAGGTCCGGCGAGTCGCACCCGTTCATCGCATCGAAGCACCTCTTCACGAACCACTCCTTGTACTCGGGGTCCCTGCATGTGAATGTGCCCCCCATGACGATAAGGTCTATCTTGGAGACATCGTGGCCGATGGCCTCCATCTGTCGTATCCTGTCTGTGACCTGCATGTACGGGTCATATTGGTTCCTGCCCGCGCGACGGGCGGCCGGTTCCTTCCCGGTGTAGGACTGGGGGGACCCGCTCTCGACTCCCCCGGGGCAGAAGGTGCATTTGCCGTGGGGGCAAGGGTGCGGCGAGGCCATGACGGCGACGACAGCCGTGCCGCTGGCGGTGCGCATCGGCTTTTTGATCAGAAGCGGAAGTACCAGGTCCCGGTCTTCGTCCGACACCTCGGCAAGTATCTCCGAATTAGGAGGCACGCTTTTCAGTCCAAGCTCCCCGCACAGCCGGATCTTGCGGTCCTGCAGTTCTTCGCGGGAGGATACCTCCCCGGACTTGACCGCCTCTATCAGAAGTTCTGCGATCTTTGACATCTCTCATCCGTAATAGATATCGTTCGCAGCGTTCTGCTTCTTGTCGGGGGCCTGCTCTACCAGGGCCATGAAGGCTATGGCGGCGGCCGGTATGTACAGTATCCTGCTGTCGGATTCGATGACGACCGCGGTCTCGGAACCTATGACTGTGTATCCCCGGAACGTCCCGGTCACTTCGTCCTCTTTCTTGCCGAACCTCACCGTGTACACAGAATCTGGGCGGAGGCTGTAGCTCCCCTCCTCCGACATTCTCATCCCTTCCTTTTAGCGAAAAGCTCCTGGAGGTGGTCCACGGTGCTCCGGTAGTTGTTCATGGCCATTTTGACATTCTCCTCCGTAAAGCTCCAGGCCATGCTCAGGTTACCGTACCTTATGCGGTATCCCTTCCGCTTCTGGCCCTCGAACTCGGTGTCGACGCCCTCCAGAAGATCAAGTGATTTCAGCTTGTTGATGTGCCTGTATATCGTCGGCCTGGTCGTGCCCAGGAGAAACGCCAGCTCCTCGACCGTCCATGCCTTGGAAGTGTTTTGCATCAGATAGTCCATGAACAGACGGTACGGTACGCTGTCCCTGAGGCCGGTTGCAGAGGTCTTGGGGTCATATCCTTTGGGGATGTATCCTATCTGTATCAGAAAGGTCTCCGCCACGATGTCCACGTCCGGTACGGCGTTCATCGGCGTGTTGCTGACTACCTGAACTTCGAATATAATAACCACCTTTCCGCATGAATAGTAAAGGTGATATTTTAATTTTTCAAATTGTACCCTGCAACCGGTCGACCGCCCTCATTATGCTCACCGTGGGTATGACCCGGGAGACCGGGATGGTAAGGATCTTCTCCACCGTGGGCGCGACGATGGGCGCGCAAATAATGGCCAGGGCACCGTCGCGTTCCGCCCTCACGGCGGCTATTATCGCGTCCTCCACTGTGTTGACCGGGTATTCCCTTAAAGGGATCACCCTTCCGCTGACCTCGGCGGTGTCGGGAAGAGAATCCATGGACACGTTCGATGCGATTATGGCGATGAAGTGCTCCGTGGACGGGTCCGTCAGCGTGCGGACGGCCTTGACTATCTCCCTTACGGTCCGTATGTTGGGTTCGCGCTTCTCCTCCAGTATCTTATACATAGTGGAGGGCGAAAGGCCCGATGCGGCGCAGAATTCGGCGAGCGTCATGTCCAGCTCGTCCTCCAGCACGGAGCGGAGGGCCTTCTGGAATCCGCCCTCTTCCCTGAGCATCCCGGCGATCAGGTCGTCGACCGTCATTTGGCGCCCTTCACATAGTCGGCCGCCGATAGGCCGGCCATGCATCCCTGGCCTACTGCCCTGGCCACCTGCCAGGGTTTGCCGACGACGTCGCCGCAGGCGAACAGGCCCGGGACTTTTGTGGCGTATTTCGCATCTACCTTTATGGTGTCGTCCATTTCCGGCATCAGGTCCATGTCCATGACCAGGTCGGCCGCGGATTTGGCTCCCAGCTCTATGAACACTCCGTCGACGGCTATCTCCGAGCCGTCCTCCAGCACCAGGCCGCCGACCTTGCCGCCACCGATGATCTCTTTCGGGGGAGAGTCCCTCATGACCACGCCTGCCAGCAGTGCGCGGTCCACCAGGGCCTTCGCCGCCTTGGGCCCTTTGGTTATCCAGTAGACCTGCGTGGCATACTTCGTCATGAGGTCTGCAGACATCGCCGCCTCGGTCTCGTCGCCGATGACCGCCACGGTCTTTCCTTTGTAAAAGTTGCAGTCGCATACGGAGCAGTAGCTCACGCCTTTTCCTATGAACTCTTTCTCGCCCGGTATGCCCAGCTTGACCCTGGATATGCCGGTGGCCACCACCACGGATTTGGCGAAGTACTCCTTTCCGGTCTCCGTCTTGACGACAAAGAGCTTACCGTCGCGTTCGGTCGATATCACGTTCTCCTCGACGAACTCGGCGCCGAAGGACACCGCCTGCTTTATGCCGTTCTCCAGAAGGTCCATGCCCTTCACGGGCCCGATGACGCCGAAATAGTTCTCTATGTTGGCTTCCGCCGCGGCGGAATTGGCCGGCTTCCCGATGATGACCGTCGAGACCTTCCTCCTGGTCGTGTATATTGCCGCCTGTATCCCCGAGGGGCCGGCGCCTATCACTACTATGTCAGTTTCCATTTCAGATTCCGCTCATTATCCTGAGTATGTCGTCCTTCGGCCTGAGCCCTACCAGAGTCTGTACGAGGACGCCGTCCTTGAACACCAGAAGCGTGGGTATGGCGTTAATCCTGAACCTTGCCGCTATCGACTGGTTTTCGTCCGTGTTGAGCTTCGCCACGGCGAAGTCGCTCTGACCGGCGGCTATGTCCTCGATGATGGGGCCCATCCTCCTGCATGGCCCGCACCAGGGTGCCCAGCAGTCGATGAGGACCTTCTTGTTGCCGTCGATGAAAGTGTCAAACGTAGATTCGGTCAGTTCTTTTACCATCTTTATTCCTCTATCCATTATAAGGAGGAGTAAATAAATAACTTACACCATAGGACAATGGAGAGACCACATGTTGGAAACGCTGTCAAACATCATTGGATTGGAGATATACGAACCGCGCGGGATGTTCGTCGGAACTGTGGACGAAGTGGTGATAGACATCTCGACCATGCGAGCGACCGGGCTTTACGTGGAACAGGCGAACCCCGTGCTGGTGGACAAAGACGTAGCGATTTCGATACCTTTCGGATGGGTACGGGGCATCGGTGACGCCGTTATACTCAAAACCTTCCCTGAGCACGTCGGCGCTGCTGATGGCCCTCGACGGGATGCTCCCCAATCATTTCAACGATGAGATCCATATCGAAGCCCACATTATCCGAAAGCTCCTTGTGAAGGGCAATTATGCGGTCAGCTCCTTTTGGCGCGCCCTTTCCGCGGAGCTTCTCGGCCGGAACACGGTGCGATACCAATGAAGAATCGCTCACCAGGTTGTCGGCCGCCGCCACTATCTTCTGCTCGATGGTCCTCGGAAAATAGTCCCAGTCGGGCAGACCGAACATCGCCACGTCGTCTTCGTCGAGCCCGGCGCCGGTATGCCTCCGTATGATCTCCACGAGCTCCGGGGGCATGCCGAGGTCCTCGGCCATCTCTGCTCCCACGACCGCGTGCATTATGCTGTGGTCCCTGGACCTGCCCAGGTCGTGAAGCAGCGCGCCTGCGGTTACTAGTCCGCGGTCGGCCTCCGGTATGCGCTCAGCTATGACCTCGGCCACAGCCAGGACGGTGCGGCAATGGACGATGACACGCTGGGAACATCCCGAGTCTTTCAGTATCTTGAGACACTGTTTCTCATCTGGGTATGTTCTCGACAACCGTCTTCCCCCTTTCGTTCGGTATGACCGTCATCTTGCCGTCCCTGTCGGAGTACAGCGAGCTGCCGCCGGTGTAACAGTACATAAAAATAGCCAGCGCTGCGATCTCCGAGTGCGGCTGGTTTCCTACCGACACGTTGAAGTCGGCACGCTGGTACACTTCGGGCGGGACCTTTTCCGCGCCGACGATTATCATCAGGTCCTTTTCCCTGGGTATCTTCGGGAGGGCCTCGTCCATCCTCTGGCCGTACATTGTGAGGTGTACTACTGTGCCGTCGAACTTCCCGACCGCCTCCCGCCACTTTACGCCTGTCTCTATAGTGTAGCTGCCGCCGAAACGGTCGGCCACGCTCCTGATCCCCTCTTCCAGCTTCGGATCGTAGGTGTCGACCCATATGCTGCTGGCGCCCAGAGCCCTCGACGAAAGTGCCACGTGGGTGGTCACCCTCTTGTCCCTCTCGGGCCTGTGACCTATCCTCATTATCCGTATCTCGGACATGTTCACTCTTCTTTTATGGGCTCTATCCTGTGTCCTCTGTAGTCCATCCTCACGGACCTGCGGACCAGGCTCTTGAGCATTGTGGACGTGAGGCCCAGCGCCTCTGCGACATCGCCGGAGAACCTGCCTGCGGAACCGAGCTCGGCCAGGATCTTCTCCTCCAACACCGAATATTCCTCGTTGCTCATCATAGCGGCGGCCAATACATCGCTGATCTCGTACACAGGCCACTGCGCGTTCATGCTGAAGGACGTGTAATAGGTATGGTATGATTTTTCGGGGTAATTTCCACCCGTAGAAAGCCATCTGGTCTCGACCAGCTTCATTTTCTCAAAGAAAACGAGCGCGTCTTTACCTTCCTGACCGTATTTCTCTTCGATCTCTCCGACCGTTCTCCATTCCAAGGTCACCTCCTTCAGCACCTCCCTTTTTATGGGCGTATCAACGGACCTGAGCATCGGTACTAGCTCGGACGGCTCGTTGATGACCTTGATCTTGTTCATGAACCCATACCGATAACTTGTGGATATAATATTATTCCTAAAGAATTCACTAAAACCGTGCAATCCCGGATGTTTCACATGTATTTTAATCGCTCGATTTTAAGGACGAGCAGGCCGCGATCGACCGGTTTCGGACGCGGATGCCGCCGGCTTCCCCCGGGCGTAAGCCGACACCATGGGCTCTGGCACATTTGAGGGAGCGTTATGCTGGAACGGCTGGGCCCACTAAAGGTTTATTTATTGGTCGCACCTTCCGTACCTCAATGGCCAAAAAGAAAGAGCCCGAACTTAGATTCCAGTGCCTCAAGTGCTACAAGACCTACAAGGGTCCTGAAGCCGAGCAGAAAGCCCTGGATTGCTGCGGGTCGTTCATCCAAGGGTACTGGAAGTACTACTCGAGATGGGGCGACAAGATGAAGTGGTACGGCCGCTGATCGCTAGGCGTGCCGTTGCCCCGCTTTTTATTTTGGGGCGTTAAACCGAGCGTATATAGTGGTAGGTGTCGGCATGGACGAGGGCAGCGGGTTGACCAGCGGGTCTTATAAGGAAATCGAGCTCATAGAGCGCCACATAAAGATGCTCAGGATCACCAAGGAGAACCAGCCCGTAGGGATAATCAGGCTCTCCGAGATACTGGAACTCCCCAGGCACAAGGTTCGATACTCCCTGAGGATGCTCGAGCGCGACGGCGTCATCGTCGCGACCCCGGACGGGGCCGTTGTTTCAGACCGTTACGACTCCTTCATGCGCGAGATGTCCGAGTACCTACGTGAGCTGAAAGAACGGATCGAAGAGGTCCGGGCTCAGATTCCTGGTACGTAATGCTTTAATACAAGCCGACCTTTGCACTTGACAGGCCGTCGTAGCTCAGTCGGTAGAGCGTGTGACTGTTAATCACAAGGTCCACGGTTCGAGCCCGTGCGACGGCGCCACTTTTTCCTCGATAGATTTTTATCCTATTCCTCTTCTAACCGTCCCTGGGGGCTCGTAGCTTAGCTGGCAGAGCGCCCGGCTCATAACCGGGTGGTCGTCGGTTCAAATCCGACCGGGCCCACTTCCCAGATTTCACGTTGTTATCCGTTCAATGTGCCATAGCTGTTTTTTCGCCCACTTTTGCACGGTTTTCTGTGGTCTCGGACACGGGAAATCGAAAAGGCTTAATATAGAAGCAGACGTGTTTGCCTTCTATAAATACAGGTCGCGAACGCGGCCTTTTCCGAGGAAGACCAATGGTGGAAATTACAATTAAAGCGGAAGCGCCCAAGTCGATTAAGCTCCCCAGAATACAGAGAGAGCTGACGCAGTGCGTTCAGTGCGGTTACTGCATTTCTGTGTGCGAGGCCCATGGACAGACCCCGTGGGAGTCGGTGACTCCCAGAGGAAAAATATACTACCTTAACCAGCTGGACAAGGCCGGGATGGGCCTCGAGGACAAGCTTCTGGGAAGGAATGTCACGGTGAGCCCCGAGTTTGTGGACGCGATGTACAAATGCACGGGTTGCGGGAACTGCGAAGCGGTCTGCCATGCAAACATCCACCTGGTCGAACTCTGGGAGAACGTAAGGGCCTGGCTCGTCAAAAACGATTACGGACCGATGCCGGCGCACAAAGCAATGCACGAGAAGATCGAGGAGAACCACAACCCCTACGGCGAGCCCGACGAGACAAGGTCCGCCTGGTGGCCCAAGGATGTGGAGAACACGGCCGTTCCGGATGTCGTGTTCTTCGCAGGATGCACTGCATCCTACAGGATGATGGAGATCGCGAAGGCCGGAGTGACCGTCCTTTCGAGGGCGGGAGTGAAGATAGGGACCATGGGCTCCAAAGAATGGTGCTGCACCTCCCCTCTGATCAGGACCGGGGACAGGACCCTTTCCCTCAAGTTCTCGGAGCACACCGTCGAGACCGCGGACGGCACAGGCGCCAAGGACATGGTCATGACGTGTTCCGGGTGCTACAAGACGATCCTCAACGATGCCGGCAAATACTATTCGAAGACCGGACAGAACGTCTACCACTTTTCGCAGTATGTCGAAAAGCTGATCGCCGAGAGGAAGCTGCCTCTCAACAACGAGTTCAAGGCGAAGGCGACCTACCACGACCCGTGCCACCTCGGAAGGCACGCCGGAGTGTTCGAGCCTCCCAGGAACGTCATCAAGAAGATCAAGGGCATCGAGTTCATAGAGATGTACCGCAACAGGGAGACCTCCAGATGCTGCGGTGCGGGCGGAGGGTACAAGAGCCAGTACGGAGACTATGCGGTCAACGTGGCCGCCGAAAGGATAGCCGACGCGGAAGAAGTCGGCGCGGAGCTCATAATATCCTGCTGCCCGTTCTGCGTCCTTAACCTGAGGGCAGGTGCCAAGAAGGTCGGTTCAAAGATCAAGGTAATGGACCTCTCGGAGGTACTGCTCCAGGTTACGGCCCCCAAGGAAGAGACACCGGCGAAGCCCGCAGCCAAAGCCGAGGCCGCCCCTGCAAAGGTCGCGGAGACGCCCAAGGAAGTGGCAAAGCCGGAAGCGACACCTAAGGAGGTCGCAAAACAGGAAGTGACGCCGAAAGAAGTCGCCAAGCCCGTCGACACCCCGAAGGAAGTGGCAAAACAGCAGACCACTCCGAAGGAGGTCGTCAAGGCAGAGGTGGCCGGGCCTTCCGAATGGGTCGAGAACGAGACCGAAGAGGTCTATATCGACGACTACACCGACAACTCCCCCGAGGCTCTCGTAAGAAGGGCCGCTTGGAACAACGGACTGAGGTGCAGGAGGAACTACGGCATCGAACGCATACCCGTCGCCTTCGTGAAAGGGAGGGTCGCCGTGTTCGTAGAGCCGAAGGGTTCCGACATGACCATGGACAGCAAGCTCAGGGCCAAAGGATGGACCGTCCTCAGGTACAACGAGGAGGACATCACAGACGGCACGATGCAGGGCGAGGATATCGCCAAGGCTGTGAAGGAGAACCTCAAGGCTGCCAAGAAGAAAAAGAAACGGTAAACAGAGTGCTGCGTGAAGATGCCCTTCGACATGCTGAGCCCCTGGCTCGCCGAAATGCTCAGAGCGAGGGGGATCGATGAGCCCACCGAGCCGCAGGCGGACGCCATACCCAGGATATCCAAGGGCCTGAACGTACTGCTTGTCGCCCCCACCGGCATTGGTAAGACCGAAGCGGCAGTGCTTCCGGTGCTCGACGAGCTCAAGCGGAGCGGCGGTGCCGGTTTTCAATGCATATATATCACTCCGCTGCGGGCCCTGAACCGCGATATGCTGAAAAGGCTCGAAGATTACGGGAAAGAGTCCGGCATATCGGTGGGAGTCAGGCACGGGGACACGACACAGAGCGAGAGGAACAGCCAGTCCAGGAACCCTCCTCAGATACTCATCACCACTCCGGAGACCCTTCAGGTGCTTTTTACCGGAAAGGTGCTCAGAGAACATCTGAAAAAGGTGCGCTGGGTCATTATAGACGAGATACACGAGCTTGCCGATAACGAGAGAGGGGCCCAGCTGAGCGTCGCTTTGGAGCGCCTCGTGGGGATAGCCGGGGAATTCCAGAGGATCGGCCTTTCCGCCACCGTCGGCGACATAGAAGAGGTGAAGAACTTCCTATCCGGCGTCGGAAGGGAGGTAACGGTCTGCAGGCACGACACCCATAGAGATTACGACATAACCGTCGAATGCCCCGTGCCGGAACCCGACCCTGAGCTCCTGGACAAACTTCAGACCGATCCCGAGATGATGGGCGTGATGATGCATGCCCGCAAGCTCATCGACGCGGGTCGTTCCACTTTGTTTTTCGTGAACACGAGGGAGACCGCCGAGTGGCTGGCGGCCAGATATCGCCTCTGGGACCCCGATTTCTCGATCGACGTCCACCATGGCTCTCTTTCGAAGGAGAACAGGATGGATATGGAGGACCGTTTCAAAAACGGCGATCTGAAAGCCCTCGTATGCACGTCCTCCCTCGAACTAGGCATAGATGTGGGCAGCACCGACCTGGTAATCCAGTTCAATTCGCCCAGACAGGTATCCAGGATGGTACAGCGCGCCGGGCGCGCCGGGCACCGCGTGGGCGAGACCATAAAGGCGAGGATAATCGCCACGGCCCCGGACGAAGTGGCCGAAGCCATGGTCGTGGCCAAAAGGTCCGACGACCGTAAGATGGAGGTGCTTGAAGGAAGAAAATGCCCGCTCACCGTGGTGGCCAACCAGCTTGTGGCTATGACAATGGGCGGCCGGGTGGACAGGGACAAGGCATTCTCGTTCTTCAGGAGGGCGTATCCGTTCAGCACCCTCGAGAGATCGGAGATGGACGAGGTCCTCGAACAGCTGAAATCCATCAAGATGATATTCGAGGACGAGGACGGGTTCAGGCGTTCCAGGCGGGGGATGGACTACTTCTACAGCAACATCTCGATGATCCCCGACGAGAGGACCTATCTCATACGCGACATCGGCACCAGGTCTGTCATCGGTACACTGGACGAGAGCTTCGTTGCGACTTTCGCAGAGGAGTATGCCATGTTCATCGCCAAAGGGAGGACCTGGAGGATAGTGGAGATGAGGGAGGACGAGCTCCTGGTGGAGGAGGCGAGGGAGATAGGGTCCGTGCCCTCCTGGACCGGCTCGGACATACCCGTTCCGTTCGAGGTCGCCATGGAGGTGGGCCGGATGCGCAGGCTCCGCAACTACAAGGACTATCCCTGCGACGAAAATTGTGCCAGAACTGTGGATTCTTTCCTTTCTTCGCAGGGTGAAAGCCCCATGCCCACCGACCGCACGGTCACTCTGGAGGTCGGTGACAGGATCGCCATAATCAACTGCTGCTTCGGGACCAAGGTCAACGAGACCATCAGCAAGATCGTTTCTGCGCTCCTTACCGCCCGTTTCGGGGAGAGCGTCGGCGTCTCCACCGACCCTTACCGCATAATACTGGAACTTCCACGCAACATCTCCAAAGAAGACCTTGAGAGCACATTCAGGCTGATACGGCCCGGTACGGTGGAAGACCTATGCCGCAAGACAATATTGAACTCCACTTTCCTGAAGTGGAGGTTCGTCTACGTCGCGAAGAAGTTCGGCATAATCGAGAAGGGGGCCGACCACCGCTTCATGAACTTCAACCGCCTGTTCGACATCCACATGGGCACGCCCGCTTACAACGAGGCTGTGAACAAGGTCCTCTGGGACGATCTGGACATACCTAACGCCGAGAGGGTCGTCTCCCTGATGGCCGAGGGCGACATAGAAGTCGTTTCCGGAAGGGTCGCCCCGATAGGCATGGAGGGCATAGTGCGCTCCAAAGAGCTGATGCAGCCCATCAGGGCAGACCATTCCATACTGATGGCTATGAAGAAAAGGATCGACGACGAGACGCTTTTCGCCACCTGTCTCAACTGCGGGTCCCAGTGGAGATTCAGAGTGGGGGACGCCCCGAACAGGCCTTCATGCCACAACTGCGGCGGAGTTATGGTAGCCGTCCTCAAAGAATACGAGCGGGAGAACGTCAAACTTCTCAGGCAGAAGCGCCTGACCCCCCAGGAGAAGAAAGAGGTCCTCCGCATGTCGAGGAACGCCAACCTGGTGAGGGAGCAGGGAAAAAGGGCCATTTTCACTCTGGCAGGAAGAGGCATAGGGCCGGACGGAGCATCCAGGATCCTTCGCGGAATACATCTGGACGAGGACGATTTCCTCAGGGACATTATGTCGGCGGAGGTCCTTTACGCCAAGAACAAGAGGTTCTGGGACTGAGGCTCAGATGTCCAGAGGCATCTTGGTGGGGCCGTACCCCCTAAGGTCCTGGATTATGACTGTTAAGAGCCCTCCATCGGAGATTGTTCTCTCCGCATGATAGATTATGCCGTCGTCCTGTCCGACCCAGCGCGTTACGGCTTCTCCCGCCTCCTCGTCGGTTTCCACGTAGACGTAGACGTCTTTCTGTCCGTAGTTCAAAGTGGAGTAGCCATCGATGCTATCTGTCATAGTCCCGTAGTTCGGACTGGAAGTGAATATCCACCTCTTCTCGAGATGATATGGCTTATCGGTGTTGGTGGACGAGTCGTGGTAGGTTATGTTGCTGGTTGTGGTGACCCTCGTCTCTCCCAGGAGGTCCATGTAAGTTGTGGTCACGGTTCCCCAGATACCTGTTGTAACGGTGTCCCCGTCGACATTTTTGTATTGATGCGTCCCAGATACCTGGTACTCGTAGTAGGTCGCCTCATAGTCCTTGAGGACCACATATCCCAACGAGGCTACCACTATGACCACTACCGCTGCAACCAGCATCATCGAAACGACGGATCTGCTCTTTCTTGCTGCCATCGGGCACTTCCAGCCTGTAAGTACACGAACAACTAATAAAGTATGCGCAAGCGGGGGCTCAGATGAAGCCGCCTTTGACCGAGAATTCGTTTTCCTTCACGGGCGCCTCCGGCTCTTTCAGGGACACGTTCTTTTTGGCGTAGAATCCTTTGCAAACGAGGTAGACCTCGGACGATGTGTCCCTGGAGGCGGCGGGCGAATGTATCTTCACGGATGCAAAACGGTCTTCCAGCTGTTTCTCGATGGTGCCGAACATATCTCCCATGAATACCTTCATCACCAGCTTGCCGTTCTTCTTGAGGATGCGGTCGCAGACGTTCACGGCGAACGTGCACAGATGGATGGAACGGGCGTGGTCCATCGAATACTGGCCGGCAATGTTGGGCGCCATGTCCGAAAGGACTATGTCCGCTTTGCCGCCTATTCTGGAAAGAAGCTCTATCATCGTGGCGTCGTCGGTTATGTCGCCGAGTATCGTCTCGACGCCTTCCATAGGACGGATCTTCCTAAGGTCCACGCCTATTACCTTGCCTGAATCGCCCACTTTCTCTTTGGCGACCTGCAACCAGCCGCCCGGGCAGGCCCCGAGGTCCACCACGGAGTCGCCTTCCTTGAAGATGCCGAAGCGTTCGTCGATCTGAAGGAGCTTGTAGGAGGCCCTCGAACGGTAGCCCTGCTTCTTTGCAAGCTTGTAGTAATGCTCGTGCCTCCTCTCCTCAACCCAACGGTCGTGAATTCCCACGGACCGCCCATCGCGTTTACCGTTAAACCCTTTTCCCACGTCATAAATATACTACGGGGATATTCCGTAGGCGAGTGCGATGACCGACCCATGGACCTATGAGAGAGCAGGAGTTAGCATTGACCGCAAATCGAGCGCCATAGAATCGCTGGTCGGCGAACTGAAGTACCGCCGCACGGGTGACGGCCAGAACGTCAGAATGTCGGGGCTGTTCGCCAGTCTCATAGACTACGGCGACGAATACCTGACGTTGGCGACGGACGGGGTAGGGACCAAACTTCTCGTTGCCCAGGCCCTGGGCAAGTGGGACACTGTGGGGATAGACTGCGTGGCCATGAACGTCAACGACACAATCTGCGTGAACGCGGAACCCATCTCGTTCGTCGATTATGTCGCGATAGCCGACCCGGACGGAGAAGTGACCCGTGACATAGGCATCGGTCTGAACAAGGGCGCCGAGATGTCGAACATGGAGATCGTTGGCGGAGAGATAGCCGTGCTGCCCGAGATAGTAAGGATGCCCGATCTCTCTGGGACATGCCTTGGACGCGTGAAAAAGGATCACGTCATAACCGGTTCGGCATGTGAAAGGGGCGACCTGATCGTCGCGCTGAAGTCTTCGGGCGTGCACTCCAACGGGCTGACCCTCGCAAGAAAGGTCTTCGAGTCCGCGGGCATCGGCCTCAGCGAAAAGACCGCAGGAATAAGCGGCACGGTGGGCGAGAATCTGCTGGAGCCGACCGAGATCTATGTCAATGAGGTCCTGGGCATCACTTCCCGGCACGAGGTCCACGGACTGGTGGACATAACCGGCGGCGGGCTTCGCAACCTGCTCAGGATGCGCAAGGGGCTCCGCTACGTGATCGACGACCCGATGGTACCTGCGCCCATTTTCAACAAGATACAGGAACTCGGAAACGTATCAGAGAAAGAGATGTACCAGACATTCAACATGAGCATGGGCTTCATGATCATAGCGCCCGCCGGCGAAGCGGAGCAGATAATCTCGGAGAACCGGAACGCGAAGGTCGTGGGACGTGTGGAAGAAGGGTCCGGAGTCCTCATGGAACCCGGAAACCTCGTATACGACCATTACTGACCGATGAGCGCGTGTATGGCGCCGCAGACCGCCCCTATGGCGGTACAGGTCTCCAGCGAATATCCGCCTCCGGTTATGTCCAGGTTGTATTTGGGTATGGACGCGGCGCTTTTAGGTACGCCGTGGGGGCCGAGGCCGAATATCAGCAGAACGCTCCTTCCGTCCTTTATCTGGCGGACGACCTCTCCGAGATCTGTCTCTTTGTTCTTTTCCGGCCTGCTGGTGGTCAGTATGGGCTCTCCGAGCTGCGGGGGGAACCCTTTGGAAGGATAAGGGAAGGTCGAGAACCTGCCTTCCGAGGCGAGCTCCACGAAATAATCTCCGTGGCGGCCGATGCTTGTGGTGCCGGCGACCCAGTCCGCTATCTGCTGGGGCGTCCTGCAGTCCTCGGGGATCGGAAACCCGAAAAGCACCAGGTTCATCCCGTACGCCATGGCGATGTCTCCGGTCCTGGCTATCGCCCGCCTGTGCGGCTCCCTGAATTTATTGGCGTCATACGAGTTGTAAAGCCCTATGGTCACTCTTCCGTTTCCCATCCCGATACCTCACTGCTTCCTGCGGCCGACGATCGCGTGAGCGTCTCCGTCCAAAAAAATCTCATAATCCGGGTATTCCTGCTGGATGCGGCGGATCTCCGCAAGGGTCTCCGCAACCGTCAGGCGGCTCGTCCTGACGTCGATAAAAACCTTATCCTCCTCCAAACGGGTCCCCCCTCGGACCGATGGTCCGAGATGATAAATGTGGTGCCGCGAGCCGGGCTCGAACCAGCGACTTCATGATCTTCAGTCATGCACTCTCCCAACTGAGTTACCGCGGCGCAATTCCCCCAATGGGGGGAGGTCTTATAAAGTTTACTGGGTCCCGTCACGGGGTTTCTTGCCTTCGGGGCGCTTTCCGGGGGTTCCGGGCGCACCCGCGGACACAAGCCTGTAACATTCCACTTCCTCGAAATGGTACATGGACCTGCTGGACCCGAGCGCTGCGGCAAGAGATGCGACGAAACATGCCGAAGCCACAGCGGCCACGGCAATCCAGAGCAGAAGTGCCAGGTATGCCGGGTCGCCCGGGTCCGCCGTTATGAGGGGAGTGCTCTCCAGCAATACGATCGCCGCCGACACCGAAAATATGTGGGCGGCGGCCGAAGCCGCCGCGGCGCCGATCGCCAGCGACCTGTATCCCAACCTATCACTCGTCCTTCTCCGTCCACTGGCCGGGCTCTTCCTCTTCCACGTCGGTCGTGTCGAACTCCGGCTGATCGTAAACCCTTTCGGGGGCTTTCTCCACGGCCTCTTCGATGTCCTTCTCCTCTACGATCGGTTCGACCGCGGTCACCTTGTCGCCGTCGCGGACGTCCATGATCCTGACCCCCAGGGTGTTGCGGCTGGTCTCTCTGATGTCGTCGACCGCCAGGCGTATGACCTTGCCTTCGGTGCTGGTCAGCATCAGCTCGTCTCCGTCTGAGACCTTTCTGACGCACACCACTTCGCCGTTCCTCTCGCTGGTCTTGATGGTTATGACCCCTTTCCCGCCCCTGTTGGTAAGACGGTATTCGTCTACCGCCGAGATCTTCCCGTATCCGTTCTCGGTGACCGTCAGGAGCTTGTCCCCCGGACGGACGACCGCCATCGATACTGCGAAGTCTCCTTCGTTGAGGGTTATTCCCTTTACCCCCATGGTGTCCCTGCCGGCAGGCCTTACGTCGTCCTGGTCGAACCTTACCGCCTGTCCGTCGCGGGTGGCGATTATTATCTGGTCCCCTTCGGTGCATATCGAGGTCTCGATAAGCTTCCCGTTGTCCTGGAACTTGATGGCTTTGATACCTTTTTTCCTTACGTTTCCGTAGGCGCTGAGCCTGGTCTTCTTGATTGTCCCGTTGTCGGTGCAGAATGTGAGGTACCTGTCGTCCGAGAACTCGCTGACACATATCGTGTTGACCACACGCTCGCCCTCTTCCAGGTCCGGAAGCAGGTTGACCACGGGCTTGCCCTTGGACTGCCTGCTCCCTTCCGGTATCTTGTACGCCTTGAGCCAGTGCAGGCGCCCGGTGTCGGTTATGAACATGACGTAGTCGTGGGAGCATGTGATGAACATAGATGCCACGTTGTCCTCTTCCTTGGTCTGCATACCCGTCAGCCCGACGCCGCCGCGGCCCTGCTGCTTATACGTGGACAGGGGGATCCTCTTGATGTAGTTGCCCTTGGTGATCGTGATGACCACGTCCTCCCTGGGTATCAGGTCCTCCTCGTCGGTGTCGATGGCGGACATGTTGATTTCGGTGCGGCGCTCGTCGCCGTAGTCGGCCTTCATCTGCTCCAGCTCGCCCTTGATGATCTCCCTTATGCGATCGTCGTTGGACAGGATGTCCCTGAGGTCCGCCATAAGTTTGATCAGGCCGTCGTACTCCTCTCTGAGAGATTCGATCTCCAGTCCCGTGAGCTTCTGAAGGCGCATGTCCAATATTGCCTTGGCCTGGTCCTGGTCTATTCCGAGGAGGGACTGCAGCCCTGCATTGGCTTGGTCGGCGTTCTCGGACGCGCGTATGAGCGCCAGGGTCTCGTCCAGCATCCCCAGGGCCTTGATGAGGCCCTCCACCAGGTGGTACCTCTTTTCGGCGGCCGACAGATCGAACTGTGTCCTCCGCCTGACGACGCCGTGCCTGTGCTGAACGTAATGGAATATCATATCCCTGAGAGAAAGCAGGGTGGGCTTGTTGTCTACGAGCGCCAGATTGATGACTCCGAAGGTGGTCTGCAGATTGGTCTTCTTGAAAAGGTTCTCCAGGACCACATTGACGATGGCGTCCCTGTGCAGCTCGATCACTATGCGCATGCCGTTCCTGTCGGACTCGTCGCGGAGGTCTGTTATGCCCTCGATGTCCTTGTTCTTGACACGGTCTGCGATGTTCTCCACAAGGACCGCCTTGTTGACCTGATACGGGAGCTCGTCGACTATTATGCGGGACTTGCCGTTGGCCATCTCCTCGATGTGGGTCTTTGCGCGGACCCTTATCCTTCCCCTGCCTGTCCTATATGCGGAATGGATCCCGGAAAGTCCGTAGATTATCCCCCCTGTGGGGAAGTCCGGCCCTTTGACGAACTCCATTAGCTCGTCGGTATCGGCCTCCGGCCTCTCGAGATAGTGGATGATTGCGTCGCAAACCTCCCCGAGGTTGTGGGGCGGCATCTTGGTCGCCATTCCGACGGCGATCCCGTCGGAACCGTTGACCAGTAGGTTGGGCAGCTTGGAAGGCAGGACCGAGGGTTCCTGAAGAGACCCGTCGTAGTTGTCGACGAAGTCCACCGTCCCCTTGTCTATGTCGACCAGCATCTCGTTGGCGGCCTTGGCCAGACGCGCTTCGGTGTAACGCATGGCGGCCGCCGGGTCCCCGTCCATGGAACCGAAGTTCCCTTGTCCGTCGACCAGCGGGTATCTCAGAGAGAACGGCTGCGCCATCCTGACCATTGAATCGTATGCGGCCGAATCGCCGTGGGGGTGGTATTTTGCAAGGACCTCTCCCACCACTTTGGCGGATTTCTTATGGGGGCGGTTGTAAGGCATCCCCATGTCGAACATGGCGTAGAGGATCTTCCTGTGGACCGGTTTGAGGCCGTCCCTGACGTCCGGAAGAGCCCTTCCTACGATGACGCTCATAGAGTAGTCGATGTACGAACGCTTCATCTCCCGCTCGATGGTCTGGTCTACGACCTTCCCGTCCGCCGTCTCTCTTATTGCTGAATTTTCAGACATGAATATCACACATCCAGGTTGACGACTTCTTGGGCATGCTCGATTATGAAGTCCCTTCTGGGCTGTACGTCATCGCCCATGAGGACCGAGAAGAGCTGGTCCGCCATCATCCCGTCCTGGACGGAGATGCTCTTCATTATGCGCGTCTCGGGATTCATGGTCGTGTCCCACAGCTGCTGGGGGTTCATCTCTCCCAGACCCTTGTACCTGCTGACGTTGGCGCCCTGTCCCAGCTCGGCCACCGCGGCGGCCATCTCCTCCTCGTTGAAGGCGTAGACCTCCTTCTTGCCCTTGTACACCCTGTAGAGGGGCGGCATGGCTATGTAGACGTAGCCATGGTCGATGAGTGGCCTCATCTGCCTGTAGAAAAGCGTCAGGAGCAACGTTCCGATGTGCGCCCCGTCCACGTCGGCATCGGTCATTATGACGATTTTATGATACCTTATCTTGGTGATGTCGAAATCGACGCCCAGCCCGCCGCCGATGGCGATGGCCAGGTTTCTTATCTCCTCATGGTCGAGGAGCTTTCCGGGGCTTGTCTTCTCCACGTTTAGGATCTTTCCGCGTATTGGCAGTATTGCCTGGAAGTTGCGGTCCCTGCCCTGTTTCGCGGACCCTCCTGCCGAGTCTCCCTCCACGATGTAGAGCTCGCACTTGGCCGGGTCCCTCTCCGAACAGTCGGCCAGCTTCCCGGGGAGAGTGGATGTCTCCAGGACGCTCTTCCTACGGGTGGCGTCGCGTGCCTTCCTTGCCGCCTCCCTGCCCTCTTTCGCGCTGATTCCCTTTTTGACTATCATCTGGGCCTGCGCCGGGTTCTCCAGGAGGAACTCTGCCATCTTCTCGTTCATCAGGGAAACGACGGCGGACATCGCCACGCTGCTTCCCAGTTTCGTTTTCGTCTGCCCTTCGAACTGGGGGTCGGACATCTTGATGCTGATTATCGCCGTCAGCCCCTCTCTTACATCGGTACCATCGAGGGACTCGTCCTTAATCATCCCGTTCTCCTTGGCGTAATCGTTTATCGTCTTGGTCAGCGAGGTCCTGAAGCCGGTCATGTGCGTGCCGCCTTCGGGTGTGTATATGGTGTTGACGAAGGAATCGATCTCGTCGTTGTATCCGTCGGTATATTGCATCGCGATGTCTATCTGTACGCCGTTCCTCTCTCCCTCGAGGTGTATCGGTGCGTGGATAGGGGTCTTGGCCCTGTTAAGGTACTGGACGAACTCCGATACCCCTCCGTCATAATGGAACTTCTCGGATTTCCCGGTCCTGCGGTCGGCGAGGGTGATGGTGACCTCTTTGTTAAGGAACGCCTGGTTCCTGAACCTGCTCTGAAGAGTCTCGTAATCGAAATCGACCGTCTCGAATATGGTGCTGTCCGGCCAGAACTGTATTGCCGTTCCGGTTGTCTGGGCATCGCCAATCGCCTCGACGTCACCATCGGGGATGCCTGTCTGATAGCTTTGGCGCCAGATCTTCCCCTCCCTGTAGACGGTGGCTATCAGCTTCGAGGACAGACCGTTCACGACCGATACTCCGACGCCGTGGAGGCCTCCCGAGACCTTGTAGCTGTTCTTATTGAATTTCCCTCCCGCGTGGAGGTCTGTAAGGCATACCTCGAGGGCGGATTTCCCCTCTTCTTGGATAATTCCCGGCGGTATGCCTCTTCCGTTGTCGGTGACCGTGATCGAGCCGTCGGCGTTGATCTCCACGTCGACCGTGGTCGCCCATCCGGCCATTACTTCGTCTATACCGTTGTCGACCACTTCGAAGACCAGGTGATGAAGGCCGCGGGCATCGGTGCTTCCGACGTACATCCCCGGCCTCATTCTTACACCCTCGAGGCCATGCAGGGCGACGATGCTATCCTCATTGTACACTTCTTGATTTTTCCCATCCATAACGAACAGCTCCGCATCGAGATATCAATGCAACAGCCTTCCCTATGGTGTCCTCCTATATAACAACGCGCGCATCGCGCGCGTGCGCGAAGGGGACAGCCCCGGGACATGAAAAAACAACCCCTTGCCCATCGGGAACGCTGAAATAAACGTAAGGGGATTGGCCGACGATATCAGATGAGCACCTTAATGGAAAAGGCACGCAGGGGAGAGATCACGCCTGCAATGCGGATCGTCGCCGAGAAGGAAGGCGTCACTGAAGAATTCATAAGGAACGGGATAGCCTCGGGCCGCATAGTGATGCCCTGCAACCCTGTCCATGACCCGCTCCCCGCGGCGATAGGCGAGGGATTGAACGTGAAGATCAACGTCAATCTGGGGACCTCGAGGGACATTGTCGACCTCGACGGAGAGCTGGAGAAGCTGAGGGTCTCCCTCAAATACGGCGCGGACTCCGTCATGGACCTCAGCACGGGAGGGGACATAGACGCCATAAGGTCCATGCTTCTGAAGGAATGCCCCGTGATGATGGGTTCCGTGCCGATATATCAGACCGGGCTTACCGCCGCTCGCAACAACGCAGTTGTCGATATGTCGGAGGACGATATCTTCAACGGCATAGAGAAGCACGCCAGGGACGGGATGGACTTCATGACCGTCCACTGCGGAATAACCAGAGAGACCGTCCAATGGCTGAGGAAATCCGACCGGCTGATGGACGTCGTTTCCAGAGGGGGGTCTTTCCTGACCGCGTGGATACTGCACAACGGGGAGGAGAACCCCCTGTTCAAGAACTACGATTACCTTCTGGAGATGGCCCGGAAATACGAGTTCACCCTGTCCCTGGGCGACGGTTTCAGGCCGGGATGCATCTCCGACGCCTCGGACCAGGCCCAGATATCCGAGCTCATGACCCTCGGCCATCTTGTCCGCCGTGCGCGCGAAGCGGGCGTACAGACGATGGTGGAGGGGCCTGGGCACGTGCCGCTGGACCAGATTCCGATGAACATAGAGCTGGAAAAGAGGATGTGCGACGGGGCGCCGTTCTATGTGCTCGGACCGCTTGTGACCGATATCGCCCCGGGCTACGACCACATAGTAGGGGCCATAGGCGGCGCCGTCGCGGCCCAGGCGGGGGCCGATTTTCTTTGCTACCTCACGCCGGCTGAGCATCTTTCCCTCCCGGACGTGGACGACGTCAGGGAAGGCGTCATCGCTTCGAAGATCGCGGCCCATGCCGGAGGCCTTGCGAGAGGAAGAGGGTTCGAGATGGACGATGCCATGGCCAGGGCCCGCAAGAAACTGGACTGGCCTACAATATTCGAAGTCTGTATCGACCCCGAGAAGGCCCGCAGGTACAGGGACAGGGGTTGCACCAAGATGGAGGACGGATGCTCCATGTGCGGAGACGTCTGCGCCGTGAAGATCGTCAACAGGTACCTGATAAAGGAAGAGGACGTCTCGGACCGGCATGAAGGTTGCTGATGGCCCCCCTGCATCCCCTTGACGGAGAAGACGTCCCCGAACACGAGAAAATAAGGTTCTGGAACATCTTCGCCGAGACATACACCGCCGAGCAGCAGGGGGATATGCCCGAACGCATAGTGGAGTGGCTTGCGGGACTGGGCTGCCTGGACATGACCCGCGACGTTCTGGAGGTCGGGAGCGGCCCCGGCACTTATTCGTTGCCGATGTCCCGCCGTTCCAGGTCCGTGTCGTGCCTGGACTATTCCTCTAAGATGCTGGACAGATTGTTCGCTGTCGCGGCGTCATATGGCATAACTAACCTAGAGAGGATCGAGACCGATTGGAACGTCTTCGAGCCGGAAAGAAGGTGGGATGTCGTCTTTGCCTCGCTATGCTCCGGTTCCGGGACCGTGGATTCGATAGAGCGCATGGAACGCCTTTCTTCCGGTTCCTGCGCCATGGTCTCCTGGATCGAAAACGGGGGAGACCGCCTGCAGTCCGAAATATGGGCAAGGCTTGGGAAGGACTACAGTTTCGCCTCCAGGACCACCGACGACATCGTGGAGAAGCTGAAGGCCTCCGGGAGGTGGCCGGAGAGCCGCGAATTCTCGGCTGCGGTGGCGATAGACATGCCGGTTGAAGAGGCTGTAAGAAGACAAACGGGGATGTTCCCGTTCTTCGGAATCGAAAAAGAGGCGGTCGCGGCGGCAAGGGACATACTGAAAGAACGGTCGGAAGACGGAATATACCGCTTCAGGTCCGTGAACAGGCTGCGCGCGACGGTATGGGAGCCTCTGAGATAAAGAATGGAGCCACTGGAGGGAATCGAACCCCCGGCCTACGGTTTACGAAACCGCCGCTCTACCGCTGAGCCACAGTGGCGTATGAGCCGCAAATGAGATATTGCTTTTAAAGCTTTACACAGAAATCAGCGCCGGTACTTGGGGAACATATCCCTGAACACCACTGCGTCCGCCGCTATCCTGGGAGATTCGCATATAAATGTGCAGTCCTTTGATGAGTCTTCCAAAACGTTGGCGAGAAGCTGCATGTCGGGGTCCCTTGCCTCCAGCGGCAGGTGGTTCTTCTCGCCTTTGTCGCCGTATTCTATGCAGCTTATGTGAAAATGGGCCCTGTCGCCGCAAAGGGGGAAGAACTCCCCGAGAAGATCGCGCATGTCGTCTTCGGTCTTCAGGTATCCTCCGTTCCTGGCGTGAACATGGGCCACGTCCAGCACCGGGCGTACGCCGTCAACGCTGTCCATGACCTCCTCGATCTCGCTCAAGGTACCGAACTGGCCTTTCTTTCCCATGGTCTCGACCCCCAGTACCACGTCCCTGATGCCTTCGTTGTCCATGTTGTCCTTGCAGACGGAAAGACCTTCGATCACCGAGTCCGTCGCCGTTTCCGGATGTTTGCCGTAAGAGGCGGCGTGTATTACGATTATGTTGGCGCCCATATTGTGGGCAACGCGCGCGGTGTCCATGACCCATGCTACACTTTTTTCCCTGGTCTCGGCAGCCTCCGAATTGAAACTTATGAAATAGGGGGCATGGCAGGATAGCCTGATGTCCAGCCGCTCCGCGGCCGCGCCGATCTCTTTGGCCCTCTCCTCGGAAACACGGGCTCCGCGCACAAGCTCCACCTCGAGCGCGTCAAGGCCCAGCGACCTGGTGTATTCCAAAGATCCGATGGGCGTCTTGCCTTCGGAAGGGTATCCTGCGGGACCGAATCTCATACCGGGTGGAGAACCTTTTGCGTATTTACATCCCCCGACGTCACGGTGCAGTTCCCGTCAATATTATTTTTGTTTGAAATAAAATGCCTGGATATTTGGTCCTGCACTACGTTCGCCCTCTATTGCCGAGAACCGCCCCGACGCAACTAATTATTATCGAAAAGGCATCGGCGGTACCATGGAAATCCATATGGAAGTCGACCTGGACGCGACCCTCGGATGTGGCCAGGCCCACCGCTGGAGAAAGGACGGCGACTTATGGAAAGGGGTCCTCGGCAACGATAAGGTAGAGCTCGTTCAGAGGGACGGCGGATTCCGGTGCGAAGGATGCAGCGAGGAACGGATCAGGAGGTATTTCCGTTCGGAGGACGACCTTCCGGCCATAATGGAGGAGATTTCCGGAAGGGACCCGTACATCGCCGGCCTTGCGGCCGTATGCCCCGGGCTCAGGATCCTCAGGCAGGACCTGTGGGAGTGCACTGCCACATATATTCTGGCTACCAACGCCAACGTGAAACGTATCGCAAAGATGGTCGAGTCCGTATGCGTTCTGTTCGGAACGGACCTCGGCGGGGCACATTCCTTCCCCACGCCGGGGCAGATATTGGACGGGTGCGGAAGCATAGGCGAATGCCGCCTGGGATACCGCGAGGGGCGTTTCGTTGAGTTCGCCGAGAAGGTCGAGAACGGCACCTATGACCTGGCATCCCTTGAGGAGCTCGATTACGAGGGTTGCGTGAAGGAGCTTAAGAAAATCAACGGAATAGGCCCGAAGGTCGCCGACTGTGTCGCGATCTTCGCATACGGACACCTGGAGGCGTTCCCGGTGGACGCGAGAATCTCAAAGTCCATGAGAGAAGTATACGGGGTCGAGGGAAGCTACGAGGAGGTCTCTTCGGCAGGAAGGCGCATCTTCGGAAGGTACGCCGGATACGCACAGGAGCTCCTGTATCACTCTTTGAGCATCATCCTCTGAATCTCGGCGTCCGCCATCGCACACTGTGGGGCGTCGTAGCCGGTATACTGCTCGTATATCTCGGCTAGCATGCCGCAGTTCTTTACCGTGTAGCAGAGCTTACACATCTCCGTGACGAAATCGGCGTCGCCGGCCGCCAGCCTCCCGGCGGAGTTCTTTATCTCCTTAGAGAACAGGGGATATCTCTCGCTGTTCTGTATTATCTCGTTCTCCCCGCGTTTCTTCTTCAGGTATTGGGATATTGCGGCGTCTGTTACCTCGAATTTCCTTGCCACCTGAGCCTGGGTCATGCCGTGCTCGAAAACAAGCTCCCTGGCTATTTCCCTGCGGATGGTGGGGAGGACGTACCAAACGACTATCTCACAAGGTATCTTCATAACTTAACGATAGTTCAATTTGTTATAAATCACTTGCGTGTGACGGCTCCCGGGTTTGATTTGAGGTAGAACTCCACCGCGTCCCAATCGTCATCCTGCTCTACGGACCTGCCGCTCTCGATGGATACTCCCAGGGACCTCGCCGAGTCGCTGAGGAACCTGTACGCACGGTCCGAACCTTCGAAATTCTCTACCTTTGAACCTGCATGCGTGAGCTTTCCGTCGAAGGAGCCGGATATCCTCGTCCCTTCGAATATCACCGCACGTGACTGCCCGATCTCGCCCTTTATGTGTTGCCTCAGGTACACGTGCAGATTGTCCTGTGTGTTGAGTACGAACGTCCCCCTGTGGACCTTCTGCTTCTTCCCGATGTCGGAGGCGAGCATCCACATGAGCGTGGGGTCGTCCCTTATGAAGAACCCCTTCTTGAGCAACCCCTCGGCCTCAAGGGCGGCCAGGGTCGACCTCACATCGGACATGCGGGCGGACATGAAACGCGAAAGGTTCTCTGCGGAGAATATCCCGAAGTCGTAGAAGTGATGCCTGGCTATTTCCTTGAACGCATCTTCCCTGGTAACATTCGGCATTGGTACCGGGCTGTAATATGAATCGGAATCCTGATACACCGCGGACATCTTTGACAGGGAGTTCAGAGCATCCAAGGTGCGCGGCTCTGAAATGGGAGATCCCGACACTATCTCTTTCCTGGATATGGGAGAATGGTTGGAGACGATGGAGAATACCAGCTTCTCGTCTCCGCCCAGCTCCTCCGACTTCGCCGCCCTGTACAGTCTTGCGAACTCTTCGGTGGTGTACCCTATGAAGGCTGGGTACAGCGATGTTTTCACCATGTATCCGCGCTCCAGCTGTTTTTTCAGAGTGGTCTTGTCGAGAACCCTCGTGTATATCTCTTGATCGCCGCGGATGTAACCACGGGCCCTGACGGCGTTCATCACCGTGGGATACCTGTCGTTGTCGCCCGCCCGCTGCTTCTCGAAGACATAGCTGAGGAATTCGTCGTCTGTAATGGTGTATTGGACCAGGCCTCCCTTGGCATAGAAACCGTTGACCATCACGTAGCCCGCATCCTCTATCTTCTTCTTCTCTTCGGTACCGATGGCGGAGACGTCCTTTCCCATCACTTCCCTGATGCGGACTATGTCTGTGTTCTTCATCCTGAAGAAGACCATGATGTCGTCTATAGAGGCCAGGGCCGCAGGCAACAGTTCGACCGAGTCCAGGTCGAATGCGCGTATCTCTATGCATCCGGACATTTCCCACATCTCGAGGGCCCCCACCACCGACGAGCCTTTGATCAGCGGATATACCCAGCTGTCGCCGTAACGGGCGGACAGCTCCGCCCACTTTGACGATATGTCCGGATCGAAAGGCGTGCACAGACGGATCTTCGACTCGCGCCCGTGGATGCCGTCCAGGGCCTCCAGCTCGTCTTCGAAGACGAACATCTGTGTCTGCGAGTCGCCGACTATGATCTGGGAGGCTCCGATGTCATCCATCAGCCTTTTGGCGTCCTCGGGGGCCACACCGAGAATGTATCTCAGGGCCTGGGAGGGAAGTGGTCCATACGCCCTCACGGTCTGTTCGGCAAGGTCCCTGAGGGGGTCCCCCGCGACCGGTCCCGGGCGATATGCCATGTAGGTGTTCTCCGTCCCCCAGTCTTCCCTTTCGCCGAACGCCCTTACTATCTTGAGGGACCTGTCCAAGCGGTAGACGGCCTCCTTGATGGCATCCTTGTCCATGTTCATCTCGCCGACCAGCTGGCGAAGTGTGGCCGTGCCCATCCCGTCGATCATATTGAGGACCTTTTCGTCCCCGGGCTCGGTCTCGTCGGACCTGAGGGCTGCGAACCTGTCGGCATCTTCCGAAAGCACGTATCTTACGCGCCCGCGCATGAACCTTCCCAGCAGTATCCTCCCGGACTCCCTCATCTTCTGCCAGTCTTTCAGCTTGAAATCCCTGACCCTGCTGAAAACATCGATTTCGCTTCCGGCCGACCCGTAGAATTTGAAATATCCCTCGATGTTATCGAACCTGCGCCCTTTGGAGGCGCGGTATTCTTCAACCGCCTCGAAGCTGTACACGTTCTCCTTGCCGGCCCGGAGCCTCATCCTGTCGGTCTTCAGCATGTACTGGTCGCCTTCGGATATCAGGAACCTGCCTTTGGCGACCTCACCGCTGCTAAGAAGCGACTCCAGTGATGCTCTGGCCTCTTCATCTGTCAGTGAAAGGGAGAACGCGACCTCGGCCGAGGTGGCCGGAGCGAAACACTCCAGATGCCTGGTTATTATCCTGTCGACGGCCGAGTTCCTGTCGACGGCAGGATATTCCGCCTTGGAGTAAAGCCATTTCCCGTTCCCGGTGACGGCGGTCCTGGCGACCCTGTACATAGACTCCAGCTTCCTGATCGAACGATAGACCATGTCCTCGCTGACCTCCAGGGACTCGGAGATCTGGTTGATAGGCGTGTCCGTCGTGACTTCTTCCAGGACCTTGGCGTCGACCTCCGTCATCTCGCGCTCCTTGACTGTGGCCGCCGCATAGTAATGGACCTCCTCGGCAGCCATGACATATGGTTCGTCCATGAAGACCGAGCCTATCCTTCCCTCGAAAAGCAGCTCCCTTATCCACTTGTCCACGGTCTTCTTGTCTTCGTCCGAGTATGCGTAGATGTTCCGTCCGCGCTCGCGTAGTGCCTGAAGAGGACCTGTGCGCATAAGCATCGGGACGATATCCTCCTTGGTCTGGATGCGCCCGATCTTCTCCCGGAAGTAGGGTATGATCTGATCTTCGTCGAACTCGAACTCTTTGACCGCATCTCCCAGCGCACGGTACAGCACCTTACGGTGAAGCTCCCTCAACAGAGCGGAGCGGTCCTCCATCAGCACTATGTCGGAGAAACTTGAAATTATGGCGCTGTGGGCGAACGGCGAGGGGGTCCCCGTGTACGCCACGGTCTCGACCTTCATTTTCCCTTCTTCGATCAGCCTCAGGACGTGCTCCGCGTTGCGGATGTCCATGTCGTCCTCCATTATCTCCCTGTACGTCTCCTCGATGACCGGCATGTTCTCCATATTGCCAAGCTCTTCGAGAAGATATGACGACCGTATCTGCTGCCTGTTGACCGAAATCGAACGGCCCATGTAGTTCCTGAGTATCATGAAGCTGCGGGACGCGGTGTGCCTGAACCTAAGTTTGAATATTTCAGAATCTTTTATCGCCTTGCGCAGTATCTGCTCCAGGTCTCTGGACTTCAGCATGCCCGGGACCTTGTATGTTTCGACCTTGCGCGATGTGCCGATCATGAAGTTATCGTCGGAGACCGTGACCGAAACATTGGTTCCGAGGATGTTCGTAAGGCGATATGCGTATCCGCGGGAAAGCGCGTCGTTGACCCTCCTCCCGAAGGGGAAATGGAAGACCAGCCTCTGATTTCCGGACGGGTCGATATACTCCTCGATGGCCAATTTTTCCGAGTCGGGAATGAAACCGGCCACTGCCTTCTGCTCCCTGAAGTACGAGACTATGCTCCTCGCGGAACCCTCGTCTATGTCCAGGTCCTCCGACATCTCCGAAATCAGCGTTCCGGTGTCGGATTCCAAGCGTTCGGACATCTCCTTCCTGAACTTGGCGATGTCCATTGAAAGATCGAAGCTCCGGGGGAGCATCTCGCCTGCCCAAGACGGGACGGTTGGCTTCCTTCCCGTTGCCTCTTTGACGAATGCGGTCATGCCCTTGGACCTGACGAACTCGAAGGACCGCCCGCCCAACACAAAGACGTCCCTCGGAGATAGCCTCTCGACGAACTTTTCGGAAAGTTCGCCCGCGATGGAACCGTGGCCGGTGACCACTTTGTAGTTGGCCTCTTCCGGGATCGTGCCCAGGTTGAGGTAGTAGATCATCCTGGCCCCCTTCTTCCTGCCGAACTGGTTCTCGTCCTCGTCGAACCATATCTTCGAATACACGCCCTCGAAATCGTCGCGGCTGCCGAGATATCTAAGATCGCTGAGGAACTCTTCCTTGGTCAGGTTCCTGTAGCAGTAGGACCCCTTTACCAGACGGAATGCGGCGTCCACATCCCATCTGTTGTCCAAACTCATCCCTACGATTGCCTGGGCGAGGACGTCCAGGCAGTTTTCGGGTATGCCGACACGGTCTATGTCGCCGCGATGTGCGGCGCGGCACATGACGGCACATTCCACCAGGTCGTCGGGGTCGAAGACCAGGAGGCGGCCCTTGGCCACCCGTCCGAAGCTGTGGCCGCTGCGGCCGATCCTCTGAAGGCCCTTGGCCACCGATTTGGGAGAGCCGATCTGGCAAACGAGGTCAACAGAACCTATGTCGATGCCCAGTTCCAGAGACGTCGAGGATACCACGCATTTGATCTCCCCCCTCTTGAGCCGCTCCTCCACGTCCAGCCTCGTCTCCCTACCCAGGGAGCTGTGGTGGACCTCGATGTTCTCGAGTCCGCGCTCTTTTAGCTTGTACACAACGCTCTCCGCCCCCGAACGGGTGTTTGTGAACACCAGAGTTGTCTCGTGGCCGTCGATGAGCTCCTTGAGCTGGTCGTACATCATGGAGTTGACCATCTCCGATGACAGAGCGGTCATATCCGCAGACGGGCATATCACTCGGAGATCCAGCTGCTTCTTCGAATCGGATTCCACAATCGTGACGTCCCTTACCGAGCCGTCGTTGTTGTTACCGACCAGGTATCCTGCGATCGCCTCCATGGGGGCAAGGGTGGCAGACAGTCCGATTCGAGAGAAGTCCGTCTCGCACCAGTCATTGAGCCTCTCCAACGTCAGCGAGAGGAACGCGCCCCTCTTCGAATCGCATATGTCGTGTATCTCGTCCAATATCACCCATTCTACTTTTTTCAGGCTCTCCCTGAACTTGGGCGCCGATATAACGAGGGCCAGGGATTCGGGCGTGGTGATCAGGATGTGAGGAGGGTGGCGGGCCATTTTCTGCCTCTCGCTCTGGGGAGTGTCCCCCGAGCGTACGGCTACCCTGATGCCGGGGGGCTCGAAGCCGTGGTCGGTGGCGACCTGCGCCATCTGGTCCAGCGGCTCGTTGAGATTTCGGTTGACATCGTTGGCCAGCGCCTTGAGCGGCGAGATGTAGATGCAGTAGATCCTCTCCTCCAGCGTCCCCGCCCTGGCGTACTTGGTGAGCTCGTTTATGATGCTTGTGAACGCCGTAAGCGTCTTCCCCGAGCCTGTGGGGGAGGACACGAGCACGTTCTTTCTCTGGTGTATGAGCGGAATGGCCTTGGCCTGAGGTTCGGTGAGACCGTCGAACCGCTCTTCGAACCATGTGGAGATCAGGGGCTCCATGACGCCCATGACCTCTTCCTTCGTATACACCGTATTAGATCTCTCTATCATCGCTATGCCCAATCCCTTGTCCTTAGTGTTACACCGTATTTATTTTTCTTCTTTCTGAACAAAAAAGGATTATATCTGCGCATACAATGTTCATGCCATGAAATTTCGGATCATGGCCTTGCTCCTTATCTCGGTCCTGGTTCTGCCGATGGCGGGACTGGTGCTGAACATCGACGAAGCCTATGCGGCCGAAGATTTTACCTTCACGGGGATAGCCCAAGACAGCGACGGGAAGCCCCTTTCCGAGGCGGATGTCCGTCTGGACTGGAATGCTAAAGATGCCGAGATCGCAGTCTCGATAAAGGTCACTTCTGGCACGGACGGCAGTTTAACCGTCGTTCTGCCGGGTACATACTACACCGACCTGACCGACAGCACCGTGATTTTGACGTACGATACCGGGACCCAGATAATGGTATGTGAAGCGATCAATCTCGGAGATTATACAATATCCGGCACCGCCCTCGACCTGGGCAGCGTGAGGGCGATGTACGAGTACACGGTGGACAAAAACATGACCGTGGTCGGGACCGTCAAGTACGGGTCCGATCTGATATCCGGTGCAACGGTCACCCTTTTTGACCAGGCGGGCGACGTGGAAGGAACGGACACCACCGAGGCCGACGGAAAATACAGCATAGAGTGCGAGCCCGGAACTTACACCGTGACGGTGAAGCGCGGAGGTTTCGAAGAAGCCGTGCAGTACAACATTACCGTAGGAACCGGCAGCAGCTCCAGAACGTGCGACTTCTACCTCGAGCTGACCCCCGTGCAGACCTACTGGGGACTGGACCTGCAGCACCTTTTCACACTGGTGGGCCTTTTCATAGGAGGGATACTCCTGATAGCTGTGACTGCCTACGTCGTCTACGTAAAGAGGCATAACGGCAAACTTAAGATCGTGAACGACGAGGAATGATCATCGCTTAAGTTTCTCTCTGACCTCTTCGTACAGATTGCCGTCCTGGGCGTCCATGGCCACAATCAACGGGCCCAGCCTTTCTGCTTTGAACTTCCACATGGCCTCGGCCATGCCCAGGTCGCTCCATTCCGACCCTTTGCTCTCGCCCAGGCCTTCGGCCAGGGACACGGCCGTACCTCCCACTGCGGCGAGATAGACGCATCCGTGCTTCTTCATCGCCTCCCCGACCTCCCGGGACATGCCGCCTTTGCCGATGATCGCCCTTATCCCGAACCTTTCTATCATCTCGGGTTCCAAAGAATTCATCCTGGCGCTGGTGGTGGGGCCTGCTGATACGGGAATCCATTTTTCTCCGCGCTGGACCATGATAGGGCCGCAGTGGTACAGGACCGATCCGAACAGCTCTTCCGGAACATCTTCGCCTGCACGGGCCTTTTCGATGGCCCTCTTGTGCATCTCGTCCCTGCCGGTGACGATTGGGCCTTTTATATACACCGTGTCGCCGAGCCTGAGCGATCTGACGGTCTTCTCGTCCAATGGAGAGACCAGTATCAAGGGAACGCCCCCTGGGTATACTCTACCATGTCAGAGGTGATCCTGGCGGTTGCCCTGCGGTTTGCCCAGCACCCGATGCTTACCGCGACCGGGAGGCTTGCGGTATGGCAGGCCGCCTTCCTGATCCTCACTCCGAGCACAGTTGTTGCGCCTCCTAGGCCCATGGGGCCCAGGCCGCTTCCGTTCAGTTTCACGAATATCTCCTCCTCCATCTTCCTGAGCTCGGGGTCGGGATTGTCTTCTCCTACCGGTAGGAGCAACGCCTCTTTGGCCATGGAAACGCACTTTTCCGATGTTCCTCCGATGCCCACTCCGATTATCCCGGGAGGACAGGGCCGTCCTCCGGCGTCGAGTACGGCGTCTATTATCGTTCTCATGACCCCCTCCGCCCCGTCCGAGGGGTTGAGCATCGCCAGGCGGGTCATGTTCTCCGATCCTGCGCCTTTAGGCATTACGGTTATCTCGGTGAAATCGTCGCCGGTGGGGACAAAGTGGACGATGGGCATGCCTTCGCCGAGGTTGTCGCCGTGGTTCTCGCGGGTCAGGGGATCGACCGTATTGGGCCTTAGGGGTATCTCCTTCGTTGCCCTGGCTATCCCTCTTTCGATCGCGCCGACCATGGAAGAGTCGAACTTCCCCCTGACGAAAAATACAGGTATGCCTGTGTCCTGGCACATGGGACGGGAAAGGAACTCGGCCTTTCGGACGTTGTCCATTATAGCACCGAGCTGGGAATAGGCCGTAGCATCGGACTCCCATCCTGCGGCCGCCTCCAGGGCCCATCCCACGTCGGGGGGCAGTTTGGTGTTGGAGGCCTTCAGCAGGTTGAACACGACGTCTTCCAGAGGCTCGGGGAGTTTGATCATGCAGGCGCATGGGCGAGGTACTGAAAAACGTTTACGGAACGTAGTACAGAACGCCGTCGATGTCTGTGACCTTTACGGTCTCTCCGATCATCTCACCCTCGGGGACCCTGATCTCGACGGTAGAGAAGCTCAACGGGTCCAGGATCTGGATTTCCGGATACCCCCCGCTTACGACGGTCGCGTCTTTCAGCTCGGACCTCTTGCGGTACACCTTCAGCGAAGGCATGTCCGGCCTGCGTATGGATATCTCCTTGAAATCCTTGAGGGACAGAAGGCGCCCTCCGGTACCGAAGATTCTGACAAGCTTGTAATGTCTGCCGTTGTAAACTACCACATCTCCGGCTTTGAACTCCGGAAGGCGCACAAGGTATGTTATGCGATACATGTCCTGGCCGTCGTCCGTACGGCCGGCCAGCTTCGCCGACTCCTTGTTCTCGCCGCTGTACCTGTCGGAGACCATCTTGGCCATTATGCGTCCGAGGGCTATCGAGGAAAGATAGAAATCAACGCCTCCGTGCATCTTCTCCACCTTGGATATGAAGTACTGGCGGTTGACCTTGGACTGCTGGTCCACATAGTCCGTCACCATGCTTACTATTTCCGACATCGTGTCCTCGTCGAGAGCCCTCTCCTCGGAACGCACCTGGAGTATGGATTCGTAGTAGCTGCCCTGGATCCTGGAGCACCTCTTGCATACGGTGTTCTTTATCCTGACTATGGTGGAAGCCTCGGCCTCCACCTCCACGTCCTCTACCGCCATCTCGGAAATGACCTTCACTAAATAGGTGCGTGGATCCTGCTCTTCAGAGAAGGTCTCCACAAACTTCACACGGCTGCCGTTGAGCGCGCCCAGGTGCTCGACGGCCGCATCTTCCGCCGCCTTCCTCCTTCCGGAGGGGGCCCATTTTCCGCCGAGATAGTACTCTCCGCAAACGGCGCAGACCTCCAGGTCCACGTGGTGCGGCAGGGTCGTGAACTTCCTGCCGTCCAAGTAGCAATCGGTGCAGAGGCCGCCGATGGTCCTCTCGAGATCCTTGCCGCATTTGACGCAGAACCTCATATGAGCACCACCTGGGCGTGTTTTATCCCGGCGACTACCATTACGTTCTCCGGCGAGACGTATCCTTTCGCGATCGCCGCGGCCACGGCCCTTTCGCCGAACAGGTTCATTATCGTTACCGAGCCCATGCGTTCCACGAGGGTATCCTCTGAGATCGCCTCGATACCGTAGAATGCCTCCGTGAGCGTTACCTTGGAAACCTCGTCCCTAAATGTCTTGCCGACGAGTTCCTCGTCGCATGCGGCAAGCAGCCTCTCCTCGCCGTGCCTGTGAATCCTGGCTCTTATCATTTCAGGCCCTCTTGTAAACTCCGGCCGACGGAGAATAGAAATCTCCGGCCTCGTGTATCTTCTTGATTACTTTCAGCGTCTCGTCCTTCGAAACGCCCTGTGAACTTGCATGGACGATTATCTCTTCGGTGGACATGCCCGTGTCCGCACCGAACTCGTCCACTATGTCGCGTATTATTTTAACGGTGTCCCTGTCCTTTTTGGACACGCCGGTGGCCACCCTGTCGATGTCCCACTGGCCGCCGTCCGGCGCAGCTATCTTGCCCAGATAGAATTCGACCATGTCCACGGCGCGGTTGGCGTCCGCATCGGTTACAACGTAGCTAAGCCTCATCCTTGCCGAAGCCTCGGACAGACGGACATACGCCTCAAGCTGCCTGGCGGTGATGGGGACCGACTTGTTCTGGCCCTCGCCCATCTTCCTGATCTCCAGATAGCTTGCCTCGATTATGCGGGCCGCCTCGTCGGTCATCACGGGAGTGATGCGCTTGGAATACGCAACGTATTTTCTCAGGGTCTCCATGTCGAAGTGCGGGCGTATGTCCTCGGTGGACTCAAGGATCATGCCTGTATCCACGCCCTGCAGGACCGTTCCTTCCTTGATCATCCTGGCCTGCCCGCGGCGGTGCGCCTTGAGGATGTGTTCCGTGATGTCCTTGTCCCTCTTCTTGTCCGGCCTGTCCGTGAGCACGAAGATCATGTCGAAACGGGACATCAGAGCCGGCGGCAGTTCGATCTGGTTTGTGATCGTGTCGTTGTCCTCGAACCTCCCATATTTGGGATTGGCGGCTGCCAGCATCGAACATCTGCATTGGAGGGTGGCCGTTATTCCTGCCTTTGCAACGGATATCTTCTGGGACTCCATGGCCTCGTGGAGCGACGACCTGTCCTGAGTCGTCATCTTGTCAAGCTCGTCGATGCATGCCAGACCCTTGTCGGCGAGGACCAGGGCGCCCGCCTCGAGGGTCCATCTCCCGTCTCCGAAGTCGTCCTTTACGGCCGCTGCCGTCAGGCCGGCGGCGCTGGCCGATTTCCCGGACGCGTATATGCCCCTCGGCGCGAGATTGCTCATGTATCTCAGGAGCTGGGACTTTGCCACTCCCGGGTCTCCGATCAGAAGTACGTGCATGTCTCCCCTTATGGAGGTGCCGTCGTCCATGTCCTTGTGGCATCCGCCGAAGAGCTGCAGAGCCAGTGCCTCTTTCACCTCGTCCAGGCCGTAGATCGTCGGGGATATGGATGCGACTATCTGGCGGAAAAGGTCCGGGTCCTTGGACATCTCCAGGATCCTCTTCTCGTCTGCGTCGGTTATCTGTATCTCGTCATACTCGTGTTGCTCGAACTCGATGGACAGTATGTCCATGTATATGTCGAAGACCGTGGACTTATCACGTTCTGGCTTCTCTACGGAACGTATTATCCCGTTCATGGTGACACGGTTTCCGGCCGTGACCGCTCCGGATATGTCGTCTTCCAGGAATCCGGCCAGCCTTTCCGGCTGGGCTCCTCCCCTCAGCCCCTCGGGGCTCTCCTGGATCTCTATCTTCTGGGTATCTATGTACTTGGAGTCCTTGTCGTTGAGAATGAAACGTGTCGACTGCTTGTTGCAACTGCCGTCGGGATTGATGCACATCATGGGTTCGTTGAGCAGCATCCCCTTCTGGGGGACCCACTGCTCCGCTCCGCATCTGGCACATGTGAAAAGCGCATGGGTCATCCTTGGTCTCACGGTGGTGACCTTCCTCACGAGCCCCTCGACCGCCACGAGTTTCCCCAGGTTCTTCGCCCTGAGGCGGCGTATATCGACGGTTGCGTCCCTCGGAAGTCCCATGATCCTAAGGTTTATCCTGTCCTTGCCGTCCCAGGACGGCGGCATGAGCGAATGCACGCAATCCTGTCCTATCTTCAGACACCTGTCGGGGTTGTCGAGCACGAACATGGCGAAGTCCGTGTCGTAGGTGTCCATGTCCGAATAACGGACCTCGAGACTCTTTATGTCCGGATATGCGGCCGCAATGTTGGCTATCGCGATACGGTACTGCTCGAATGTTCCGAAGATCTCGTCCCAGGCGGTCTGGATGTCTCCGTCCTGATAGTTAACCATCGAGAACGCCCCCTTCCAGCGCAGAGCGGCATTCCTCGTCTGCCCACCATATCCATCCGCCCTGCTGCGGAGATACCTTTCCTTTGAGAAGCCCTTGTTTCCTCAGCTTTGTGAAGGTCTTTGCAAGGTCGTCAGGGCATTTATCGTCGAAAAATCCCCCGAGCCGCCTGTTGGCCTCGGGAGTCGTCACCGTGTCGTCACCGAGGGCATTCCAAATCTGCAGCACGAGTTCTTTCTTCACTTTCCCATGATATCCTGATTCATACTAAATAAGTTGTGAAAAGCCGGGCGCGGCCGAAAATACCTAGGAGAGGGCTCAGGCGGACACCAGCTTCTTTAGTTTCCCGGGGTCGTCCATGTTCTCCCTGACCCAGTCACGTATCCTGAGTGCCATGCGCTTGTACTCTTCGGAAAGCTCCTTGTCGTCGGTGGCGACAAAGTCGTCCCTGGACCCCATATCGGCCAGGATCTGCTTTCCTTTCCAGACGGTCTTGCCAGCAAGTTCCTCGAAAACGTCAGGCTGAGTGTATATCACGTAGTCGTAGCCGTGGTCTTCGGGAAGATATTCGCTCTCGAAGCCTTTCGACCTCTGGCGCCTGATATCCTCAGATTCGGTGTACATTGTTATTATCATGTCGCAGTCGATTATGTCGGGTTCTGGTCCGGCGCTGAAGGCCTGGTACGTCCCCGGGAACTGCTTGTTGGTGTAGTACTCTGCGAGCTGGGACTGAAGTTCGTTCTTTCGGTCGACGAAAAGGACCGACACTTTGTTCCTGTCCCTCATGGGCCTAGGCTCTTTGGCCATTTTTCTCTCGGACATGCGGTTCGGGTCATGGCGTTCGGGACATATACCTTTTGGGAAGCATGTTTAAACACGATAGGGGATAGAGGGCCGCCACCGTGATGAACGTTTAAGAGCTGTTATTGATGATAGACGGGCGAGCTGAGTGGCACTTCCTCAATAAGTGTAAATAAGCCCCTGCAGATTGGAATCCCATGTGCGCATTACTTCAAGTTGCTCTCGATATCATGCAGGTCGGGCGCAGCGTCCCCATCGCAAAGGAGGCGGTAGAGGGAGGTGCAGATTGGATAGAGGTAGGAACTCCTCTGATAAAGAGCGGAGGTGCTGACGCCATACGCATCCTGAGAAAGGAATTCCCCAACAGAAAGATAGTGGCTGACACGAAGACCATGGACGTGGGCGCTTTTGAGGTGGAGATTGCGGCCAAGGCGGGCGCCGACGTAATCACGGTACTGGGCCTGGCGGACGACTCGACCGTGTCCGAAGCCGTTTCCGCGGGAAGAAAGTACGGCGCCGAGATAATGGTCGACATGATCAACGTGCCAGACAAAATAAGGAGGTCCAAAGAGGTCGCAGGGCTGGGAGTGTCATACGTATGTCTGCATATGGGGATAGACACACAGATGAAAGGGGAGGCTCCTCCGGAAGACCTTCTGAGAGAGATAGTCGACTCGACGTCGGTCCCGGTTGCCGTGGCAGGCGGCATCACCGCAGAAAACGCCGGCAGATATGTTGAGGCGGGCGCATCTGTGATCATCGTGGGCGGAGGGATCCTGAAGGCGGCTGACATCCGTGCCGCGGCGGCGGCAATAAAATCCTCCATGGAGGGCTCCAAGGTGGACACCGCCCTTGCAAAGAAATACACGGAGGACAGCCTTTTCGAGGCTTTCTCCAGGGTTTCCACGTGTAATATATCAGACGCCTATCATAAAAAAGGAATAATACTGGGCCTGAAGCCTTACATCAAAGACGGCAGCCGTATGGTGGGCCGCGCCCTTACGGTACAAACCGCTAACGGAGACTGGGCGAAACCTGTCGAAGCCATAGACCGGGCGAAACCTGGCGACGTCATAGTCGTGGACGTGGGAGGCGGATGGATGGCCGTATGGGGAGAACTGGCCGCTACCTCCGCGATGGTCGCCGGATGCGCAGGCGTGGTGATAGACGGCAGCATACGGGACATAGACGACATCAGGAAGATGGAGTTCCCTGCCTTCGCCAGGATGGCGGTCCCATGCGCCGGAGAGCCCAAGGGCTACGGCGGCATCGGCATCGAGGTGACGGTCGGGGGACAGAGGGTCCGCACGGGAGACTGGATAATAGGCGACGAGAGCGGGCTGATCGTGGTGCCCAAGGAAGAGGCCGTCGAGGTCGCCAACCGCGCGCTGGACGTGCACGAGCACGAGGACCGCACCCGCGAAGAGATCAGGAGGGGGTCCACCCTTTCCAAGGTCAACGAGATCTCCAAGTGGGAGCCCGTCAAGTGATTCACTTGTGGAAGAAGGGGTCCGTGGTACCGTCCGCGCTGTTGTCGTAAACCGCCGGACCTTCGAAGTCCCCGTACCCCTCTGCGAGCTTCATCAGGCGCTCCACCCTGTCCTTGGTCGACGGGTGGGTGCTGAATATCCTTTCGGTCAGGGTCCTCCTGGTCCCCGAAGGGTTCGATATCCAGACCGAGGAATAGGCGGGGTTGTGATAATCGTTGGCCGGGCTGTCGCAGCCTTTCTCTATGCGCACCAGTGCGCCGGCCAGGGCCGCGGGGTTTCCGGTGATCTCCGCCGCAGACTCGTCCGCGAGGTACTCCCTCTTCCTGGATATGCTCATCTGAAGGATAAGGGCAGCAATGGGAAGCGATATGTACATCACAAGCGCGACCAGCAGCATCGCCCCTCCGTTCTTGTTGTTTCCTGAACCTGCCAGCGCGAAATAAATACCGAAACGGCCGACGAACGCAATGATCGCCGAGACCGCTGAGGCAACTGACATCACGAGTATGTCACGGTTCTTCACGTGCGACATCTCGTGTGCGATAACGCCCTCCAGCTCGTCGTCGGGAAGCATGTTTAGGAGGCCCCTGGTTGCAACGACGGCCGCATCCTTTGGGCTGCGTCCGGTGGCGAAGGCGTTGGGCATGTAGTCCTCGGTGATTCCGACCTCGGGCATCGGGACACCTGCCTTTTCGGCAACGGACCTAACGATACTGAACAGCCTCGGCTCCTCCTGCTCGGTGACGATCTTGGCTTTGTTGGATCTGAGGGCCCTGCTCTTCGAGAATATTGCCGACAGAGAGAGCATCAGCACGGCCACTATCACAAGGGCCACGAGACCCATGAGAGGGCTGTCGAACATCCATCCGACGACCCACCCTACCGCCGCGAACACCAATGTCAGAATCGCGAAGGTCAACGCCGTCCTGAAATGCCATGCCGCTTTCATATATTCACCCAAATCATATTAGTCCGAGCTCGTATTCCAACTTATCGCCCACGTTGTACTCCTTCACGCCTTCGAGGGAAAGCTTTTCCCTGAGGCGCAGAGCGCCCTTGGGACCCGTACAATGATTGAGATTTAGTTCCTGGCACTCTGCGTTCCTAAGCGTTTCCGCAACAGCGTAAGACGTCTCCTTGTGCGCCTTCTCCAGATGCAGGCCCCCGATGATCGCCCTCGGATAGGAACCGAATTTTTCCTTCACGTTTCCAAGCACCGCATCGGGTCCGCAGTGGCAGCAACCGCTTATCAGTACCGGCCTGTTGCCTCCGACCAGGACCATGAACGTCTCCGAAAGGCCTCCGGCCTCAAGCGGGGGGGTGAGGAAGAGATGTTTGCTGAGCCGGGTCCATCCGGTCACGTCCTTCCTCTCGGCCTTGGGCACTGCGTTAGCTGTAAGAGATATGCCGTCTTTGGAGAACATTCCCTTTCCTCCCCATGCATCCTCCGGTGCGTACACCGTTAAAGGGGAATTTCTTGCATCCAGCAGGGCATTTATCCCCCCTGTGTGGTCCGCATGTCCGTGGGATATTACGACCCTGGATAAAGAATCGGCATCCAACCTGAGGTGTTCCATGTTGTGGATCAGGTAACGTCCGCGGAGCCCGGTCCCGAACATCGTCCTCTCGCCGTCCACCTCGACCACGACCGAAAACCCTTTGGCACCGATGTACGAAGTGTTGGGTTGGGAACCTTCGTTGTAGACGCAGAGAACGCTCGCCTTCATGTCTCGGTAATTAACATCGTGTTAAAAAAGGTTTCAACCGCCGAACAGCTTCTCGGGTATGTCTCCACATACCCTGCGGACGTTCTCCTCGGTCATATTGCCATTAGCCAGCATCGCTTTTATACGCTTGGGCACCGTGTTCACGGACATGCGTGCGCCGGGCTTATCCGGATCGTCGTAATAATCGGTCTCCACCATGAAACGGTCTGAGCCCTTTGAGAGGGCCTCCCTGATGTAATCCCTGGACGCCGGGATCGATGGCATCACTCCGAACGTTTCTTCTTCCGTTACGAACGGAGGAGAGGAATGTTTGATGACCATGCCCGGATCCAGGCCCGCCCTTCTCGCGATCTCCGACAGGGAACGGTTGGTCTCTATGGTCCCGGCCTCGCTGTGTATTATCACGGGGCATCCGTTCTCCTTGGCGATCCGCATGCCGGTAAGCATCACCTCGTTGGATGCCTCCCATATCTCATCCGACACGGGGAAGTGCGGCCTGCCGATCTCGCCTATGGCCTGCGCCTTTCCTTCCGCCACCGCCTTGCCGGCGATCTCCATTCCTTCCACCATCGCCTCCACGGCGGCTTCGATGCCCTGCTCCTCCGCAAGACCCAGCAGAAGAATTGGATAAGGTCCCACCGCCGTGTTGATATGCAGGTTCGTGACACATTTCGCCTTTTCGGCCATCCCGTATGTTATCTCGAAGGACTCCGAAAAATCCCGGCCCTTGCAGATACGGACTTCGGCATACGGAAGGGTTATCAGCGTGAGCCCGGTGCCCCCGGCCGCCTCGAATTCCCTGAGGGCGTCCACGTTCCGACCGGAAGGGCTCATGTGTATGTGATTGTCGTATATCGGGACCTTTCCGGCCATGTTCCAAGAGCTACGGACAAATAATTATACGTTCCCTGCCCTAGGAGAAGGTATGGACAGGGACTCCCGGTTCCTCCTGAAATGTTTCAGGAAGTACTACAAGGAAAACGCGCCGATGCTGCCCGACCGCTTCACTCGGAGGGAGTTCGGTTTCATGTTCTTCGACAGGAACATGATGCAGAGGCACATGGGGTTCGCCAACGCAGAGGACCTACGAAGGTTCATGGCCTCCAACGTCCCGGCCCACAGCTATTATTCAACAGCCTACTACAGAAAGCCCTCGGCTCCGACGATGGAGGAGAAGGAGTGGCTCGGGGCGGAGCTGATATTCGATCTTGACGCCGACCACCTGGTGGGTGCCGAGAACATGACCTATCCTGTCATGATGCGGCAGATCAGAAGCGAGATGATGGGGCTCTGCGACTCCTTCCTCATGGGGGACCTGGGATTCGACGAGAAGGATGTCCATCTCACCTTCTCCGGAGGCAGGGGTTATCACGCACACGTGATGATGAGGGACGTGCTGACTCTGGGTTCACATGAGCGCAGAGAGGTCGTCGATTACGTCCTGGGCTCCGGTCTCGACATTGACTGGGTCTTCCCCTACAACCAGGTCGCAACTTCACGGATGGCCGTCAGCGGCGGGGTGAGGACCAACGTGGCCAGGGACCGCCTGGTGCCGCCCGAGGACTCCGGGGGGTGGAAGAAGAGGATGAGGAGCGGGCTCATGGACGTTGTGAACGACTTCTGCGACATGGACGCGAAATCCCTGCGCTCAAGCTATCCTTCAATCAAGAAGACCCAGTACAGCACGGTAGAGAAGGTCCAGGAGGATGTGAGGCGTTCGAGGAAGGTCATCTTCGAGAAGAACACCATGGCGACGATGGGGAAGACGGCCCAGGAGATGCTGGTGAAGATAATGGACGAGGATATGCGGGCCCGTCTTAGCGGCGAGGTCGACGCTCCCGTCACCTCCGATGTGAAGAGACTGATAAGACTTCCCGGCTCCATACATGGCAAGGGGGGGTTGCGGGTCACCCCACTTACCCGTGACGAGCTCACTGACTTTGAGCCTCTGGACCTTGCCGTACCGAAGGAATATTCCGACGAATCCGTGGAGATTACGGTCAAAAAACCCGTCGACCTGACCATAAAGGGGGAGCGTTTCGTGCTCGAAGGGGAGACCGAGGTGCCGGAGTTCGCCGCTGTGTTCCTCATCGGAAGAAGGTTCGCCCAGCTGGGAAAGGCCTCCGATACGCCGGAGATCTCATTCTGAACCGAAGCAGCAGCATCTGCGGAATGACTTCACACTGAAACCCTCGGAGACGAGGCGTTCCTTGGTATCACGAGACATGTTGGCTATGCTTCTAACCCCCATTTCCACGCATTTCATCTCAAGGCCTCTCATGCCGCGGTCCCGCATGCATCCAAGTGTTGCCGATATCCCCATGTCGTAAAGGATCTCTAGAGCTTCGATCACGTCCCTTTCCGACGCCCCTCGTTTTTCGAAGACCGTTCCCTTGGTGGGCACTAGTGCCAGCAGCACAGCTTGCCGTATCCCTTTTTTGACCAGGAGCTCTGCGCTTCCGACGATGTCCGTACATCCGAAACCGGCGGTCAGATGCGGAACTGGAATTCCTCCTGCGCCCAATATCGCATCTATCGTGCTTTCGTATGCTTGGGGACCTTGCAGATTGAAAACCTGCCCGATCACCTCCGGGTCCTGATGTACGTCGACGGAGAACCGTGAAACCCCGGAAGAGACCAAAATTCTGGCATCCTCGGGGCCTATTATGCCGGGATGTGCATTGATGAGAAGACCCGAATCGGCCATCCTTCTGATCGCCGAAGCGAAAGGTGCCAGAGGCACTCGGCCTTCGTTTCCGCTTCCGCCGCTCAGCAGCATCCCCTCGCCCCCAGTCCCAATCACTTCCTCCGCGATTCCGAGCAGAGCTGACGGATCTTCCGAAGGGGTCATTCCGCACAGGTGCCTTCCCATGCAATGAGCGCACATCAGCCCGCATTTTTGCCCGGTCACGGATACCGCGGGGAAACTCTTTCCGGGCGAAAAATCGGCAACTGCATCACCGGGGCCGCCCATGTCCGCCACCAAAGCTTTATTAGTTAAATATAGTTCCCGAACCTGGTAATAATTATGAAGGCATTCCTTATTAAGGGTACGCACGCCGATAAAAGGCAGGGAAGACAGATTTTCTCCGTCGAGATGGCCGCAGAAGACGAGGCAACCGTGAGGGAGAAAGCTCTCTCGACCCTCGGAAGCCAGCACAGACTCAAAAGACGCGACATTGAGATATCGGAGATCACCGAGGTCCCGGCCGACAAGGTCACCGACCACGTCGTGAAATACCAGATTGGTGAGTAAGATGGAAGAGAAGGACCTACGTCAGGCTCTGCAGGTCCTGGAATCCTACAAGGGACAGATGGACGCCCTGAGCAGGCAGATCGGCATCCTCCAGGCTTCCCTCGAGGAGTCGGTAAGGGCCCGCGAGACACTGAAAGCGTTCTCCAACGCCAGAGAAGGCGACGAGGTCCTGGTCCCGATCGGAGCTTCGGTCTTTGTGGCCGCCAAGGTGACGGGGAGCCGCAAGGCCGTCGTGGGCATAGGCAGCAGGGTGTCTGTCGACAAAGACCTGGGCGAAGCCAGCGAATACATGGGCTCCGCGGTCATCGAGATACAGGAAGCCCTCAAGAAGGCCGGCAGCGCTTTTTCCGAAGTTCAGAACGCAGCCAACAACCTGGCCGACGCAATAAACGCAGAGTACGAGGCCAGGCAGCAGTCCTGAGCGCATCATATGTTTGATTCTCTGAAGAGCAAGCTCAAGGGGCTTTTCAAGAAGACGCCCGAGAAGCTGCAGGAGACCGTCTACGAGGCTCCGCCTATTCCCGAAACGAAGAAGGAGCTTGCTGTAGAACCTAAGACCGAGGTCCCTACCGGCCCCGCGCCCGAGCCGGAGAAGGCCCTCACGGAGGAACCGTCAAAAATTTCCCGTCGCGAGAGGGTAAAGGCGGAAAAGGAACAGCGTAAAGCGTCCTCATCCCCGGTGGGAGACTCCGGCAAGAGGATCAAAGACAAGGAACTTGAATCCGTCCTCGACGAGCTGGAGGTCATCCTTTTTGAAGCCGACGTCGCCTTTTCGGTCGCAGAAGAGATAAAGAACGGTGTCCGTGAAAATCTGACCGGTAAAAAATACAGCCGCCAATACAGCCTTGACGAGATAGTCGAGATGGCCGTCAAGGATGCGGTTCACGAAGTCCTCAAGGTCAACGAATTCGACTTCGATGCATGGATGGAGACTAGGCAGAAGCCCGCCGTCATAATGTTCGTCGGAATAAACGGCACGGGTAAGACCACCGCGATAGCGAAGGTCGCGAACCGTCTTCAGAAGCAGAACATGACCGTCGTCCTCGCTGCCTGCGATACTTTCAGGGCAGGCGCGATTGAGCAGCTCACGATTCACGCCGACCGCCTGGGGACGAAGATCGTCAAACACGCCCAGGATGCGGACCCCGCGGCCGTCGCATACGACGCGATAGAGCATGCCAGGTCCAAAAGGAGGGACGCCGTCCTCATAGACACCGCTGGCAGGATGCAGACCAACAGCAACCTGATCGAGGAAATGAAAAAGGTCGCAAGGATAGCCAAACCGGACCTGAAGGTGTTCGTGGGCGATTCTCTGGCTGGCAACGACGCCATAGAGCAGGCCAAAGTGTTCGATGCTGCGATCGGGATTGATGCGATAATACTCACCAAAATCGACACCGACGCCAAAGGCGGGGCCGCGCTTTCGATTGCCCACACGATCGGAAAGCCGATAGCCTTCGTCTGCAACGGACAGGAATATGAAGACATCCAGAAATTCAGTGCCGAATGGATGCTTAACCGCCTGTTCGATTAAACGCACAGTTTGTAGAACAGCGTAGCGAAGACCTTCGCATCGGTCACTAGATCTTCGATCACCACATACTCGTTGGGTGTGTGCAGGGTTCCTCCTCCGGTCTCCCAGACGTATGCGTTGTATCCCTTGGCACGAAAGAAGTTGGCGCATGTGGCGCCTCCCACGCCCACGGGCGTCGGCTCCCTGCCGGTCACGTACTTGACGGAATCCCGAAGTGCCAGATATGCTGGGTCTTCGGTAGACGATTGTTTTCCCGAAAGATGGCGCTGTATCTCGACGATGGATATGTCGGCACCGTACTTTTCAGAAATACAGGAGGCTACGCGACGTGCCGTTATCACCACGTCGTCCATGTCGTACTCCGGAAGTAGACGTATGTCCATGGAAAATTCGTGATAGCCGGGCACGGTATTGACGTTCTCCACGGTCACGATGCTCCGGGTGGGTTCGAAGGTAGACCTCGGGGGCATGAACATCGGGTCGCATGCCGGAAATTCCTTGGCGAACTCGTTTTCAAGCTCAACTATCAGATGGGACGATACCCTTAGGGCGTTGACCCCCTTGTCCGGAGTAGAACCGTGGGTTGACCTGCCAGAGACCTCGAAATTGAGCCATATCAGATTCTTTTCGGCGACTTCTATATGTTTTCCGCCCGGGCTTCCCCAGTCCGGAACGATGAATACGTCCTTTTCCGAGAAGCATCCCCTGTCCAGAAGGTGCGCGATGCCCATGGCGCTGGTCGTCTCCTCGTCGGCCACGTATGCGATGCCTATGGACCTCTTCTTCAGGTCCTTTCCCTCGATGAACTTGGAAGCGAACATGGACGATATCACGGCCTGCCCGTTGTCCTCAGTGCCGCGGCCGTATATCCTGCCGTTTTCGATGCGTGGCTCGAAAGGGGGGCTTTCCCAGTCTTCCAAATCTCCTACCGGGACCGTGTCCATGTGGGCGACTATCCAAACGGTGCCTTCTTCCTTACCGTTCTTTCTGGCCAGGATGTTTGGCCTGGTCACGGAGGGGTCCGTATCGTCAGGCACGTCTATCCTCTCTACGCTGTCGTAACCCCGGAGCCTGGAAACAAGGTGGTCGGCCCGTTCGCCTTCTCCGCAACCGCCGTTGACCGGGGCTATCGCGGGGATCCTTATCATATCGACCATCTCCTTCACGATGTCGGCACGGGACCCCTCGATCTTCTCCAGAACGGCTTCCAGCTCCATGACACTCGATTGCCTGAGGTGTTGATATTACTTTCTTACCCGGGAGGCCGGGCAGAAAAAAGTTAAGGGGTTTGCGATGGTCTGGTCTTCATTCGCGCATGACGATCATCGTGACCGCGTTTCCTCCGCCCAGGCAGAGGGTGCCCAGGCCTACGCTCTTCTTCCTGTCCTCCAGGGCGTAGAGCAGCGTGGTGATGACCCTGGCGCCCGAGCACCCGATGGGGTGTCCCAGCGCTATGGCTCCTCCGTTCACGTTGAATATCTCGTCTGGAACGCCGAGATCCTTCTTAACTGCGCAGGACGCCGTGGCGAAGGCCTCGTTGTGCTCGAAGAGGTCTATGTCGTCGATTGTCATCCCGGCCATTTTTAGGACGTGCCTCGTTGTCGGAATGGGCGCCTCCATGATGAATTCGGGCTTAACTCCGCGCTCTCCGTACGCAACTATGGATGCCATAGGCCTTATCCCGTGCTCCTCGGCCCATTTCCTGGATGAGATGACCATCGCGGACGCCCCGTCGCTGAGCTGCGAGGAGTTCCCTGCGGTCACGATACCGTCCTTTTTGAATGCGGGCTTAAGCTTTCCCAGGGACTCCATAGTCGTGTCTGCCCTCACACCCTCGTCCTGTTTGACGACGATGTCTTCTTTCCTTCCTTTGACCGTCACAGGGACTATCTCCCTGTCGAACCTGCCTTTTGCCTGGGCCTCGGCGGCCTTGAGGTTGCTCTGGTAGGCCATGGTGTCGGCGTCCTCCCTTGTGACGTTGAAGCGCTCGGCCACGATCTCGCCGGTGATGCCCATGTGCTGGTCGTTGAAAACGTCCCATAGGCCGTCGTACACCATCGAGTCCACGGCGGGCTGGTCGCCCATCTTGAATCCCCATCTGGCTCCCCTGAGGATATACGGGGCGGAGCTCATGTTCTCCATGCCGCCTACGGCCAATACGTCGTATTGTCCGGCTTTGACAGCGTCTGCGGCGAGCATCGCGGATTTCATTCCGGAGCCGCAGACCGCGTTAACCGTGAAGGAACCAATCTCGACGGGCAGACCGGCTGCGATCGCCGCCTGCCTCGCGGGGTTCTGCCCCATGCCGGCAGAAATAACGTTGCCCATTATGCATTCCTGTATATCGTTGGGGGAGATGCCGGCCCTGGACACAGCCTCTTTGATAGCGATGCCTCCCAGGTTTGTGGCTTTGACGTCCATCAGCGATTTTCCGTATTTTCCAATAGGGGTCCTTGTTGCGCTTAGAATAACTGCCTCTTGCATTTTTAGCGGCCTCCGATTCTGGTTCGTACTGTTGATTTTCGCTATATAATATTGTCGGTGATTATATACGACTATTGACGAACTCGACAGGTTGTTCCTCGTCCATCCTCTTCAAAGGCTTGGATAGGTGTCTGCGGGAGGAGGAGGGAGGCTCGTACCATCCCGGGACGATCCATCTGGTGTTCTCCTTCTTTACCGGTTCGCCCGAAGACGTGCCGCATCTGCGGCAGCGGTATCCCTTACCCTTTCCTACGGACTCCATTGTCCTTCCGCACTTCACGCACAGGGGGTTGGATATCTTCTCGAACTCCCTGACTATGCCTATGACCCTCATCTTCTCTACGTTGATCGTCCTGGGCTCGGTGCGCATCTCGCCCATCACGCCGATGGTGTCTCCGGCCGTCAGCCATTCGAAGGCCGACCTGAACTCCTTGGACGGCTCGTAAGCCGTGCATTCCACAGTGCCGAAGCCCGTATCGAGGCCTACCACCACATGTCCCCCGGGAAGATGGCGTCTCGATCGAACGGTCCCTTCGATGTAATAGGAGCTCATGGGTTCGAGTTTTTTCGGACTGTAGACTATATGATCGTCGGTACCCTGGTTTGTAAGGAAAAGGAATCTGCGCTCCAGCGGTTCTGTGCGTATAACGGCCGAGGCGCGGGGGAGGTCCTCCGCCCTGTCGCCGCGAAGACCGTACATGACGGGGCAGGGAGTGCCGGGTACCATGGAGACTTTGTGGAACCTTTCCTCCCAGCTGTTGAACGTGGTCGGGAAAGAACGGTCCATCTCCCCGATGGATCCGGGCTCCAGGACCCTTTCCGTGCCCCATCTGTGCCTCGGACGGTATGTGATCATCTCATATGTGCTGTCACGGGGCCTCCAGGCCATCCCGCAAGTCGAACCTATTATGCCGCGTCCATTCCCGAATCCGCTGCGGAGCGCGCCTATGCGGTCCAGCTCCTCTTCGACATCGGATCTTTCCACTATCCTCCTGACGCCCTTCCAGTAATAGGATTGGGACGGTTTCTTTTTAGACACGACTATTCCCGAGTCTGATGAAAAGTGACGGTTCCCCTTTACCAGAGGAATGATCCTTTCGAGCAGCTCTCCGGCGTCCGGCTCATCGCGAAGCTGCCTTTCGTAACAGAAAAATTCCTTTCCGGATATCTCACCGATCTTGGTCTTTTTCCCCGCGCCGTGTCCAAATCTAAGCGAGAGAGAGCCGTTTCCGCGTGTTTTCCATGGGACCGCCGGATTAAGACGCACCAATCTGGGGTAGCCTATCAGGTCCAGATCGTCAATCTCTTTCATCACTTCCGTGGCCAAAAATGTCGTGCACAGGCCCTCGTTCGAGTCCGTGTCGTCAAATGAAACGTACACGCTTCGGACCCAACGCATTCAATTATTTTATTCATGTTCTGCAGGAATCAAATTTTTAAGGAAAATAAGTCCACTGTCTTTAGAAAAATCGCCGTAAAAGAAGTAAAGGCCCAACTCGTCCGGGCATTTTTCATAAAAACATCTGTATAAGGAACCGTCTGAAGTTTCGACTGAAAAAACAAAACCGCTCTCTGTTTCTCTTGCATCGAAAGCGATTCCCAAAATACGATCGCTTTTGCTGTCTGTTCCCGCGTCTAGAACGGACCATGCTATTATGAAAACAAATAGCAACGATACCGATATTACAAAATATCTGTCCCTCAGGATGCCTGGCACAGAAGATCGGAGAAGGTGTAGTTATTTCAATCAGGCCGTTACAATTAGGCTGAACCCCCCCACCCCTTCATTTCCACTGCAAAGGATGAAAAAGAAGGGGCTTGAAAAATACATCACTTATCAAGAAAGACTGCCGATAACGTACAGAATTCCGACGAAAAGTGCGATTCCGAGAACGCAAGCACCGATAACGACTATTGCTTTGTGTTTCATATTATCTATTCCTGAATAACTATGATGGAAATACGATTTAATTATAAAATGGATACATAACGAGATCGAAAAACACCATTATATCCAACTCTAAAAATCATTATATCCTTGGTCATTATAGATGGGAAAATGCGGTGTTTCCTTTGAATGATGGAGAGTCGATTTTCAAACATTATATGGATAAACGGAATCCGCTTGTGAAGAACAAGAGGATCCTTCAATCATCATATATCCCTGAGCAGCTCCCGCATAGAGAAGAGCAGATCAAAGAGATCGTAGAGATAGTTGCTCCTTCTTTAACAAAAGACAAACCCTCCAATATACTTATCATCGGAAAGACAGGAACCGGTAAGACCGCAGTAGTGAAATACATCGGTAAAGAATTGAAAAAAGCTGATGATAATGAAGAAAACTGTTCTTTTATATACATCAACTGTGAAGTTGTAGACACTCCGTATGGGATCCTCTACAATATCGGAAACCAAATAATAAAAGATGAAACAAAAAGCATTCCTTTCACAGGATGGAGCTTAGATAGGGTCTTCAGCGAATTGACGAAATATGTCGATAAAGAAAACAAAATCTATATCATCGTTTTAGACGAGATCGACAGATCGTTCCAGAAAAATGGAGATGACATATTCTATTTCCTTACAACAATAAACGAAGTGTTGGAACAATCTAAAGTATCGATAATAGGAATCAGCAACAATCCGAAATTCACTGATTTTCTCGATCCGAAAATAAAAAGTAGATTGGGTGAAGAAAAAATAATATTCCCTCCGTATAACACCGTCCAATTGGAAGATATTTTAAAAGACAGGTCGGAAGAGGCCTTTGAAAAAGGAGTACTTTCTCCCGGAGTGATATCTTACTGTGCAGCGCTTTCGGCCCAGGATATGGGAGATGCAAGGAGAGCCTTGGACCTTCTCAGAATCGCTTCGGACATAGCCGAAAGGAATAATGACAGCATCATAACGGAAGCGCATGTGAAATATGCAAAAAATAAGATAGAATTAGATGCTGTTTCCGAAGTTGTAAGAACACTTACATCTCAATCAAAAACCGTGTTGATGAGTATTGTGATCAATACAGAAAACGATAATCCGACAATGAACACCGGAGACGTCTTCGCAACATACAAACATATATCAGAAATTCTGGAAACGTCGACTCTCACACAAAGAAGAGTTGCAGGTCTGATATCAGAGTTGGATATGATGGGAATAATTCACGCGAGAGTGAAATCCTTCGGTCGCGCCGGAAGAACAAGAGAAATCGAATTGGGAAGTAAGGAAGTAATGGATCTGATAAAATCAGATGTATTGTTCAAAAAATTGAAGAATTATAAAAATGTGAAGCAGACCACATTGATATGATTATTTTTCATCTGCAGTGGAAATGAAGGGGTGGGGGGGTTTGCACCATCAGGTGTCCTTTCTTCTTTTCTCAATGATCGCTCCGATGTAAACAACATATAATGAAAAAATGACGAATAACATACCCAGTATCGAAATTCCTAAGGAAGGTAAGCTATTTGGAGAATGATGGTCGACGATATACCCTCTCCCATCGAGTGAAAGTTTCAAACATCCTAACCAAGGTATTTCGAATACAGGAACGGAGATTATCCTATCTTCCGTGACCAGTCCTGCGATCACGAAGTCGGTACCATAGAAAGAGCTCTGATCGATGATCGAGTTGTTGTCCCCCATGGTCACATATCCAGATACTCCCGCGTCTGTTTTGCTGAGTATAAATTCGATATCGATATAGACATCAATCCCTCTGTATCCCAGATCATTGAGGATGATATCTTCCCTAAGCATATTGGGATCGAGTTCCGTTCCGGGGGAATCCACGCTTTCCCAAGAGGGATAAGAGTCCAAATATAAGATGCTGGCATATTTTCCGGAACTATCCTCCTTCACTTCGATCTGAAGCAACATTCTATGTATTATGCTGGAACCATAATCCCCCCTGTAGATTATCACGCTGCCATAATCTCCGAACGTCATGAAGCCGGTCGTTCGGCCCTCGAGATATGTCTGCAGATCCACTTTGGACTTGTCTCTGACGATAACCATGTCGCCGGTGTCGATTGTTCCCAATTCTGAACTGTGATCGTTGTGTTGCATGCTTTGCGAAGTCACAAGCGAGAAATACGGATCATGCCCAGAATAATAGTGGATACCGACGTAGCCAGATAAAAACACCAATACAATCGCCAGGATCGCAATTAAGGTGTTCTTATCTTCGCGGTCCATAAAAGTGAAACAACATATCGTTATTAAACGCTCTCAATCACTATATATGAAAATCTCCATGAAGAGACGATGGAAAGACCCTCTAATGACGAGTATTTCATGAATATGGCCAAACTCGTAGCCACCCGGTCGACATGTATCCGCAGACAGGTAGGGGCTGTTATCGTAAAGGATAAGAGGGTTCTCTCTACCGGGTACAACGGGGCGCCCAAGGGATCGAGGCACTGCGATGAACTGGGCTGCGTCCGCGAGATCCTAGATGTCCCATCGGGTACCAGGCACGAGCTGTGCAGGGGGGTCCACGCGGAACAGAACGCGGTGGTGCAGGCGGCCTACTTCGGTGTAAGCGTGAAGGACTCATCGATCTACACAACCACGTATCCGTGTTCCATGTGTGCCAAGATCATTATCAATGCGGGCATAACCGAAATTGTATTCGGCGAAGGATATCCCGACGACCTGTCCAAAGAGCTCTTGGAAGAATCGAGCATAATTGTGAGAAAATACCCCGCCTAAGTTATTTTTGTTATTATAGAGTATATAAACGTCCACAATTACCATTAAGTATATTCTTCGATATAACTGCCCAAAAGGTCGGGGAGTTTAATTTGAGCCGAACTGAAATACTTACGGAGATTAAGGACGCGGAGAAGGCCGCTGATGCCAAGGTCGAAAAGGCCCGCGGCGAAAGCAGGGAGGCTTTATCCAAAGCCCGCAGGGATTCTGTGAAGAGGATTCAGGACGAGGAAGCTAAGATACGCAGCTCCACCGAGTCCAATATCGCAGCAAAGAGCATGGAGCTTCAGGCCAAACGCGAAGAGCTCCTCAAAAAGGGCAGGTCGCAGGCCAAAGCCCTCCAGAATGCTTCTGAAGCTAAGATGAAGGAAGTCAAAGATTTTCTCAACAAAGAATTCGAGAGGACCCTAGATGTCACTTCCTGAGTCGATGAGTAGGATTGTTGTTGCGGGTACCAAAGCCCACATGGACGAGGCCATAGAGGTCTTGTACAGTGCCGAAGCGGTACACCTGATCGATCATACCGTCGACGCGGACGAGGGCTTTTCCATAGGTTCGCCCCGTGAATATTCATCCAAAGCATCCGAGAGGCTGCTGAAGGTGAGGTCCATGGAGAAGGAGCTTGGTATAAACAAACATACCAAGACACCTAGCTTACCCGTTGAAAAGGTACAGAGCCGGATATTATCCAACAGCGTCGAATCAGCCGAGGACGAAGTAATGAGGGTCCTCGACAGAAGGAATGATCTCAACCAGAGAATCGCCGCACTAAACACTAAGAAAAACAACCTTGAAATTTTGCAGATGCTCCCGGTGGACCTCCAGTTCTATGGTGGTTACGAGAGCATCGTAGCCATTGTGGGAACCGTCGCCGAAGACCCCTCCGAGGCCCTTATCAGGGCCATGGACGTGGAGTATTTTGTTGCGACCACGAAGAAGGGCCCCACCGCGGTCGCCGTTTTCATGAGGAACAGGGACAGGGATAAGATAATGTCTACTCTCTCCGCCTTCGGATTCTCCGAAATACAGGTGCCCGTCGGGGCGACCGGGTCGCCCGCCGAGGCCCTGAAGGCCACCGGGACCGAGATCGCAGAGGCCGAGGCAGGCCTTGCAAAGGTCGAAGAGGAGCTCGCCGCGATCAGGGAAAGGCACCAGGCCTTCCTGAGGGCATCGGACGAGGAGCTCTCGATAACGGTCGAAAAGGGAGAGGTCCCACTGAGGATAGCCACGAGCGAATATTCGTTCGTGATAGACGCGTGGGTGCCCACCAAGATGGTGCACCAGGTAAAAGAGAAACTGGAGAAGGACTCGGAAGGCAGAATGTACGTCGAGTTCCAGGAGACCCGCGGACGTAAGGATGCGGAGACCGAGGCGGTCGAGAAGCGCTTCAAGACCGTTCCTACCAGGATGAACAACGGGAGATACTCCAGCGGTTACGAGTACGCCACCAAGCTCGTGGACGTGCCGAAGTACCAGGAGATCGACCCGACAATACTGATCGCGATATTCCTGCCCATGTTCTTCGGATTCATGGTGGGCGACGTCGGATACGCGATCCCGTTCATAATACTCGGAGCATACGGGCTCAAGGTCGCGAAGGGCAGGGACTGGCGCATAATCGCCCGCGTCCTGTTCTTTGGCGGCATATGGTCGTTCCTGTTCGGACTCCTGTTCTACGGAGAATGTCTGGGAATGCACTTCACAGGCACGTATTCGCCCACCGGCATAACGTGGGAGCACATATTCGGCATGGAGGAGGGGGCGCTCGGCGCATTCTCCGCGGTCCTGCCTGACTTCATACACTCCGAGGGAGGACACACGATCACCCACGTGGGTGTCGGAAAGCTTGTGGAGATCCCGCTTCTTCTGAAGCTCTCGGTCTACGTAGGCGTCGTGCACCTGATGATCGGGTACATATGCTCGTTCATCAACCTCAAAATGAGGCACGGCCTCAAGCACGCCTTCATGGAGCAGGGAGGATGGATACTGGCATTCATCGGGCTGGTGATGTTCTGTTACGCATTGGCGTCCGCGCTGATAGGTGACATGAGCAACCTGATGACAGTCTACAAGGTGCCTTTCGTCATCGGAATCGTGCTGTTGGCCGCAGGATGCGGTATCAACATCAAGAGCCACGGCGGAATGAGCATCATGGAGCTGCCGGGAATCGTAGGGAACATTCTTTCCTACACCCGTTTGGCGGCCATCGGAATGTCCAAAGCGGGCATGGCGCTGGCCTTCAACTATATTGCGTTTATTATGATCTACGACTCGATGGGAGGCATTCTGGGTCTAATACTTGGATTTGCCGTGTTCCTCATCGGCCACCTCATGATATTCTTCCTGGCTATCTTATCTGCCGGACTGCACAGCCTGAGGCTGCAGTACGTGGAGCTGATGGCCAAGTTCTTTGTCGGAGGCGGAAAGGAGTACTCTCCTTTGAAGGTCACACGCAAGAAAACCCATTACGAACCCCTTAACACAGAAAACAAAACCAAAGCAGAGGTATAAATATGGCATTGGAAGGAGACGTAGGATCTGGATTGATTGCAATCGGAGCAGGAATAGCAGTTGGACTCGCCGGACTTGGATCCGGTATGGCCGAGAAAGACATCGGTGCCGCAGCAGTGGGCGCCATCACGGAAGACGCCAGCCTTTTCGGAAAGGCTATGATTTACATGGTTCTTCCTGAGACAATCGTCATCTTCGGACTGGTCATCGCTATCCTTGCTATCTTCGTTATGTGAAGCCAGAGGCTCATCTCATGGCATTGGAAAGCGTCACGAAGGAGATACAGGCGGATGCCGACGCCAAGGTAAAGTCCATAATGGACTCTACCAAGGCAGAGATCCAAAAGATCGAGGCAGAGGCCAAAGCCCGTATCTCTGAAATGAAGACAAGCGAGGATAAGAGGCTCGCGAGCGAGATCGAGCGCCTTGACCGCCAGGAGATCTCCAGCGCCGAGCTGGAGAGCAAGAACCTGGTACTGGCCAAGAAGAAGGAGATTCTCGCCCGCGCATTCGACGAAGCACTCGCGGAGCTGGAGTCCTCCTCTAAGGCGGACAAGCTGGCACGCTACAAGGCCCTCGTCAAGGATGCCAAGAAGCTGATACCTGCGCCAATCGCGGTCATTTCCGACAAAGACAGCTTCACCGCCGAGGAGCTCGGCGTGGAGTCGGTCGAGAAGGACGGCAGGATCAGCGCGGGGATCATCCTCAGGAGCAAGGACGGAAGCACAGAGGTCGACCTGCAGTACAGAACGTTGCTGAGCGACATCTGGGACAGCAACCTGAAAGCCCTATCGGATATCCTGTTCGGGTGAATACATGTTCAGGCGCAACACGAGACGTGGCAACTACGCGTACACGGTAACCCGGGTCAAAGCGAAGAAGTCCCAGCTGATCAAGGAAGAGGAATACAACAAGATGTTGCTGATGTCCCTTCCCGAGATATCCCGTTACATGAGCGAGAGCGGATACCAGAAGGAGATGTCCGAGCTCGCGGGCAGGATGTCCGGAATCGACCTGGTGGAGTACGCCTCCTACCTTAACATGTCCAGGGTGTTCACGAGCATCCTCAAGGCATCCGAGGGGGAGCTGTACACAATGGTCTCGGCGTACCTGGAGAAATGGAACATCTGGAACGTCAAGATGATCCTTCGCGGCAAGTCCTTCGGACTGGACGAGAGGAGCATCAAGGAGGACCTTGTTCCCGCAGGAAGCCTCAAGGAGGCGCAGCTGGACAAGCTCCTGTCGCTATCCACCGTCGAAGAGATCCTGACAGAATACAGCAGGATGGACTCCGTGAACATCCCCTCGGACCTCATAGCGGGGTACATGGGAACATCCGGAGGGCTCTCGGTGATAGAGGACTTCCTTGACAAGTTCAAGTACGCCAGGCTTCTTCAGGCCATCGTTCCGGACAGCAGGCCGACCCTGATGTTCCAGGAATACATAAGGCATGAGATCGACCTGGTGAACTTCTCCACGATAATGAAGCTCAAGGCCGAAGGAATCTACGGCGAGGCGAACGTCATAGAATACATCATCCCCGGAGGGAAGCAGATCGACAGGAGGACGGCGGCTCAGCTGGCCAACATCGAGTCGGTCTCCGGCGTATCCAGCGAGATATCCCAGATGGACTTCTATGATGCTGTTAAGCCTCTCCTGGACGCCCCTGTCGTTTCGATAAGAGCGATCGAGAGCGCATTGAAGAGATATGACATGGAACGCGCTAAAAAGTTCTCTCATATGAACCCGCTGTCGGTCGCCCCGGTCATGGACTACATGATCCACAAGGAGAACGAGGTATCCAACATACTTGCAATCGCAAGAGGGATCCAGAGCGGGCTGGACACCGAAGTTATCAAAGGACTGCTGGTGATCTGATGGAGATAGCTGTTATCGGTAACGAGGAGTTCGTGCTCGGGTTCCGCCTTGCGGGGCTCAGGATGGTATTCGTCGCAAACGAAGTGAACTACCAGGAGAAAATACTGGAAGCAATGGGCGATCCTAACATAGGGATCCTGGCGGTGGACGCCAAGGACCTAGCATACCTGTCCCACAACGTCAGGAGCAGGGTGTTGGATTCGATCCAGCCGGTCATAGTGCCGGTGGGAGGCGACGAAAGCGACCTCCGTGAGAAAGTTAAGAGAGTAATTGGCGTTGATTTATACAAAGCAGAGGATGAATGAATGACCGCTGAACAAGGTGTAATTTACAGGGTTGCCGGACCGGTCGTGACCGCCATCGGGATCTCGCCCAGGATGTACGACGTCGTGCATGTTGGCAACGAGAAACTTATGGGAGAGGTCATCAAGATCGTAGGCGACAAGACAATCATCCAGGTTTACGAGGAGACTTCCGGTATCAAACCCGGAGAACCGGTTACCAACACCGGGCTTCCTCTCGTCGTAGAGCTGGGACCCGGACTTCTGACCTCCGTCTACGACGGTATCCAGAGGCCCCTGCCCGTCCTCAGGGAGATGATGGGAGACTTCATCTTCCGCGGTGCCACCGCACCCGGACTGAGCAGAGATGTCGAATGGGAGTTCGTGCCCGCAGTGAGAGTCGGGGACGAGGTATCGGCCGGGCAGGTGCTCGGTACGGTCCAGGAAGGGCCCATGGTGCACAAGATCATGGTGCCCCCGTCCGTTCCGAAAGGAAAGGTCGAAAAGGTAGCTGAGAAGGGAAAATACAACGTCGACAAGGTTGTAGCAGTCGTCGACGGGCGCGAGCTCACAATGGTCCAGAAATGGCCTGTCCGCGGTCCCCGTCCGGTCGCCGAGAAGTACATGCCCGACGTCCCCCTCATCACAGGGCTCAGGGTCCTGGACACGATGTTCCCCCTCGCAAAGGGAGGAGCGGCCGCCATCCCCGGTGCGTTCGGTACCGGAAAGACGGTCACACAGCAGTCCCTGGCCAAATTCTCGGACGCCGAGATAGTGGTGTACATCGGATGCGGAGAGCGCGGTAACGAGATGACGGAGGTTCTTACCGAATTCCCCGAGCTCACCGACCCGAAGACGGGCGAGTCCCTCATGAAGAGGACCGTCCTGATCGCCAACACGTCCAACATGCCTGTCGCCGCCAGGGAAGCGTCCGTTTACACAGGAATGACCATCGCGGAATACTTCAGGGACATGGGATACAACGTGGCCCTGATGGCCGACTCCACCTCCAGGTGGGCAGAGGCCATGCGTGAGATCTCCTCGAGGCTTGAAGAGATGCCCGGAGAAGAGGGATACCCCGCATACCTTGCGGGACGTCTGTCCGAGTTCTACGAGCGTGCATGCCGTGCAAGGACCCTCAACGGAGAGGACGGATCGATCACCGTCATCGGTGCGGTCTCGCCTCCCGGAGGAGACCTGTCCGAGCCGGTCACGCAGAACACCCTGCGTATCGTGCGCGTGTTCTGGGCCCTCGACACCAAGCTGAGGGAGAGGAGACACTTCCCCACCATCAACTGGCTCACTTCGTACACCATGTACGGAAAGGACCTTGCGGGATGGTTCAAGAAGAGCGTCGCCGAGGACTTCATCGAACAGAGGGCATGGGCCATGCAGGTCCTTCAGAAGGAATCCGAGCTGCAGGAAGTCGTGCAGATGGTCGGTTCCGACTCTCTGCCGGACGAGCAGAAGATGACCCTCGAGGTCGCCAGGATGATACGCGAGATATTCCTCCAGCAGAACGCTTACCACCCCATAGACTGCTACTGCCCCATGGAGAGGCAGTACGTCATGGTGAAGCTCATCAGGAAATACTCCGATCTGGCCGACAAAGCGATCGCCAACGGCATAGCCGTCGACAAGATCGCCTACCTCCCCGTAAGGCAGAGGTTCAACCAGGCCAAGTACGAAGAGAAGATCGACGAGGAGCTGAAAGCGGTAGGAGTCGACATGGAAGAACAGTTCAAGGGACTGGGAGTGTGATACTATGGCAAAAGTAACCAAAGAGTACAAGACGGTCTCCCAGATCGCTGGACCTCTCATCTTCGTCAAGAAGACCGAGCCGGTCGGTTACCAGGAGATGGTCGCGGTCAGGCTCTCCGACGGAAGCGTCAGGAGAGGACAGGTCCTCGATTCGTCCGATGACCTGGTCGTCGTTCAGATCTTCGAAGGCACAACCGGTATCGACAGGTCCGCGTCCGTGCGCTTCCTCGGAGAGGCAATGAAGATGCCCGTCTCCAGGGACATGCTCGGAAGGGTCCTTTCCGGAGCCGGAGAGCCCATCGACGGAGGAGCCGCCATCGTACCCGAGAAAGAGCTCGGAATCGAAGGTGCGGCCATCAACCCGTGGGCAAGGGACAGCCCGGCCGATTTCATCGAGACCGGAATATCCACGATCGACGGTATGAACACCCTGGTCAGGGGACAGAAGCTGCCGATATTCTCGGCGTCCGGTCTGCCCCACAACGACATAGCCCTGCAGATCGCAAGGCAGGCGAAGGTACGCGGAGAGAACGAAGAGTTCGCCGTGGTGTTCATCGCCATGGGTATTACCAACGAAGAGAAGCAGATGTTCATGAAGGAGTTCGAGAGGACCGGAGCGCTCAAGAGCGCAGTGGTCTTCCTGAACCTGGCAGACGACCCCGCCGTCGAGCGTATAGTCACCCCGCGTCTGGGACTCACCACCGCGGAGTACATGGCCTTCGAGCTGGGAATGCAGGTGCTGGTCATCATGACCGACGTCACCAACTACTGCGAGGCGCTGCGTCAGGTGTCCGCGGCCAGGGAAGAAGTGCCCGGAAGGCGCGGATACCCCGGTTACATGTACACCGACCTCGCTCAGCTGTACGAGCGTGCCGGAAGGATCAAGGACAAGAAAGGATCGATCACACAGATCCCCATCCTTTCGATGCCCGGAGACGACATCACGCACCCCATCCCCGACCTGTCCGGTTACATCACAGAGGGTCAGAT
>DAVO01000014.1:0-2315 GCA_002509405.1 Methanomassiliicoccaceae archaeon UBA72 | reverse complement strand
GGTATCGGAAAGGGAAAGACCAGGGACGACCACAAGGCCGTTTCGGACCAGCTGTACGCCGCATATGCGGAGGGTAAGGACCTGAGAGGTCTCGTGGCGATCGTAGGAAAGGACTCCCTTTCCGAGAAGGACAGGAAATACCTGGACTTCGCAGACCTCTTCGAAGACCGCATCGTCCGTCAGGGACACGACGAGGACCGTTCCATCGAACAGACCCTCGACATCTCCTGGGACATACTCACCGAGCTCGACGTGGACCAGCTGACCAGGATCGACCGCAAGTACATCGAGAAGTACCTCCCGAAGAAGTGATCCGATGTCAGCCCACGAGATAACCCCTAACCGCTCGGTCCTCCTGGACCTCAAGAGAAGGATCAAGCTCACCAAAGGCGGGCACAAGATCCTGAAGATGAAGAGGGACGGCCTCATCATCGAGTTCTTCGAGACCCTGGAGAAGGCACGCCAGATGCGCGCCGGGGTTTCGTCGGACTACGCGGCGGCAATCGGCAAGATCGCGATCGCGAGGGCGGTCGAGGGCGATATTTCCGTGAAGAGCGCGGCATACGCCCTCCAGGCCGACCATCAGGTCATAGTCGGGAGCAAGAACATCATGGGAATGAAGGTCCCCAAGGTAGAGGCGACAGGGTCGATGCACACGGACATAGCCCACAAGGGCTACGGTGTCATATCCACGTCCGCCTACATCGAGGAGGCCTCCGTGGCCTTCGAGAAACTTCTCGAGACCTTGATAAGGGCCGCAGAGGTGGAGACCACCATGAAGAAGCTCCTGGACGAGATCGAGAGGACCAAGAGAAGGGTCAACGCCCTCGAGTTCAAGATCATACCCGATCTCAGAGAAGCCGAGAGGTTCGTCAAGTTCAGTCTCGAAGAGATGGAACGCGAGAACACCACGCGTCTCAAGCACCAGAAAAAGAAGGGTGAGGCAGCCGAGTGAAGCAGTTCGGGGAGATCTGGGACGAGATACGGGAGGACCCCGTCAAACTGAAAAGGGTCTTCACCGCGATCTGGGTCGCAGCCTACTCGATGCTGATGATCGGCTCCTTCATCATAATCTGGTTCCTGGCGAAGGTCTATCTTTTCTAAACCGTTTAAAAAATCAATTTTTTTATTATACTGTTTATTTTCAATCTCTCATCGGGACATCCTTGTCGATGTTCTTTTTCGAAGACATTTCCAGTCCGCCTATCCCCACAATTATGAGCAGGACGAAGAATATGCGGACTGGGGTGGCAGGCTCGTCGAACAGAAGTATGCCGACGAGCACGGAGCCGAGGGCGCCGACGCCCACCCATATGGCGTAACCGACCCCGGTGGGAACGCCCTTCTTGAAAGCCAGGTCCAGGAACCAGGTGCTGACGAACAGGAACCCTATCGTCAAGGCCGTCCAGGGGATGACCGAGAATCCGTCGGACAGGAACATCGTCGTTGCCCAGACGGTTTCGAACATTCCTCCCACCAACAGATATATCCAGGCGACGGAGCTGCTTTTCATTCAGGCGCCCCCGAAAAGCTGCAGTCCCGTTATACCGGCTATAATCACGAACAGGAAGAATATCTGAAGGCGCTCTATTTTCTCCTTGTACAGCAGGCAGCCCGCTACGACCGTACCGATGGAACCTATGCCGGTCCATATGGCGTAAGCCGTCCCCATGTGCATGTCAAGCATAGCCAGCGACAAGAAGAACGGACTTGCGATTATCAGAATGACCGCGGCGACCGCCCACATCCTGTTCCTGTATGAATCGGACTTCCTCAGAGCAATGACCCAGCAGGGCTCCAGGAGCCCTCCTATGATGAGCCATACGGCGGTCAAAAGTTCCATGGGGTCAGTCCATGAAACTTCTCATATTTATTTCGCCCGTTCCCAGATGCACCACCGGCATGATGGCGGGCTCGGGATTGAAATTATGCATCTTTTGATATTCGGTCTGGCTCTGCCACGTGGAGGCGTTGATTATTTTCACCCCGTTGTACTCTCCGGCGCCGGCGCCGTGTATGTGCCCGGAGACGAAAAGGTCGGGCAGGGTCTCCATGGCCAGATAATCCTTCCTCTCGGGAGCGAGGGCGGTCCTCTGGCCGTAGATCGGGGCGAGATGCCTGCGTCTCAGCATCTCCCTCATAACTCCCATCGGGTCGTCGTAAGTGAGCTTCTGAACACCCGCTATCCAGTCATCGATGCTCTTGCCGTGGTATGTCTGTATCACCCTGTCCTCGATCTTCAGGGTCACGGGGTTGCCCACCATCATGATGTTGGAATCGAAGGTCTTGGTGAACATCGTGCCAAGTGCGGGCTG
>DAVO01000032.1 GCA_002509405.1 Methanomassiliicoccaceae archaeon UBA72 | reverse complement strand
GACGACGCACCGCTTATCTTGCCGAGAACGTTCCTCAGCGACTTGCCTAGACCTTCCAGAACCATGGGAACACACCCTAAACGGGCTTGGATATATTATAGATTTCCAGAAAGATAGAAGTGCGGGAAGAGGCCAGCCGGTCAGAAGGGATGGGATGCACTCTACAGAACTGACCTAATCCCCGTATCACTTCATTGGTTGCGATCCTATATAAATATTTGTAGAAATCAAAAATGGTTTTTGCTGCCTGCGGTCGTCCGCAGGCAAGTGGTTTCAGAGATAGCCCGACCTCTGGAGGGCCATAAGGTCCTCCGTGCTGAGCTTGTCTCCGTTCTTGAAGCGCTCGAAGATCTCCTTGGCCTCTTTCTTGTTGTCGGCCTCTGCTTTCTTCTTGCGGGCGTTGGACTTGCGGTTCCTGATGCTGGAAGCCTCTCTGTCCGTATCCTGTATGGATCTGACGAGCTCTATATGCATCCTGTGCTCCTCGTCTCCGAGGCGCTTGTACTCCACAAGCTTCGCCTGTGCGGCGTCCGCCTCCTTCCTTAGCCTGTCTGCCTGGTCGTAGAGGGAGATCATCTTCTCGTGGGCCGCCTGGGCGAGATCGGCGTTCTTCGACATCTCGGTGTGGAATCCTTCAGCGGCGGTCTTGGCCTCCCTGAAGTGGGACTGCACTTCCCTGTACTCGGCGTTGTGCTCGGTGGAAGACTCCATCTCGGACTCGCGGTCCTCTATCTGTTTGGCCAGCTGGGATATGAGTTTTACGAGCTTGTCGTCGGCAGCTTTGGTAAGCACGCCGGTCTGCTGTTCGAGCTCCATCCTTCTGAGGTTTCTCTTCATCTCTTCGAGCGATGGTCCGGATTTCTCCTTATCTTCAGGTTTCTCTGGTCTAAGTTCCGTCAGTTTTCCTTTAAGTTCAGACACTTTGACGTTCCACTCGTCCCTCTGGGCTTTGGCCTCCCTGACCAGCGTGTTAAACTGATCGCGTTCGTCCCTGCACTTTCCCGCCTCGGTAACCAGCTCTCTGACCTGGGAGTTGAGGGCGTCCCTCTTGGACTTCCACTCTTTGGTCATGGCATGGTATTCGTCCCTGAGCTTCCTGTGCTTGTCGGCATCGTTGTTGACGATGCTGCGCTTCTCCTCGAGGGTCTCGAGCCTTTCCGCAGACTCCTTTTCGTCCTCTTCCGTAGTCTGCATTTCGGTCTCTTCGGTTTCGACGTCCTCGATCAAATCGACATCTACCGTTTCGACTTCTTCTTGCTGAACTTCTTCAGAATTCTGCTGAACTTCCACATCAACCTCTTTCATAAATCCACACTCGTGTTCGACCGACCATGAGCAAAAGCATGGTCCACTTACGTTTTGCGCTATGGACAATTCACTTATAAGATTTTCTCTTATAATCGTCGAATCTGAAGCCTTGTTCTGACGCTTTCCCGTATCCGGGGCCGGACTTAATCAGTTATAAATAATGAGATTCACTCACACACTCGATTCACATGAAAGAACTATGCCCTCTGGATTACAGATACGGCCGTGAGGATATGAAGTCCATATTCTACGAGGACAGCCGTCTTCAGTACCAGATGGATGTGGAGTCTGCCCTCGCCAGGGCGCACGCATCCCTCGGCGCGATCGCCAAAGAAGATGCCGACGAGATCTCGAGGATCGCCAAAATAAACACGGTCAGGCCGGAAAGGGTCAAGGAGATAGAGAAGGAGACCAGGCATGACGTAATGGCGATGATAAAGGCCATGACCGAGCAGTGCAGGGGCGACGCAGGCAAGTACGTCCATCTGGGCGCCACGTCGAACGATATAGTGGACACCGCCACTGCTCTTCAGATCAAGGCCGCATTGGACATAATCGACAAGGATGTCGACGCCCTGATCTACACTTTCGCCAAGCTCGCTAAAAGAGAAAGGAACACGCTGGAGATAGGAAGGACCCACGCGCAGTTCGCCATCCCCATCACTTTCGGATTCAAGATCTCCGGCTACATAGCGGAGATGCTGAGGCACAGGGACAGGCTGAGGGAGATCAGGCCGCGCGCCTGCGCCGGAAAGATGGCCGGGGCGGTAGGTACGGGCGCCGCCCTCGGCAAGAACTTCTTCAAGGTCCAGGAGGCCGTGATGAAGGACCTCGGTCTGGAATACGAGCCTGCGGCCACCCAGGTCGTGGGGCGCGACAGATACACCGAACTGATCTGTCTGATGGCCAACATAGCCACCTCCCTGGAACGCTACTGTACCGAAGTCAGGAACCTCCAGAGGTCGGAGATCGGAGAAGCCTCCGAGGCCTTCGACGAGACTAAACAGGTCGGAAGCTCCACAATGGCGCACAAACGCAACCCCATCAACTCCGAGAACGTCTGCGGACTGGCCAGGGTCCTGCGTGGATTCGTGACGCCGACCTTCGAGTGCCAGGTGCTTTGGCATGAAAGAGACCTTTCCAATTCATCGGCGGAAAGATTCACACTGCCACATGTTTTCACTTTGGCGGACGAGATGCTGAAGAAGACCGACTATATCTTCAGCGGCCTTACCGTACATTCGGACATCATGCTCAGGAACATCGAGTCGTCCAAAGGACTCGTCATGGCCGAACCGGTAATGATGAAGCTCACCGAGAAGGGGATGGGGAGACAGGATGCGCATGAGGTTATCCGAAAGGCATCGATGATCGCAGTAGACCAGGACCGCCAGCTCCGCGACGTGCTTCTGGAGGCAGAAGAACTCAAGGGCGTCCTTACCGCGGACGAGATAAGAGTCGCCATGGACCCCGCTGGCTACACCGGAGGTTCAGGGGAGATCACGGACCGCATGGTCGCCGCGGCCGAGAAGGCTCTGGGTAGAAAGGTGTGACCGTGAAAGAACGAAACTCGAGGCTCAAACAGGCCACAGTGTTCGGCCTTATAGTCGGTGCCGTGGTATTCTCAATGTTCTACTATCTGGACCCGTCGCTGAAGTACCTGCTGTTCATACCTTTCGGGGGCCTGATGGGGTGGGCCACCCTTTTCGTCGACAAGGGAGAATGATCAGAGCTTCTTGCCCGAGTGTGGGCCGGGGGTTATGTAGAAGACTTCCCTGACGGTCAGCTTGAGCAGCGTTTTGGCGGGATATGTCTCCTTTCTCTCATGTGCCAGCGCCACGGCTTTTTCGTAGTCTGCACCGGAATTCTCAATCTTTACCGAGCACTTGACCTGATAGCTTTCTTTTACGCCTTCATGCCAAATGTAGAATGAGGCCACAGGGTTCTCGCGGACGTTCTTCAGGGTCTTGTCCATGTAGTTGTCGATGACCCAGATGTTCCCGTCCGGACCTTCGAAAAGAAAACCCACCGGGACTACGTTGGGGATGCCGTCTTTGGACGAGGTCGCCAGGGCGTAGATCCTCTGCCCTTCCATCGCATTCTGAACATCTGTGCTGAGTCCTTTTATCGCCATGAACGGGTATGCACAGGCTGACGTAAATATTTCGTCAGTTCACGGCCGAATATGCGGGAATGCCCTCGTCGGCTTTGGTCACCACGCCCCTGGTGGCATCTGTTCCGAGTATAACTTCCACGTCGAAACGGTCGTCGCTTCTGTCGAGGGATATGGCCTCCTCCGGAGAGAGATGCGAATAATACGTACCGGGGATGTGTTTGCGGGCGGCCTTGCAGGCGTAATCCATCTGTGCCAGCGTGGGCATGGGATAAGGCTGTCCCGGCACAGGTATGTATCCCATGATGTGGAATTTCGTCACCCCGATAGAGGACAGGTACTCGGTAGCGGCCTCTATCTGGTCTACGTCGACGCAACCGGGTATGTAGATCATATTCGTGGCCACATCCATTCCGCGTTCGACCGCGGACTTCACCTCTCCGTATATCTTGGCCTTGGGTATTCCGGTGAGGAGGAGATGGCAATCTTCATACCATGCCTTCAGGCCCACGTTCGCGGCGTCGATGTTGTCCAACGACAGGTTGGACCCGTTTGTGTGACCGAGGGACGTGGTGGCTCCCAGAACGTCCTTGCAGAAGGCAAGCAGCCTGGGGAGGTCCTTGGATACCGTGGGCTCCCCGCCCATGAAATTCACACGGGATGGGGAAACGGAAAGAAGCACATCCTCGATCTCCTCCGGCTTCAGGAACCTCTCGGGCCTGGGATATGCGAGACCGGGGGTACCGTTGGGCCCGCTGCGGAGCTTATAGCTGCAGATAGGGCAACGGAATGTGCACCCATAATTGTGAACTGTCGCAAAATCATGCTTCTTATTATAGGTCACATTGTAGAACGCCATGCAAATCCTAAATTTAGATGCGGTCGCTCCTATATAACGTTATTACCGATTTCGGATTAGTGTTACCTAGATAATACATTCATGTTATCCGTATGCGCCCTAGTTCGAACCGCCTACTGCTGGCGCCCCGATCGGGTTCGAAGTTGCAAATGGTTTATATTCTACTTCTGAATGACACTCTCAGATGGGCAAGTAGATCAGCCCGGTAGATCGCTTCGTTCGCAACGAAGAAGCCGCGAGTTCAAATCTCGCCTTGTCCACTTCTACCTACACTCCGGGCGGCATGTGATTTTTCTTACGCTTCGCATTATAACGGCGTTCTTCCCGAAACGAATTCGGATCTTTCTTCAGGCGTGCTCTCACAATGTTCTGGTATCCGACATTGGGTGCTGCCTGTCTGCATTATTGGCTGAGGGGAAGAACGAATGATACGGTAAGTCTCGGGAAGGTTGTAAAAGAACGGTATGACCCAAACTGCTTAAATATAATGAGCATATGGGCCGTTAATTCGAATGGATATCCTTAGCGTACAATTGCAGGATGGGGCGTTGGCAGCGGTATTCTTCGTCGCTGTATTCTTGCCTGCCGTGGCGGGCATAATACTTGGAATGTTCTTCAGGTCGAACAAGGTTGCAAACGTGGTGGCCAGCCTGTGCATCGTATCTTGCATGGCGGGGGCGTCCACATATTTCCTCTGGAGCGCCGGGGTCGATCTGAGCTATACGCTTCCGTTGCCTTCTGCTGCCGGACAGTATATCCTGTCCATCGATCAGCTTTCCGCAACGATGATTTCTTTCTCATCTGTCATATTCATGCTCATCGTGGTCCACGTGGTGAAGTCCACATCGGATTCCGGTTGCAGGTACAGCGCACTGCTAAACGCCCTGTTCCTTGCTTGCTTCTCCTGCATGGCGGCCGACACTGCGTTTGTCCTCCTGATGTCCTGGGAGATGGTCACCTTGGTGACGTTCCTTCTTTCAAGGAACGGTGACAACGAAAGATCCAGATGGCTGTTCTTCGTGATAGCCCATATCGGAGGCCTGATGCTTATCTGCGCCTTCCTTTACATATCATCGGTGGCCGGGACCCAGGTCCTGTCCCAGTGGAGGAATCTCGGGCCTTCCCTTGGCGACATTACCTCCACAGCCCTGATCCTCATGATCATCCTGGGCTTCGGCTCCAAACTGGGACTTATACCTTTCCATGCCTGGATGCCCGATCTTTATGCCTCGGCCCCCATCCACACCACTGCGCTGCTTTCCACAGTATGTTCTAACGTCGCTATCCTGGTCCTGATGAAGAGCATCTTCTCCTACATCGGCGTATCTCCCTCCATGTCCTGGGCGGCCTTCGCCATAATAGCGCTGGCGGCGGCCACGGCGCTGTGGGGAGCGATGGAATCTCTGGTCCAGAAGGAGCCGAAGAAGATACTCGCCTACTCCAGCATGGAGAACATGGCACTGGTCGTCCTCTGCCTGTCCCTGGGAATGGTCTACATCGGCGAGTCGCCGGTTCTGGCTAAGCTAGTTCTTATCGCCGCCGTGCTCCATACGATGAACCATGCCGTTTTCAAATCCCTGATGCTGATGACGATCGACACGGTAGAAGACTGCACGGGAGAAACAAACATAGGAAAGATGGGGGGGCTGTCGAAGACACTGCCGATCCTCTCTGTGGTGGCGATTGTGGGTGTGATTTCAATGGCCGCAATACCGCCTACAAACGGATTCGTCAGCGAATGGCTGATGATCCAGTCCCTTATGGGCGCGGACCTCGAATCAACGGGCATGAGCATTCTGATACCTCTCGCCCTCGCCGCTGTTGGGATATGCGGCATGATGATGGCGGCGTCATACGCCCGTCTTTATGCCTTCATATTCCTCGGAAGGCCCCGCTCCGAAGGTATGAAAAAACCGCGTCCCATGAAAAAGGGGACGATCTTACCCATGGCCGTGCTGGCCCTCCTGTGTCTGGGGATGGGTTTCTTCGCAACCGTGTTCATGGACGTCCTAACCTCCGGAATTGAGGCGATCACCGACATTCCGTCAGACCCTGGATACAGGAGCGTCATGTCGGGAGAGATGCTGCCTCTGCTGCTCGGAATAACCATAGCGGCCGTTCTGGCGCTGTTGATGTGGATTTTCAGAAAAGAAAAACGGAAGGAGAGAAAGACCAGGACATGGGGTTGCGGCGAGAGATTGGACAGCGACATGCAATATTCTTCCATCGGATTCTCCCAGCCTCTGGTCAAGGTGTTCCATCCATTCTACGGAGACACCTCTGTGGTGAAAGAATCCGCGGACAAAGAGAACAAAACATTGGTTATGGAGTTCACGGAGCCTTTCGTGAAATA
>DAVO01000010.1 GCA_002509405.1 Methanomassiliicoccaceae archaeon UBA72 | reverse complement strand
GTCCGATATCGATGCGATAAAGGATGCTATAAGGAGGATCGCCCTGATCGCCCTCGAGAACCCTGAGATCCATGAACTGGAGATCAACCCGGTCATCGTCGGAAAGAAGGGCAAGGGCTGCTGGGCCGTCGACGCTCTCTGCACCCTGAACTGAAATCATTTTCCCCGGCGCGAGCCGGGGAGCCCTATATTTTCCGCGGAACAGTTTAATTCAACGTGTGAGATGCACGTGGGATGACTTCAGAACTTGTATTCGTGGGACTCGGCATGAGCGGCACCGGCGGAATGACGGTCGATGCATTGGCGGCTCTGAAAGAATGCGACAAGATCTATGCCGAATTCTACACATCGACGCTCATAGGTGCTAAAGTGGACGATCTCGAGAAGGTCGTAGGCAGGCATATCGACGTCCTGTACCGATCCCAGGTGGAGGAGGAAGAGGATATCATCGAGGATGCGAAGAAGATGAGAGTAGGTTTCGTCACCGCCGGAGATACGATGCTGGCGACGACGCACGTCGATCTCAGGATACAGGCCAAGGAGGCAGGCGTACCGGTCCGCATCTTCCACGGGGTCTCCATATTCACGGCATGCCCCAGCTCCATGGGGCTCCAGCCTTACAAATTCGGTCGCACTGTGACGCTGCCGTTCTATGAGATGAACTATCGCCCCAAGTCCCCGTACGACAACATATTGGAGAACAAGAAGCGCGGGCTCCACACAATGGTCCTGTTGGATATCAGAGAGTCAGAGGGAAAGTATATGACCGCCAAGGAGGCAATAGAGTGGCTTTTGGAAGGTGAAGCGCAGTGGGGCGAGGGCCTCATCGACGACAGGACGCTTCTATGCGTGGCATCCAGGGTCGGTTCGCCCGATGAGAAGATCACCGCCGGATATCCCCGAGACCTACTGAAAATGGATCTGGGCTCTCCATTGTTCACCCTTGTAATGCCGGGAGACCTGCATTTCATGGAAGCTTATTCGCTTGTGTACTTCGCAGGCGCGCCGGAAGAAATAATCGATGAAGTGTGAAATGCGTGCCGAAATGCATAAGGGTACATAAGAGAGAAGGGGAAGAGGTTAGGAAGCGTCTAGCCGACTCGGGCATCCTGGATACCGGGTATAAGATCTCCAGGAACGGAGAGTTTCTCGAAATTCCCGTTCTGTGCGATTCATTCGAAGGCCGTGAGGCCGTCGATTCCGAGGCCGAAGAAACGGAGAGCCGTCCGACAGAATACAGGGAGATCTTGGATTTTCCCGACTGGCTCAACGAGGAGCTTCCCAGCTCGTATGATATCATAGGGGATGTGGCGATTATCAAACTGTCCGATGCCCTGTTCCCTTACAGGGAACGCATCGGAGAGGCGATGATGGAAGCGACGCCAAGCATCCGTGCGGTTATGATGGACTCCGGCGTAAAGGGGGAGTTCAGGATCAGGGAGCTCGAAAAGATAGCCGGCACCGGAACCTCCGAGACCGTCCACAAGGAGTTCGGCGTCAGAATATCGGTAGATCCCTCCCTGGTGTACTTCAACCCGAGGCTGGCCACCGAAAGGGCCAGGGTCGCTCTGTGCGTTAAGGACGGGGAGAAGGTAATAGACATGTTCGCAGGAGTGGCACCGTTTCCGCTCGTGATATCGAAATTGGCCCGTCCCGAGGTCATATACGCCATAGATCTGAACCCTGAGGCGGAGAGGTTCATGAAGGCAAATATCGAGAGCAATCATGCGGCAAATATCGTTCCGATCATAGGCGATGCCCGTTCTGCCGTCAAGGGGCTCCCCAAGGCCGACCGCATAATAATGAATCTGCCCCAATCGTCCGATGATTTTCTCGACTCTGCGCTGGAGGCGGCAAAGGACGGCGCCGTGATACACATGCATCGTGTGCTCGAGAGGGACGAAGCGGAGGCATTCGTCGCCGAACTGACGGAGAGGATGAGGTCGGCAGGCTATAACATCCGGATAGCCAGGACATCCGAGCTGAAGACTTACTCTCCCAGCATGAGCGTCTATGTCTTCGATATAGTGAAGTGTTAATTCTTCTTCACGGGCTCCAGCGTCACGCCTGTCTGTCCCTGGTAGTTCCCGCTTCTCTTGGAATAGTCCTTCCCTGAATTCGACGACAGCGTCTCGAATATCATCTGGCAGAATCTCTCTCCTATGGGGATCTCCACGGCCTCGTCGGTGGCGTTGTATGCCCCCAGGGTCAGGGTGCCTTCGAATCCGGCGTCGATCTTCCCGAACGCGCCCATTATGCCCTTGCGTATCCAGGTGGTCCTAAGCCACAGCTGCGCACAAAGGTCTGAGGGCAGACGGACCCTCTCAAGGGTGGACACATAGAACATTGTCCTTGGAGGTATGACCGCCACGCCATGGGCCTTCACCTCCGGATTCCCGCGTATAGAAATCTCGGATATCCTGAGGTCGTATCCGTTGGGGGTAAGGCCCCTCTCGGAGAACTCGCTGATCCCGAGATAGCCTGTGCTCAATCCGTGTGCGATGTCGATGTCCGAAAGAACAGTCATGATACAGGAAATGCGGAGCCAATATTAATGTGTGTTAGAACGAGTCCAAGCTACCCCTGTTCCTGGAGATCTTTTCGAAGAAACCGAATATGAACCAGGCTGCCGTAAGATATATCGCTCCAAGCAGTACCATCATAAAAAGGGGCTCCGCCATCGTCCCCAGGGCGGACCCGCCCACCGCCGACCTCGTGGCCTCCACCGCATACGTCAGGGGCATCCCGTAGGAGAGAACCTGCAGCCATCCCGGGAGATAAGAAACCGGGAAGTTGACCCCGCATATTAGCAGCCCTATGTATCCGAAAAGATTGGCAAGGATCGCAGAGGTCCTAAGATAAATCCCTATGCTGCCTATCGCAAGCCCCATTCCCGCCAGCGAAAGACATGTAAGAACGCAAATCAAAACTATGGCGCCGATGTTCGCAGAGCTGAAATCGACTCCGAAGATGAAAGCTGCGTAAAAAAGCGAGACAGAAACGGAGACGAACCCCATAGATATGCTGAACAACGACTTCCCGAAGAAAATGAAGAACAGCCGGGGGGGAGAGGAGAGTATCGGTTCCAGCGTACCGGTATGCTTCTCCGTGCCCGATATGTTGGTGGCCGAATACAGCGTCGAAGTGGACACGCTTTGGACCACGTTTCCTATTATCACGTACTCCGGACTCACGTCAGGATTTCCAACGTATGATGCCAGAAGGAAGAAGAAGTACATGCTGAACAGATTCGTGCACATTATCACCAGTAGCCTGATTACGGGATGGACAAGGGTGAATTTTGATATGAAGTCGCTCTTTGCGGAAGTCGCTACGATCGTGAAAGCTCCGCTCATTTCAGTACCTCGTTGCAGTCCCGTCCCTCAGGACCTTGCGTTCGACGTATAGCATCACCACATAAGCGGAGACAATGAAGATAATCGAAAGTGCCAGACACATTAAAACGTCTGTAATGAAAGACATCCCTAACATTCCTTCATATCCCTCGAGGGCAGAATACTTTATCGCATCTACGCCCCATGTGGGCGCAAGAGCCAACGATACGGGCTGCATCCATTGCGGAAGCATAGATATGGGCACAAGTGCGCCGCTCATGACGTAGATCGGATATTCGAGCACCGAAGATACGGTGCCCCCTTTTCTTGTAAGGACGAAAAGCGTGGATATCAGAAGTCCGACCGATGATAGGGAGAGCATGGCCATTAGAAGTGCCAGGAAGAACAATATTGGATTCTGTACGTTCAGTCCGGCCCCGAACATCACCTCTGCTATTGCGAAAACGATGAAAGCGTTGAGAAGACCTATCAGAGTGCTCCAGAGGGACCTTCCGATGAGGACATATATTATCCTGGTCCCGGATCCGAGCATGGGCTCGAAAGTACCGTTTATCCTGTCGAAAGAAACGCTGGTACTTGAAGAGAACAGTGAGTTGGCCCACATGCCCAGGACTCCTCCGCCCAAAACAGCCTGTAGCACAAGTGGCCCCTCTATGGACGTTCCGCCGGAGCTTAGGAATATCATGACCATTGAAAGAAGGAATGGAGATATCAGGCTGGGAATTATCCATTGGGGGTCGGCGAAGAACTGTACCGCCTGTTGTTTGAATCCGGCGGATATGGCCCTGGCACTCATCATTCATCTCCGCCTGTCAGTCTGATATACGCATCCTCCAGCGTGGGCTCGTCCAGGCCGATAAGCCTTATACCGAACGGGCGGAAAAGGTCTTCATGTGCACCGACATCCGTTTTTCCCGAAGCGGAGGCGAAACGGGTATCGTATCTCCCCCCTACCGTCCTGCTTGAAACCACGGTCATGTCCGGGTCGGAAACGAATCCTTTGAGCGCCTCGGAAGGGTCGCGGTCGGTCACTATGTGCACCACTGACGAATCCGAGACCATGTCTTTTATCTCGGCAACGGTGCCCTTGCCCACGATATTTCCTCTTGAGAGGATTATCATGCGGTCGCATAGCTCCTCTGCTTCGTACATGTAGTGGGTGGTCAGGATTATCGTCTTGCCGGATCTGGAAAGGTCTCTTATCATGGACCTTATACTCCTAGATATTTCCGGGTCTAGACCGATTGTGGGTTCGTCCATGAAAAGCAGCTCAGGGTCGTTAACCAGGGCTCTGGCTATGTGAAGACGCTGTTTCATCCCACGTGAGAAATCTTCTACCTTTATGTCGGCCGCATTCATGAGGCCGACCATTCCAAGAAGCTTCTGGCACATTTCTGTCTGTTCTCGTTTCGGTATTCCGTACAGGTCCGCAAAAAATTCAAGGTTCTGTTTTGCGGAAAGACGATAGTATAATCCCCTGTCCCCTCCCGATACGACGTTTATCCGTTTCCTGAGGTCCATCACAGTGCGGTCATCGGTAACGTCATATCCGAGCACACGGGCAGTGCCGGAAGTAGGAATCAGCAATGTCGAAAGCATCTTTATCGTGGTGGTCTTCCCCGCGCCGTTGGGGCCTAGGATACCGAATATCTCTCCCTGCCCTACATCGAAAGAAATGCCTCCCACTGCCGTTTTCGTGGGTCGGCCCCGGGTCGAGAATTTTCTGACAAGGTCATTCACTTCGATGACGGTTTTCATCGCGACATGTATCGAATACGATTATGAATTGTTATCTATCATCCGGAAGATGTGGCGGACCACTATGGAGGGATGAATCATCCATATTATTATATCCGATACTGGGGATACTCATGGGATGTTCGATCCGGGTGTTGCCGCAAGAAAAGAATTGGCGTCCCTTCCCAAGACCGTTCACGGTGGGCAGGGATGGAAGTTGAAGGACATCGAGGATTTCAGCCATAACCTGAACCCGCTGGGCCCTCCGGAGGATATAGCCGAGATAATGGGTTCAGCAGCGGCAGGCGTCGGCCATTACCCGGACGATTCCTGTTCCGAACTGAGAGAGACTATAGCTTCGGCCTATGGTGTAAGATCCGATAATGTAACGGTTGGGTCGGGGTCTTCCGATATAATAAGGAATTTTCCCCACACTTTCATATCCCCCGGGGAGACCGCGGTAATCCAATCCCCTTCCTTCGCGGAATACGGTCATCAGTGCAAAATAGCCGGAGCGGGCATCAAGAGAGTCCCGCTACGGAAGGAAAATGATTTCAGGATCGACAGGGCATCTTTGAGCGACCTGATCCCTCTGGCCAAGGCAGTATATATCTGCAATCCCAACAATCCTACCGGCAGGGTAGAGCCCAGGAAAAAGATCCTGGATGTGGCCAAGGAATGCCTGGACCACGGGACTATGCTTTTCCTCGACGAAACTCTGCTGGAACTAGTCCCGGACAATGAGGACATATCATGCGTACGATATGTCGACAGGTATCCCAATATGGTGGTCGCCGGTTCGCTGACCAAGTCGTTCGCCATTCCGGGGATACGAATAGGTTTCGGATTCGCATCGGAGGAAACTGTTGAGGAGATGGAGAAGGTGAGGATGACCTGGAACGTCGGCAATATGGAGCAGGTCGTTGCAAAAACCCTCATCAGCGAAAGGATGGGCTACGTTAGGAAGGCCGCAAAGCTGATGGCGGCCGAATCCTCCTTTATGAACCGCAGACTATCGGAGATAGGATTTTCGGACGGAAACGTATCGGATTCCTTCTTCTACTTCAGATCCGTGGAGCACCTGGGCGTAAAAGCCTCCGAAGTCAACAGGTTGATGCAGGAAAATGGTGTATCTCTGCGGGACTGCTCCTCTTTCGGCAGCCCCTATGAGAACTATGTGAGATACAGCGTGAAAGACCGTCTGCGCAACGAACTCTTCATCAGCGCCGCCTCTTCAGCGGTAAAGGCCCTTAGGTGATATCATGCCGCTCTGGGCCGACGCCATAATCATAATGGTCCTCGCGTTGCTCATAGATAGGTTCATCGGAGAGCTACCCAACAGGTTCCATCCCCTGAGGTGGATGGGAAACGTGCTGGGATGGATCGACCGCCGTCTAAGGAAGAGGAAAGGACTGTGGGCAGTATCCCTGGGCTTCCTGTCGTACATGCTCATCCTTTCTATATTCGGGGGGGTCGCATTATTGCTCACCGCATGCCTCCGCACATATGTGCCAGAACCTTACGGGGAAATACTTTGGATAGTCGCCACAGCATTCATCGTCAAGATATCCTTCGCAGTATTCTCGTTCAGGAAGCATTGTGACCCCATCCGAAAAGATCTGGATGAAGGAAAGGTCGCCGAGGCGGCCTCAAAGGTCCAGATGATAGTCAGCCGTAATACTTTGGGCATGGACTCGGAACATATATCCTCTTCATGTTGCGAGACGGTATCGGAGAACTACGCTGACAGCGTGTGTTCCCCCATGTTTTTCACAGGTCTGCTGGGGTTACCCGGGGCCTTCATTTTCAGGTGCGCCAACCTTATGGATGCCATGTGGGGCTATAAAAACGAAAAATATGGAGATCTGGGTCATTTTCCGGCAAGGCTCGACGACGTACTGGGTTTCCTCACGTCAAGAATGTCAATTCTGTTCATAACGCTCGGTGCCATGTTCCTCGGGATGAGCTGGCGTGATTCGATACCGGTCGCCCGCCGCGAGCACAGGTTGACCCCCAGTCCCAACAGCGGATGGCCAATGACGGCAACCTCCGCGGCGCTGGGCATAAGCATGGAGAAGAAAGATGTATACATCATGAATCCGGGGAAACCCCTTCCTACCACCGAGGATGTCAGGAGGTGTCTGCGGCTCATTGAGCTTTCTTCTATACTTTTCCTTATTATCGTAACCGTGCCCCTGTTCACATTCGCGGGCATACATATTCAGATCATGGCGGAGGACCTGATCGTTAGAGGGATCGAATGGATTTCCGGGATGATATTATGAGATATGTCCCAGACTGCGAAATTTTAAGTTATGAAGGTCGCGATGTGGCAGTCATCCGCCTTAAAGACAGGATGGAAGTGCTAAGTTCGGCAATACTGAATGGAGGCGATAGGTCCACCGACTGTCTTTTCATCATGGAGGTGGCCAAGAATTACTTGTGCGACGACCCGGTAGGTCACGCCGAACGCGTCAGAAAAGGTCTCGGACTGCCATCCGACTCTGTGGGTTTCATGACTGCCGCCGAGGTGCGTTACGTCTTCAACACGGAAGTAACAGAGTATTCAGGCGTATCGGCATTTGCGGCCGCAACCGCAGGGCTCAGCAACCAGGTGGTCGCAGGAGAGCTGCTTGAAGACTGGGAGAGGCGCTCGAAGCTTTCTCATGAAAGGTCCAAAGCGCTTCTTGCAGGCACTATCAACATCATCGGGATATCTCCTTTACCGATGACCTGTGCGGCGAAGGTCAACATCCTGATAGCAATGACGGAGGCCAAGACCGCCGCCATGAATTCTCTGGGATACGCCGAGACCGGTACAACATCGGATGCCATAGCAATCGTCTCTCCACCCGGTGAGGCCAGAGAAGAATATGCAGGGACAGGGACTCCCTTGGGGATAGCTATGGCCCGTTCGGTCAGGGAATGCGTTAAGAACGCCCTCGTCAGGAGGGGCGACGATTCCCATGGCAGCTATGCTGATATGCTTGCGGAGGCCGGAGTGAAGATGGATGATATCTTAGACCATGTCTCCAAGGAGCTTCACCTCGATGAAAAAGGTACGGCGATACTTTCAGATGAGGTGGAATCCCTGAAAGCAAACGTCGGATTTTCGATACTTATCCAATGTGCCATAATTGCAGAAGACCTGGGAAAGAAGGGGTTGCTCTCCGGTATTAAAAAATGCGATTACTTCACAAGCGGAGAGGTCTTGAAGATCTCCAGATCCCTTTCCGAGGACGTCGCCGGGGCTGTTTTCGGGCAAATAGGTATTAATGTATTACGCCAATCCTGCAGTAGCGATTTACGGACAACGGCAGGGATGGGGCCTTTCCTCGAAGGGGCCAGAAGGGGTCTCGTTGCAGGCCTATCTGCTTCCGTGGCCGCCCGGTTGTCCAGTGAGGAGGCGCCTAAATGACAGACGAAGAAGGAAGAGAAGAAATTCCCAAATTGAAGGTAATGTCTTCATCCGATGCCGCGAAGGCTAGGGCGAATACGATGACCGAAGAGGAGAGCCAGAGTGGGAACGCAACGCAGGAGAATCAGAGCACAGACGGCCTCCAGCATGAACCTGCAAAGCCGGAAGAATCCGTGTGGTACTATCAGCCGAAGAAAGAGCCGGAAGTAAGGACTTCCGGTGGCATAGAACCTTCAGGCGACTGGTCTGAACCCGAGGTCAAGGCCTCCCAGGAGATAGAACCTTCAGGCGACCGGTATGAACCCGAGGTCAAGGCCTCCCAAGAGATAGAACCTTCAGGCGACCGGTATGAACCCGAGATGTCGGCCTCGGGAGCGATCGGACCTTCCGATTATTATCAACCGGAGCCCGAGTATGCGGCCCCCGTAGCAGAGGAGCCCAAGAAGAAAGAGAGGAAGCAGAAGTTCAGCGCACCCTCTTCGGGTTCGTTAAATTCTGCATTCAGGGGAATGATCTCATTCTTCACGATCAAGAAAGAAGACGTGGGACAGGCGGAGATGGATGCGATGGAGGGAAACTTCCATTTTGCACCCCTCGTCGGTGCCGTTTTCGGACTGGTACTCTTCATAGAGATGCTCATTCTGTATCTTCTCAACTATTTTGTGAACTTCCCTATTGGCCCGGTTATAGGCATAACCGTACTGGCCACAGTGTTGCTGGGGAGCAAGTTCCTTCACTTCGATGGATTGGTTGACTTTGGGGACGGAATAGTGGCTTCCGGAGACAGGGAAAAGCATGTGGCGGCCATGAAAGACACCAGGGTCGGCGCCGGCGGAATAGGCTTGGCGCTGATCGTCACGCTTATGGCATTCTCGATATACTCCGTTGCGGGATCATGGAGCGATCCACTGTTCTTCGCCCTGTTCTTCATAATCCCCGCTACCGAGGTGCTCGTCAAGAACGCGATGGTATCGGCCGCGTCCAACGGTACCGCCGGTGACGGAATGGCATCCGGACAGGTATCCAAGGCAGGCACGGATACGATGTTCAAGTCATCTACGGTTTCGTCTGTGGTGCTGGTCATAGGCCTCGCGATCGTGACGATATCGATATGGGCCATGAACGCGGTTCACACCAGCTACTGGGCCGGCGATCTGATGCCTTGGAGCTATGCGTTCTATGCCGTGTCGATGTTCATCGCTCTGATAATCGGAGTGGTGGTATCGATGGTAATAGGCAAGATGGTATCTCAGTTTGCAGACAAGACGTTCGGCGCGACCACAGGAGATGTCCTGGGAGCAACAAACGAGATAGCCCGCCCGTTGGTCGCTGCAGCGATGCTGCTCGTATTCCTCATAATTATCAATATCCTCATGAGGGTATGATGAAGTTCGAGGCGCTCATCAACGCCGGGGGCAAAGGCTCCCGGATGATGAACGGCGGTATAGAGAAGCCGATGCTGACGGTGGGCGGAATGCCCACCGTCATGCACGTAGTATCGGCTCTGCAAGGCTCAAAACACATTACCTCTATTCTTGTTTCCGTCAGTTCGAACACTCTTCAGACGGAACGGTATCTTAACGATATGGGCGTCGAAACGGTCAGGACCAGCGGGGACAGTTACATGAACGACATCCATTCCGCTCTGGATACGATGTCTTCCGATTACGTCCTCACGTCTCCCTCGGATATACCGCTTCTATCATCTAAGGCCATAGATCTTGTCGCCGAGGCCTTTGAACCCGAGATGCAGTCCATGATAACCGTTGTTGATGAAGATGTGGTCACCAAGTTCGGCATCGTGCCGTCCTACACCATAGCATTGGACGGAAGGACCTGGGTCATGTCCGGGATCAATATCATGGACAGAAAGCTCACCCTGGACGGAGAGTATTTGCAGGAATACTACTGCAAGTGCTCCTGTATAGACCTGGCGGTCAACGTGAACACCGTCCAGGAGCTCCAGATGGCAAGATGGCTTACTGGATACCCATGATTCCGCGGTAAATGCCGTGTACCCGGTCCAGGATGTGGTCGCAGGTTATCCTGCCCTCGCTGCCGATGACCGCCGCCACGGAGGCACCTCCGCATCCCACTCCTTCCTTGATGTATCCCCACTCGTATGCCTGGAGGCCCTCGTAGGGGCTTTTGTTGTAATCCATATTGACGTAGACTATAGGAATGCGGTCGGAGATGGATCCCATCAACTTGACCATGCTGGAGTTGGGGTCGTTCATGAGCCACCTGGTGGTACCCTGGAAAATCCTGCCCTGAACCGAAGGTTCCAATGCGACCGCGGCGGCCATTACGGCAGCCATTTGCGTGCCGCCGCCGATAATTGCGGGTATGCCCGCCTCAGCGGCGCCGATGATCATACCGACATTGGCGGGCATCATGGGGTCTCCCACGCACTCGATGGCACGCAGAGGGTCGTCCCTTAGATTGCCTGGCTTGATACCCGCGGCATCGAGTCCCTCCATGACGGTTTTCGTCTTCAGCTCCCTGGGATTGTTGGGAGAGCTGCTGCTCACAAGATTATCCTTGACGGTGCCCATGGCCATTAGGACCGCAAGGGCCGTGGTAGTGCCTCCGGCGCAACTTTCGCTGACAACTATGTAATCATAACCGCGTGCCAGAGATGCGCCGAGCATCTTACCCTTTTCAAAGCTGGCTTTTACGTTGGAAACCGAGTCGCCGGTCGTGATGTCCCTTCCGCATTCTCCGCCCATGTCGAAATACGGGACATACGGGGTGATCTTAGTGCCCCCGTTGACGATATAATAGGGCATCCCGGACAGCTCCAGGGCGGCCTTGGTGAGGGTAGCGGGGGTCGGTATCCCTCCGGGATTGATGGGAATACCCTTCATGCATGTCGTCTTGCCGCTCACGAGCAGCTCGGCGTCCGCGGCGGGAGTGAACAAGGTAAGGTCGGGGGTATCTCCAGCATCGGAGATCCCGGGCCGCACCGAAGTCATGGTGTTTGCCACGGTGCAAGTGAACACCCCTCTTTTTCCCCACATCTCGCCCAACAGACGGTCTGCGATCTTTCTGTCTCCCCAAACGCTAAGCGACTCTGGAATATTTCCGTTGTATGCCATCCGATCTCCTCTTAATCCAGTAATCCTGGAATGACTCTGTTCAGGGGTATGAGCTCCCCGTCCCTGAATTCAGACTCGAACGTGGTCCAGACGGGCACATTGGTAATAATGTGTTCCCCTGTCACGCATGAAGTGCCATGGTCCGCAAAGTATACTATGCGTTCGGCATCCGAGAAATATTCTCTCATGAGCTCGTCCGTATGTTCCAGCACCCATATCTTTTTGAAGGGGTCTTTCTGGTGGCTGTATTCGTCCACCTCGTCTATGTGGAGGAATACGTTGCCGTGTTCCAGGGCTTCGGCCGCCACAGGGAACCTGGCATCCAGGTCTTTGATCAATCGTATCTCCTGACCAAGCGAGGCACAGATGCCGAGCGAGGTCGGGCTGTCGGATATCGCCGTCATATTTCCAAGGGATCTGAAGCCCGGATATATCTCTCCCAGCCGTCCGCATCCCCATGGATAGTCAGTTATGCCCTCCATTATATCTGCGACCCGCATGACCATTCTCCCCAGGTCTCCCGGCACTTCAACGAAAGGCGCGTTGACGGGAGGCGCCGGCAGTTCAGGGACATCGTCGCATTCCATTGTCAGGACCGCCCGTCCGTTAAGGAAGAAATCAATGTCCGGCGAGTACGATTCCAGGATGTCAAGGTTGTCCATCACGTTCCGTTCCAACTCGTCTCGGAAAATTTCAGTGTTGTACGACCACAGTATCATATTGTCCCTTATTTCAGCGGGACTGAGGCGATATGCGGTCCTTTCGCCGTCCATGTTCAGGCCGAGACCCATCGCTTCGATGGCTGCCCTGGAGCTCTCAGGAGGGTGGCCGGTGAAAAATTCGTTGAGGAAAAGATGCGTATAGGCCCGCCCCGTGGTCTTGTGGTGATATGTGGCTCTGGACCTGAGGAAAGGCATTTTTGCCACCTCTATCGGTTTTTTACCGCCGAGGAGCGGATGGGGGTCGTCTTCGGCCCCGTCCAGAAGTACGAACAAAGTGTTATTCATCCTATCATCATCTGTGCGATGGCGGCCTGGCCTGTGGAAATTCCGCCATCTCCATTGGGTACTCTGTCGTGGAATATTAATTCATGGTCCGACCCGCGGCCGATTTCCTCGAACATTCTGGATATCGTTGAATTATAGGATACTCCGCCGGATATCCCTATGCACCTGTACCCCTTCCTATCCGCACTGTCGGTGGCCGCTTCCATCAGTTTGCCCATTACGTTATATACTATCGAATAGGCCGTATCCTCAGGTCTGTCCCTGCGCCCGATCCTGTCGAACAGATGCGCTGTTTTCACAACTCCTTTTACAATTTCCGTCTCGTATCCTGATATGAGCTTCCCACGGGCTAGCAGAGGTTCCAGTTTCATGGCGGGCTCGCCGTCGTATGTTCTCACGGAGCAGACGCCCAGCGTGAACGCGAGGGCATCCAGAAGCCTGCCCATCGACGAGGTCCTGACGCTTGTGCGCATCAGTTTTTTCATCACCGAAGACTCCTGGTCAGAGAACAGTTCGTTTTCCCTTCCGTTGATCACATCCACGGCGAACTTGAGCCTCCTCAGATCGTAAAGCGCCCTTTCCGAGCCTAGAAGCGGTATATATTCCAAATGGGCGTCGCGTGAATAGCTGGAAAGGTCCGTCGATATCACTTCTCCTCCCCATGCGTTCCCGTCGCTTCCGTAGCCGGTCCCGTCAAGAGAGAGGACCGTACCTGACATCTTTTTGTTGTCGACCAGCAGCGAAGCCGCATGGGCCCAGTGGTGCTGGACGTCCACGTATGGGATGTCATATTCTTCCATGAACTTTTTTCCTATTCTGCGGTTCGAATAGCCCGGATGCAGGTCACCGGCCACGATCTCGGGCGTTGAGCCGGTCAGGTCCATAAGGCAACGCAGCGAGCTCTCAAGATACTCCGGTACTCCGACACTGGCGCCGTGTCCGATGTACTGGGTCTGATATATCCTGCTGCCCTTGGACACCGCACCGGCCAGATTCTCCTGGGCACCTATTCCGATAACGTTTCCCCGGAGCTCGGAATTTGTCTCGATGAATGAGGGGATGCTACCCCGTGACTTACGGATGAAGAAAGTGTGGCCACGGTAGATGCGCAGCACGCTGTCGTCCGCGCGGTTGATTATGTTCTGGTTGTGCAGAAGATAAGCGTCCGCGCCCATCTCCATGACGTCGGAATCGTCCGTGATCATCGGTTCGCCCGGAGGGTTGGCAGACGTCATAACAAGGGCATCTTCTTCTAAATTGTCGAACAAAAGATGTTGCATCCCGGTGTAAGGCAGGAAAATGCCTACGTTATCCAGACCGGGGGCGACATTTTCAGGAATATCTTTCTTTTTCACGAGCACTATGGGGCGGTGTGGGGATGCGATCGCCCGCTTCTCGTCGTCGTCCGGCCTTCCGTACTTTTCCAGTGCGTCCATGTCGCGGACCATTATCGCGAAGGGCTTCTGTGGCCTGCCGTACCAAGTCCTCAGCCTGTCCAAGTTGTTCAGGGTGCAGCAGATATGCATTCCGCCCCAGCTCTTCGCGATTCCGATGCTCCCCTCTGAAAGCATCTCGGCGAACGTTGGGATGGGGTCCCCAGGTATGGTTGTACCCTGGCGGTCGGAAAGGCGGTACGAAGGCCCGCACACGGGGCAGCATATGGTCTGATGATGGAATCTTCTTTCGGCCGGTCCTTTGTACTCTCTTTCGCACTCCGGGCACATTGGGAAGTCCGACATCGAAGTGTTCTGTCTGTCATAAGGCAGGCCAGAGAGCAATGTGAAACGTGCTCCGCAGTCCGTACAGGACGTAAATGCATACCCGGAACGTCTTCCCGGAGACCGCATCTCGCTAAGGCAACGTTCACACATCGCCGTATCAGTGGGGATCGATACGCTCTCTCCGCCCGAAGAAGAACCTTCGATGGAGAACCCCTTCACGGGAGGCATCTCTATCTCTGTTATCGACACATCTTCGATCTCGGCAAGGGGCGGCAGGCCCGCATAGATCTCTGCGAGCAGCTCGTCGCCCCGTTCTGCCTCTATGATGACGTCCGAGCCTCTGTTCCACACTCTGCCGCGGATGCCCAGCTTTGATGCCGCGCGATACACTGCAGGACGGAATCCCACGCCCTGGACGGTACCTTTTATCAGTATCCTGGATCCGCCGGTTTCCTTCATGGCCGTAGTTTCAGGTGTTCGAGGGATCCTGCTGCTTCGGCAGAGTCGGAGCATCCGCATTTGCCTGCGATTATGTGAGGTAGGCCGCTCTCGACCAGCTTCGAGATGTAGTGCAGGCATTTCGCCATAGTGTCAGAGACCATATTCGTGTCGACGGGCTCGTCCTTCCACATGTCGTAATCGGTGACGGTCGCAAGGCTGCAGTAGCACATGCTCAGCTCTTTGGCCAGCTGGCATTCGGGAACCAAGGTCATTCCTATGATATCGGCGTAGTCCCTGAACATGTTGCTCTCGGCCTTGGTGGAGAATCTCGGCCCTTCGATGCAGATGTAGGTCCCTCCGAGGTGGTAGTTGATTCCGAGCTCTTTTGCAACGTCCGCGAAAACCTCTGACATATGAGGGCAGAAAGGCTCAGGAAGGCTGATATGGACCGCCGCGTCGTCAATGAAGGTCAGGTCGCGCTTTTTTGTGAAATCTATGAAGTCGTCCACGATTACGAGGTCTCCCGGAGCATACTCCTCCTGGAGCGACCCTACCGCACAGGCAGAGATCACCATCTCCACTCCGAGCATCTTCAACGCCCACATGTTTGCTCTGTAAGGCACCTCTGTCGGGTTGAAGCGGTGGTCTTCTCCGTGACGGTATAGGAAGGCGACATCCACGCCGTTCACCTTCCCTATGCGTATGCCGTCTGCGGGTTTTCCGTAGGGGGTGTCGGGACACACCACAGACTCCACTTTGAATGTATCTTTGCTGTAGATACCTGTTCCGCCGATGATCGCGATTTTAGGCATGCTGGTATATTAGGATTAAAGTATAAATCAACGCAGTATCTGCCGCTGGAATCGATCCATTCGCCCCTCGGACATCAAAGGTTCCTGATGACCTCATAGGGGGTTACGCGTATGGCCTTGCGGGCCTCTTCTTCTGTAAGTCCGGCTCCGAGAGCGACCTTCATCGCCATCTCTTCCGTCATCAGGTTTTCTGGAACATGGGCGTCGGAATCGATAACCATCTTGGCCCCGACCTTTCTGGCCATGCATGCGACGTGCCCGTTGGTTATGTTGTGCCACATACGGCCCGTGATCTCGATTATGACGTCGTTGTCGGCCGCAGCCTGCGCCTCTTCCTCGGTTATCAGCCCCGGATGGGCCAACATGTCAATGTCGGGGTTCTCGGCGGCCACAAGGTTTGTGCCCTTGGCAACCGGCTCTGCCACGGTCTCGCCGTGTACCACTACCCACTCTGCCCCGAGCCTCCTGGCCTCCGTTGCCATCCTGGCTATTTTAGATGGGGGTACATGGGTTATTTCTACGCCCGGTATAACTCTGATGTAATCGTCGCTGAGTTCCGTGGCTTTCACCAGGTTTGTTACGACGTATTCTAGGTTACTCATGTCCACATGGTCGGTGATGGCTATGGCGTCGTGACCTAGGAACATGGCCCTCCTTACAAGCTCTGCGGGAATCAGCTCCCCATCGCTGAAAACCGTATGGCAGTGAAGATCTATTCTCATTGTCTCCTCTCCGAGAGCTCTTCGTAGGTCTTCTCAACCGGAATTCCTTTTGCCTCGACCACAACCATTATGTGATAAATCAGATCGGCAAGCTCCACGGAAGCGGAATCGATGTCCTTACCTTTAACGCTGAGCACGAACTCTGCCGCCTCCTCAACAACCTTTTTGCACATCTGGGTCTCGTTATTCATCAGCTTGCAGGTGTAGCTTTCTACAGAGGGATTCTCCTTTCTGTCCCTTATGACCCTGGCAAGGTCCGGTATTACGGCCATGGTCCCCTCGGTGGTGCCGTAAAGGGTCTCATCGAAGCATGAAGGTCTACCGAGATGGCAGGCCACTCCTGTCTGTTCTACTCTTACAAGAAGGGTATCTGCGTCGCAGTCCGTCTGTATCGATACGATTTTCTGAACGTTTCCGGACTCCTCTCCTTTCTTCCAGAGCTTCTGCCTGCTCCTGGACCAGAAGTGCGTATAGCCTGTGCTCTCCATGAGCCCCACGGCCTCCTCGTTGGCCCATGCGACCATCAGGACCTCGTTGGTGATCCTGTCCTGCACTACTACCGGTATCAGTCCGTTGGCGTCGTATTTCAGGGCCTTCATCTTACGGCGACCCCCCTGTCTCTGAGATACTCCTTAACCTCTGAAACAGTGAACTCCCTGTAATGGAACACCGATGCGGCCAGTGCGGCCGCTGCGCCTGTCTGGGTGAGAACTTCGTAGATGTGTTCCATCGAACCGCAACCGCCCGACGCTATGACGGGAACCGAGACCGCGTCCGCAACCGCAGCGGTCAAAGGAACATCATATCCGGTCTTGGCACCGTCTGCGTCCATGGACGTAAGCAGAATCTCTCCGGCCCCCAGGTCAGCGGCCCTGCAGGACCATTCAACAGCATCAAGCCCCGTCGGCCGGGTCCCGCCGTGAGTGAAGACCTCCCATCTTCCGTCTACCCTTTTGGCGTCCACGGCTATTACCACGCATTGCCTTCCGAACCTTTTGGCGCATTCCGATATCATGTCCGGGTCCGATATGGCGGCCGAGTTTACCGAAACCTTGTCTGCACCGGCGTTCAGGGCCATCCTCATATCTTCTGCATTTTTTATGCCCCCCCCGACGCACAAAGGAATGAACAGATTCTTTGCGGTCTTCGATACTACGTCCAGCATTGTGGACCTGGATTCCAGGGATGCGGCGATATCTAGGAAGGCGACCTCGTCGGCGCCCTGTTTTTCATATTCCGAAGCCATCTCCGGAGGGTCCCCCACGTCCCTTAGGTCCTTGAAGTGCACCCCTTTGACGACCTTTCCGTTCTTCATGTCAAGGCATGGTATAATCCTTTTTTTGAGCATCATGCCACCTCCGCTCTGTCCTTGGTGCTGAGCTCCGAATCCCGGGGGCGGGTCGCCTTGTGGACGGCTTTTCCGAGAGCCTTGAAGGAGGCCTCCACGATGTGATGTTCGTCAAATCCCCGTATGACTGACACATGCAGCGTCAGCCCTGCGGACATGGCGAAGCTCCTGAAGAAATGCGCATACAGGCCGTCAGGGCAGTCCACGTCGGCGAAAGGTCTGTCAACGATATCAACGGACACCATTGCCAGCGCATCGTCCATCGGTATGAATTCCGTGGCAACCCTCTCCACAGGCCTGTCTCCCAGTGCCTTCCTGAGGGCTGTGCCGAGAGTTATGGCGACATCCTCTATGATGTGATGCTCGTTGTCGCCCTCGGCGGAAAGCTTCAGATCGAAAGAGGCGTATCTCGTCAAAGTTTCGACCATGTGCTTTAGAAATTGTATGTTGCAATCGACCTGGAACATTCCGGTGCCGTCGAGTTCCAGCTCCGCGGATATCTTTGTTTCTCTGGTGCTTCTCTCCACCTTTGCCCTTCTTCCGGTCATTGGTTCTGAGAGCGCTTGACCCTATAATAACTGTTGCGGGCGCGATCAGCCGAATATAATATTGAAACGCGGGCACTCCGAACAGGCGGCAGGCATTCCGCTGTAACCTCTGGCACTGTACAGCTCGTTTATCATGCCACTTCCCTTCACGAAACCGCAGATTGCGCAAAGGACTTCCGTAACGTTGTAACCCTCGTTTATCATGGCCGCCGCTTTTCCGATCATAATATAGAAACCTTCACGGTGGGGGCTGTTCTCAATAAGTTCGTTCCCGCCCCTGATTCCCTTTAGATATTGGGATACGGCAGACCCGGTGACTCCGAAAACTTCTGCGACGCGGACCTGCGTATATCCGTGCTCTTCGACCAGACATCTAGCGATGGCTCCGCGCGCAGTAGGAAGAACATCAGCAACGATAAGTTCGCATGGCAGGAACACGGTTTTAGAGTAGTTAACTTCAAGTATATTTAGGATTGGATTAATATATTCAGACGCGCCAGGGGATTTCCCATTCCCATGGCCTTATATCGAAAGTGTAAAGTGCCAGACCCACGACGGCGGCAATGGCGCCGGCGTCCCTTAGTATTTCGGCGTCTTTTCTTTCAGTGACTCCTCCGGAAGCGATTACGCTGTGCGGACACGAAGAGATGAAGTCTCTCGCCTGCCTCTCATCCACGCCTTTCTTCTGCCCTTCGACGTCCACGTTTGTGTTGAGGACCGCTGCCAGTGGAAGGTCCTCTATTATCCTGAACATCTGATCGACGGTGACCGAAGCGGACTCCCGCCATCCTTTGACGACTATCCTGTCACCGCGAGTGTCCATCGCCAGTGCGATACGTCCCGGGTACTTGAGCGCCATGGACTCCAGCCATTCCGGTTCCTTTATAGCTTTGGTTCCCAGGACGATCCTGTCCACCCCTGCTCTTGCAAGGGCGTCCACGGTTGCTTCGGACCTAATTCCGCCCCCGGCTTCCACCGGGACGCCAGATTCACGGGCGATCTTCTCTATGGAATCCAGATTGTCGCCCTTATCGAACGCCGCATCAAGATCTACGAGGTGCAGATATTCCGCACCCTTGGAGACCCAGGAAGCCGCAGTTTGAAAAGGGTCCGGTATTTTTACCTGCTCGCTTCCGAGCTCTCCGCCCACCAGCTGGACCACCTGTCTGTCAAGCATATCTACCGCGGGTATGATCATCATCTGCATTCCTCAGCGAATCTTATGAAGTTTTTGAGCACTTCCATCCCTGAACTGCTGCTTTTTTCGGGATGGAACTGAATGCCGTAAGTGTTGGATCTGCGGAATATCACTGGTATTTCCACGCCCTCGTATTCAGTGGTCCCGGCGATTTCACATTTGTCATCCGGGCTTCCGCGGTAGGAGTGTGCAAAATAAAACTCCCTGTCGGGAGTCCCATCTAGAATCGGGTCATCGGATTTGACAGTGTTCCATCCCATGTGCGGAAGCCTTTCCGCTTCGAGGCCTATGACCCGTCCCTTGAAAAGACCCAGGCCTTGTTTTTTGCCCTCTTCGCTGGAATCGAACAGTATCTGTGCCCCGATACATATCCCCAAAGTCGGAACCCCGCTCTCCAGACGCTCCAATATCTCTTCTGCATGAGGGGAGACCCTGTCCATTGTGCTGTCGAATGCCCCGACTCCCGGAAAGACAATGCAGTCCGCTTCAGCAAGTTTTGACATGTCGCTTACTGCTTCGACTTCCGCACCGCACTTCTCCAGTGCATTTTTCACAGAATGGAGGTTTCCCACTCCGTAGTCCGTGAGATATATCAGCGGCATTCCTCGATCACCTCGGCGGCTTTTTCCAAGAGCAGGGCGTTGAGCTCTTCGCTGCCGACGGTTATGCGTACGCAGTTCTCAGTCCTGCGTTTGGATCCGAAGTCGCGTATCATCACTCCCTTCTTCTTCAGGCCTGAAACCAGCGCCGTGTGGTCAACCGGTGATCTGGCCAGTATGAAATTGGAATCGGATGGGTACGTCTCGAATCCGAGGGCCCTCAGGCTCGCATCGAGTTTCGGGCGTTGCTCCTTCACGAGGTCCACGCTCCTCCTTATGAAGTCCTGGTCTTTCACGGCGGCCATGGCGGCCTTCTCGCTGAGAATGTTAAGTGAATAGGGTATTTTCACGCAGTTCATCATGCCGGCTACGTTCAGGTTTGATACGGCATATCCCACTCTGAGCCCTGCCATGGCATATGCCTTGGAAAACGTCCTTACCACGATGAGGTTTTCAAACTCTTCCACTCTGCGGACCATCGAGCTTTCGCTGTATTCGCCGTAAGCCTCGTCCACAACTACCATGCCGTCGAATCCGGAAAGGATCTCCTCCAGGTCCTTCTCCCTGAACGAGTTTCCTGTGGGGTTGTTGGGAGACGGCATTATGGCCACCTTCGCCCGGGTCTTCAGAAAGGCGTCAACGTCCAGCTGGAATTCTTCTGTAAGGTCGACTTCGATCGTCCTTCCTCCGTTCATCTTCACGAAGAAGTCGTAAAGTACGTAGGACGGGACCGGTACGGCGCAGCCGTCCCCATATTCCGTGAACGTCTTGAAAGTGACATCTATGACTTCGTCGGAACCGTTGCCGGCCACGAAGTTCTCCCTCTCAAGGCCGTAGAGGTCGGCCAGAGCATCGCGGAGGTCGTCCGAGTAAGTGTTGGGATATCCGTTGATGTCTCCTCTCCAGGATGAAAGGAACTTCATGGCCGCGGGGTTTGACCCCAGGACGTTCACGTTCGTGTCCAGCCTGACCTCGTTCCCGACCCTTGGGTTGTAATATCTCTCGAATCCTCGGGTCGTGCTCCTCATTATTTCCCTGGACACCATCACTCCACCAGCCTCTCCATTGAGAGGGTCAGAATTCCGGTGGCCCCGATCTTTCTGAGGTCGTTTATCGCGTCATAGAGCTGCGAGTAAGACACCACGGCCTGCACCGCGACCATTTCGCCGTTTCCCGCTATCTCCAGAACGGTGGGCCCGCCTATGCCGGGAAGGAATTTCTCCACCTCGGCGATCATGGACCTGGGCACGTTTGCCATCAGATATTTGCGGTTCTCTGCGGCGATGACGCTGTGTATCGCCTCGGTGACTTCAAGCATGGCCTCTTTCTTCTCTCCGAGGGCCTTCGAACTGGTAACTATGGCTGCCTGGGACCGGAAAAGAACTTCTGCCTCCCTGAGGCGGTTCATCTTCAGCGTCGATCCGGTGGACACGAGGTCCACTATGCAGTCGGCCACTCCCAGATAAGGCATTATCTCCGCGGCTCCGGATATGACAATGACGTCGACCTTTTTGCCTATCGATTCGAAGAAGCGCTTCGTGATCTTGGGGAAGGAGGTAGCTATGCGGCTGCCGTCCGGTATGTCTTTCCCGGACTTCACGGGCGACCCGTCCGGAACGGCGAGCGAAAGGCGGCAGTGTCCGAACTCCAGATCGAGCATGTTCTCGAGGGCGTATCCTGATTCCTCTACCTGGTCGAGCCCGGTGATACCGAAATCTATCGCTCCGGAATGGACGAACTCCGGGATGTCCTGTGCACGAACCAGCATGACCTCTATATCGCGCCCTTTCACGCTGACGTAGAGCTTGCGCCCCCAGTCCTCTCCTATGTCAAGGCCCGCTTTCGAGAGCAGCTCCACAGACCTCTCGCTGAGCCTTCCTTTGTTCGGGATAGCTATTTTCAATGTCATCTTAATCCTCACGTACCGTGAACTAAACAGTTTCAGAGCAGGCCTTTCGCCTTTGCCAGTTCTGCGTTGAGGACGGAGCCTCCGGCACCGCCTCTGATCGTGTTGTGCGAAAGCGCGAAAGCTTTGTAATATCCGTTGCTGGACCTGAGCCTTCCCACCGTAACGGCCATGCCTTTCGCCCTTTCCGGCGTTCCGGCGTACACGTCGAACACCGGCTGTGGGCGGTTTTCTTCATTCCTCACTATCACAGGCTTGTCCGGTGCAGATGGAAGCCCCAGCATCTGAGGCTCTCCGCGGAATCCGGATAGGGTCTCGCCCAATTCTCCGAGGGAGGGGGCCTCTCTCAGCGCCAGGACCAGCGATTCCGTGTGTCCGTCCACCACGGGCACGCGGGCACAGTTCGCCATGAGCCTTATGTCCGCGAAGCGGAACATGTTGCCGTCGAACACACCCAGCATCTTGCAGAGCTCCGTCTCCATCTTTTCTTCCTCGCCCTTTATGAAAGGCACCACATTTCCCACGGCGTCAAGCGATGGGACTCCCGGGTATCCGGCTCCGGAAAGCGCCTGGTAGGTCGACACGAAGACCTCTTCGATCCCGTATTTGACATCTATGGCCTTTAGAGGAAGCGCTATGCCCGTAGTGGAGCAGTTGGCGTTGGTGACTATGAACCCCCCGCTCTCGGAGTATGATTTCTGTCCCGTTACGGATCTCAGGTGCCCGGGGTTTACTTCTGGTATCAATATGGGCACGTCCGGGTCCATTCTGTGTGCGCCCGCGTTAGTGAATACCGCAACTCCAGACTCGGCCAGGGCGGACTCGGTATGTCCAGCCAGCTCGCTGGGTATCCCGCTGAAGGCCACCCTTGCCGCGGATGATATCTTCTCGAGGTCCATGACCTCGATCTCCCTCTCGAGCGTCTCCTCTTTGAAGCAGTAATCTCTGACCTTCAGGACGTCCCTGAGCTTCTTTCCCCCTGACCTCTCAGATGCGTAAAGCCCCTCTATGTCGAAGTAGGGGTGGTCTTCCAACATCTGAACGAACCTCTGCCCGATCATCCCCGTTGCCCCGAGGACCGCGACGCGCGTCTTGTTCATCTGTACAATTCTCCCTGGCTCATTCTGATTCCGCTGACGTATATAAAACCGCGCGTTAACTCTCGAAGAGGTGCCTCTGCCTGTCCTTCGAAATCCTCAGCAGAACTTCGGCGATCTGCTTCGCCTCGCTCTCTGAAAGGCTTACCTCCTCGCAGAGCTCGTGATATCTCTGTATCACTTCACGCTCCTTCTCTTCGTTCCAATAGCCCTGGGACGACTTCTTCTTGGCCTTGGCCAGTTCATCGGTTATCTCCATCCGCGTGGCGATAAGGTCGATTATCTCGGCGTCGATCGCCGCTATCTGCTCCCTGAGCTCTTCGGTATCAGGCATCTGAACCACCTGACCCGTCATGATGTTATCTGTATAAAACAACTGACGCCTTCCCCGAACAGTGGAAAATATTAAGATAAGGTATGTATCTTAGCGCTGTTAAAGGAGAATCCTGAATGGCATATGGATTGGGAATCGATACGGGCGGCACATACACCGACGCGGCCGTAATGGACATTGATACGGGAGAAGTTCTGGCATCTCACAAATCGCCTACTACCTATGAAGACCTCACCATTGGGATAAGGGGGGCAATAGAAGGACTCAGCGATGAGATGCTGGCCAAGGTGGGCGTCGTATCCCTGTCCTCGACCCTGGCAACCAACTCCGTGGTCGAGGGGAGGGGCTGCCGCGTAGGGCTCGTGGCCATAGGCCATGATTTCAGTTCCAAGTACCATGCCAACGAGGAGGCCGTCATCAAGGGAAGGCACGACCTCTGGGGCAAGGAGACTGAGCCCCTGGATGTGCAGGCGGCGGAGAAATTCCTTCGGAGCGTGAAGGGAAAAGTAGACGGTCTTGCGATATCCGGATATCTGGGCATCCGCAATCCCGAGCATGAGATAAAAGTCAGAGAGATGGCCTATGAAACACTCGGTGTTCGCGCCGTGTGCGGCCACGAACTCTCTTCCACACTTGGCTTCGACGACAGGACTACCACTTGCATAATGAACGCCAGGCTGATACCTGTCATCGAAGAGTTGATCGCGGCTATGAAACGTGTCATGGCCGAGAGGAACATACTCGCCCCCCTGATGGTGGTGAAAGGAGACGGCTCCATGATGGGGGATTCCGAGGCATCAATAAGGCCCATCGAAACGATACTTTCAGGACCGGCCTCCAGCCTCATAGGCGCCAGGAAGCTGACCGGGATCGACGACGCGATCGTGGTCGATATAGGTGGCACAACGACGGACATCGGAATCCTGAGGGACGGACGCCCGGACATAGTCGAATACGGAGCGATCCTGGGAGGGATGAGGACTCATGTCAAGGCCGCGGATATCTCGACCGTAGGCCTAGGAGGGGACAGCCACATCATAATCCTCGACTCTGGAATCAGGATCTCGACCGTGCGCTGTATACCTTTATGCTTCGCAGCGAGGATATGGCCCGAAATAACAAAAACGCTGAAATCGGTCTCAACCAAGGGACCGATGTTACGCAGCGAGTTCAAGGAAGATACCAGAAATTATCAGGAGACCGATTTCTTCATCAAACTCAGGGACAATAAAAACAACATGGATCTAAGCGTCGAGGAGAAGATGTTTCTCGAATTCCTCAAAAACGGTCCTCACAACCTCGCACAGGCTTCCAGATTCCTTAAGGTCCATCCGCTGGGATTCAAAGTAGACCGCCTGGAAAACATCGGCCTGGTCCAGAGGATAGGACTGACCCCCACCGATATGCTCTGCGTTGCAGGGGATTATAAGGAGTTCGATCCCGAACCGGCAAAGCTGGCGATCAAGCACTTCAGCCTGACTTACGGCGTACCGGAAGAAAAGATAATATCCTTATCGAAAAAACTCGTGACCGACAAGATGGCCACCGAGATAATGGGAAAGGTGCTGGACTCTGACATAGGCTCCCGTGAAATGGGGGAGGCAGGGCATCACCTTCTCAAGACAGCTATTTCGCGCGAGCAACGTAAAGACTTCAGTTGCACCATCAGGCTCAGCAAGCCCATCATCGGCATAGGTGCACCTGCCGGAGCATACCTTCCCGAGGTTTCCATGCGTCTGGGGACGGATTTCGTTCTGCCAAGATATTCTGACGTCGGGAACGCCGTTGGTGCGGTCACGGGCGGTATAATCGAACGCGAGGAGATACTTATCAAGCCCAACGTCGAGAATATGGTTGGAGATATCCCCTGCACGGTGTTCGCCAAATTCGGACGCTTTGTGAAGGACAGCATATCCGAGGGGATAGAGTTCGCAAGAAAGCAAGGGATTGAATACGTAAGGGAAATGGCCCTCAAAGACGGCGCTGAGGATATCGTCGTTTCGGACGACGTCAAGATCAGCAAGATACGTGCCAGGAACATGCCCAGCGAGTTCGTGGTCATCGACGTTACGGTAACCGTCACGGCGGCCGGAAAGCCCAAGATGTTCGAGGCCTGATCAGAGGACGTGGAATTCCTTCATGCTGCGGACGCCCAGCTTCTCTCTGCGTCCAACGCGTATCGCACCGACCGCGATGTTGGCCCCCTGGACAGTGGTCATGAAAGGTATCTCCAGCTCGACCGCGAGCCTGCGCATGGTATATCCGTCACGCCTGGAACCTGATTTCATGGCGGGCGTGTTGATGATCAGATTGATCTTCCCGTCCCTCATTAGACCGATCGCGTTCGGCTTTAGCTTCTCATCCAGTTTGAAAACTGTGGTGGTGTCGACTCCGTTCTCCCTGAGGTAAGTGGACGTTCCCTTTGTGGCGTATATCGTGAACCCCATATCCTTCAGGCCGCGTGCGGCATCCAGGATCCTGGGTTTGTCCTGGTCGTTCACGGTGATGTACACCCCTCCGGACATCGGAAGCTTGTTTCCCGCGGCGATCAGCGCCTTATAGCATGCTGTGTGGAAGTCCTCGTCTATGCCCATTACCTCACCGGTGCTCTTCATCTCCGGCGTAAGGATCGAATCGACGCCTGGCAGCTTAAGGAACGGGAACACGGACGCCTTGACGGCGAAGTGGTCGATAGACCTGTAGCCGGAAAGCCCGAAATCCTTCAGCTTCTTGCCGAGCATTATCTTCGTGGCAACCTTGGCCAGCGGGACGCCGGTCGACTTAGATATGAAAGGAACCGTTCTGGAGGCGCGGGGGTTGGCCTCGATCATGTAGATCTCATCGTCCTTGACGGCGAGCTGAAGGTTCATCAATCCTTTGATATGAAGTGCCAGCGCAACTTTTTCTGATATCTCCACTATTCCGTTGATAATCTTCTCGCTCAGAGTGAACGGAGGCATCACCATCGTAGCGTCCCCCGAGTGGCAACCTGCGTATTCGACATGCTCCATTATGCCGCCGATGTAGACGTCCTCGCCGTCGCTAAGAACATCTATGTCGACCTCGATTGCTTCCGTGAGGTACTTGTCTATCAGTATCGGGTGGTGCCTGGAGACTTTGACCGCAGTTTCCACGTACGTCCTTAGCTCATCTTCTGAGTAGACGATCTCCATCGCCCTTCCTCCGAGGACATACGATGGCCTTACAAGCACCGGGTATCCGATCTCGGATGCGATGATCCGAGCCTCTTCGAAGGAATAGCCTGTGCCCGAGCGGGGCTGGAGTATCCCCAGCTGGTCCATCAGTTTCGAGAACCTTCTCCTGTCCTCCGCGACGTCCATGTCGTCCGGGCTGGTACCGAGGACCTTGGTCTTCGTACCTTTAAGGGCCTTCTCCAGGTCGACGGCGAGGTTGACGCTGGTCTGTCCTCCGAATTGCACTATCACGCCGTCCGCCTGCTCTTCCTCGATGATATCAAGCACGTCCTCCAATGTCAGAGGTTCGAAGTAGAGGCGGTCGGAGACGTCGTAGTCTGTGGAAACGGTCTCGGGGTTGTTGTTAATGATGACGGCATCGACATCTTCCTCCTGCAACGCGAACACTCCGTGCACGCAGCAGTAGTCGAACTCGATACCCTGTCCGATCCTTATAGGGCCTCCCCCTATCACGATGACCCTTTTCTTGTTTTCATCCCTGAATGTCTCGGAGGATCTCCCATATGTCGAATAGAAATACGGTGTGACGGCGGCGAACTCTGCAGCGCACGTGTCTACCATCTTGTATACGGACCTGTCGCCGTTGGCTTTGCGTTCTTCACGGAACTTCAGCTCGTCGGTCTTCATCAGCTCGGCGATGACCGGGTCGGCGAAACCCATCTCCTTCGCCTCTCTGATCAGTTCCCTGTCTCCCGGGTTCTTCCTTAGGCGTTCCTCCATCCTGACAATGTTCCTGATTTTTATTATGAAATAGCGGTCCCAGTCGGTCAGCTTTGCGATCCTTTCGACGGTCCATCCCTTCCTCAGGGCCTCGCCGATCGCGAATATGCGGATGTCGGTAGCGTTACCCAGCTCCTCCTCTATCTGTTCGTCGGTGAGGTCGACCGGATCCAGTCCCCTGACGCCGATCTCGAGGGACCTGAGCCCTTTAAGCAAGGCCTCCTCGAACGTGCGCCCTATGGACATGACCTCGCCGGTGCTCTTCATCTGGGTTCCAAGGTGGCGGTCCACGGTGCGGAACTTGTCGAACGGCCAGCGAGGAATCTTCACGACGACGTAGTCGATCGAAGGCTCGAAGGCGGCGAAAGTAGAGCCGGTGATATCGTTCGGTATCTCGTCAAGGGTGTATCCAACCGCTATCTTGGTGGCGACCCTTGCGATGGGATATCCCGTCGCCTTGGACGCCAGAGCCGACGAGCGCGATACGCGGGGATTGACTTCGATGAGGCGATAGTCTCCGTTGGCGGGGTTGAACGCGAACTGGACGTTGCATCCGCCCTCAATGCCGAGGGTCCGGATGACCTTGATCGCCGCCGTTCTGAGGCGTTGGTGGTCGCGGTCCGAGACCGTCAGCAGGGGAGCGCACACTATGCTTTCTCCTGTGTGTATCCCCATTGCGTCGAGATTCTCCATCTCGCAGATGATTATGCAGTTATCCTTGGAGTCCCTCATGACCTCGTATTCAAGCTCCTTCCATCCGAGGACGCTTTCCTCGATCAGGACCTGGTGTATGCGCGAGTATGCAAGTCCGCGGGCGCAGATATCCACAAGCTCGTCCTCGTCGTAGGCCACTCCTCCGCCGGTTCCCCCCAAGGTGTAGGCCGGGCGGACCAGCACGGGATAGCTTCCGATCAGATTCGCGGCCTCGACGGCTTCAGTTACCGAGTTCACGCTGCGGCTGATAGGCACCGGTTCGCCGATCCTTTCCATGGCCTCCTTGAACAATTCCCTGTCTTCAGACATGGCGATGGCGTCGGGCTGAGTCCCCACAAGTTCGCAGCCCAGCCTGGCCAGCGATCCGTTGTCGTACAGCTCCGAGCATATGTTCAGCGCGGTCTGTCCGCCCATTCCGGACAGGACTCCGTCAACTCCCTCTTTTTCGATTATGGCGGCGACCGTCTCGGCGTTCAGCGGTTCTATGTATACGCTGTCGGCCATATCGGTGTCCGTCTGGATAGTGGCAGGGTTGGAATTCGCAAGCACGGTCTTGTATCCTTCCGCGCGTAGGGCACGGCACGCCTGCGAACCCGAAAAGTCGAACTCCGCCGCCTGCCCAATGACGATGGGGCCGGAGCCTATGACCATCAACTTCTTGAAGTCCTTCCTCAAGGCCTTCCCTCCTTCATGACCTTTCCGAACCTGTCGAAAAGGAAAAGCGTGTCGGCGGGGCCAGGCTTTGCCTCCGGATGATACTGTGTAGAAAAGATGGGAAGGTCCCTGTGCCTGCACCCCTCCACCGTTCCGTCGTTCACGTTGATCTGGTTCGCGAAGAGGCCGGTCCCTTCCAGAGAATCCGCGTCCACGGCGTATCCGTGGTTCTGGGATGTTATATACACCCGGTCCTCGAATTTGACCGGCTGGTTGTTTCCGCGGTGGCCGAACTTCATCTTGTAAGTACTTGCACCCATGGCAAGAGCCAGAGTCTGGCTTCCGAAGCATATGCCGTACATTGGCAGGCGGGAAGCGAGCTCCTTCTCCGTCTTGACGACCGTATCAAGTATGCATTTATGCGAAGGGTTCCCGGGACCGTTCGTGACCATTAAGCCGTGCGGCCTGTATTCCAATATGACGTCGGCGGGCGTGTCATAGGGGAATACTATGACGTTGAAACGTGATGATAGGTCGTCGATGATGGCGGACTTCGTGCCGCAGTCGATAACGCCCACAGTGAGGTCCTTGCCGGTATCGGAGACCGAAATCTCCTTGCAGGAGACTTCTCCGACCAGGTTGCCCGCCATCGGAAGAGGCATCTTTTTCAGTTTTTTCAACGTTTCTTCAGGGGGAACGTCCGAATCGGTGATGGCACCTTTCATGGAGCCGGAGTCCCTGAGCTTTATGACCAGGTCGCGGGTGTCTATACCGGAAATCCCCGGGACCTTGTTCTCCTTAAGGAAAGAGTCAAGGGTCCTGCCGCCGTACATGTCCGTCGGCTCGGTGCAGTTCTCCCTTACTACGAGTCCTCTCACGTGCACGCGGTCGGACTGAGAATATCCGTCTACAATTCCGTAGTCTCCTGCCAAAGGGTAGGTCATAACAAGGATCTGTCCGCGGAAGGAAGGATCAGTGAGACTCTCCTGATACCCGCTCATGCCCGTTCCGAAGACCACCTCGCCGTCAGCGGACGAGCGGTATCCAAAAAGGCTGCCTTCATAAACAGTTCCGTCCTCAAGGACCAAATAACCGCGTGCCATCGGGGATTAATCACATTTCCGTTCCATATATAATGTCTTCCATTTCCGTGTTACATACCAGAACCAACCTTGTCTGATTACAGACATATGACCCGCCATTAAACGAAAGATGATTATCCAAGGACGCAATCGGCCAATCATGCGGATAATCGGGCGCGACCAGCAGTCGAACGGCATAAAGGTGATGCCTGAGACGGACGAGGACCTCTGGCATCTGTACAATGTTTTGGAGGAGGGCGATACGGTAACTGCCTCGACCACCAGGAGGGAGGAGAAGGCCGCAGATAAGATACGCGCAGAGCGCACCGAGAAGAAACGGATGACCCTAGGGGTAAGAATAGAGAAGGTGGATTTCTCCGAGGAGGACCTCAGGCTGAAGCTGCTGGGCACCATCGAATCGGGGCCCCAGGACATAGGCCAGCACCATACTCTCATGATAGAGCCCGGCGACAGTCTGATCGTCTCGAAGCAGAAGTGGCGCGCCACGCAGGTAGAGAGGCTCGAAAGGGCGGTGAGGGACACCAACAAGCCAAGGATCGTGTTCGTATCATTGGACCAGGACGAAGCAACCGTCGCGGTCCTGCGGCAGTACGGCCTGAAGGAGATGGCGTTCATCAGGTCCGGACGTTCCGGTAAGCAATACGATGAAAAGAGAAGGGGGCCCGACGGATACCACGAAGAGATCATATCCAAGGTGAGGGCCTGTGCCGAAAAGGACATGCCCGTGGTCCTGCTCGGCCCCGGATTCGAGAAGGAGTTGCTGGCCGAGACCGGAAAAAGTTCGGATCCGGACCTGTTCTCCAGGTGTTACGTATATCATACAGGCCAGTGCGGGATGGCGGGCATAAACGAACTTATGAAGGCGGGAATGGGCGCGGAGGTGCTGAGGGAATCGACTGTAGGTGCCGAGATGGAGGCCGTCGAGCGTCTAATGACCGAGATAGCCCGGGACGGCCCGGCGACGTACGGGCAGGCAGAAGTATCGGCCGCTGCATCCGCGGGAGCGGTGGAAACCCTGCTGGTCCTGGACTCCAAGGTCAGGGAGCAGGACCTGGATTCCGTGGTCAGAGATGTGGAGTCGCAGAGGGGCAGCATACTCGTGATATCCTCTCAACACGATGCCGGAAAGAGGCTTGCGGCCCTCGGCGGGATCGGGGCGATCCTGAGATATGCTGTCTGATGACAATAGCACGAAACTGCTGGTTCTGCACACCCGATAGAAAATATTAATAAATATTATAGGATAACCCGACTGTCAAACAGGTTTAGTTTTACAAGCGGCATGCCGTGAACTTGGGGAATTTAAATGAGAAGTAAAGAGGATATAACCCAGGCGCTGAGCGGGAGGCTCAACGTCTGCGACACCACGCTTAGGGACGGAGAGCAGACGGCGGGCATTGTCTTCTCCAATCTGGAAAAATACAAGATCGCCCAGATGCTCGACCGCGCAGGAGTCCAGCAGATCGAGGCAGGCATTCCCACCATGGGTACCGACGAGAAGATGGCCGTCAGGCACATAGCGCACATGGGCCTCAACGCATCTATTTTGGGATGGAACAGGGCAGATATCAACGATATAAACACCAGCATCGACTGCGGGGTAGACTCCGTGGCAATATCCATGTCTGCATCCGATATTCATATCGATCACAAGCTCAAGAAGAGCCGCCAATGGGTTCTGGATAAGATATACGAGGCGGTATCTTACGCAAAAGACCACGGATTCTATATATCCTGCAACGGGGAGGACTCCACCCGCGCCGATATCGATTTCCTCATCGAGTTCGTCAAAACAGCCAAAGAAGCGGGCGCGGACCGTTTCAGATACTGCGACACCATCGGAAGGGAGCAGCCGTTCTCCACATACGATCGCATTCACAGGATCATTTCCGAGACGGGAATGGATGTGGAGATGCACATGCACGATGACTTCGGAATGGCGACCGCCAACTGCATCGCGGGCATCCACGCAGGGGCGAGGTTCGCAAGCACGACGGTTATGGGCATCGGAGAAAGGTCCGGTAACTCTCCGCTCGAAGAGGTGGTCATGTCGTCGAAGCACCTGTTCGGTATCGACTCAGGTATAGACACGAAGCAGCTAAGGGACCTGTCGATATTCGTATCTAAGGCCTCCGGCCGTCCGATAGAAGTGGCCAAGCCATTCTTGGGTTCCAACTGCTTCGCCCATGAGGCGGGCATCCACGCCGACGGCATAATAAAAGATGCTATAAACTACGAGCCTTACGACCCTGAAGAAGTGGGCCTCGAGAGGAAGTTGGTCATAGGGAAGCACTCCGGAAGGAACACCCTCATAACGGTCCTCGCCGAGATGGGCGTCAACATCGACAAGGATATGGCATCAGCCCTCTTGGACATGGTCAGGCGCGCCTCGGTCCAGATGCACCGCAGCATCTCCCACGAGGAGTTGTTCTCGCTTTACGAGGACATGCAGAAGAAGACCAACATATTCGACGATTCCGCGGCTTAAACATCAACTGCCGGTATCTGGACCGGCACTCTCTTTTTCCTTTTACAGATACTTTCAGCATTCCTCTCAATCGCCGGGCAACGCATCCTTAAGACTTTCTGGCGTATTTGTAGAGGTACACGAACAATATCACTACCAGGCCGGTAATCATTATCACCAGGTGGTCCAGCAGCGGTAACGGGTTGGGAACGACGAGCATTATTACGAAGTCCAGCGCCATGATCAGCAGGATATTGCTGATCTCTATGAATCTGGAGTAGGCCGAACGTGCGTCGGAATCATCTTCGATATAGTAACCGCGCTTGCGCTTGCCTCCTTCTATGAGCATCCTGTCGATGACCTTGAGGCTGAGCACCACACCCGCGGTCGCCGGAACCAGGGCTGCCAGATTCAGTGACAGGACGATGATGTTGGAAACCCTGAGGCTCGTGCCCAAGTTGGATATTATTATGTCTGCGAGCAGAGGGCCATAGATGTAGAAAACTATCTCGACCAATGCCATTATAAGGACGCACACGTAGACGATTACAAACCGGTTCCTGACGCGTTTCGCAGATTTGGTTGAGAATACTATCCTGGAATAGAAATCGGACCTCTTCGACTCCAATTTCTCTATTCCGCCGACTATGACCCTTGGAGTATATTTCTTCAATATGTCGTAAGCATTGGTGCTGTGAGTTGCGAAAAGCGGCATCAATATCATCGACATCAGAGCCGCCAGCACAACTGCCGTATAGAAATCGTTACTGACGGCACCGGCATCCAGTGCTGTTTTTGATATTATGAACGCGAACTCACCCATCGCCAGGAGGCTCATGGCTGACACCAGAGACGTCTTGAAATCCTTATTTCCGATGAAATATGCGAATACAACGGTTACTGTCTTGGATATCAAGAAGACGATGAAGATATATATGGCCAGAGTCAGACTCGAACTGATATCGGCAAGATGTATTTTCAGGCCCACGTCTATGAAGAAGATTGCCATGAACGTGTTCTTCATCGGCTCTATGTCCTTTTCTATCATATGTGCGTCTTTGCACTGCGAAGTTATGAGCCCCATAATGAAAGCGCCTATAGCCATCGAGAGGCCCACATAAGTAGAGAGCAATGCCAGGAAGAAGCACAGTCCGAGAGCGGTGATAAGGATGATCTCACGGTTGAAGCGGCTGCTGACCCAGTTCAAGAAGCGTGGAAGAACGAGAAGGCCCAGCACAATGGACGCAACCATGAAAATGACGATGCCCAGCACGAGTCCCAGCATACCCGAGGCTGTTGGGGACTGTCCGACAAGGAGAGGGGATGCCATCGTGAGTATGATGACCTGCCCAATATCCTCCATGACCGTTACCAGTATGACCGTGTCGGCCGTATCTTTGGAAATCTTCTTGTTGGCCCTTAGGACGGCGGTAACCACCGCGGTGGACGATCCCGATATTACTGCGCCGAGGAAAATGGACTCGACCATGTTCCAGCCGAGCAGAGATCCGGCTATGTATCCGCATAGGACCATCAGAGGAAGCTGTACTGCGGCGACCATTATCGTGAAGGCGCCGCTCTGTTTCAGCTTCTTGATGTTAAGCTCCATGCCGATGGCGAACATGAGCAGTACCAGACCGATGTTGGACAGAAGATCTATGACGGTATTGCTCTCTCCCTCGGGGATGCCCCAGAAATTTGCGATGAATATGCCGGCCGCCAGATACCCGATGATGGCCGGCATCCTAAGTTTGCTGAACAGGATAGACGCCACGCTGGCAAGCACCAGCATCAACGCCATAATAGTCAGAAAGGCTACTTCGTCCATCCTTTTTCCTTGCACGCGTATATCGGTATGATTTAAAAAAGTGTCCAATGAACAGCATCACTGTTTATTTTCATCCTTGCTGACTGTAACTTTTTTCCTCTGGCTTCCGCCGGTCCTTTTCATCTTCTCCTGGTCTATGGCCCATTGGAAGCTCTCAAGCTCTGCAGGAGTCACAAGCACCCGTTCTCCCTTGTTGTATTTCCTGCCTATGACCCAGTTCTTGAAAGGTGCCAGGACTCTGTATTCGTCTGCGTCCATGACTATCTCCCGGATGTTTTTCACACCTTTGCGTTCGGAGTAAGTTCCGGCCGACCTGCTTATTTGGCCGTCCTTGACCTCTATAGTGCTGGTGCACACCGAGTCCAGGAAATAACGGTCGTGGGTCACAGTGATGAGGGTTCCCCCATATTCGTTAAGCGCCGACTCCACCGCGTGCCTGGAAGGTATGTCGAGATAATTGGTCGGCTCATCTAGTACCAGAAGGTTCGTCTCCTTCAACAGAAGCATCGCAAGTGCAACTCTGGCTCTTTGTCCCCCCGAGAGAGTTGATATGGGGCGGTCCACCTCGTCTCCCCTCAGAAGCAGACGTGCCAGCATACCACGTGCCTCGGCACGCCTGTCTGTTCCTATGGCCTGAAGTATCTGTTCCTCAGCGGTCAGACGGAGGTCGAGACCCTCGTGGTTCTGGGAATAGTACCCTATCTTTGCACCCGGCGCTATCCAAAGATCTCCTTTGCTGGGTATTTCGCCAATGAGCGCCTTGACCAAAGTGCTCTTCCCTTCTCCATTCGCACCGAAGATCCCTATCTTCTCGCCCCTCATGATGTCCAGTTCGACATCTTTGATGATCGTTCTGCCGCCAAGGTCTACCGACAGGTTACGAGCAGTTATCACATTCTTACCCGATTTCTGTGCCGTCTGTATCCTTACGGTGATGGACATTTCTTCTTCGGGTTTTTCCTTTGCATCCATCTTCGATATCAATTTCTCTCTTGTCTTGTGGACGGCAGAAAACCACATGTCCTTATGCATCTCTTCTGCGATCCCTTCCTGTGTCCGTTTCTGGCTGGAATACCTGCGGTACTCTTTTTCCATGCGGTCCAGGTCGATCGCCTTCTTTGTTATGAAATCAGAATAATTTCCCTTGTATTCGCGCGTCTTGCCGAAAGATATTTCGGACACGCGGGTCACGATCTTATCCAAAAAATACCTGTCATGGCTGATCACCACAAGCGCACAGCCCGACTTCAGAAGGAAATCCTCAAGGAACTCGACCGTACCTATATCCAGGTGCGAAGTTGGCTCATCGAGTATCAGCAGATCACATTCTTCGGCCTGGACCAGGACACGGGTCAGCATAACCTTTGTTCTTTCTCCGCCTGAAAGGGCATCCATTGTGCGGTCCATCACATCTGCCGGAAGTCCCACTTTTCCTATGGCGGCGACAATTTTACTTTCGTCGTCCGCTGCAGAACTGTTCAGTTCAGATTCGAGCCTGGAATATTCCTCGGCGGCCGCATTCCAATCGATATCCCCGCCTGCCGCCATCTTCTGCTCTATCTCGAACATTCTGTGCCTGATCCTTTCCACATGCCCGTAAGGCCTCCCCAGGACCTCTCTGACGGTTACTTCGGAAGAAGATTCTGCAAACTGAGGCAGGTAGCCGATTTTACTTGTATTCCTTGTAATTTCGCCCGTGTCCGGCCTAATCTCGCCGAGAAGTATTCTAAGAAAGGTGCTCTTCCCTGCACCGTTGACACCGATAAGCCCTATGCTGTCCCCATCGTTTATCTGAAGGCTTACGTCTTTCAGCACTTTCACAGGACCGAAGGACTTGGTGACAGATTGCGCTTTGAGGAGCATGTCTTGTCATAACAGTTCGACTAATATGCTTTGCCTTTCCAGCCGATGATGGGGTGTAAATTATTGCCGTATCATCATCAGGGAAAGATGGATGGCATAGCTGGTGATGCGCCAGGCGCGATAGATAAATTTCAATCAAAGGAATGGTACTTCTGGTCAAAATTTACGGAGTTCATGCCGATTACCATCATATGTTGTAATTCTCAGCAATTTATCATCTGATGGATGTATTGGTGGATGATTACCATTATGAACATTAACTATCATACAATTATTCTTTATGTCATATGAAATTTTTCTGTACGTTAAATATTTATATTAGCACTTTATGATTGCATAATTATAGAAATATTAATATAGTATAAAGCGTTGACGACCAGGATTTCCAAAAACATATTTAAATACGAGGAAACTAAAAAAAGGAGGAAATTCTCATACTTTAACAATGTTACGCCAATAAACCGACTGTTCTTTCTATCTGCTTTAAATAGGTAAAATTCTGTTTTTTATATGACCCAAGGTGACATGGCATCTAGGTTGAGGGGAGGAAAATGAACGGGAGGGAAGAAGTTCTCGAAGATTTGAAAAAATCAGTTGAAACGTGGAGCCCTCCACTGGAGGATTCGTTGGATGTAGCTATATCCATCGGTCTGACTCCCGGCAAGATTGTCAATGACAGACTCTCGGAGGGTACGAAGGTAGTCAGAGATCGTTTTGATAATGCCGATATTTATCTTCCGCAGGTTTTAGCTGTGTCAAGGGTAATGGAGCGCACCCTATCCATCTTAGAGCCTTTAATTTTGAGAGGTAAAAAGGTATGCAAGGGCACGGTTGTGATGGGTACAGTACAGGGAGACATTCACGAAATCGGGAAAAATGTCTGCTGTGCGACGTTACGCGGGGCTGGTTACAATGTAATATGCCTTGGCTCAGACGTCAAACCGCGGGCATTTGTCGAAGTCGCGAAGGATTCCAGTGCCAACATCCTTGGATTTTCTGCACTTATGACCATCACCTTGATAATCCAAGGGGTTGTCTTAAAGGCGATTTGCGAGGAGAAAATACCCCGTTTACACTGTCTTTGGTGGCGCTTCGTGTAGCCAGGATTGGGTGGACAGGATCGGCGGCGATGGGTATTCATCGTCGGGAGCCAGAATTGTCCAGCCAGTCTCGAGGCTATTATACAAGGAGGTAGAGAAACTATGACTGTCCGACGCCAAGGCATCGACAGAAAGCGGTCGCGTACAATTTTTCAAAAAAATTATGCTTCTTGGTCCGCTGGACGGTCAAATTGGGAGCGAATAATATGGAATTGAAAATGGAAAGAAATCAAATAACGTGGGTCGTTTTTGCAATACTATTTGCGGTGGCGGCCGGCGTCCTCATCTATTTCGACTGGAAACTGTCGACATCTGTGATGGGAGACTATCTGGCTACTCCAATGATGAATGGTATAACTGAGCTCGAGGCAGTATCGTTCAACAAAAATATGGACGTATGGTTCATGCTCATGATGGTCGCCTTCCTGATGATTTTCATCAGGAAGTTCGAATGGGGTACTGCACTTGCAGTTTTACTGTCTGCTGCAGGAAGCTTCATTGTGTATCTCTTCGTACAGCAGTTTTATTTCGGATACGAAGTCTGGGAACAGGCGCTGATGATCAGGGCGGTCATTTGTTCGATTACCATTGTAATAGGTATCGGTGTGTTTCTAGGGCTGTGCAAGATGTGGCAATACCTCCTTGTTGGAATGATGTTTGCACCAGCTTATGCACTGATCGAGTATTTCCTAGCCAACGATTTCTTTGGATTAATGTCAACAGATCCAGGAGGATCAATGCTCGTTCATATGTGCGCAGCCTACTTCGGCATCGGTGTCGCAATCGCCCTGCGTGAGAAAAGGTCTTGGCAAGAACCAATGTACACAACTACGCACAGTGTGACATTCGTATGGCTTGCTAGCATGATACTGTGGGTTTTGTGGCCCTCATTTGTCACATCGCTACTCAATCCTGGGGCCTCCACATGGGGAATGATAACGTGTTACATGGCGGGCATAGGATCTGTGATTAGCGCATATCTTGTGTGTGTGATTTGTCAGAAGAAAGTCAACCCTCTGATTTACACGTACGCCATGTTGGCAGGACCCGTAGCTATCGGGGCCCCGTTGCTATCAGTAGGGCCATGGGGTGCTCTTTTCATCGGAATAGTTGCAGGAGCACTCTCCGCGCTGTGCTTCATATATCTTAACCCTTGGTTCTGCAAGAAAATCGGCGTTGTAGATATGATGGGAGTTCACAACCTGCATGGAATGGCAGGTTGGCTGGGGGCACTTTCAGTATGTGTCATCACTCTATCTATTGATAACCTTGTGTTCGCGGTCATCGTATTTGCCTTATCTGTCGGTACTGGTGCGATAGCGGGACTTATCGTTAGGCTAACGCGCGGAAGTATGGAAGTATTGGTAGATGACAATGTGGACTTCAGCAGGAATGAAGCGCCGCCCTCGTGATCGTGTTACAAACCTTTTATTTTTCTTTTTTTATATATTTAAGCATCACACAATGTAATCCATGCAATTAAAGGATATATGAGCAAATCAAGTTGGTTACATATAGGCGTCCAAAGGCGGACAATTTGTTATCGGGGGAGCATGGATCTCGTTGACGGCAGTAACATTAGCATTTGTCTTAGAGGCAGTTCAAACCGTGAATCTTTTAGGGCATGGGCGTTAAATCATAGTTGTATTTATATATTGGTGGATATAAATGTTTTTTAATCAATGTGCACTAACATAATACTTATATACAAAACCAAAAATAAATTTTTACTAAATAAATACAATTAAATACAGGTTTTAAAAATTTCATAAATTATGGCTATGTTTAAATAGTAAAAATATGATGTAAGTTTATACCTAGAAAATGACGCTAAGCCGGGCAATATTTGGTTGTGCCGGCGGTTGTGCGACGTGTACTGAGGTATGTAGGAGGATTTACATGAGCGACAAAAAAGAGCTGCTTGCAGCATGCAAAAAGGCAGTAGAGACATGGGACATTGCACTTGCAAAGTCTGCGACAGAGGCCGCATCCAAAGCGGGCATAGAGCCTAAAGAGATCATTGCCGAAGGCCTCGGAAGAGGAATGGAAACCATCGGAGACCGTTTCGACAGGGCGGAAATATATCTGCCTCAGGTCGTTGCAGCGTCCAAGGCCATGGGAGTGGGGCTCAACATACTAATGCCTAAAATGGAAGGCAAGCCTAGTTCCATGAAGGGAACCGTCGTATTCGGAACTGTCGAAGGAGACATACACGAAATCGGAAAGAACGTCTGTTGCGCAATGCTTAGGGGAGCGGGATTCACTGTTATGGATCTTGGGCCCGATGTATCGCCTCAGACATTCATCGAAGCGGCCGAGGAAAACGGTGCGCAGATAATAGCTGGTTCTGCGCTCATGACAACGACGCTCGAAGTTCAGAGGGATGTTGTGGTGGCCGTTAAGGAGAATGGCGGAAAGTACAAGACTATGTTCGGTGGCGCTCCCTGTTCCCAAGAGTGGTGCGATTCCATCGGAGCGGATGGATATTCCTCCAATGGTGCTGAGATCAACGAATTGGCGACAAGATTGGTTGGGTGATTAAAATGGCAGCAACAAGACCCCTTACCGTCTGCGATGTGTACGACAGATTCATGAAGGGAAAGAAAGTGGCGGAAGACAAGTGGGACTATGAAATAATTCCCCAGAATGCCACGAGACTCAAAGAGAAGTACAAACTAAACTTCGGAAATAAGTTTGTTCCTGAAGACAAGGCGACTATGGATAACCTGTTCAACGCAGGTCTCGAGATGCTCGTCGAAACCGGATTCTATTGTCAGGACAACAACCGTGTAATGAATGTGACAGAGGAAGAAGTCTGGGAGGGAATCAAGAAGACCCCCACGAAAATCATTCTGGGAGATGGGAGGGACGCAGCTCGCTTCTACCCCAGACACGGCAACAGCCCGGTAAAACCTATCATACAGGGAGGGCCAACCGGATCCCCGATTTCAGAGGATGTTTTCGTACAGGTTATGCAGTCCTACGCCCAGGAGGGTATCGTAGATACTATTGTCAACGGTGTTCTCACGACCATCGAGGGACACTCTGCCAAGACTAATACTCCGTACGAAATCCGCGCGACCATGACGGAGCTCCGCTCTGTCAGAGAGGCATGTGTCCGTGCTGGAAGGCCCGGACTCGCCATGTAGGGACCCGAGACCCCACTGTCCTCAGCCGGACGTCTGGTCTCTGATTCTAAATGGGCTGGTATGAGGACCTGCGACTCTCACGAATGCTCGCAGCTCAATGAGCTCAAGATAGACATGAACGCTCTGAACATGCTCGCGGGATGGACCTGCAATGGTAACACCATAATGATCGAGCAGATGCCAATCTTCGGTGGGTACTGTGGAATGGTAGAGGAGACCGCAATCTGTGACGTTGCAACGACATTGGCCTCGTTTACTCTGTTCAGCGGAAACTTCCACCTCGACGGTCCCATCCATATCAGGTGGGGAACGACGACAGCGAGGGAGACTCTCCAGGTAGCTGGGCATGCCGCAGCAGCAATCGATGCCAACACCGATCTGCTTCTGGCAAACCAATACTACCCTATGGCCGGACCGTGCACAGAGATGTGTCTCTTGGAGACCGCGGCGCAGGCCATCACCGATACTGCATCTGGAAGGGAGCTTTTGTCGGGATCCGCGGCCGCGAAGGGTGTTGTTCAGGATAAGACAACAGGAATGGAAGCCAGAATAATGGGAGAGGCTGCAAAAGCCACTGCTGGTATGAAGATTCCCGAGGTCAACAAGTTGCTGAACAAAATCGTCTCTGATTATGAAAAGCATTACACCAATGCACCCGCTGGAAAGACCTTCCAGGAGTGCTATGATGTTAAGACCGTCAAGCCCACTGCTGAATATGTTCAGGTGTATGACGGGGCGCTCAAGAGGCTCAGGGACTACGGACTCGACATCAAACATTGATGTTGTTTAAGCAATTGAACGAAAAGGACCTTTAAGGTCGCCGCGGGCTAGGGCGCCCGCGGAAAGACATTTTACTACTCTATCGTCCAATGTTTTTCCTCTGAAGTTAGAGTAGGCTTTATTTATTCTTTAATTGAAATGCTTTCACAAAAGTGTATAAATGTTGTGCTGGTTAGGTTAAAACAGCTAGCTGATCGATACTCTTAGGGTGGATAAAAATGACGGCACACAGGCATCTGGATATTTTTGAATCTTACAATAGATTTTATAATGGGAAGAAGGTGCGTGAAGATACCTGGGATTATTGCACCGTCCCCAATAGTGCTCTGATGATGAAGAATAAGTATGACATCAAATTCACTGATGACATTGTACCAGATGACGACGACCTCTGTGACAGGTTGTTTCTAGCTGGAGTTGAAATGCTGGCTACTACGGGATTCTACAATACTGACCTCGGACGGGCTTTTTCTCTGACAGAAGATGAGATATATGAAGGTATCAAGAGGGCTCCAAAAGAGCTTACCTTGGGATTTGGAAAGGACAGATGTATATGCAGAAAGAGACTTGGCAATGCGGATTTCAAGCCTCTTGTGGAGGGAGGGCCTACGGGCGCCCCCGTTTCTGAAGAGATATATGTTCCCATGATGCGCAGTTATGCACAGGAATCTACTGTCGATCTTTTAGTTAGTGGGGTCCTTAACTCAGTGGATGGATATCCGTCCACCACTAATACGCCATGGGAAATTCGTGCAACACTGGCCGAAATACGATACGTGCGGGAGGCTGCACTTATGGCTAACAGACCGGGGCTCGGCATATAGGGGCCAGAAACACCGCTTTCTACTGCAGGGCGCCTTTCTTCTGACCTGACTGAATGGGGGCTTAAAAAGAACGACCTTCATGAGGTTTCGCAATTAAATGAGCTTAAGATAGATATGTCCAGCCTCAACATGCTTTCAGGATGGGTTGCAAATGGGGACACAATTATGATGGAGCAGATGCCGATGCTAGGCGCCTACCTCGGAAGTGTCGAAGAGACAGCAATTTCGGATGTAGCGGCAACGCTAGCTTCTTTCGCCCTATTCAATTGTGATATTCACCTGGACGGACCGATTCATATAAGGTGGGGCACTACGACCACGAGAGAGACCCTGAAGGTAGCCGCCCATGCTTGTGCGGCACTAGATAAGAACACAGACCTTCTGCTAGGCAACCAATATTACACATTAGCAGGGCCCTGCACAGAGATGTGTCTCCTGGAGACCGCGGCGCAGGCCATCACCGATACTGCCTCGGGAAGGGAACTGATATCCGGTGTTGCATCTTCTAAAGGTGTCACGCAGGACAGGACGACAGGGGTGGAGTCGAGGATTATGGGGGAGGTGGCCAACGCGACCACGGGATACAGCATTCAAGAGGTCAATAAAATATTGAATTCCCTCGTCGGGCTTTATGAGAGGGACTTTATACACGCGCCTGCAGGGAAGCGTTTCCAAGAATGCTACAATGTTAAAGAAATATTGCCCACGGCTGAGTATATAAATATATACGATAAGGCAATTTCCACGATAGGGCGTTGTGGCCTAGATGTCGGGCCATTATGATAAAGTTTAGCCTGTAGATTTTAGTCTTTATACAGGATATATTTGCAAATACACGGCGACCATAGGTCGATGCGTTGAGGGAAGGGCGGTGGCCACTCAAAGTATATATCCGAGGCCAAAAAAATAACTGATGTATTCTTGTCATCGATGTTATCGTTACAATTTTTTTAACCGGGCGTATATGCATATCTTTATGATAGTCTAAAAAAGGATGGACATAGAGTCCTGAGAGGCCCATTTAAGAGCAAGATCTTAACGCCAGTGGAAAATATATTGCCACAATGGCACAGCATGATCTGTGCCAAGTTATGTCTCGAAAACACATCAAACCTGAGCTCGACAGATGATTCCGATTTCGGAAGAATTTGTCACCTTAGCATCCGCGGCACACCGCGTTTTCATTATGCTTTTTCCTTAGTTTCCAGTCCTTCTAGGGGGCTTTTAGCCCTGGAAACACTCGAAACGACCACGACATCCCTGAGAATATGTGAATTCAAAGCCTCGAAATTGGAATAGATGCGCCTCACGGCCTGCTTGCGGTCGTAGACATACGTAACTGTCAAATTCTGCAGAGAATCGGTGATGAATTTCGTCGAACTATTCCTCGATTCAGGTATCTCATAGCGGACCATGGAAACGATCGCCTGAACAAGAAAACACAGCAGAAGGTTCCTTTTACGCCGCTTTCGGACAAAACACTCATAGGTTTCAGGCCGATATGGTTCTTCAGGGGTCCATGAGCTTCTCCACCATATCACGTCTGCGGTAGATTGAGAACACCTCGGAAGGTATCGAATTCGAACGGCATTCGGGCTTGAATAATCCTTCGTGGCGATTTGAAAGACGGTCGCGGACGTATTCGAAACTGTCAAGATTGTTCTACAGAAGCTTGCCTTGAACACCTACGTTCAATGAAATCAGCGGATTCTTCAGCCTCTTGATCACCGTCTTCGATATGCGTAGCGTGCCGTCCCGTTTCCTGCGCATCACATCCTTCGCATCCTCCGCGCATCTCCAGGAACGGCCGTCCATCCCGGCCATCTTATCGCGGTACAGCTTTTCGGAGTAGGACAGCGCCGTACGTCCGGATGGCTCGAACATCTTCCGTTGGCAATACGCCCGTCGTTATCATCCGCACATATAGCCTCGTTCTTATCGAATTTATATATCCACAGATCGTCGCTCCTGTACATGCGCTTCCTGGTTATTTACGATGTCCATTATCCGTGATATGGTCCGGGCACCAGCGTCGCATCCCCTCCGGCATCGAATACGAACAGGAAATCGTCGCGGAGGCCGCCGATGGTGCCATCCACGATCTTGACGAACTGAACGGAATCGGAGGCGTTTCCGCGATAGACCTAAAGATCGTTCGGCATATTGATCGGACCGCGAAGCTCGGCAGCACCGAAGTTCACCTGACGAAGGTCGGGGCGTTTGTCGCGGGAATAACCGAAATCGTACAGCCCGGTCCCTTTTGCATACACTGCTACGGAAGTATTATTGATATTCACGTCCGTATGTTCCAGATCGTACGTGGAGAACAACACCTTGCGGAGATGCGACAGCACCTCCGGCATGATCTCCCCGTAGCGTTCCACCGCACGGTTGATCGCACGGTGACCCGCTTCGCTACGAATGCCCGGCTCGTTCCTCACTTCGGGGGATTCGAGCCATCGTCCGCACCATTCGACCGAAAAATTCTCTGTGAGGCGGTACGAGATGACCTCACACGGGCTGAAAAAGCGAGCGGCCTCTGCTCTTGGAGTTGTCGAAAAGATCATCGAAGCCCAGTTTCGTCAGATATTCTCTCACACGGGCTATAGACCAATCGGTACTGATTTATGGTGTTCGGCTCTAGGACGAATGCCCTGAGCCGAAAGTGTTTTTGTGTCACAACTAAACAGACTCGCTCGGGACACTTATTTCTTATGGCCAGCTTCTTCAGATATGACGACATGATCGATTACATCCTGTCGAGCTCAGGATCAAAACGTGTTGGTAAAGTGTATGAATAGGCGCTAACAATCATTTTACGGAGACAATATAGAAATACCCAGGAAATCAGTAATCGTGAAGTTAAAATACAAATGGCCGTATGCTTGTGCCCATACTGGGACGCTGACAGGTATGTTCATTCTCTTTGGCCTGTCAAATCACTGGCTGGAGCCACAACACGTAACAATAAAGCATAAGTTTAAATACAGTATTTTTTTAAAAAAATACTTTTTTAAGGCAACAATTATATAACCATGATAATAACTACTCTCCTGTAAAGGGGGACGGTCCGGCGACCAGCTGGCCTCTAGAGCCTCGCTAGCGGGGATCGACACCCCGGTCTCTCGCCACTAACGGAAAACAGTGATCAAATGGCCGTACGCTACACAGAATCGCAGATACAGAAACTGAGAGAATATGGCGACGGCCCAGTTGACCTTTCGGAGTTCTCCGATGCGGCGGAGAGGGACAGCTCCTTCGCCAAGCTCATGGCGGCAGAGATGTCGAATAACGACGCCGACGTGAAGGACATGATATCCAATCCCCGCGGTCACGACCTGGTCCAGCTGGAGAGGGATCTGAGCAAGGCGCTCATCGATGCCGGTTTTGCGGAGGTCAGGACGCCCACTATGATGTCAAAGGCCGCACTGGCGAAAATGACGATAACGGAAGACCACCCACTATACAAACAGGTCTTCTTCATAGACAGCAAAAGATGTCTCAGGCCGATGTTGGCTCCCAATCTCTACTATTACATGAGGAAGCTCAGAGACCACACGGAAGGCACCATAAGGTTTTTCGAGATAGGTTCCTGCTTCAGGAAAGAGTCCCACAGCGGCAGGCACCTGGAAGAGTTCACGATGCTGAATCTCGTGGAGCAGGGTCAGATAGAAGACCCTATGGCGGACCTCCGGGAGTTCATCGACATTGTAATGGACACGGTGGGCCTGAAATATGAGACGGTGCGCGAGGAGTCGGACGTATATGTGGAGACCCTCGACGTGGAGATAGATGGAATCGAGGTCGCATCGGGCGCCGTCGGACCTCATATACTGGATGCGGCGCATGACATTCATGAGCCATGGTGCGGGATAGGCTTCGGCCTCGAACGCTTGTTGGCTATGAAAAACGGAAAGAACAGCGTACGTAAGACCGGGCGCAGCCTGACATATCTTAACGGACGAAAAATAGACTGAGGTGATTTCACGGATGTACAGGGAATATTAGATAGGTCGGTAGCCGGGGAGGGGCTTACGCACAGTGATGTCGTAAGGCTTTTCAACTCGGATGCGGAAGAGCAGAAGGTCCTTTTCGAGGCCGCACGGAACGTAAGGGACAGGGAGTACGGGAACAAAATATTCACGTATGGTTTCGTATATTTTTCGACATATTGTAAAAACAACTGTTCGTTCTGCTATTTCAGGAGGACCAGCGGGCTCGAGAGATATAGGAAGTCAACCGAAGAGATCGTGGAGCTCTCCGAAAATCTGAGTGATGCCGGCATAAACCTTGTAGATCTGACCATGGGAGAGGATCCCGTGATGTACAGAGACGAATGCGCCAGATTGATCGACGTCATACAATCTGTCAGAGACGCGGTCGATATAGGCATAATGGTCTCCCCCGGAGCCGTGCCCAGGTCTGTTTTTCCAAAGATGAAGGAGGCGGGCGCAGACTGGTATGCATGTTATCAGGAAACGTACAATCTTGAACTTTTCAAAAAGCTGAGGCTCGAGCAGGATTATCAGACACGCATCGATGTAAGGAAATGGGCCAGGGAGGCAGGGATGCTGACCGAAGACGGTATGATGGTAGGGCTCGGGGAGTCTCCCGAGGACCGTGCCGATTTCGTGATGAGGATGGGCCCGCAGAGATGCGAGCAGATCAGGGCGATGACGTTCGTGCCCCAGGAAGGCACGCCCATGAGCACGCTGAACGCGACGGACTCGACAAACGAACTTCTCGCCATCGCGATCATGAGGATAATGTACCCAGATAGGATAATCCCCGCAACTCTTGACGTGGAGGGGATTTCAGGGATGGTGGACAGGCTCAACGCGGGTGCCAACCTGATAACGTCGATCGTCCCCCCGCACAGAGAGCTCGCGGGAGTGGCGCAGCACGAACTGGACATAGAGAATGGCAACCGTTCGGTGGACAACGTGTTCAAGATACTCGAAAGCATAGGCAAGCGCCCCGCTACCAACGCCGAGTTCCAATCTTTCATGGACGGCAAGAAGGCAGAGCTGAGGAGGCGCTAGAATGAGACTTGCTATAGTGGGCGGTGCCCTTCAGGGCATGGAAGCGGTCTACCTGTCTAAGAGGGCGGGATACGAGACCGTAGTGATCGACAGGAAACAATACGCTCCGGCGCTGGCACTTGCCGACGAGGCATATGTGGCGGACCCTGTCAAGGACCCCGACTCGGCAATGAAGATATTTGCCGACTGCGACGCCGTCATACCGGCATGCGAGGAGCTGGACCTCCTAAGGCTATTGGATTCGAAGCTCAAAGACACGGGCATACCGTTGCTTTTCGACATGAAATCATATGAGACATCATGCTCGAAGGAACGCTCCAACATCCTGATGGAGAAGGCCGGCGTGCCGCTCCCTAGGCCATGGCCCGAGTGCGGTTTCCCCGTCATAGTCAAACCTTCTTGCCAAAGCGGCAGCATAGGGGTGACGGCGGCCAGGAACGAAGAGGAGCGTCAGGCCGGGCTCAGGAAGGTTGCCGAGCTGAACGACGTGCCGATCGTGCAGGAGTTCGTTTCAGGGAGGAGCATTTCTATAGAGGCCATAGGGAACGGCGAAAAGGCCCGTGCCTTTGTCACAACCGAAGTTGTTCTTGACAGGAAATATGACTGCAAGATGGTGAGATGCAATCCCAACATCATCTCCGCCGAGGAAGACAGGATGTTCAGGGACGTATGCAGAAAGACCGCCGAGATGATACACCTCAAAGCTCTTATGGACATGGAGGCGATCGATACTCCCAAGGGCCTCAGGGTGCTGGAGATCGATGCAAGGATCCCCAGCCAGACCCCTGCGGCCATCGAAGCTGGTTCCGGCATAAATCTGCTAAAGGAGCTTGTCGACTGCGCTATGGGAAAAGCCTCTTCAGGCAAAGATTCTCGCAGAGCGGGCGTTTACGAGCATTTTGTGTTCAAAGACGGCGTACTGAGCACCAGCGGCGAAAAGGAGTTCGGACACATCAGGAATCCCCGGATATGCGAGGGGCTGTTCGGATCAGACCGCATGATCACCGACTACGAACCGGGAAAGACAGAGTGGCATGCAACGCTGATAACCAATGGCCGTGACGAGGCCGAAGCCGACAGGAAACGTCTTGCGGTGCGCGAGCGCATGATATCTGAGTCAGGAGCGAAGATATTCGACGACGGAAGCCCGGAGCTGGTCTGATGACCAGACTGACAGAGGACATGATTGATGAGATTCCCGGCACCGCGGGGAAACGGAGCGACGACCTCCAAAAGGCCGTTGGGATGGATCTCAGGACGCTTGCGTTCAGGGCGATAGGCGAGGACCCGGAGGATTTCGACCTCTCGCATTATGTTGCGGCATCCGTCCCCATCACAGCCGGTCTGGGCGTAATAGGAGGTTTCTCACAGAGCGTCAGCGCTATACTGGCGAATATGGGGTTCACCAGCTTTGTTACGACAAAGACCGACATAGACGGAATATACGAGGCCCTCGAAAAGGAAGCTGACATCATATTCACCGCAGACGATGTCAGGTACATAGCGTACAACAGGAGGACAGGGACATATTCCGACAACTCCTTCGCCACCGCCGCAGGGTATGTGGAGGCGCTGGAAGGCGCGGCCGGAGGGCTCAGGGGTAAGAAGGTACTTGTTATCGGTGCCGGACTGGTAGGAACGGAGGCGGTCAGAATACTCACGTCGAAGGGAGCAACGGTCAGTATCACGGACGTGGTTCCAGGAAAGGCGGAAAAATTGGCGCAGAAATACCATGCTTCCGCAACAGCCAGCGTCGAGGCCGCGATTTCATCACATAAATATATTCTTAATGCGTCTCCCGGACTTATACCAGGGCGCCTGATAATCGAAGGTGCGGTGATATCGTCGCCGGGGGTACCGTTCAGCTTCGACGCGGAAGGAGTGGCCAAGGCCCGAGTGATAATACACGATCCACTGGATATAGGCACCGCCGTAATGGCGGCAGAGTGTGTAGTTTCAAGAAAAAAGGTAGGCAGAACATGACCAGATACTGCATAGCATTGGATATAGGGACAAGCGGCCTCCGCTGTCAGGCAATAGACATGGATACCAAAGAGACCGTTTCCACATCCATCACGCAGCGGCACCCTATACCGGGAATGAACGTCATAGATCACGTCAACTTCGCCATTAAATCCGGCGAGGATGCCGCGACAGGCCTCCTGAGAGGTGCCATCAACTCACTGTTCAAGACCTTGAACATCGACCTGAACAAGGTCGAAGCCGTGGGAGTATGCGGAAACCCGTTTCAGCTTTCGCTGTTCCAGGGCATAGAGATAAGGGACCTTGCCTACGCCGGTAAGAACATGTTGGACGACCTAGGGGTGGTCCCGCCGAAGAGGGACGGTGCCGTGATAAGCGCTGAAGAGGCAGGCCTCGAAGGGATGCCTAATGCCAAGGTGATAATACCTCCGGCGGTGAGGCATGAGATAGGAGCAGACGCCATAGCCATGCTGATGATGACGGACGTCCTCAACGAGAAAGAGCCATGCCTGGTCGTGGACTACGGTACCAACGCGGAGATGGCCCTGATATACGAAGGCAAGATAATAACCGGGTCCGCCGCCGCGGGGCCGGCGATGGAAGGACAGGAGATCGAAAGAGGGATGCTGGCCGCTCCGGGTGCCATATCCGATGTGGAGATCACTCCTAACGGATGGAAATGTTACGTTCTCGACGAGACCATGGCAGCCAAAGAAGGCGATACGGTCGATCCGGCGTCCGGAGAGGTCATTAAGAAGGGGCCGATGTCCGGCAAGGCGATCGGAATCACGGGAACCGGGGTCGTGGCTGCGCTATACTGCGGCATCAAGTCCGGAATCATAATCCCTCCTGAAATAACGTCAAGCGATGGCAGGATGCACCTCCAGGACGGCATAGATATAACTTCGAAAGACGTCGAAGAAGCAGGCAAGGCCATCGGCGCCCTGAGGGCGGGATTCCTTACACTGCTCCGCGAGGCGGGGCTTTGGACGCAGGATATCAAAAAAGCGTACATGTCTGGAGCATCCGGCCTCTATGTCGACGCGAAGAAGGCCCTGGCGATCGGGATGGTCGTGCCGGGTGCCGAAAGGATCGTACAGTTCGGAAACACCTCCATCGGCCTTGCACGCAAGGTCGCAATGGACGAGATGTCTCTGGACGAGCTGAGGGAGTTCGCGAAGAAACTCAGGGCGGACCACTGCATGTTCGCAACCGCCCAGGTGTTCAAGGATATCTATTCCATCGAATACGCAATCTGGGCACAGGGCATGCCGATGAGCGAGTACAACAACATGCTAGATGTCTATGACCTTCCTCCGATCGAAGAGTTGGACACAGACCCGGAAGTGAAGCGCTTTGCGGAGAGAGATCTGCCCGATACCGACAAGTCGCCCATACACGTGCTCGAGAATCCCGGGACCCTCCTCAGGGGAAGGGTCGAAGGGTGCATCGCATGCCGTAAATGCGAGCACGTGTGCCCCGAGCATGCTATGAAGATAACAAAGGAAGGCGACGGGAACTATGCCAACGTACGTACAGACCTCTGCGGAGGATACGCATGCAGCAGGTGCGAGCGCGAGTGCCCAGAAAGGGTCCTCAACTACAAGCAGCTGAAGCTGAGCGACTGACAGAATCCGACCGAATGAACGCAGAATAAGGAGGTTATAATCTTGCAGGGCGATATCATGCCATGACCTCCACGGTTATAGTCAGGATGAAGACCTGCGACAAGACCCACAGAGTGGTAGCGAAGCTTAGGGACGACGGGGATGTGGACATCAGAATAACGTCCGACTGCGAAAAGGCAAGGCAGTTCGGGGAACGTTGCACCAGGGTCAGCCTGGATGATGTGACGGATTTCTACGGCAGCAGGGTGAACAGCAAAGAAATCCGCGGGAACCTGTGGATACAATGCCTTCTGCCCATAGGCGTGTTCGACGCTGCCTGGATGGAGCTTGGGATGCTCTCTAAGAGCCTCTGCAAGAAGATCGGGGGGACGAGATAGTGCTGGACAGGTGCGATTCCGAAGAATGATCAGCGGATGTTGATGCCTGAGACCCCGCGGCATTTGCGAAGCAGAGGTATCAGCTCGGCCGGTATCTGGCCGTCTACTACGATTATCAGCTGTGAATCCTTCCTCTCGCCGTTGTCATCCACCACTGCCTGTCTCACCGACATTCCGGCCCCGTATATGACCGATGTAACATCCGCAAGGATGCCAGGCATCGTAGCATCCGATGGCACGATTTCGATCACAGAGCAATCTATCTCCGAAGCTATCTTATCCAGCATCAATATGGGCCTTAGCTTTGAGAACACGGCATCGAGCTCGGACGTGGCCGACATCCTCTCCAATGTGGACCTCACCACACGTCGGTCGACGCCGGCCGAACGTGCCAGCGCCGAATCGGCGATCTCCACGTCCCCGCAGAACGCCTTGCCGTTCTTCTCGCATATGCCGTATCTGAGCATAATGTCGGCAACCCTTCCCTGGGACGGGTATCGGTCGAACATTTTCCGGATGTGGTCCATGCTGTGTAATGGGCAACGAGCATAAAATGCTTTATCGCCATCGCGATGACCAGTATGACGTAGTTCACAGTCAGGTCTCTGAACATGTGTTTTCCTGCGGCGGACTCCATAAGCGCTTCATACCCATGAGAAATGGACATTCCGCCACCTATTGCGAAAATCAGGATCGAAACCACAAGCGTCCAGAAATAGAGTTCCTTCCCGTATCCGAAAGGATGCTCACGGTCGGCCGTTTTATCGGCTTTCTTCATTCCATAAAGTACAAGGATACCATTGCCCGAATCCACCAGGGAATGTATGCCCTCCGACATCATGGCGGCTGATGCCGTGATGCCCGCCGCGATGAACTTGACGATGCCTATCGACACGTTAGCCGCGATTGCGGCGATAACGGAGACCTTCGACGAACCTTTCTGCATTTTTTGGTACCGGCAGTAGTGATGAGGATCGCTGATATTATAAATCCGCGGGAGGGGCATTTCAATCAGAACGCATGATAGGAGACAACTTGCCCGTCTTATGCAGGAATATTTCCAACGATTTATTTCTTCGACGATAACAGTTTCATCGCCGATCCTGGGCGTCAGAACGAATGAAACGATGTTCACCGAACAGTAGGTACCGCTCATATTCCGCAAGGGGATGGGACGGAAACGATGAAAAAATCAGATCAAGGCCACACCGTGTCTCATATAGATTCTCTTTCCCGAAGACAAGGGGATTGTGAGCCCGACGGTACCGTCTCAACTCAGCCATCAATTTGGTACCGATCCATAAACGTTGCCGTGCGAACATCATCAAATTAATCTGAAACTGTGACGGATCACACGTACTGTAACTTTAGTGCTGAAATTCTCGGACCATGTAGGCACACAGGGTCTTCTTACAAGGACCCACGGCTATGCGGTCAGTCCGAGTACGCCTCGTCGATGACCGCCTTAAGGATGTATCGGCGGCCCATCAATGCCATCCTCTTCTCCAGCCGCCACACATCGAACAGCTCCAAGCTCTTCCAGTTGCGCTTGGCGATATCCCGAATCTTCCATTCGTCCGCCATCCGACCGCGAGGACATCGTCCGTCTAGAACGCGAAGCGGGCGCCCAATCCAATCTTCTTTAGGGTCTCAGGATGAGCTCCTCTTTTGCGTGCTGCTTCTCCAGGAGGACGACATTAAGTCCGAGCTCCTCGCAGACGGCGTCGATGGCGCTTCTGACATCCTCCTCTTCAGCGAATGCGATGATGAACACCGCGGTGTAATCATTCTTCACGAGATTTCCGTCGATGAGAGAGCCTCCAGATGCGAGGTATGTCGTATATCCGGTGTTGCATTCGGCGGCGACGATCTCGCCGATCCTATTCTGGGAGATTATCGCATTCGCCTCGTCGGTATCGTTCAGACCGAAGTACACGGTGTATTTTTCGACGAGTTCATCACCGGGCGCGGGAGACTCATTGGTCGTTGCGATGTACACGGATGCCGCGGAGCATACGATCGCGAGGACAGCGACGATGAGGGCTGCCTTGGTCAGGGTCTGTTGATCCATGGAGGCCGGAACACATATGATGGATTTACGGTTTGGCAGGGGATCAGCGTCAGCGTTCTGCGTAGTTTCATGGGGATATCTGCTGAGACACTCCATAGCGAAATTCTCGGACCATGTAGGTACACAGGGTCCGCTCACGCGGACTCATGAACCGACGCCGGTCCGAGCATGACTCGCCGATGGCCGCCTGTTGAATATTCCGGAGTCCTTCAACGTCATCCTCTTCTAAGGTTGCTTCACATCGAACAGCTCATGCGCTTCCTGTTGCGCTTTGCGATATCGAGAAGAAGATACGAACCACCGAAAAGTCTGCCTGTGAGCATGTCGTCATCTGATTTTTCTGCGGGTCGCCTTTGTTCTCATCGGAATCGACTTTCCCGCCTTTTCGTCCGATACACCGAATGCCCGTTGCCGGTCTTCGGATACTTCTTTCCCGGCCAGTGGATGGATGTGCTTGTGTACGCATACTTCTTCTTTCCGCGCCAGACATAGGCACTTCGGGCACATGTCAATGTCGTAGATATAGTGTAAATGACCCTTCTTTTATATACCGTATTTAAACCAACGTCCATGAACATATAAAGAAAAACGTAGCGTCAGCGATACTGCCGCTGATGTCGGACGCTGTTTAACGGAAAGAACGGAAGAACGGCAACGAGGGAAGAACCGAGCGCGTTTTTCGTGAAGAGATCCACTTTCTATGACGAATCAAGGGCGTCGAAGAGAATTATACAAAAAAGTAAGAGGTTTAAGTCCGTGTCACTTCGACACGGGGAACAGAGGCAGGACTTCCTTCCTGTTGACCTCGTTTATCACTTCGGCGAGTCCGGTGTACATCGCTAGCAGGCCGAGCACGATGCCTATAGCGGCGGCGGCGACGGTAACATCGCCGTTCTGGAGCAGCGATCCAGCACCCAGTCCGACGAAGACGACCGTAAGCAGCCCGAAGACGGCCTGAAGGGCCCTGTTGGTCTTCAGCGTTCCGAAGAACAGCATGAATGTCAGGAAGCCCCATCCGAAGAAGTAAACTCCCTTGAACACGTGGTCGGGGGCAGCGAAGCCGAGTGCGACTGCGATGTTCATGAACGCGAACGACATCCAGAAAGCACCGTAAGAAGTGAATGCAACGGTCCCGAACGTGCTGCCCTTCTTGCATTCGATGATTCCTACGATGAGCTGGAGAAGTCCGCCGTAGAAGATCATCATGCCCCAGACGAGGCTGTCCGCGGGCCTTTCCGTAAAGTCAAGGAACATGGCTAGCAGAGTGGTCATCCCGAAGGCGCAAAGGCCCAGGGCACCGGCGTTGGCGAAATTTGATTCCGTCATTTGATCGTTGCAGTAGAGTCACGTCGATATTAAATAATCGACGGTGCTACACTTCGTCAATTGACGGAATAATTGGTTTCTGGGAATGTTCAGTCCGTCTTGGCCTTGCCCACGTAGCTCTGCCAAACCTTCTTCAGGTCGGGCCTCTTGACCGTTTCCATCACGTAATCGGCGAACTCGTCCCCGGTGGCCCCGGTATCTCTTCCGGTCATCACGAGCTTCTTCTCGAACTGGCAGCAGACGTCCAGGGCCATTGTCAGCCTCTCGCCCTTCTCCGCCTCGCCTATGTGGCTCATCATCAGTGCTACGGCCTTGATCATGCTGCTCGGATCGGCGTACTGTCCGCGGCCTTCGTTGACCATCCTCGGTGCAGAACCGTGTATTGCCTCGAACATGGCGTATCTCTTTCCGATGTTGGCGCTTCCCGCCGTGCCCACTCCGCCCTGTATCTGTGCCGCCTCGTCGGTAATTATGTCGCCGTAGAGGTTCGGGAGAACGAAGACGCGGAAACTGCTCCTTCTCGCAGGGTCTATGAGCTTTGCGGTCATGATATCGATGAACCAGTCGTCCCACCTGATCCCGGGGTATTCATTGGCGACCTCTTCGGCTATACTCAGGAACTTCCCGTCGGTGGCCTTTATGATGTTGGCCTTCGTGACCAGCGAGACGTAGTCTATGCCGTTCTTTTTGGCGTAATCGAATCCGGCGCGGATGATCCTCTCGGTACCCTGGGTGGTTGCGACGCAGAAGTCCATTGCCAGGTCCTCCGTGACGTTGATCCCGTCGCTTCCCAGGGCGTAGCTGCCTTCGGTGTTCTCCCTGAAGAATGTCCAGTCTATGCCAAGCTCGGGGACCGATACGGGCCTAACGTTAGCGAACAGGTCGAGTTCCTTCCTCATGGCCACGTTCGCGCTCTCGATATTGGGCCAAGGGTCTCCCTTCTTAGGCGTGGTCGTAGGTCCTTTGAGTATTACATGGCATTTCTTCAGCTCCGCCAGGGTGTCGTCGGGTATGGCCTTCATGACCTCTACGCGCCTCTCGATGGTCAACCCGTCTATCTGGCGGACCTCCACTTTGCCGGCCTTTATCTTGTCGGCGAGAAGGAACTCCATGACCCGCTGGGCCGAAGCGCAGATGTAAGGTCCTATCCCGTCTCCTCCGCACACTCCCACAATCATCTTGTCAAGTTTGGAATAGTCCACCCAGTCCCCTTCATTCTTCAGGGACTCGACCCTCTCGAGCTGTTTTCTCAGGAGCATGCCGTATTTTTCCTGGGCATTTTGAATTGCCTTTTCGTCAACCATTGTAATCAGCTGCTTATATTGACTGACGATAAAGTATTTTCCGATGGCAATAGACGGTTAAGTAAATCGGGAGCGATAACGGCCGGTTTAGAGACAGAATAGTCCCCCGGACACAAGCCGGAGTATGCGTTTTAAACGCCAAAAGAAACGATGGTCGGAATCATCGGAACCACGGGCACGGGCGCTCCGTGTCGTTCTCCTGGTTTTTGAACACCGATGCAAAAAAGATAACGTTAATATACTATCGTTCGTAGACGCGGTTTGTATAGATCGAAGGACCATGATGGGGACGACGACAAGGAAGGCCTTATGGCCATTCTTTTCTATGTTACGCCGAAGGTTGTTTAATTCTGGGGGTCAAATGTACAATTCAAACAATAACGGAATGAATTACAAGGCGATCCTGGTAGTTGTCGTAGCGTTGTTGATTTCCTTATTGGCCCTGGGCGGGCTTGCATATTCCGCACCCGAAGCGAGCATGGCCAAGAACACAGCGAACGTTATCGGCTTCGACGGGCTCGAGGCCAAGCTGCTCGATGAAGAAGGAGACCTTCTCACGGGAGCGGGATTCAGCAACGGTATGCAACTAATGTTTTTCTACAGTCTAGAGGGCAACGCATACTTCCTGTTTAATGCAGAAAATGTAAAAATCGGAGGGGCCACATTGTTTTTGAGGTCCGACTACATCACCTCCCTGAACATCTCATACGATGTCGATTTCAGCGTGAATGGCGTTGAGACAGAGAATCCTTTCGGAATGACGATCACTCATGAGCTCAGGGAGTACGGAGCCGCCAGCGGGCATCCCTTTGATACGGCTTCAGTAGATGAGGACGGAGTAGAATACGACATAGAATTGTATGCAACCTTCACGGCCGTCGGAGGTCTGAGCGACAGGCCCGAAGGGCTAACTTACACCATCACCATAACCGTTACGCCGGGGTCAGAGGGACTTTAAAACCGTATAAAAAGACGGAGGCGCACCTCGGCTCCTTTCCTTATTGAAAGTGAAGGTCCCTACCATAATCTCTATGTCGGACAACTTGCACATGCGAATCATCATCAATCCTGCGCTGATGCGGCGTGAGCGTTCGTCTGTACAGATAGCACAAACAGGCTCCGGATAAAATCGTCCAATCACTTCAGTTCGAAGCCTTCAGTTCGACTCCCGAACACAGTATTTCGGTATACTGCATATTGGCCGGAATGCCCCCCGATATGCTGACCGTGTAATGTCCCGGGGCAGGAGCAGAAACTGAAACAGCGGTACCGACAGAAATATATTCCACACCGTTCAGGAAATACCGGATCTCGATCTGGTCCGATGATAAGTATGAACTTGGGTCCAGGTTAATCCTGTCAGTGAATTCGGGCAACAAAAGGGTCGTTTCCTGCACCTCGGAACCCACAGCAAGCTGGAATGTAACACTCATGCTGGTTATTCCGTACGTGTCAAAGCCCGGAACGATTTCAATATATTTCCATCCGGTCTCGACGATATCCTCGTCGCCTACCACGACCACTGCGCTGCCTGTTATTATGGGGGCAGGCCATGTAGACGCAGCCACGACAGTTCCGCCCTCCACAGTTATGGACGAGCCTTGGATATTTCCGGTGACCGCAACGTTGCCGTTAATGGAAATTTCACCTCCGGCGTATATGGACTCGGCCCCTAGGGTCCCGTTCACTGTGATGGAGCCTCCCTGTGTTTTTTCTTCGGAAGATACCGTCCCGTTGATTATCAGTGCACCGGCGGTATAGATTTCTTTACAGTTCAGAACCGTGCTTTCGTTGATTGTGATGGAACCTCCCTGTACCATTCCTTGGGAAGATACCGTCCCGTTGATTATCAGTGCACCGGCGGTATAGATGTTATTGCAGCTCAGAACCGCTCCATTGTTTATTGTCACAGAAGACCCTTGGACTATTCCACCGGTACTTATGGTGCCGCCGTTAAGGATAACGGATCCGCCGGTGGAAATCCGATCTATTTGCAGATTTCCGCCGTCGACAATAAAACTGCTGACGCCCCAAATGGAGCTGGAAACGATGTTGACGTTCCCTGTACTTGCGGAGGATAAGCGTATTGTCTGATTGGACCCTTGGATGTTCATACCATCTATCCGATTTTCGTTCTGCAACAAGATCGTGATGTTGGTGGAGTTTTTCGGAGTCAGACCGCTAAGGGTCGAATCGTTGAGGACAAGCAGCGGGGCGCTCGATGCGGAGACCGAAACAGAAAGGTTCGTTGCCCCGTTTATGATATAACATCCCGTACCCGTCACATTTACGTTTCCTGACGTCGGGGTGTAATTGCCCCACACTGCGTATAATGTGGTCACGTTAGGAGGTGCGGGGTCCCCCGGATTGTACAACTTCGAGTATGCGGTCGGGCTTTCGCTCCACGTGACGAACGCATTCTTTCCGGAAGGGATTGTGGAACCCGACGCATCCGGGAGGCCGGTCGTGTTCAGCTCGCTCACGGTCTTCACGAAAGAGCTCTGACCGTTAATCGATCCGCCGTTCATGTCGAAGGTGATGTCGTCTGTGGCCGTGGCGTATGCATCTTCGGGATATTCGAAAAGAGCAACGAAGCAGATCGCCGAAAGTACGGCGACCGCCAAGACCGCAGATCTTGCTACATTATATCTACTCATCAATCTCTCCGAAATCGTTGTGCACCGTCCGGGTTTCAATGACTTGATGTCATTGACGGTTCACAAACATCACTAATTTTTACCATTTTCATCTGCTATATATAGTGTTCGATAAGTAGGGAGCGGCGCTAAGATGCTTCGGATAAACAATTACATAATAAAGCAATGTTAATAAAAGGGTCTGTAGTCGAGGTATCCGATGGCAAAATTTTTTGATAGGTTGGCTAGAAGCATTATAAAGTACCCCAAGCAGATAATCTTGGCTTGGGCCGTTATACTGCTTTGCGCCGCGCCGTTCGCTATCGGTGCGGGAGGGGTTCTGAAATATGACACTTCCGAGGTTGCCCTTGACGATTCCGAGTCCATGCAAGGGCTGGGCATCATCGAGGATTATTTCTACCAGTCAGAAGTGTCCATGTCGGCCAGCCCGATACTGGTCCTGGAGACCTCAGCCGACAGAAGTCTGGCCGGGAACTATTTCCAGGAGTTTTCCGAGTCATATCTAAACGACCCGGCGAGGCTGGCGGGGTTCACGGACCCGGAAGGCGGCCCGAAGGTCGTCAACTTCGTATACAGCGGTGTGAGCGAAAGCGAGTCCAGTAATTCCTTGGCGATGCTGTTCGTGATATATTCGCCGGAGTTCACCGACATATACGATGACACGCCGGAACTCAGGAACTATGTGTCCGCCGCGTTGTCCGAATTCAAGTCGGACAAGCTGGCCGATGGCCAGGTGGTCTCCATCACCACCTTCGTCACCGGAACCGCCGCAATCGGATACGACGCGGAGGTCGCGACGATGGAAGACCTCTCGAAGATCGACCCGTTCACCATACTGCTCATCCTCGTTCTGGTCGGCCTGTTCTTCAGGTCAATAATCTCCGCAGCCACTCCGCCTATGACCATAGGTTTCGCATTCGGGATAACCCTCTCGCTGGTGTTCGCGTTGGGACAGTTTATGAGCATCTACTTCATCACAGAGATGCTGATACTCGTCACGATGATGGGTGCGGGATGCGATTACTGCATCTTCATATTAGCCAGGTACCGCGAGGAGCGCCGTTACGGGAAATCCCATGAGGAGTCTCTTCACAATTCTGTCGTATGGGCAGGAGAGTCTATCACCACATCCGGAGCATCTGTCATCATTGGATTCGGGGCTCTCTCCCTATGCTCTGTGCCGATGGTCAGCACAATGGGGATCGTTCTCGCGGTAGGGATACTGATAGCGTTGATCGCGGCACTCACACTGATAACGTCCATGCTCTCCCTTGTAGGGGACAGGATGTTCTGGCCTTCCAAGGCGGAGACCTTCCGCGAGGGCAGCAAGGCGATGAACGGATGGTATGGCAAAGTATCCAGGTTCGGAGCAAGCTATTTCCGCAAGTCGGCAAGGTTCTCACAGAAGCATGCGAAGACGATAGTCGCTGCGGCAATATTGGTCACCGTCCCCGCGGCATACGTAGCTACCACAGCCGAGACATCTTACGACTTCACCAGCACTCTGAGCACAGGCGAGTCCTATGATGGACTCAAGGAGATCGAGGGATACGTCGGCGGGGGCTTCCTCATGCCCAATTATGTTGTCATCGAGTTCGACGACAGCAATGCCGTTGCGACGCTTTCGTACGAAACAAGCGGTGCCCAGTCCGTACCGATTCTGACCTGGAACGATAACGGCAGTTACGGCAAAGTGGTCGGTCTGACAAACCAGATAGGAGAAATAGATAACATTAGGGTCTCCACAAGCGTAGCGAAATGGTATGATGCCTCCTTGGAGGACGACAGCATCCTGGAGGCGGCGCTGGCGTCGGGAGAGTACGCTGCCCTGACCGATGTTTTCTCATCTTATCCCGATGAGATAAGGGAGGCGCTGCTCGCCCACGGAGCGGCAGGGATAGCTCTAGCATACATGCCTACAGAGGCCTCGCCATACGCCACTGCCGCGCTCAAGGGCATGGGTATGGACATAATATTGCTTGAGAGCATGCGCACCATGATGTCGTCCGGGTCCATGGAGGCGATCGACAGCTACATCGACGCCCACTCCGTGATGCCCCTGTTGACACTGGCGGCAATGGAATCTCCGTACACCGCACCGGTTATGGATGCGATGATCAACTACATGGGGGGAGCTCTGGGAGGAGACATCGTCGCCGGCACCGGAGGCCAGCTGACGTTCGCAAAGGTCACGGCCGTAACGATATCTTCCGCAACGTCCAACGAGTCCATGGGTACCATCGCCACAATAGGCGGGATAGTCGACACCTTCAAGGCGGACAATCCCGAGGCTGTGAGCTCGTGGGTGACAGGCTCGCCCGCGGTCACGTACGACCTTTCAAACTCGGTCGGCGAGGAGTTCAGCTATATCGAGCTGGTAGTCGTCATATTGATAATCCTCCTGCTTTTATTCGTCATGAAGTCCTATCTCATACCCATACGTTCGGTTCTGACGGTGGTTATGAGCATCGTCTGGACCTTGGCCCTAACCCACCTCGTATTCAGCAACATGCTGGGCATAGGAGTGGTCTGGCTCATACCGATAATATTATTCGTGATATGCCTGGGCCTCGGAATGGATTATGATATTCTGCTCACCACCCGCATCAAGGAGAACGTCATGCATCTGGGGATGGACAACGACAAGGCCATATACGAGGCGGTCACGCACACCGGTTCCGTCATAACGATCTGCGGTCTGATCATGGGAGGTGCGTTCGGAACGCTGATGCTGTCCTCGATGCCCATGATGCAGGAGTTCGGATTCGCCCTGTGCTTCGCCATCATGGTGGATGCTCTTCTGGTGCGCACCTACATCGTCCCTGCTGTCATGCACATTCTCGGCAGATGGAACTGGGTAGGTCCCAAGTGGATGCACAGGGGAACAAGGGCAGAATAAACAGAAACAGGAGGGGCGACCCTCCGTCTCTTTATTTTAAAAAAATTAAATGGTTTTTTATGCGCTCACTCGGAGATCGCCGAGCTGGGGCACTCGTCGATGCATGCTCCGCAATCAACGCATTTGTCTGCGTCGATGACGGCCACGTCGTCGACGGAAATCGCCGACTGGGGGCATGCGTCCGCGCACGCGCCGCAGGCGACACACTCTGCTTCTATTATGGATACCATCTTGATAACCTCGCCACCTGATAAACGAACTCATTTAAATCCGTGACTGTTTCAAAAGGGAAACCAGACTGCCCGTATAAGGAGCGTTTCCATGAAAACGATATATGGTTGCGGACCCATGGGGCCGCATGGAACAGAGACCGGCAGACTTCTTTCGATTCTGCGATCCGAAAGGTGATGAGGGACGGGAATCCCTCGTATCCATGAACGAGCATCACCGAGAACTCAGCGAGTGGGCGCTGTCCCTGCTCCCTTCCGATATAAGTCCCAGGAACATCCTCGACGTGGGGTGCGGAGGCGGCATGCAGCTTCTCATGCTGGGAAAGAAGTATCCGAAGGCGCACCTCAACGGCGCCGACCCCTCCGACGAGGCCGTCAAGCTTACCTCTGAGACCAACGCACAGGGAATCGAGAGCGGCAGATGCAGAGTAGATATGTCTCCGGTCGAAGAACTGCCCTACCCAAACGGGTCTTTCGACCTGGTGTCCGCCTTTGAGACTTATTTTTTCTGGAAAGACCTCGATGCAGCACTTGGAGAGATCAGGCGCGTACTCTCTCCCGGCGGAAAACTGGTCGTCGTTTCCGAACAGTATCCCGACCCGGCATTCGAAAAGAGGAACGCAGAATATGCAAAAAGGACCGGGATGAGGCTTGTGAAGAACGAGGAGATGATCTCGGCGATGGGCGTTCACGGCTTCAGTGCCGAGTTCAAAACGGTACCCGAGAAGAATTGGGTCTGTTTTATTGCAACAAAATATTGATTTTATAATTTAATATATATTATAAATATATTGTGTAGATTAATCTTGTTCGAAAAGATTAATCATCATGCATTACGGTCCACCGAACATGGCGGACCAAACCTCGGACCAGAAGAGACAATGGAAGACCAAGCACCTTCGCACTGTGTGCGCGTTTGCCAACTCGTACGGAGGGCGTCTGATAATAGGCAATGCGGACTCATTCTCCCCCGAGGAGGCACTGGACGAGGCCAGAAGCATATACGATGAGATATCCAGGGAGCTGGACATACACCCTCATGTGCGTCCCGTTGAGAACAAGGGCAAGGCCTGCATAGTCATGGACATAAGGCCCAGCCCTGAGCCGATCTGTCTGGAGGGACAGTATTATAGGCGTGTGGGGAAGGAGGACCGCGAACTCGTAGGGGAAGACCTTGAGAAGTTCATCCTTCTGAAGGACAGGAGGGCGAGGCTCGATCTGCTGATGCCCGGAGCATACGTCAAGGACCTCGACAGGAACGCTCTAGACGCCTTCCGTTCGATGGCGAAGGTTTCCAAGAAGATTGACGACACGAAGATGCTCCAATCCCTCAACCTCATGCAGAAGGACATGCTGAGGGGCTCTGCGGTCCTATTGTTCCACTCCGACCCCTCGCAGTATATGGTGGGGCCTGACATCCGCATCGGCAGGTTCTCAGCCTCGGGGCTCATGGACGACATGGAAGTGGTGTCCGGCCCGGTGTTCCTTCAGCCCCGCAGGGCGGTGGAGCTCCTTTCATCCAAATACCTGCAGGACGGGGAGTACCCGATGGACGCGGTCGAGGAAGCCATAATCAACGCGGTTGCACACAGAGACTACTCTTCGGGCGACCCGGTGAGGATCAGGGTATACAAGAACCGTATTACAATATCCAACGCTGGAGGCCTCAGCAAGAAGGACATACCCTTCGAGATCGAAGGCAGGTCCAAGCTCGCTAACCCGGGACTCGCCGATATTTTCGCGAGGGCAGGCATGATGAGGCTGATGGGCACTGGGATACCGAACATGAACGCCGCCTGCCTAAGGACAGGCATACCCGGTGTCACCATAGACGCGTCGAAAGACGACTTTTCGGTCACGTTCACGCTGGCTCCCCGGGCGCCGGAGCATGGGCACAGGGCAGTGGAGATCGAAGCCGAACCGGAGGTCGTGCCCGAGGGACGTCCCGTTTCAGCGGCGGCAGAGATAAAGGACCGCGGGACCAGGACCAGGGACTTCCGTATATCCAGCCTGCTTGCCGCGGTGGGAGACGAAGAGGTCTCCGCCAGGGAGCTGATGGAACGCTTGGAGTTCAAGCACAGGCCGACTTTCATGTCCAACTACATGGAGCCCGCCATCGAGGGGGGTTTCATAGAGAGGACATGCGACAAACCGACCAGCAGGAACCAGCGTTACAAGGCGACGGAAAAGGGATCGGCCTTTATCAGTTGATCAGAGTCTGTAACTGCGGATAATCTCCAGAGGAGTCCCCGCAGGTCCCTGCCGGCCGGAGTCGTACCCTTGCGGGCATACGCTTATGCATATCCCGCAAGGCGAGATCCCCTCCGAGGCCAGGTCGGCCTGCCGCTTTATGCAGGCCTCGGCATCAAATCCTCCCTCCGGATACAACGAACCGGAAAGGGCACTCGCTGGACAGGACCTAACGCAGAGTCCGCATCTGTTGCATATCTGCTTTTCCGCCACACGTCCCTCGGGGAGAACGGCATCGGTCAGTACGGTCACGAGCCTGATCCTTGGGCCGTACTCCTCGGTCAGAATCGACCCGTTCATTCCGAAGGTGCCGATCCCGCACAGATACGCGGAATGTTTATGGGAAAAGAATGCCGAGGGGTCTTTCAGGAGGCCTTTGACTCCCAGATATCCGTCTCGGGGCACTGCCACCGCAGACCTTCCGCGCCGCTCGAATTCCAGGACGGCCCTTTCCGCCGCCATGTCAAGATATGAGTTGAGTACCTTGTAATGCTCCCTGTACCAGATCGAAGGCGACGTATCCGATATGCATTTCTGGACTGGTATGCCGAAGACGAGGGCCGACCTGCAGCCCGGCATGAGGGCCTTAGGTCTCCTATCGGGAGGTATCGCCGATGAAACAAGCTGATCGGTGTCCCAGGCGTCCGAGCTGCAGGACCCGACGATTCGGATACCCAGGCCAGCCAATGATGATACGGCTGCCGCATAATCTGATTGCATAGTTTCTAAGGAACGTGCGGATACTACAACTTTTCCGTACAGCATACTTAATAACTTTAGCTGACCATCATAAACTATGCTGATATGCTATTCCGGGACAGGCAACTCTTACTATGCCAGCAAGACCATACAGGGTGAGATCGGAGGCTCCGTCGTCGACATAGCGCGCAGACTGGACAAAAACAACTTCAATCTGGCGCTCGGCCCGGACGAGCCTCTCGGGATAGTCTTTCCGGTCTACTTCGGAACAATACCCAAGGCCGTGAGGGAATATGTTTCTAAAATTAAAATATCCAATAACGGAGACCATTACATCTATACGGTCATGACATGCAGTTCCGGATGCGGATCCGCACCAGAGGACCTGGACGAGGCGCTGGAAGGTGCCGGATATACGCTGGACGCGCATTATACTCTGATAATGCCCAACAACGCTCTGGTCTTCATGGACCCGGAGGACGACATCACCGTGGAAGAAAAGTTGTCCGCAGCCGAAGACGAGTTGGAGGCGATCGTCAAGGACATCGAGGACCGCAGGAGCGGGGCGATACGGACCAACCGTGGCGAATTCCATCCGGAAAGGTCCGAGAAGTTGAAAAAGGCATACGCGGCCGCCTGCGATACCAAGCTGTTCGCATCCACCGACGAATGCATAGGATGCAATTTCTGCGAACGTCTGTGCCCGGAACGGGTCATAAAGGTCTATGGCAGGACTGCGGTCTGGGAGAAGGACTCCTGCAGCCTCTGCATGGGTTGCCTGGACATGTGCCCCCACAGCGCCATAACGTATGACGGCAACAAGGTGCGCGGACGCTATCACAACGATTCGTTCTACCTCAGGTCCATAGGCATCGCGATGCCCTTCGGCGACAAGCGCCCAGACGGCTGGATTTAAGTATTCAGTTTCGCTAGCATTGTCTGCGGTATTCCGCAGAGGTAAACGATGACGTTCAAGGACGACATAAACGTTCCCGGTGGTCCGGGCAACAGGAAGGGAATGAAGTTCGAGACAATACAGCTCCACGCAGGGCAGGAAGAGCCCGATCCCGCGACCAGGGCGAGAGCGGTGCCGATCTACATGACCACGTCCTACGTTTTCGAGAACTGCGACGATGCAGCCGATATATTCATGATGAGGAAGCCCGGAAACATATACGGTAGGCTCACCAACGATACGCAGGCGGCGTTCGAGAAACGGATAGCCGCGCTGGAAGGAGGAAGCGCCGCATTGCTTGTCGCATCGGGGGCAGCAGCCATAACCTATACGATTCAGAACCTGGCCTCCGCCGGGGACAACATCGTGTCCGCAATGACCCTCTACGGCGGAACATATAATTTCCTGGCGCACACGCTACCGCATTTCGGGATAACCACTAAATTCGTCGACCCGCTCGGCAAGGGCGCGGTCGAGAAGTTCGAAAAGGCCATCGACGGCAATACCAGATGTGTATTTGCGGAGACCATCGGAAATCCAAACGCCAACCTGCTGGACATAGAGGCTTTGGCGGAAGTGGCGCACAGGCACGGAATCCCGCTTGTCATCGATAACACGTTCGCCACACCGTTCCTGTTCAGACCTCTGGAGCACGGGGCGGACATTGTAGTCGAAAGTGCGACCAAGTTCATCGGCGGTCACGGCACCGTGCTCGGCGGGGCCGTCATAGAATCGGGGAAGTTCGACTATACTCAGGGAAAGTTCCCGGCGCTTTCCGATCCCGACCCCAGCTATCACGGCATGAGCTTCGCGAAGGATGCTCCGGAGGCACCGTTCTGCTCCAGGATGAGGGCGATAATCCTCAGGGACATGGGCGCATGCATATCTCCGATGAACGCGTTCCTGCTGTTGCAGGGGCTCGAGACGCTGTCTCTGAGGGTCGAAAGGCAGGTTGAGAATGCCGAGAAGGTCGTAGAATTCCTGTCTGCTCACCCCAAGGTCAGAAAGGTCAACCACCCAATGCTGAAAAACCATCCCGACCACGGGCTGTACGAGAAATACTTCCCCAACGGGGCAGGGTCTATATTCACATTCGAGGTCGAGGGCGGAAAGGAAGAGGCTAAGAGGTTCGCGGACAGCATGGAGCTGTTCTCCCTCCTGGCCAATGTGGCTGACATGAAGTCGCTGGTAATACACCCGGCGAGCACGACCCACTCGCAGCTTTCCGAAAAAGAGCTGGCGGAGCAGGGCATCACACCGTCTACGATCCGTCTTTCGATAGGATGCGAGCACATAGACGACATCATCGCCGACCTGGACCAGGCGCTCAAAAAAGCGTGAGCCGAAGCCGTGACACATCGCACGCCTGAGGGAATGAACAGGTTGGATATATGGCCCAACTATTGAATACCAGTAATGATGTCCCCTGTTTGATGTCAGACGGCGGCAGGATGGTACCGGTGTTCCTCGCCCCGGCCGGACGGAGGATCGTGGTGTTCGGCGGAGGCGCTGTGGCGCTGAGGAAATGCAAGCATTTCGAGGGGTTCAGGATCGAGGTCGTTGCCGAGGAGGTGCTGCCCGAGGTAGCCGAGGCAGCGGAGGCGGTCGTCAGGTCCACCGTTACGGCCGGGAATGCGGGTTTGTTCATGGACGGCGCGGACATGGTCATCGCCGCGACAAGCTCCAAAGAGCTCAACGGGGCGATCCGTGACGCTGCGATGAAAAGAGGCATACTGGTGAACTCAGCCCACGGCGGAGGTGATGTACTGATACCGTCCACCCTTCGCAGGGGAGGATTCACGGTCGCCGTGTCATCGGAGGGCAGTGCGCCAGCTTTCCCCCCATACGTCGCGGCGCAGATCGATGGTTTTCTGGACGGGTCTTACGAAAAGATGCTCGGCCTGCTGGTCGAGCTCAGGCCTGCAGTAATGGAGCAGATAGGGACTCAGCCGGAAAGGGCGGAAGCCCTGGAACGGATAATCAAAGACCCGGAAATATGGAGGATGTTGCGTTCCGGTGACGATGAGGGCGCATTGTACGCCGCCAAAAAGAAAGGAGGTCTGGAATGATAGTCAGCCTCCATGCCACACATCAATCCGCCGACGGAACGGAATGCCTCCACGACATAGTGCCTAAGCTCGGCGAAGGCATAGGATCCACGATATCCGCTGTACCGTCGATACGGGAGTACGTGACCATAAGCACCTGCAACCGCTTCGAGGTCTATGCAGCGACAGACGACAACAAAGAGGCGGTCGAAGCGTTCGTCGGGATGATAAGGGAGATTTTTCCATATGACACCAGGAAGATGACCTATATTCTCGAGGATTCGGACAGCATAGGACATCTGTTCAGGGTCGTCTGCGGCCTCGACTCCCTGATAGTGGGAGAGAACGAGATACAGCACCAGATCAAAACAGCGTATGCGAAGGCCAGAGAGGAAGGGCACGTAGGAAAGATCATGTCCCGTCTGTTCGACCGCACGCTGGCGGTAGGCAAGCGCGTAAGATCGGAGACAGCCCTCAACAGGGGAGCGGTGTCCGTCGGGTCTGCGGCGGTGGAGCTGGCCACCAGGAAGCTGGGCACGCTCGGCGGAAAGAACGTAACCATCCTGGGGGCGGGGGATACGGCCACCGTCATAGCCAAAAATCTCATCGGCAAGGACCCAAACATTATTTTCGTATCGAACAGGACGTTCGAGAGGGCCAACGAACTGGCCACGGCGCTGGACGGAGTTGCAATACCCATGAGCCGCAGGATAGAGGCCATGGAGTTCAGCGACCTTGTGCTGGTGGCAACATCTGCCCCGCATGCGGTCCTGAGGCGTGAGCACGTGGCAGAGGTGATGTCCCGCCGTCCCGACAAGAGGCTGCTGATAATCGACGTGTCGCTTCCGAGGAACGTCTCGGAGGACGTGACCGATGTGCCAAACGTGGAGCTGGAAACCATGGACTCTCTGGAGCGCATCGCCATGGAGAATGCGAACAGGCGCAGGAGCGAGGTCAGCGAGGCCGAGAAAATCCTGAGCCAGGAGCTTGCCAGGATCGACGAGGAGCAGACGGAGCAGGACGCCGACGAGGTGATACGCCTGATAAGCCTCAAACTGTTCGGCATCCGCGACGCGGAGTTGGAGACCGCGACATCCAGAGCTAAATGTACAGATCCCTGCAAGGTCCTGGAGGACATGTCCAGGGCACTGGTAAACAAAATAACCGCCGAAGTCTATCGCAACCTAAGGGAAGCGTCGAGGAACGGTCGCAGAGATGTCTGCGAAACGGTCGCAGAATTGTTCGGAGTAAAAGAAGATGTATCCAAATGTGCGCATGAGAAGGCTGAGAAAGAGCAAGAGAGTAAGAGATCTCACAGCGGAGATGAGGCTGCACCCGGACGAGTTCGTGCTGCCGATATTCTTTGACGAGAGGCTGTCGGAGGAAAAGGCCACAGACTCGATGCCGGGCGTAGGCACGTTTCCGCTGAAAGGATATGATGGGATCGCCTCGGGAATACAGGGTTCCGGGGTCAACTCCGTTCTGGTCTTCGGAGTCCCCTCCGGGAAGGACGCCCGCGGCTCTGGAGCATATGCAAAGGACGGCGTGGTCCAGAAGGCCATATCCGGGCTGAAAGAGAGCTCCGACCTGCTGGTGATATCGGACCTATGCCTGTGCGAATACACCGACCACGGCCACTGCGGAGTACTTGACGGAAGCGGGAGGGTCAAGAACGACGAGACCTTGGAGCTCTATGCGAAAACGGCGGTCTCCCAGGCCGCAGCCGGTGCGGACATCATCGCTCCGAGCGGGATGATGGACGGTCAGGTCTCCGCAATCAGGACGGCTCTTGACGATGCGGGGTTCAAAGAGGTCCCGATAATGGCGTACAGTGCCAAGTTCTTCAGCGCGTACTACGGGCCGTTCAGGGACGTAGCCTGCAGTGCGCCCGGCCACGGCGACAGGGCCGGCTACCAGATGCCCTGCGGAAACCGTAAGGAGGCCGTCAGGGAGATTGCGCTGGACGTGGAGGAGGGCGCAGACATCATCATGGTCAAGCCGGCAGGGCCCTATCTCGACATCGTGCGCGATGCGGCGGACATGTTCGACCTCCCGCTGGCAGCATATCAGGTATCGGGCGAATACGCGATGATAAAAGCGGCGGCTGGGAACGGCTGGATCGACGAAGACCGTGTGATGATGGAATCTCTCCTCGGAATAAAGCGGGCGGGCGCAGACATCATAATAACATACTACGCCAAAGAGGCGGCAAGGAAACTGATGTGAAATGAACGACCGCTCATCAGAGCTATTCGAGCGCGCCCTGAAAGTGACTCCCGGAGGGGTTTCGAGCCCCGTGAGGGCGTTCAGACCCAATCCCCTTTTCATCGAAAGCGCAAAGGGTAGCAGGATAAAGGACGTCGACGGCAAAGAGTACATCGATTACTGCATGGCGTACGGGCCGATGGTGGCGGGGCACGCCTGCGAGGATGTCCTGAACGCAGTCAAAACCTATCTGGATAAAGGCACCCTTTTCGGTGCTCCCTCTGAACCGGAGCTGCAGTTGATCGAACTGATATCGTCTAGGGTGCCTTCGGCGGAGATGGTCAGGCTCGCATGTTCTGGGGCCGAGGCAACTATGCACGCGGTTCGGGCTGCCCGCGGGTTCACCGGGAGGGACGGTATCGTAAAGATGAACGGCGGGTATCACGGTGCCCACGACTCGGTCTTGGCCGAACGAGACGAAGGACACACCAGTCGCCCCGGTTCCGAAGGCGTGCCGAGGGACGCAGTGAAAAACACGTTCATAGCCGAATACAACGACATCGAGGACTTGGTAGAGATAATCGATTCGGAAAGGCCCGCTTGCGTGATAATGGAGCCCGTAATGGGCAATATGGGAGTGATTCCTCCGGAAAAAGGATATCTCCAAGAGGTCAGGAATGTCACCAAGGAGACGGAGACGGTCCTCATTTTTGACGAGGTCATCACAGGGTTCAGGCTGACAAGCGGAGGCGCGCAGGAATATTACGGCGTGACCCCGGATATGACCACGTGCGCAAAGATCATGGGCGGAGGACTACCTGGCTCTGCTTTCATGGGTAAACGCGAGATAATGGAAAAGGTCGCCCCTTCCGGCAAGGTCTACGCCGCCGGTACGTACGCGGGTAACCCGATCTCTGCGGCGGCCGGGATGGCCCAGATCAATTACATGAGCAAGGGGATCAGATACACGGAGCTGAACGGACGCTCGGACACGCTGAGAAAGGCGCTTTCAGACATGTTGGAGGACAGTAAGGTGAGGGGGTGTGTCAACGGGGTCGGTTCGATGATGACCGTCTTCTTCGGCACGGAGTCTGTCGCCAACGGTTCTCAGGCTGCAAAGGCGGACCGCGAAATGTTCGGCAGGCTCTTCAGACATATGCTTGGCAAAGGGATATACCTGGCACCTTCCGCTTTAGAGGACTGGTTCGTTTCTGCGGCCCACAGCTCCGAGGATATTGCGGCGACGGCAGAGGCATTCGGTTCATTTCTCAAAGGGGCGGTAAGATGATAGTCGGAACAAGAGGAAGCAGGCTTGCCATGAGGCAGACTGAGATTTTCATTGAAAGGCTTCAGGAAAAATGCGCGGGTACAAGTTGCGAGGTTGTCACCATAAAATCTCTAGGAGACGAAGATCTGAAGTCTCCGCTCAGCGGGATGGGTACGGTCGGCGCGTTCGTCAGGGAGCTCGACGACGCGCTGCTGAGAAAGGAGATAGATGTTTCCGTCAACTCCATGAAGGACATCCCCACCACTGTGAGGGAGGGCCTCAAGATAGGCGCAGTCCTGAAAAGGGACAGTCCGGAGGATGTGATCCTCCCATGTCCCCTGGAGGATCTTCCCGAAGGGGCCGTCGTCGGAACGGCGTCGGTGAGGAGGGAATACTTGCTGAGGAACATGAGGCCGGACCTTAAGATAAAGCAGCTTAGAGGCAATATACACACAAGGCTCTCGAAACTGGATAGCGGCGAATACGATGCGATCGTACTTGCCAGGGCAGGACTCGAAAGGATGGGGATAGACCGTCCGGCCTTCGTCCTGGACCCAGGGTTTTTCGTGTCCGCACCGGCACAAGGGACCATTGCAATAGAATGCAGGGACGACGACGAGGAAACCATATCGAAGCTCCTGGAGGTCAACGACTATGTTTCGCGCCTCGAGACCGGAGCGGAAAGGGGCATCATGAAATTCATGGGGGCGGGCTGTTCTTCTCCCGTGGGAATAAACGCGAAATACGAAGGCGGCGAGATCAGGGTCAGGGCCGTATCTTTCACATACACTCCGGAGCCCGTCCGTGTGGACACGATGATACCGGAGCTCTATATCATGGACGAGCTGCTCGACATTGCAGACTACCTCACCGGGAAGAGGCCGAGGTTGAAATTATGAAAGGTAAGGTCTATTTAATCGGTGCGGGACCCGGGGACCCGGGGCTCATAACGGTCAAAGGAAGAGAGATCCTGGGGCAGGCGGACGTCGTGATGTACGACGCACTTGCAAACCAGGAACTGCTGGCACTTTGCAATGAGAGCGCAGAGCTCATCGACGCGGGCAAGAGAGGCGGCGACCATCATCTTAGGCAGTGGGAGACCAACGAGCTTCTTGTGAAGTACGCCAAAGAAGGAAAGACGGTAGTCAGGCTCAAAGGCGGCGACCCCTTCTTATTCGGTCGCGGTGCCGAAGAGGTACAGGAACTAAGGGAGGCCGGGGCCGAAGTACATGTAGTGCCAGGCGTATCATCTTCAATATCCGTTCCAGAGCTGGCGGGGATCCCCGTCACACATAGGGACCATGCTTCGATGGTAACTTTCGTCACCGGACACGAAAAAGATGACCGTAAAGGGGACAGGGTCGACTGGAAGGCGCTAGCTGAAAGCCATGGCACGATCGTGGTACTGATGGGGCTGGGAAACGCCGGCCGCATATCCGAAGGACTGATCGAAGGCGGTATGCCGCCCGATACCCCGGCAGCGGTGATAACCGACGGATCAACCCCCGAGCAGCGCGTAGAGATCACTGAAATTTCGAGGCTGGCACATACCATCGAAGATAAGAAGATGCTCCCGCCAGGAATAATAGTGATCGGCAGCGTCGCATCGCTGCGCGAGAAGCTGGGGGACCTGCAATGACGAGGATAGGATTCACCAGGCCGGTCGAGAGGCTGAAAGATTCGATCAAGGAAGCCGAGGAAATGGGATTCGATGTCATTGCGGCGCCCTCGATGAGGATTATACCCGGAGATAAAGAGGAATTCAAAAGAGCCAGAGAGCTCATTTTGTCAGGCAGGGCATCATATGCGGTCTTCGGTTCGATAACGGCGGTGGAGGAATGCATCAAGGCATACGGCGAAGAGCTCGTCCCTCTTTTCAGCAAGGTCAGGATCATCTCCATAGGCCCGAGCACAGACAAGGCTCTCAAGTCCGCAGGCTTAAGCTCAGAATCCCTGCCTGAGGAGTTTTCTTCCGCTGGCATAGTGGAACTTCTTAAATATTCCGTAAAAGGCAAGACGGTCCTTCTCATGAGGTCGGACAGCGGTTCAGATGTGCTCTGCAACGGCCTCGTCGATGCCGGCGCGGAAACCTTAAGCATCGCGACATACAACCTGGAAGAGTATGGGATGAGCAGTGCGCTTCTGCATCTTATCACTGCAATAAAGGGTGGAAAGATTGACGTAATGGCTTTCACCAGCCCCATGTCTGCCAGGATATTCTACTCTCAGATGAAGTCCCAGGTGGGAGATGCCGCGACCGCGGAGATGATGGGAAAGCTCAAGGTAGCTGCCATAGGCAGACCGACATCCGAGGCCCTGCGCTCCCTGGGCAGGGAACCGGACATCGTGCCGAAAGACTCCACCTTCCGCGACCTTCTCGATGCAATCGCTTCCGCGACCCGGGACTGATCACTCGCCGTATCTTGCGCATGCCAACAGGAATGAGTAGGGCAGGTCAGGATTCGAGTAATAATATATGTGGGGGAACCCGGCCATCATGCGCTCTGAGCCGTTGATGCAGGCGTATCTTTTTCCCGATGTCTTCTCTGCGGTCCAGCCGTTCCCGCAGTTTTCACTGTCCCAGTAATGGAATTCATGTCCTTTTACGAGGCTGTTCCCCGGCAGCATCTGACCATTTCCGGCGGAGAGCTTCACGTATCCGAACCTTGTGAGCCTGCCGGTGTTGAATGTCTTGCCTTTTATGTATCCGACCATCGGCCAGAATTTGCGGTCCTGGTCTTCCAGCTCCTCATGTAGGTACATGAACCCGCCGCACTCGGCCATACAGGGCATCCCGTCCTCAAGTTTCGAACGTATGTCTTCCAGCATCGGAACGTTGCGGCTCAGGGATTCCGCATGGATCTCCGGATATCCTCCTGAAAGGACGAGACCTCTGATCCCGTCCGGAAGCTTCGAGTCTTTCAAGGGAGAGAATCTGACGATCTCTGCCCCGCACTGTTCCAGCAACTCCAAATTGTCCTGGTATGTAAAACAGAATGCGTCATCGTCGGCTACGCCGATCTTTACCCTTTCGCTCAGTTTCTTTATCTCGGGTGTTTTTGCTTCTATGTCGGGTGCGGAACGAGCTATTTCGACGATCCTGTCTATGTCGATGGTCTTTTCCATCAATTCTGCCAGTTTGGACAGTTTGGTTTTCAGCCCTTCCACCTCGTCAGGCAGCACAAGTCCGAGATGCCTGCTCTCCAGCACAAGTTCGTTCACTCTGGGGACGTATCCCAGCACCTCGGTGCCGGTCTCGCGCTCGATAACGGGCTTCAGCTCCCGGAATATTCCCTCTGACATCTGGTTCAGGATAACTCCGCGGATGTTGTTTTTGCGGAACTTCAGGAAACCATCGATCATGGGAATGCATGATATACTGGTCCCTTTGCAGTCGATCATAAGCACCACCGGTGCGCCGATCCTTTCGGAGAGATCGTAGGAGCTGGCCTTTGTGGACGCAGCCGCTATCCCGTCATAGAAACCCATTACTCCCTCTATGACCGAGATGTCCATTCCCTCTGCCGACCTGGCAAACAAGTATCTCAGCATATCCTCTTCGCAGAAGAACGCGTCCAGATTCTTCGACCTGGTTCCAATGACCCTGCTGTGGAACATGGGATCGATGTAGTCGGGACCGCACTTGAACGAGGCGACCTTCATTCCCCGTTCCACCAGAGCCTGCAGGATTCCGCATGTCAAAAGGGTCTTACCGCTTCCGCTGGCCGGGGCGGCGATCATGAATCTGGGAAGGCTCATGCCGAGCTCCCCCTGCAGACCGTTATGTACACGGGATTCTGAGCTGTCATAAGATGATAGCTGCCTGCCATCCTGGCTTTCGATATGTTGACGCACAGCGTCTCTTCTTCGAATATATTCTGGTCCTTCATGCAACGGGCGGTCTCGGCCAGCGTCTCCAATGTGACGGATGTGATGACTATGCGTACATCGGGGTTCTTTTCGAGCAAAGCTTCGACTATCTCCTTCAGCCTGCCTGTCGAACCGCCTATGAATGCATGTGTCGGTACCGGGAGTTCCGCCAGAGCTTCGGGCGCCTCTCCCCTGACGACGGTGACGTTGGGCGTTCCGAATTTCTTGCAGTTGAGCGAGATCAGCGAAGCCGCCGCACCGTCTTTTTCGATCGCATAAACATGCCCTGAAACAGCCACGGACGCCATCTCTACAGAGACCGAACCCGTCCCCGCCCCTACGTCGTAAACGACGGAATCGCCGCATAGTTTCAGCTTTGCGACCGAAAGCGAGCGTATCTCGCTTTTCGTCATGGGAGCGTCGCCTCTTATGAAACCATCATCCGGCATGCTTATTGGATTTTTATCCGAGGCCTCCATGTTCTCGATGAGCGCCACGCACAATTCTCCGAACTCTCCGCCTGCCAGTTCATGGGGGTTTCCGACAGTTATCTTCTCTTCCGGAGATCCCAGGTCCTGGCCCACGGTGACTGTCACGTTTCCGAGATTGTATCCGATGAGGTCCGAGCACATACTGCGTACGGAATCGTCGCCGCTCAGCAGGGCGAATACCTTTCTGTGGCGTTTCGAAAGCCCCACGAGGTTGCAGCCCCTGCCATGGGCGCTGGTCAGAAACGCATCGTCCCAGGAAGATCCGATCCTGGAGAAGAAGTATGAAACCGACGATATTCCGGGAAGTACCCTGATGTCATACTTCTCACCGTCCAGTTTGCCGAGCAGACCTTTGGTCCCGCTGTAATAGCCTGTATCTCCCGACATCAGCACTACGACCTTCCTATAGCGGCGATTCCGGTCAATATAGTCTGCAATCTTATCCGGACGATATTCTACATATGTATCGGCATCGCCGACGTCCACAGACTCAAGCATCCTGGAGGCGCCTATAGCCAGGTCTGCATCGGCGATCGCGTTCAGAACTTCGAACGTGATACCGTCTGTATTTCCGATGCCGATTCCGGCTATGGTTACGAGGCGTCTGCCGACAGCAGGCTCATGAATGGAGAAAATTTTGGATAGTATTTCTTCCGCCTCATCCGGTGACACGCCGTCTTCCTCAGTCGGACGCCCTATGACGACAACCTTCACTCCTGCCCTCGCGGCCGCCGCTATCTTCTCATCAAAACCTCCGGCGCTTCCGGAATCCTTTGTAACGAGATATTTGGCCCCCACATGCCTGAGCATGGCGTAGTTGAGCTCCTCGGAGAAAGGGCCCTCCATGCAGATCAGGTTTTTACCCTCGAAGCCGAGGCGGGAGCATTTTTCCGCTACTGATGGTATGGAGAGGACTCTCGCGAAGACCCTTTCCCTGTAGCCGGGTATCGATGTGAATTCTGCAAGCTCGTTGCTTCCCGTGGCCACCAGGATGTTGCCGCTTTTACCGGCCAGGTACTCGGCGGCCGACCTTGTGTCGGGCACGGTGACGACATTCTTCAATTCTGTGCTTCCGGGCCGTTCGATGTGGATCAGGGGGCAGCCGCTGATATCGCAGGCCTCCTTTATGTGGGCGGATTTGCGGACAGCGTAAGGGTGCGTGGCATCGACGACCACATCGTATTCCCGCATCTCCTCCGCCATTTCCATCACGCCGCGTATGCTGTCGACCCTGACGTTCTCGCTCTCTTCAATAACGGTCATTCCGTATTCCGTAGCCATGCTGACGGTGACCTTTATCCCGTTGCGGGCGAGGAATTCGGTAATCATCCGCCCTTCGGTGGTACCGGCAAACACCAATGCTCTGCCAATCATTTCATTCATCTCCAAAATCCACCAGGACGGGGTCCCTCACCACGGCTACGGTCACGCCTTCGCTTCCGGTCTTCCTGACGATCAATTCTCCTCCGGCAGAGGCGGCCATCGCCGCCCTCTCGCACACACAGTCTACTCCTGTGGTATTTTTTACAAAATCGGATTTAGAATATCCGATGTCCGGAAGCATGTTAAGTTCCGACGAAGAGTAGAATAATGTCGGCACTCCCCTTTCCGCGGCAAACTCCAAAAGCCCGGCCTCGTTCTCTTTGAGATCGATGCTGGCAATCGCTTTCACGCTTTCAATGGAAATGCCCGCGGAATCCAGAACCGACATTGCGGTCTTCATTATGTCCTCCTTATCGATGCCCTTCCTGCATCCAACTCCCAGTACGTGGTTTTTCGGAATCAGGCGCAACGTTCTGAGATATGGTCCTTTGCCGAAACCGGATGTTATATGTATACCAAGGTCGCCGGTCTCCGATATATCGAGGCAGGGAGGCACTCTGCTGCAGACAGGGTAATCGCTTTTCAGCCCTACGAATCTTCCGTCGAGAATGGCGGCGGACACGTCCTTGGCAAGTGCCATGCTTCCGATGTACATGCCCCTCGAGACCGCAAAGGAATCTACCGAGAACTTGCCGTTGACATCTGTAGCAGTGGTTATCACCGACATTGCGCCTATTGCTGATGCTATGCGGCACGCAAGGTGGTTGGCTCCCCCTATGTGCCCGGAAAGGATCGGAATCGAATACCTGCCCAGCTCGTCGACGCAGATAACGGCCGGGTCTGTCGTCTTGCTTTTCAGGTATGGAGCGATCGCCCTCACCGCTATTCCCACTGCACCGACGAATACAATGGCCTCAGATTTTTCGAAGACCAGCCCCGTCCATTCCGAAATAGGAACATCGATGTTCTCGCAAACGGACATGCCGGAGGTCTTCGAGAAAACACGGACGTCCTCGTCTCTAAGGGCCCCGGATATCTCCATGGCCGTAGAACATCCTCTGGCTGAAAATGCTACTATATTGATCATAATCTCCCACCCATCGCCTCGAGCAGGCACTCCGCTTCTGGGGTCCTGCCTATCATGCCGTATTTTGAAGAAAATATGAACGCTCCGCATTTCATCCTTCCGCCGGTACGGTGGTTCATGTAGAATCCTATCTTTTCTGACACGATGTCCAGGGTCTTCAACATCAGATCTCCGTCTAGAAAGTCCAGAGCATCATCGGTGGAAACGCAGCCCATTATTCTGCGTACAGTTTCAGCGGACGCTCCTGCCAGTGCCGCGTTTGCGGCGAGTATCTCCATCCTGGCATCCGCCTCGCGCGAATGGGTGTTCATTATGCCGCCCGCCAGTTTCACAAGCTTTCCAAGGTTTCCTATTAAAAGAAACCCCTCGAAACCCAGTTCGCAGGCGTAGTCCAAGGTTTCGCCGATGTAGTTGCTGCATCTTACCGCCGACCCCGGATCTAATCTATCTATAGTTCCGATATAGCCTGTGCCGTAGTTTCCCGGGACCACAAGCAGAGATTTTCTTCCCTCTTCCTTCCTGATGCTTATTTCAGCCTTTATGGTGTCCACCACGGCCTTTTCGCTCATAGGTTCTACTATGCCCGACGTTCCCAGAACCGAGATCCCCCCTTCTATCCCGAGACGGGGGTTGAACGTCTTCTCGGCAAGTTCTTGACCATTAGGTATAGATATTACTACGTCGAATCCTCCGTCATATCCGAGTGTCATGCGAATGCCTTCCAAGGCCTCGGATATCATACTTCTCGGTACGCTGTTGATCGCAGCGGCGCCAACGGGCTGGTCCAAGCCTTTTTTTGTCACCCTGCCTACGCCGGGCCCGCCGTCGATTTTTATCCCGGCGTCTACGATGCCCACCCGTGAGTATACAAGATGGCCGTCCGTCACGTCTATGTCGTCTCCGCCGTCTTTACGGACCGCGCATTGCACCCATCCGTTTCCCCGGGAGATATCTTCCACTGGAAGGTCGAGGGCGATGCCCTTGGGTGTGACCACCTTGACCGAAAGGACGTCCTTGCCTGCTATCAGCATCTCGGCAGCCGCCTTTGATGCTGCCGTCGCGCAGGTTCCCGTCGTGTGCCCCCTCCTTAGCACCCTCCCTCCGATACTGATGTACATCCCGTTATCGCTCTTGTTACCTACCATAGTTGATCAGATATGGTTGGATATCTTATCCAAATTATAACAGTTGCCTTTGAACATTGCATGTTGGGTATTATCAAATCGTTCCGCTTCAAGTAGTTACTATTTTATGAGTTGGGTGTTCCATCCAACTTAAATATCCGCAATCCCTGCCTGTGCAGCAGGGAGTCATGGAAGTATTCGAATGACAGGAAAATTGTATGGAATAGGCGTCGGCCCGGGGGACCCGGAACTATTAACAGTCAAAGCGAAAGGTATGCTGGAGAGCGTTGACGTCATCGCTTATCCGGTAAACAGGAGAGGAGAGGAAAGCACGGCGCTAGAGATAGTGAGGGAAGCGTTGGACATATCGGGTAAACGCGTGACCGAATTGCTGTTCAGTATGGACCCGGACGACAGCGTCCGAAGGATATGCAGGTCCGTAGCCGTGAAGGAGCTCGCCGGAATACTGGATGAGGGGCTCGATGTCGCAATGGTAACCCTGGGTGACGTGGGGGTTTACAGCACGTACATGTACGTCGACAAGGAGATCAAGGAGCTGGGATACGAAACCGAGGTCGTTCCCGGAATACCCTCGTTCTGTAGCGGCGCTGCGAAGGCCAGGATACCGCTGATGATAGGCGACGAGGGGCTAGCAGTGGTTTCGATGGCGAAAAACAACGAAGGATCGTTGGAATCGGCATTATCGGGATTCGACAATGTGGTCGTCATGAAGGCCTGGAACTCCATGGGCGCACTTCTGGAGTCGATGGAGAGGCACGGCATGGGGAAAAATAACGCAACGGTGATCAGCAACATAGGGATGGAGGGAGAATACATCGGCCCCCTGGACACCGAAAGGAAATACGGCTACTTCACCACCGTGATCGTTAAGAAAGGGAACGGTGAGGTCGAATGATAACCTTCATAGGAGCGGGGCCCGGCGACCCGGAACTGCTGACGATCAAAGGGAAAAAAGCTATCGATTCGGCCGACGTCATAATTTACGCAGGTTCCTTGGTCAATCCGGCGGTCCTCGGCGGTGCGAAAAAAGGTTCCAAGATATACAACAGCGCGGAGATGGACCTGGACGAGGTAATAGAGGTCATGAAGGATGCAGAGGCGAAAGGACTATCCACCGCCCGCGTCCACACGGGGGACCCGTCAATATACGGTGCCATAAGGGAGCAGATAGACCGTTTGGACAGTCTCGGTATAGAAAGCGAGGTCATCCCGGGAGTCAGCTCGGCATTCGCAACCGCGGCCGCGCTGAAAAAGGAGTACACTCTCCCGGATATCAGCCAGACGGTTATTTTTACAAGAATGGAGGGCCGCACGCCCATGCCCCCCGGGGAAAAACTGGTCGATCTGGCCAAACACCACTCGACCATGGTCATTTTCCTGAGCGTAGGCTTCTTAGATGAGATGTCCCGGCAGCTGATCGAAGGGGGTTATTCGTCGGAAACACCGGTCGCTGTTGTTTACAAGGCCAGCTGGCCCGAACAAAAAATTGTTACTGGCACATTGAAGGATATAGCTGAAAAGGTAAAAGATGCTGGTATTAAGAAGACGGCTCTGACGGTCGTCGGAGACTTCCTCGGCGAAGGATACAGCCTGTCTAAGCTCTATGACAGGAGCTTCACCACAGAATACCGCAAAGGAAAGGAGGAATGATATGAAGGGAAAACTCACGGTGATTGGTTTCGGCCCAGGTTCGAAGGAGGACATGACATTAAGGGCAGCCAGGTCCATCGAGGACGCCGATGTGGTCACAGGATACACCACTTATGTGGACATCCTCAGGGAATATTTCCCCGATAAGCAGTTCAAGGCAACAGGTATGATGAGGGAGGTAGACAGGTGCAGGTCCGCCATCGAAGACGCATCATCCGGTAAGAAAGTGGCTATAGTCAGCAGCGGCGATTCGGGAATATACGGGATGGCAGGGATCGTTTACCAGCTTGTCGATGAAATGAAGGCCGATATCAGTATAGAGGTCGTGCCCGGAGTGACGGCCGCTTCAGCCGCGGCCTCGGTCCTGGGCGCTCCGCTCATGCATGATATGGCGATAGTCAGCCTTTCGGACCTGATGACCCCCCTCGACCTGATAATGAAGAGGGTAGACTGCGCCGGGCAGGCCGACATGATCGTGTGCCTTTACAATCCCCGCAGCAAGACACGCAAAGAATACCTCTCACGGGCCGCCGAGATTCTCATGAAATACCGTTCCCCAGAAACCCCCGTGGGGATAGTACGCAACGCGGGTCGCGAAGGTCAGGAGAAGACCGTCACTACGTTGGGGAACATCGATTACGAAAAAGTCGACATGTTCTCCATCGTCACCGTCGGCAACTCCCAGACCTATGTGTCTGGCGGACTGATGATCACTCCCAGAGGATACAGCATCTGAGGTGGTATTACGGCATTTGAAATTGTAAAACCGGAAGATATCGAGAAGAGGAGCATGGAGATCATAGGTTCGGAGCTGGGAGGCCGCACATGGCCTGAGCCTGAATCTTCCATCATCAAGAGATGCATTCACACATCGGCGGATTTCGATTACGCCGATAACCTTTTGTTTTCGGAAGATGCGGCCAAAATCGGTATCAGGGCGATCAGAGCAGGGGCGAACATCGTGACCGACACCAAGATGGCCTATTCGGGGATCAACAAGACCCGTCTGACCTCTTACGGCGGAAATGCGTATTGTTTCATAAGCGATGATTCTGTTGTCGCCGAGGCCAAGGCCAGGGGATGCACCAGGGCGGCCGTTTCCATGGAACGCGGGGCTGCGCTTAACGGAGAGACCATCTTCGTCGTAGGAAATGCACCCACGGCGCTCGTCCAGCTAAACGAGATGATAAAGAGCGGCCGGGTGAAACCTGTGCTTATAGTGGGCGTCCCTGTGGGATTCGTCAACGTGGTCGAGGCCAAGGAGCTCATCATGAAGGCAGGCGCCCCGTTCATAGTCGCCAAGGGCAGGAAGGGCGGCAGCAACATCGCAGCGGCGATATGCAACGCCATGGTCTACTACAAAGGAGAGGTGTGAGCACACAGAAGTTGGATTACCTATCCAACGTATTATAAATTCAGTTGGATACATCATCCATTAAGATTTGGTAGCGGTAAATCCGTGGACTCAGGGGCTTGTCCCCGGGAATAATGGTGAAATACAATGCACATAATGGAAGGTTACCTGCCGTGGCAATGGTGCCTGGTATGGTTCGTAATCGCGTTGCCGATCGTTTTTTTTGGAATAAACAAAATAACCCAGATCATCAGAGAGAATCCGGAACAGAAGATGATAATCGCCCTCTCCGGAGCATTCATCTTTCTTCTTTCTTCGCTGAAGCTGCCGTCCGTGACAGGTTCCAGCTCGCATCCGACGGGCACGGGGCTATCGGCGGTGCTGTACGGCATCTCGTGTACAGCATTCCTTGCGACGGTGGTGCTGTTGTTCCAAGCGCTGCTTTTGGCGCACGGGGGCATAACAACTCTGGGAGCCAACATCTTCTCCATGGGGATCGCAGGGCCCGCGGCGGCCTTCGCAACATGGTTCGCCCTGAGACGTGCGAAACTGAGCATACCAGTATCCATGTTCTTCGCAGCCATGGTGGCGGACCTCGTGACCTATGTGGTAACGGCATTGCAGCTCACAGTCGCCTTCGGAGGGGCCGCGGGTTACGGAACCGCGTTCATCGATTTCTTGACGATATTCGCCGTCACACAGGTGCCCCTGGCAATCGTGGAAGGGATAATACTCTCGATGTTCGCTAAATATCTCGCCGATACAAGGCCTCAGATCTTCGGACCGGAGTTCAAAAAAGAGGGGGCAGCATCTGCATGAAAATCACCAATAGAATGTACTATCTGGCTGGATTTGCCACCGTAGCAGCGACAATCTTCGTTATTCTGGCATATGGGGCATACAACGGATTTGAGTTCGCGGGTGCCGATGACCAGGGTGCAAACGCCATTTCGGAGATCGATCCGAGCTATGAGCCCTGGTGGGACGGGATATGGGGAGGCTACGAGCTGCCCGGAGAGACGGAAAGCATGCTGTTCGCCCTGCAGGCGGCCATAGGCGCGATGATCATCGGATATGTGGTCGGATACTTCCATGCCGTGGACAAGGCCAGGAAAGGAAAGCTGCTTAGCAGGTAATGAGGCGAGATATCAATGTCAGAGCAGGTTCAGATGGACGTCCTAGCATATGGTTCCAGGATGGTCCGCTGGTCGCCGCTCGGAAAACTTCTTTTTACATTTTCACTTTTGATACTGGCACTGTTATCAGATAATATCTTCGTACCGATAATGACATTCTGTGTCGGCATATGCCTGATGGCCTATTCGACAAAATTCAAACTGCCTTCGATAATCGGGCTTGCGATACTCGAGGCCATATTGATAATGGTCATCGGTTGCGGTATGGTATCGGTCCTCGGCGATCCTTCGGAACCGTCCGTATTTCTGAAAGACACGGAAGAGTTCCTATGGATCGAAATCCATATCACCGAAAACAGTTTTAATCATGCCTGGCTCATAATGTTCCGTGCCATAGCCGGAGTTACGCTCATGCTTTCATTCGCATCTTCGACGCCGATACCGCATATCGCATATGCGCTCATTCAGCTCAGGATTCCCAAAGAGGTCGTTGAGATCGTCGTTTTAGTCTATCGGTATGCGTTCCTGCTTCTTGAGAGGACCGAAGTTATGTGGAATGCGGCCAAATGTCGTCTCGGTTTCAACGGGATAAGGCGTTCCATGTCCACGACGGCAGGAATACTGGTAAATGTCTTCATAATCTCCTTGGAGGTAGCCGAACGTTCGCAACCTGCGCTTGAAAGCAGGAACTACAACGGCAGTTTTCCCATTTACAGGATGCCCAACAAGATCGGGCTTTACTGGTTCGTTTTAACGGCGGCAACCTGTGTCTCGCTATATGTCATCGGATACTACATTCCATTCCCGAATATGGCTACAATACTGCTGGGGGCGGTCTGACGGTCAACAATCTGCGTACCGAGAAGGTCAGCTACAGGTACGGCAATGAAATGGACAACGCCATCGATTCGGTGGATTTCACAGCCGCCCGTGGAAGAAGGACCGTCATCCTGGGAGAGAACGGATGCGGCAAATCGACCCTGATATACCATCTCAACGGAGTATACAGGCCATTTTCCGGTACCGTGTTCTACGGAGACAGGCCGATGTCGTATGACAAAGAGTTCCTTTCGGAGCTGCGTTCCGAAGTCTCCGTCGTTCTGCAGAACCCCGACGATCAGATATTCTCTTCCACCGTCGAAGAGGATGTGGCATTCGGCCTTTTAAACCAGGGTCTCTCCCGAGAAGAGGCCGGAGAAAGGATAAGCAGGTCCCTGGAGCTCGTGGGAATGTCCGAACATGCAGAAGTACCAGTTCAGCGTCTTTCATACGGTCAGAAAAAAAGAGTGTCTCTTGCCGGCGCTCTTGCATCGTTTCCGGAGATACTGATCCTGGATGAACCCACCGCGGGCCTCGACCCGCAGATTTCAAGAGAGTTGATGGAGATCGCTAATTCTCTAAGCCGGGAGGGAGTATCTGTAGTCATATCCACCCATGACGTGAACCTCATCTACCCTTGGGCGGAAAATCTCTACGTAATGCGGAACGGGCGCATGGTATTCTCCGGAGGTCCCGACGAGTTCTTCTCCGATCGCCGGTCCGTTTACCTTTCAGGGCTGGAACGGCCTTCGATATTCGACATAAACCACAACATAGACAGGTTGAAAGGCAGGGCCCCCGCTGCATATCCGAAGACGATGAGCCAGATGGTCAGCGGATTATTTCCTTCGGGCCCCTCGACCGGAACGATATTCATCTACCGCACGGAAGGGGAGGCAATCGACCAGGATGCGATCGAAGAGGCCGTCGGAAAGAAAGGGATCCCCACAGCAGCGTACGGGTCGTCTGCACGCAGGTCGGTGACGGAATCGAAGCTCAGGGTCGATTTTTACTTTAACGGCATAGAATGCTGCATCAGGGAGGCCATGGTAAACCACGATTCACTGATAATAGTCGACCGGGGACTCATGGAGTACGTCACGGAGGCCGTTGAAGCGCTCAGGAACTACGGAACACAGATAATCGTCCGGGAGCTGGTATTATGAGCGTTCCTCTTTTCCGCACCGAAGGTCTTTTCTTCAGATACGAAGGCGGACGCCGGAATGCTTTGGCAGACGTGAACATCACCATCAAAGAGGGCATCAGAACCGTCATAATGGGAGCCAACGGAGCCGGAAAGTCCACATTATTATATCATCTGAACGGAGTCCTTAGGCCGTCGAGTGGTTCGGTCTTCTTCCAAGGAGAAAAAATACCGCATCGGGGGAAAGCTATCAAAAAGCTGCGCTCTGAGGTTGCAGTGATGCTACAGGACCCCAACGACCAGCTTTTTGCGCCTAAGGTATCGGACGACATCGCTTTCGGCCCGAAAAACCTTGGACTTGACGTTCATACCGTGGAGGAGAGAGTCAGAGACGCCCTTTGCATCACCGGCATCGAGTCCCTGAAGGACCGTAGCGTCATGCAGCTGTCGTTCGGTCAGAAGAAGAGGGTCGTTCTGGCGGGGGCATTGGCGATGCATCCGAAGGTTCTTGTGATGGATGAGCCCACCGCAGGTCTCGACCCCCAGATGTCAAGGGAGCTGATAGAGCTCGCGGACGAGCTGCACCATCTGGGAACGACTGTAATCTTTTCAACCCATGATGTTGACCTCTCGTATTCCTGGGCGGACGAGATCCATGTCCTCAGAGGAGGGCGGAACGTGCACTCAGGTACTCCCGAGAGATTCTATGACGATACTTCACAGGTTTATCTTTCGGGCCTTGTCGAACCGGCGATGTACGACATGAACGTAAGCTTCTCCGAGCTTGCAGGATGCCCCGCAGAACCCTTTCCAAAAACCCTTCCCCAGCTTGTGGCCAAGGCCGTGCCATCGGAGGAACCTGGCACAATCCACATTCTTCCCGTGGACGGCCCCATTGAGCGGGAGGTTTTCGAATCTCTTATGTCCGGACATGATTTCTCAGCCACCGGCGTCTACGGCACCAAGGCAAGAAAATCGGTGGAGGCCTCCAGATTGCCGATCGATTACTTTTTTGGGGCCGACGAGGGATGCATATTGGAGGCTATGCAGGGCATGGACACGCTGATATGCTGCGACAAGGCCCTGACAGACCTGCTGACCATGAAGATAGCCAGCGTGTCGGATTTCGGGACTAATGTCCCTTACTGTTTGCACTGAACCTTTCTTTTTTCCTCGGGTTCGAATCCTTCCGGTTTTCCGTCAGGATACTCTTCGCGGCCGTCGGAGTATCTGACGAACCTTGGAGCTCCCTGGCGCTGGGTCTTGTCTATTATGTTCCAGGGCCATAATCCATATTCGTCTTTCCTGATATCTTTCATGGCTTCGCGGACCTCCCTGTCGTCCTTCAGGACCACGGGCCCGTAGGACGACATCTTCTGCCCTATGGGGACTCCTTCCAAAAGCCACATGCGCGAAGGTCCATCGCCGTTCTTCACGGGAATCTCCAAGTCGGGACGTAGTTTGATGCGGTAACCCGATTCGGCCCGGAATCCGGCGACTTCGGCGCTTCCGCCCGAAATGAAGTACATGTTGCGGGACACGTCTTTTATTGAAGGTGGGATAGATATCTCGGCACCCGGCTCCAGGTAGAATTGGACGATCTTAACTCCATGGTCCGGATCCGCGGCCCAAGAATGCGGGTTGGGCACCCGAGTGTAAGCTTCTCCATATGTGCCAGCATAAACGATTATTTTTGTTTTTCTGCCGGAATCATCTTCGTTGCAGATTGTTTTAACGTCTTCGGACCAAAGCATATCTACTCTGTTATCAGACCCCTTCATTTCCAGTGGAAGATTGATCATGATCTGGGTAATGTCATTGGGGTTGGGGCGGTCTTCAAATGCCAGAGGATACATTTCGCAGTGTTGGTATTTGCTCGATGCGGTGACCCACTGGGCATCCCCGAAACCGAATCGGGACTGGTTGCCTTCCGTATCGAATGTGTCTATATATCCGGTCTCGGCGACGGTGAAGGTTTCGTAGCCCCAGTGGGCATGCATCGGAAACCCGGGAACGACCTTCCCGTGGTACATACGGAAACCGTCATGCTTTTTGTAGTCGTGGCCGAGGTCCCTCCATCCGATCATGTCCAGAGGAGGGGCCTGCTGCCGGTTGCCCTTAGGATACTCGTCGCGGTGATGGGAGGCGAAAAGGAACGGGTCATCCGTGTCCCAGTGCGAGCCGAAGTCCACATATCTCAGAACGGCCCCGGACGATCTTTTTTTGAACAAGCCCATGTTGGATGATGATTAGTATAGTAAAAAGACCTTCCCGTCCGGGAATATCCTTAATAGATGCCCCGTCATCATGCAGATATGAGCTCTTCCGACGATGAGGAAAAGGGTGCCCGCCTGAACAAATACATCAGCGACTCGGGTGTCGCATCTAGACGCGCCGCGGACCGGATGATCGAAGAGGGAAGGGTGACCATCGACGGACGCAAAGCCGTGCTGGGAGACCGTGTGCTCCCCGGGTCGGACGTGAGGGTCGACGGAAAAAAGATATCTCCCGAGAAAGAGGACATCATCCTTGCATTCAACAAACCCGTCGGTATAACATGCACTTCGAATCCCGAAGACCCAGATAACGTTATCGATTTTATCGGATATCCCAAACGTATCTATTCCGTCGGCCGTCTGGACAAAGATTCCGAGGGCCTTATCCTTATGACCAACAACGGAGAGCTGGCGGACAGGATAATGCACTCCAGCAGCGGTCACGAGAAAGAATACATCGTAACCGTCGACAAAGACATCACCGACGGCTTCCTGAAGAACATGGCCACCGGAGTGCCGATAATGGGTGGCAGCCATGTGACAAGGAAGTGCGAGGTTGAACCCATCGGGGCCAGGGAGTTCAGGATAATACTGAAGCAGGGCCTGAACCGTCAGATAAGGAGGATGTGCGAAGAGCTCGGATACACCGCAACCGGAGTGAAACGCATAAGGATAATGAACATCGAGCTTGGGAACATGAAGGTCGGACGCTACAGAGACATTACAAAAGCAGAGCGTTCGGAATTGTATAAGCAGCTGGGCCTCTGAGGATAACTAGATGGATTATACATCCATTTAGCACGAATTGAATTGAAAGTATTATTAATTATAACACTATCCATGAATTATTGCGCAGAATAGCCATATATGGAAAGGGTGGGATCGGGAAATCCACGGTATCTTCCAATGTCAGCGATGCTTTGGCCGAGAAAGGGCTGAAGGTCCTTCAGATAGGATGCGACCCTAAGGCGGACTCCACCAGGCTGCTGATGGACGGGAACACTCCCGCAACGGTGCTGGACCAGGTGAGGAAAGGGGGAACATCGTTCTCAGACTCGGTACATGACACCGGTCGAGGAGTATTTTGCGTCGAATGCGGAGGCCCCAGGCCGGGGACCGGTTGTGCGGGGCGGGGCATAATAGCGGCCTTCGGCCACCTTGAGTCCCTTGACGTCATAGGACATTGCAGCCCCGACGTGATCATCTACGATGTCCTGGGGGATGTCGTATGCGGAGGGTTCGCAATGCCTATAAGGAACGGGTACGCCAGAAACGTGTTTGTGGTGACCTCGGGAGAGATGATGTCGCTCTATGCCGCCGATAACATAAGACAGGCAGTAGAGGGGTTCGCCGGCGATGGTTACGCAGAGTTTTCAGGCATCATACAGAACTCCCGAGGGATCGACCTTGAAAACGAAATAGTGGACAAGGCCGCCGAAGAGATGGGCACGGAAGTTATATTCCGTCTGCCCAGGGACGGAGAGGTTCAGAGGAGCGAGGATGTCGGACGGACCGTCGTAAGGAACGCCCCGTGCTCCGAGATGGCAGACAATTACAGAAAGCTCGCAGGCGAAATATTGCGCCGTTCGGAAGATTCGGTCGGCGGAATGAGATTGGATAAATACAGAAAAGAGGAAAAAAAATGAAAAAAGGTATATTGTTCATCGGTCACGGCTCAAGGCTCGGACATAACAAAGAGGCGATAGAGGCCCAGGCCGAAGCTCTGAAGGAACGCATAGGCATGCCTGTCTGGACAGCTTATAACGAGACCACGGAACCGTTGGTCGATTCCGTGGTTGAAAAAATGGTCAGGTCGGGGATAGACGAGATAATCGCGATACCGTTTTTCATAGCCTCAGGGCTGCACACAACCAGGGACATACCCAGAAAGCTCGGCATACCCGAGGGTTCGTCCGGCGGAAAAACAAGGGTCACCGGAAAGGACGTGACAATCCACATGGAACAGCCCTTCGGCGAAGACCCGAATCTCACGGACATTCTGGAAGAGAGGATTGCCGAGATCTGCGGGAAAAGAGAAACCTCTGTGATAGTGATAGGTCACGGCTCAAGGCTCGGCTATAACAAGGAGGTCGTGAAGATCAATGCGGAACGGCTTTTCGAGAGAGGATACTCGAACGTCTATTACGGATTCAACGAATTCAATAGCCCCTCGATAGAGGAGGCGATGTCGGACGCTGTAAAATCGGGAGCAGAGGACATAGCCGTCCTCCCTCTTTTCATAGCCTCGGGCGCCCACCTCGCCGAGGAGATACCCGAAAAATTGGGGATACCCATGAACAGCAGCGGAGGCGTCAGCGGCCTTTACGGAAGGGCCGTGAACATCCACTACGCCATGCCCGTAGGAAACGACCCTCGGCTGGTCGAGGTGCTCGTTAAAAAACTGGAAAAGTATGGCATATGAAGATATTGATATTGGATACGGTGCACGGCGGGGGGATCCTTGCGGATAAATATCCCGGTCCCGGAGACGATGTCACATGCGTGGACGTATACAAGGTAACTCCGAGGGATGAGTTGGACCGTCTGAAAAGCAAGGGCTTCACAGTATCTAATGAAGTGCCCCGAGGAGAGTACGACACGGTGCTTATGCCGATACACTGTCCCGATAGTTTCCTGGAGGGGATAGTTTACGGTGAAAGGAAATTTTTCAGTCAGGCAGTAGGGGAGCTGATCGACGACGGAAGATTCAGGATCGAGGTAACAGGCGTCAAGGGGAAAACCGGTTTCTGCTGTCTTCTGGCTCATATACTAACAACCGCCGGAATGAAAGTTTTAGTTCAGACTTCCAGGGGGAGAGGGAGCTGGGTCGATGGAGGACTATGCTCCGAGGAGACCGTCAGCATAGCTCCGCCGTCAATGCTAACTTTGCCAGACGGAGATTTTGATGCTGTTATATGCGAAGTATCGCTCGGAGGGTCTGGTAAGGCGGATATTTCGTGCATCACAAATCTGATAGAGGATTATCCCATCGCGGCCGGGACCAGAAAAGCTTCTGAAGGCAAGACTTCGATATTGAACGGGAATATCAATATAGTCCCCAAGGAAGAGATTGAATTCTGGAAGGGTCGCGGGGCCGGAAATGTGATAGGATACGGGGGAAGGATCGCCGTCATGGGGAATCCCTCGCTCGGAGTTCCCCTCAGGGTGCGCGCGGAATACGGCAACGGTTTTGAAACATTGTTGAAAGGAAACTATCTGGCACTTGAGTATATTTACGCGTTCGAGATGGCTCTCGAGGTATGCGAGGCGATGGGAATACCGGAATCATCTGTGGAGCTCGGCCTTTCATCTTTCAAAGGTGTTCCCGGAAGAGGGGAAGTGTCCTTCTCAGACGGAAGGTGGACGGTGACCGAGCGCAATCCCGGCATCTCCGCCCGTTCAGTGGAACGTACGTTTTCAACGATGCGGCAAATGAGATCTCTCGATGGGGCAGTAGCAGTTCTAGACCCGGTAAACAGGAAGGTCTGCTGTAAGATGGACTTCGAGGCCATAAAGAAGGTCGCGTCGGAATACGGCGTGACGATCATCATAACGGACGGTTCGGGAAAAACGCCATCGTTACCCGAATCGGTAGGAACCTTGATATTGTTCGTCAAGGAGGGCTACACCTGAAAATAATCCATCCCCGCCCCAACCCAATAGTCGCCGCGATGTATACCCTGAGAGACATGGACGTCGACGTCATCGTGGTACACGGGCCTTCAGGTTGCGGTTTCATGGCCTCCAGGTCCCTGGAGCAGGCCGGCGTGAGGGTCGTGACATCGGCAATGTCTGAAACGGATCTCATTTTTGGAGGTTCCGATCAGTTGGTAGATACCCTGAGGACATCTTATGATATGTTCCGTCCGCGTTCCATCGCGGTAGTTGGCACATGTGCCAGTATGATAATCGGAGAGGATGTGGCATCTTCGATAAAAAGGGCAGAGCTTGATTGCATCGTTTTTCCGGTCGAGTCCCACGGATGCATGGGAGACAATACCCAGGGTGCAATAAAGGCTCTTGAGGCGGGCCGCGATGCCGGAATAATATCCTCTGAAGAGACGGATAGACAGATCGGACTTTTGAAAGCCGCGACCGCGATGGAGATGGAGAGGGGACTTGCCAGCAGGCAGTATGTGAAGCCCGCCCAAGGGGCAACCAAGCTCAGAGTATGCCGGAAGATCTGCGACATTCTCTCTTCCGGAGGAAAGGTTGCCGTGGTCATGAACGCAAAAAAGGAGCTTGCATATCGTTTTTCCGATATTTTCATCGCCGTCGACGAGGCGCGCAGGAAACTGGGGGGGAGCACCTTCTTCGTATCGAACACCGACGTGGAAAAAGGTCTGCCAAGAATACGAAAATATTCTGAAGATATAATGTCCCAGCTTAAAGAAAATAATGTTGTGTTGGATGCAGTGGTAGGCGGACTCGACGAATACCCTGTGATAGGCGGGAGGATGAGGGCAGAAGTGGACAGGTTCTCTCCGGACCTGACAGTAATCGTGGGGATATGCCATGCATACCCCGGTATCAGAGAGAACGACATCCTCATCACAGACCAGCCCAGACAGCTGTCGAATTATCTTAACGAAGGTTTTTCCAACTCTGTCGGGGAGATATCCTCCCATTCGATGGTCATGGGGGTCCGAAGGATAATTCCCATGGAAACCTCGGAAACATTGAGGGAACTGGTAAGGGGAATTTGAATGAAAGGAGTGGTTATTGCCGGGACGGGAAGCGGGGTCGGAAAGACGTCGATTACCACAGGAATCCTTTCCAGACTTTCAAAGGAATACAAGGTTCAGGCGTTCAAAGCAGGTCCAGACTTCATCGATCCGATGTATCATACGCTGGCATCAGGAAGGGCGTCCAGGAACATAGACTCGTTCATGATGGACGACGATACCATCAGGAACATAGTCGGATATGCCTCTAAAGATGCGGACCTGTGCATAGTGGAGGGCGTCAGGGGACTATATGAGGGGTTTTCCGCGGATTCGGACATCGGTTCCACAGCCAGGCTCGCCAAGGTGCTTGGTTTTCCGGTCGTGCTCACGGTTGACGTCAGATCTCTGAACAGAAGCGCCGCTGCTATCGTCAACGGTTTCGCTGCTTTCGACCCGGAGCTTGACATTAAGGGGTTGATACTCAACAACATCTCCGGCCGGCAGCATGAGGATAAACTCGACGAGGTCATCGGCAGATACTGCGAACAGGAGATCGTGGGAAAGATACGCAAGATGCGGGAGAGACCGACGAAGGAGAGGTATCTCGGCCTCATCACACCCGACGCAAAGGATGTGCCAGACATCTCTTTACTGACAGAGATGGCTGAGGGTGTCGACCTGGACCGCCTTATGCAGGTGGCCGAATCTTCGGATTCGGAGCTTCCGCAGGAATGCCCGTACGTCCGCAGAGATTCCGGACTGACGGCCGCCGTGCCCATGGACGATTCCTTCTGTTTCTACTACAGGGAGAACATCGAATGCCTGGAAGCCTCGGGCGTCAGCGTCAGGACGTTCGCGCCCACCGATGGGGAACCGCTTCCGGATGCGGACATATACTACATCGGAGGGGGCTATCCTGAGCTTCACGCAGAAGAGATCTCTTCCAACTCGGATTTTCTGGAGGGTATCAAAAACGCTTCGGAGGAAGGGAGGCCGATCCTGGGGGAATGCGGTGGGATGCTTTCGATGTGCGGTAGCCTGAAGGATGCCGGAGGAAGAGAGTTCAAGATGGCAGGCATATTCGATGCCAATGCGGAGATGACCGGCATCAGGCATGGCCCCGCCTACGTCATGGCGAAAGCCATGCCCGAGAACCCCCTGTTCGGATCGGACGTCCGTGCCCACGAGTACCATTATTCCGATGTCTTCTCGGAACAAGGTTGCACTTTCGGATATAAACTTCTCCGCGGGTCAGGCATATCGGGCGGGATGGACGGGTTCGTGAGCAACAATACGCTGGGGACGTACATGCACCAGCACGCTCTTTCTTCTGCGGACTGGGCTTCCGGATTCATATCGAAGTGCGGATGATCACGCCTTTCCGATCCTTCCAATAAGTTCCTGCGATGCTTCGACTTCGCTGTCCGAGACGCTAAGGTCGCTTTTCAGGTTATATCCTTTCGTCTGACCCATGCATTCCACCTCAGCGGTTATCGTGCCGTCCTCGGCCGCCTTGAAAGTTACCTTGATCGGCGTGTCCATACCGATGCCGTAGGGCAGGTCCATCTCGAACTCACCTACAGAATTGCCGTCGATGAGATCTGTCCTGGGCACATTGTCGGAGCGCAGTGCGGAATCCTCGAAGATCTCCACCAATACCGAAGGTTGCCCCTCCTCTATGGGGTAGTAGAGCTTTACGCTCTCGATGGGCAGCGTCTCGTTTCTGTAGATGATGTTGGAGATCATCTCTTTTCCATTGTATTCCACTCTAACGCCGAACGTCTTGCTCAGTACGTTTTTCACCATGAGCTTCTGCGTATCGACCCTGTCGACGGATTCCAGGTCTTTCGACCTTGCGAAGATTGCCGCGCCTTTGGCTATGGACCTGTCGGGGTCGAACAGCCTGACCTTGGCTCCGGGATATTTCGCCGATATGCCGTTCTTGATCTGGGGCATCCTGGAGGAGCCACCGACCAGAATGATATCGTCGATGTCGTCAAGATTGAAGGATTTGGATGCCAGGACCCTGTCTATGATCTCCAGGGTCCTGTTCAGCAACGGTGCCGTGGCGCTTTCGAATTCTGCTCTCGTCACAGAATATACGGTCTTAATCCCTCCGACGGTCAAAGTTCCTCTCGTGGACTCGGCGGTGGTGAGCCTTTTCTTTATCGATTCTGTATCGATCTCAAGCGTCACAGCTGCATCCCTGTCCTCTTCTATCTCTGCCATCGGGATGCCGGACGACTGCGAAACCTTGTTCTTGATCACGGCGGCCAGAGCCCTGTCCCAATCTTTCCCTCCGAGGAGGCGCTCGCCGTCTGTGGCCACGGCTGTGAAGGAGTTCCCCTCGATCTCGAGAACCGTCACGTCGAAAGTCCCTCCTCCCAGGTCGTAGACGATGACCCTTTTCTTGCTCCCGTCCCCTCCGTAGCCGAAGGATATGGCCGCGGCTGTGGGCTCGTTGATTATCGTCACATCGTCAAGGCCGGCGATTTTTCCTGCATATTTGGTCGAATCCCTTTCATTCTGACCGAAATACGCCGGGCATGTGATGACGGCCTTCCTGACATCGCAGCCGTGAGCCTCGTTGAAGTCATTGATCATCTTCTTCAGTATCGCGGCGGAAAGGGTAACGGGGGTGTAGATGTCCCCGTCGATGTTGACTTTATAATCTGTGCCGATCTGCCTTTTTACCGCAGCGACCGTCCTGTTGGACGGATACATGACCGCCATGTCCTTAGCGGGAGAGCCTACGATTATCTCACCGTTCTCGTTGAAAAGGACCACCGAGGGCGTGGTGTCCTCCTGTTCGAAGTTCTTCTCAACCACAGGGTTTCCTTCCCCGTCGATATATGCGAGACATGAGTAAGTGGTACCTAGGTCGATACCGATGCAATAGTCGTCCTTCATTTTTCATCCCTTCTTTTTCGTCAGTATCCGTATGTAAGTGGGTATTAATTTTTTCTTGCCGGGCATGCGATGTCCCCTCAAAACGGCATCTCCGTCTCGTAGCATCCCAGCATCCATATCAGCGGGTCTTCGACCCTGAACGGGGATATCCCTCTGTTCAGTATGCTGCCCTCCGGGTTGCATCCCAAAGCCGAAACGGCGAAGAAGCTGTGCCTCTCGAACCCTTCGACCGTGTCTATGAATTCTCTCGATACGGCACGGCGCAGATATTCGTTGAGCTCTGCGTCGATCTGCCTGAAATTCTCGCGATCTATCTTCCCTCTCTCCCTAGGCATGCGGACCGAGGAGCCGGCGTCAAGCAGGACCTTCTCTTCCTCGTCGTTCTCCGGAGACTTGAGCAGGATATCGCATTTGGTAAGGACCACTGCCAACGGGATCGGGATCTTACCGGTCGGGGGTATGCCCATGGCGGACCTTATGAGGTCGCTCATATCAGATATGGACCTTGTAATGTCCTGGGACGGTTCCGGTATGTTCTCGGCGCGGACCCTCTTGTTCACGTAAGGTATCTGAAGCGGATCGACGAGATATACTATGCCGGATGCGCTTGAAAGGAATGTGTTCAGTCCTACCCCGGCCAGGTTGTCTGAGGGCCCCTCTCCTGCCGTATCGAAGAATGCCAGGGTGGCGCTGTCCATCCCTTCCCTGTCTGGGAACCTCACGTAATAGATCATCGGCTCTCTGAAATCCTTGATGTTCTCGTACGTTCTCGTGGGAGGAAGCTTCCTCCCCTCCTCGTATAGACGCTTGTAGTAGTATTCGCGGTATTTCAGAATGGTCCTGTCGGATGCCGGTGCGACGATGGCATTGAACTCCTGCGCGAAAGAGTTCTTCAGGTGGTTGATCAACACAGAGATATAGTGGCTCTTGCCGGCGCCCCTAGCGCCTATAACCACGAAAATTATGTTCCCGCCTCCCTCCGCCTCCTGCGGGATGGGGCTGTGGCAGACCGGGCACAATCTTTTATGGACAGGCCTGTGGCATATGTCGCAGACCCCTGCGGAGTTACGGACGATATGCTGCCTGGTCCTGACGGAATCCTTTCCGTCCGGGTTTCTTCCCAGGAACGTGCTGTTCTCCACATCGATCTCCTCGTCTTCCGATTCGGACCTGAACGCCCTTCCGTTTTCCACCTTCCCCGCATCGATCGCCTTCACAAACATCCTGGTGCACGATTGGTTTGTGCATTGGTAGTGAATATCTCCCAGATCGATGGCGTTGAAGCAAAACGGGCAGATGTATGTGCCATCGGTTTTTTTCTGCATATCAGCACCCCCTATACAGCGGATGGACGAACCTGAAGCTGCTGTAGTCCTCATCTTTTTCAAAGAACAACCTCATATGCCTGACGTCGTCGCCCGGTCTCGCTTCGATACGGAAGGCTATGCGCCCTCTGCTGAGCCTAATGGGGACCTCGGACCTCCAGATGACCTCTCCGTCGTTCCTTCTGAGAGGTATCCCTTCTTCCCTGCATACCGCTACGACGGGAGGGATGAACTCGACGTCGCTTTCCGATTCTATCGTCACCCTTATGTTGCTGTCCTTAGACCGTCCCGATTCAGCACTGTACCTGAGCGTCCTGCACGTCCCTGCGACTATCTCGAAGGTCATTCCACGGGAAGTGATCTTCTTGCCCTCCGCATCGTAGACAGCGAATATGGTGACGGTCCTGCGGGGACGGCTTCCCATCGGCAGCCTTATCATCCGGTCCTTGGAGTACGCTTCGGCCGATACGGTCATCCTTTCCCCATCCAGGTCGTTCGGCCCTCCTGCCGGGTTTCCGGAATCGGTTATCACCAGAACGGCGGACTCTGCACCCTGTGGCCACGACATGGTCAGGATGCAGTTGCCGCCCATCATATCCCAGTTCATGTCCCTGAACGGCTTTAGGTCTGCCACCAGAACCTCCAGTCCCCTGACCGCGTATCTTCCCACGGGTATCATCGGGTAAATGTATTGGACGGCCCCGTCCGGCAGAGAGAAGCGTATCCTGCCTTTCCTTTTCTCAATAGGTTCGATCTTTGTCATCCAGGAATCCACGTCTCCGAGTTTGATCAGCAGCCCGTGCATCCTGATGCTCTTCGTTGAAGAGTAAAGCACCACGTTCTCGTCGCCCGTCCATTCGGCGGTGAACGTACCGTCTGCCTTGTTCCATGACACCTTCAGGTCTCTTACGGGGTCCGGGAAGACCGCCGTAGTGCCGGAGAACACAAGCCCGGAGGATCTTTTCACCCGTCCGTCAGGAGACCCGTACTCAGCCACGAAAAGATAGTAATACGTGCAGCCGCCGCACAGCCCCCTGTCTTCGATGACCGGCCCTCCGCCCTGTATTTCCACCTCCTCGTCTCCCGAACCGCTTTTCCTCCAGATCCTGACTCTGGTGCAGTTCTTGGGCTTCTCGAAATAAAGGCGGAGTCCGTCTTCCAAAGGGTCTACGCTGACGTTTTGCGCCTCGGCGAACACGGTCGCAGGGCCGCACGAAGCGCCCTCTTCCGAAAGCACGCCCCACCTTTTTGACTTTACTGTATAGTAGTAGTCCACGCCCGGTTCGGCACTTTCGTCGATATAGAAGCAGCCGCCGACCTCCGCAATCGGTATGGTCCTCTCGTCGACCTCGGGAATAGAGAATTCCTCTCTGTAGATGCAGAATGTTACCCCGCTCCTGTCTCCGGGGACGGCATATCTTATCAGGACCTTTCCCTCGCTGACCTTTGCCGAAGCATCAGCCGGAGGGGAGGGGGCGTTGCTGCCCAGAAGGGACGATATCATGGCGTGGTCTGGGCACCTCTCTGCCGCCGCGACGCAAAGTTCCGTCCGTGAGCGTGAGTCGGCGGCCCTCAGGGCCTTTTCGAAAAGCCTGTCCGCCTCATGCAGGCGCTTCTCCGACTCCTTGTAGATGTTTTCTGTCTCGGGGTCTTCTTCGATGAAGCGCTTGTAGTGCACCAGCATGTCGCGGGTAAGGTCCACGGCCTCGCTGTACCTCTTAAGCTTGTAGGATTGTTCGATCTTCCTCTTCCCGGATGTCAGATAGGCTTTTGCCGTTTCGATCTTTTGTTCAAGGTCTTCCACCGCAGGGTATGTTGAGTAACCCTCTCTGAGGTCCTTTGCCACATCTTCCGCCGCAGATATGAGGCCTGCGGAGGCCAGTTCGGTAGCTTTCCTTTCTAATTCAAGGGCCTTTCCCCATCCCGCTTCGAGGTCGAAACCGCATTTCACACATGCTTTGTTGGCCGATGACTGCTTAGTGTTGCATTTGGGGCATATGGTCTTGATAAGATGCCCGCAGATCGAACAGCACATTACTTCGTTTCCGGTCTCCACGAATGCCTTGCAGTGGGGACATCTGATCATGTGGCTGTCCGATTCGGAGAAATTGACTATGAACCTCTTTCTTATACAGAAATCCTCCAGTACCCGTATCGCAAGGTCAACATCGATTTCAGGGTCGGTCAGATATATCGACATCAGCTCGTCGACGTAGGCGCGGTTCTGTGGATGGACATACTCGTCCTCGATTATTTCGAATACGGGGACCAGGGCCCTCTGGCATTTGCCGTATTCAGTGAGTTCCGAAAGAATCTCTTCGGATTTCAACGCAAGCTTGACCGCTCTGAGGGCCTGAATGTACGGGTCCTGTTTCGGAAGCAGCTCCGGACGCACGTTATTGACTCTTTTTTCGCATTGATCGAATGCGTTTCTTATCTCTTCCAGAGAGCTGCCGTCGTTAATTTCGCCGGCTTCGATCTCGAGTTTTTCGTCCGAGATCAGATCGTTCAACATTTCCGAAGGGGTGAACGCACCTACCGAGGTCATGGCCTGGTAAGCTGTGAGGACCGTATCCGTGGCAACATATGAGGGGTCGTACTCTGTCACACCGGACATTCTTACCAGGTCATCGATGCCCACACCATCCCATCTGAGTTTTTTCATCAGAGATTCGGCCGACCCCGATACCCTTACCGGTGTCCCGTCATGCAAGGTCACGGAATCCTTCCTTAGCCTGGAGGCCTTGGATGCGAGCAGCTTAAGCGCTTCCTCAAGCTCTTTCTTCCTGAGATCGGGGTCGCTCATAATGCGACGGATGTCCGTAACGGCCTCCAGGTAGCACTGTGACCGGAATCTGCGTCCCGCATCGTTCTGGCGGTCACTGCTCTCCTCGGTCCACCGTTTTTCCATATAGTCTATGGACGCAGAGACCGACTCGGTCGAATAACAATCTTCTTTCAGGGGGTTAAGGCCCAGCAGCCAGTAGCAGTTTTCCTTTCGGGCCACGGTCATCTCCTTCTGCTGTCGCTCATACCTATTCCCCCGGAGTTCACAGCGGTTGCGATCGTCCCGAAGGTATCGCCCAGCTGGTCCAGCGTTGTGAACAGCGCATCCTCGTCGGCGGTGGCGATCTGCCTTAGGAAAGACCTATCTGCCTCGCCGAAGCCGACGGCTATAGTAGTTATCCCGTCCTTCCTGCATTCCATGGCCTGGGTGACTGCCAGGTCCCTGTTCCCCCATTTGCCGTCAGTCAGCACGACAATCATGTTGTTGCCGGCCTTTCCCATCAGCATTCTGCGGGCCTCCTTGAAAGGAGAGGCGTCGGTCCCCCTGCCGGCCATTTTCACCTTGATGTCCTCTATAGACCTGGTCACAGCGTAGCGGTCTAGGGTGAGCTCTCTGACCACCAGGTTCTTGTCTCCGAAGACTATGAGCCCGAACTTCGTATTTGAGTCCGCGACCCCGTTTATGAATCTGGAAATCGCTCTCTTTGCCTTGTCCAGCGGGGCGTCCTTCATGCTGCGCGAGATATCGATCGCAACGACAATGTTCTTCTGCACCGGAGCATTCGAAGGCCTTTCGTCCGGGCGTCCGCCCATCCACGATATGTCCTCGGGCAGTTTTTCTGATTCGACCGTAAGTTCGCTTCCGTTCTGGAACGCCGAGATGCATACTACCCCGTTCTCATCGTAGTTGTATTCTATCTCGATCAAAACTCCCTCGCCGTTGTTCATTATCCCGGAAATCCTCATCCTTGCGAGGACGACGCAGTCAAGAGGATGTCGCGATTCGCCCTGAAGGGTAAAAAGCTCGATGCTGTCGCTCAGGTTGCCGGGTTCGATCCTGAAGGGCTTCCTGACCGAACATGGGACGCCGGAGTTGCGCTTGATCATTATTTCGTTGATGAATTTCTTGCCGTCTTCCCTTACGGACAGGGCACCGAGGCTGTGTGAGGCCACATCGGTGACTCCCAGCACGGTGTTGCCGTTCTTCCCGAAGTGATAAGCGGTAATGGCGGCGCCCTTTGCGACGGCAAGGTCGGTGTCCGCGTGTTTGATCACTTTCCTGCCGGAGATGCTGGCGAGGCGACCGGGAAGTCCCGGGAGCCTGGTGGACCCTCCCACAAGGAGTATCTCGTCAATGTCCTCCCACCTCAGTCCTATGTCGGCCATTACTCTCTCGCATACCTCCCAGGTCGAGCCGAAGAGAGGTTCGGTCATCTCGTCGAACTGGTTCCGCGTCAGGATATAGTCGGCGGAATCGTTCCCGTATTCCAGATGGGCGCTGACGCATTCGCTTTCCGAAAGCTCCTTTTTTAGGTCTTCGGCTGCGACTATCAGGCTGTTCTTGGCAGACGCGTCGTCCCTCAGGTCGATATTGAAATCGTCTTTGAACTTCCCGCACAGATAAGACATGATGGCCTGATCCCAGTCCTTCCCTCCGAGAATATGATTGCCGTCGGTCCCCAGCACGATGATGTTCCCTTTCTCGATGCGCACGACGGTGATATCGAACGTCCCTCCGCCGAGGTCGTAAACCATGACGTTCTTGTTGCCTGCTTTGTTGTATCCGTACGAAATCGCCGCGGCGGTCGGTTCGTTGACTATCTTCAGTATTTCAATTCCGCATTTCTCTCCGGCCCTGATGGTCGCCGTTCTCTGAAGGTCGTTGAAATATGCAGGTACGGTGATCACGGCGGAGTCGATTTTCTTCCCGGTCCTTGCCTCGGCTCCGGCGATGAGGTATTTTAACAGTATTGCGGAAAGGTCCTCTGCGGAGTACGTCCTTCCGTACGCGGTCAGGGAATATTGGGTATCCCCCATGGCTCGTTTGAAAGAGGCCGCGATGACCCCTTCTCCCCTGGACTGCATGCTTTTTGCGGTTTCGCCCACTTTTATAGTGCCGTCTGTGGAGAAGCATATGACCGAAGGTGTAAGCAGACAGCCGTTCGCATCCGGGATGACTTCAGCACCGGAGCTGCCTCTGTCGTAAAAAGCTACTGCGGAGTAGGTTGTTCCCAGGTCTATACCTACCTTCACCTGTGCATCCCGCCACCGGGTATGCCTTCGGATAATTTAATACTTGTCAGATAGTACGAAATTCGAAAAATGGGCCATATATCAGGGTGTTCAAGGTTCCCTGAAAAAACGCATTTACGAATTCGGCAGCAGGACCCAAAGATCAAAATAACTTGCCGTATGCCCTGGTTCCGTTGATTATCGCGATCGCCGCGACGCCGACGTCTGCGAAAATTGCAAACCACATCCCAGCCAAACCCAAGGTGGCAAGTGCCAGAGCCGCGAATTTGAAACCGAGGGATAACATGATGTTCTGATATGCGATTCCGCGCGTCCTTCTCGATATCCTGATGGCCTCCGGCAACCTCCTCAGGGAATCGTTCATTATGACCACATCGGCAGCTTCCACGGCGCTGTCGGAACCAATGTTGCCCATGGCCACACCCACGTCCGCCCTCGCGATGGAAGGCGCATCGTTGATGCCGTCTCCCACGTAAACGAGGGAACCTTTACCTTCGCGTACGGTCAGATAACCCTCGAGGATCTCCAGTTTGTCCTCCGGAAGAAGGTCGCTGCGGAAGGCGTCTATTCCCACGATCTCCGCAACACGGCCGGCGGACGTCATGTTGTCTCCGGTAAGCATGACAACGTTCTTCACGCCGAGGTCCTTCAGTTCCCTTATTGCTTCGGCGGAATCTTCCTTCGGTTCGTCCGAAATGGAAATATGCCCGCTGTAAGTGCCGTCGATTGCCACATGTATGCATGTTGCGCCGCCGTGAACGCCGCAAGGCTCCACCCCTATGTCCTCCATCAGTTTGGAGTTCCCCGCATGTACGATGCGGCCGTTGACTTCGGTTCTTATACCCTTTCCGGCAAGGTTGACCGATTTCCCGATCTCTCCCGGGTCGATTTCGCGTCCGTAGCGGTCTATTATCGCGGCCGATATCGGATGGTCGGAGCGGTATTCGGATTTGGCGGCATATTCAAGCAAATGGTCCTCTGTTACACCGTGTGGGTGGATTCCGCTGAATTCGAAAGTGCCCTTGGTGACGGTGCCGGTTTTGTCCACCACTACGGTGTCGGTAAGCGCCAGCCTGTCCATGACGTCTCCTCCGTTGATCAATATCCCCGACTTCGAGGCCCTTCCCACTCCGCAGAAGAATGTCAAGGGCACCGAAAGCACAAGGGCGCAGGGGCATGAGACTACGAGGAACACAAGCGCGCGATACACCCAGGCTTCGTAAGGAAGTCCGAATATCAATGTAGGGACCGTCGCGACCGCGATAGCGGCTACGACGACGGATGGAGTATAGTACTTTGCGAAAGCGGTTATGAACTTCTCGGTCTTTGCCTTCCTGGCGCCTGACTCTTCCACAAGCTCAAGGATCCGTGCGACAGCCGAATCCGAGTAGGCCCTGTCCGCTCTCACCGTAAGTGCGCCGGTCATGTTTATGCATCCGCTCAACGCGGACTCCCCCGGAGCCACGTCCCTCGGCATCGACTCGCCGGTGATGGCCTTGGTATCCAGGGACGAATAGCCCGACATGACAGTGCCATCGATCGGAATGCGTTCTCCGGGAAGCACGATATAATACTCCCCCACGGCGACGTCCTCAGGCCCGACGTCAATTTCTTTACCGTCCCTTACGACCCTTACCGATACAGGCTGCATCTCGACAAGCTCGGAGATGGACTTTCTTGTCTTCTGAACGGCCGCATCTTCGAACATATCCCCGATACGGAAGAAAATCATAACAGCGGCACCTTCGATTTCGGCGCCGATCATGAACGCACTGGCTGAAGCTATCACCGTAAGGAAGTTTTCGTCGAGTATCATCCCATATCGCAGGCTCTTCGCTGCAGAAATCGCGATGGTATATCCGGATAAGACGTATGCGACAGCAAGAACAACTGTTGATACCGTCCCGTGACCGGTGTAATGCAGAACAGCTCCCAGAGCGAAAAGTATGCCCGAGGCCAGTACTTCCAAGGTGCCCCGACGCAAGCGCACCTCACCTCTTCACGAGCCGTGCATCCGGTTCGATGCTTTTCACAACTTTCGTAGCCTCTTCTTCAATGCGGAGCATCTCGCCTTCGTCTGCATCGACGATCAGTTTTTTAGACATGAATATCACAGAGGCCGATCTGACTCCTTTTATTCCGCAGATTTTCTTTTCCATTTTCAGGGCGCACTTGGCGCAACCGAGATTTTCGATCGTGAAAGCAGCCTTCATTTATCTGCCTCGGTGAGATGCTCTGAGGCAAGATCGATTATCGATCTGACATGTTCGTCGCACAGCGAGTAAAAAACGAATTTTCCCCTCCTGCGGGACTTGATCAATCTAGACGTCTTCAGAGCTTTGAGCTGGTGGGATACTGCGGAATCGGACATTCCCAGCGATGCACCGATGTCGCATACGCACATCTCGCTGGCTTCCAGCGCGATCAGTATCTTCAGCCGGGTACTGTCTCCGAAAAGGCTGAAAAAATCGGAAAGCCTGAAGATCTCCTCTTCCGCAGGCATGCTATTTCTGACGAGGTCCACCACCTCGTCATGCGTCACATGGATTTTGCATCTGTATCTTTCCAGGTCTTCCATAATATCACTTAATTGATTATTTCTTCAATTGAATGATTGTTCAATTATATAAAAATGTAGAAACCGGTTCCTCCGAATATGTGGGTCCAACCACTTCTGCGTCATGCGAAACCTCTCATGGAAAAACACAGTTTTTCAGGTAATGATCATTTGATCACATTGCAAAGACGCAGGAACCGGCCATCAGTCAAAGAAAAGCGAAGTATGATGAATAAAAAGTGCATCATGCCTCCATGGACGCCGAAGAAGCAGCAGAACTGTGCCGCGAGGCTGTAATGTATATGACCGGTACGGGAGGGTATGAGAGACGCCCCGACGAGGCCGTCAACATCTTTTCCCGTGTCGCCGACGAAGGATTCCCTCAAGGTATCTTCGGCCTTGCAGAGGTGCTGATGGTCGGCTACGGGGTGGAACAGGACCAGAAGAAGGCCAAGGACCTTTACGAGAAAAGCGCCTCCGTGGGACACGTCGAATCCTGTTTCAGGCTTGGGATGATATACACAGGGGACTACGGGTTCCCTGCGGACCCCGAGGCGTCATACAGAAATTTTATGGTCGCAGCCGAGGCAGGGATGATCGAGGCATATGCATACGTGGCGGAATATTCCTTCAACGGTTACGGCACTGAAAGAGACATGTCGGCAGCCTTCAAATGGTTCCTAAGATCGGCCGAAACCAATGATGCGGTGTCCATGTTCAAAGCGGGATACATGTACGAGGAAGGGGTCGGAACCGAAAAGAATCCGGACAAGGCATCCGAATTGTTCAGACGCTCGGCGGAAGCGGGACTCCCGGAGGCGCAGATGAAGATGGCGGACCTTTCATTCTCCGGGAAAGTCCCCGGAGGTGAAGATGAGGCGTTCAAATGGTACCGGATGGCCGCTGATGCAGGCGTAGCCGCTGCGAAGGTCAGCCTGGGAACGATGTACTATGAGGGCAGAGGCGTCCCGAAGAATATGGAAAAGGCTTACGAGATGTACTCTCAGGCGTCCGAGGACGGGGATCCCGATGCATCCTTCCTGAAAGGCAGGATGGAGATAAGCGGTGCCGGTACCGAATGTGATCCCGACAAAGGAGTAAGGTCCATGTCCAAGGCGGCGGAGCAAGGCAGCGAGGAAGCCAAGCAACTGCTGGATCAGCTTCGAAGGGCCCAGAACACCCAGTTCGTCCGCATCGACGGCGACGGGGATTGATCAATCTTCGCTGTATTGGAAATCAGACTTTGAGGCACCGCAGTCCGGACAGACCCAGTCGTCGGGCAGCTCGTTGAAGGGAACGCCCTCTTTCTCCTCTTCGTAGATGTAGCCGCATAGAAGACACTCATATTTCATGCGGTGTCCAACACCTTATCGGTTTATCAATTTTGAGTGCTCCGTGCGGCTATTTGTCGGCTCAGGTGCGAGGGGACAGATTTTGGTCCGTTTCTTTACCTTCTGATATCTCCGACGGGTCAAAGTCCGAATATCTGATGTCGGAATCCTTCACGACAAAGGACAGCACCACGGTCACTGCCGATAAGGCTATGGCCAACAGGAGGGACGCAGAATATCCGTTGGTGAACTCGGGTACCGTGAGCGTTGAGAAGCTGGTCCCCGGCGCTCCGGACGTGATCGAGAAAAATGCGGCGAAAAGGGCAGTTCCAAGGCCGCAGCCAAGATAGACGAACATGGACATAACCGACGATGCCATGCCCTCGTTTCCTCTTGGTGCGTGCTCGACCACGCGTCCGGCCATAGGGCCCCCGGCGAGGCCCCATGATATTCCCATGAGTATGACCACGGGTATCAGCATCCATAGTCCGAAGTCCATGTTTATTAGCCACAGCAGCACGTTGAACACCAAAAGGCATAGGCATGCCCAAACGGCGAACCATCTTCTGCCCTTCCGGTCGGACCACCTTCCGAGGGGAAGACATACGGCGGCGGTGATGGCCGAAGGTATCAGCAGATAAAGACCGGTCTGGCTCGGCGAGAATCCAAGGCTGATATCCATGTAGAACGGAAGAAGATAGAATATTCCCATGAATGCAATGTTGTAAAGCAGGAACGCCAGTATCATCAGGTCGAACGCTTTTGTCTTGAATATCCGTACGTCGATGAGAGGCAGGTGGAAACTCAGCTCCCTCAGGACGAACAGCACCAGAAGGGCCAGGCATAAGGCCATCGATCCGGCGAAATGCCATCCTGCGCTGGGGTCGGCGCTTATCTCAAGGCCGTATATCGCCGATGCTATGGAGCCGAACAGCAGCGCGGTGCCTGGGAAGTCCAAAGGCCTTTTCTCTGTGGGCCCGTCTTTCGGCATCGCGTACATCCCGATTCCGATCGCCGCTATGCCTATGGGTATGTTGATCAGGAATATCCAGTGCCATGAAAGCAGGTCTGTGAGGATCCCCCCAATCGCGGGACCTATGGAATATCCCAATGCGCTGCCAAGCGTGGTAACGCTAAGGGCCATTCCCAGCTTTCTTCTCGATATATATTTCACACATATCATGGGCGAGGCCGCGGCCATCATGGCCCCCCCTATGCCTTGGACAACCCTTGAGACCAGCAACATGCCCATGGAGTCCGATATTCCGCAAAAAAACGACGCCAGTGTGAATATTGCGAAGCCGGAGACGAAGACCTTACGTATGGCCCCGCGGTCGGCTATCCTTCCGAAGAACAGGATCAGCCCTGCAAGAACCATGAAGTACACCACGGTGACCCAGGATGCCGAAGCGGTGTCCGTTCCGAGGCTGGTCGCGATGGATGGCAGAGCGACATATACGACGCTCCCGTCCATGCCGTCCATGAGCACGGCTACCGCCACTACGAGCAGCAGGAGTTTCTCAGAACGTACCAATGCCTTGCTCATAGAAATCCGAAGCAGGGTCCCCTATTTAATATAATGATCGGTCTCGATCGAATAATCCGGTCAGATCGGATATTATGCGGTCGGCCCCTACATCTCCGCTGCTCCCGTGGCGGTCGACCAGTATCTTTCCGATTCCTGCGCGTTTGGCAGCAGTTATATCGCCGGGGCTGTCCCCAATGTAGACGCATTCCGAAGGCGGGATGCCAAGATTTTCAATACATAGGTTTATCGGATAAGGGTCGGGCTTGGGGTGAAAAGAGCTCTCGTATCCTATAACAGCGCCGAAATGCTCTCTCAACCCGTTGTTATCAAGAATTTCATCAATGTACGATTCATAGGACCCGGATACTATCGCCATTTTCTTTCCGGAATCTGCCAGCCTTTTTATGCATTCCACCGTCTCGGGGAAAGGAACGGCGGTGTCGACGACCGAGTTTTCCGCCTCTTTTATGAACTCTGCGACGAACTCACGGTACTTGCACGGGCATCCGGGATAATGTTTCTCGAAGATAGCATGAAGCGGTGTCCTGATGTACTGGTAATATTTCGAAGGGTCGTAAGCCATCCCGAATATCCTGAAGGCTTTTCTGTAGCATGCTTCGTACCCGCCGCGGGTGTCGAACAGGGTGTTGTCGAAATCGAAAATGTATGTGCCGTATCTCAAAACAGTTCCCTCAGACTCTCTATGCGGTATGTGCATCTGCAGTCTTCTCCCAGGCCGTTGCGGTCTATAAGCGCACCGTCGACACCGAAGGCCTCCGCGGCCATCATGTCGGTCTCCCCATCCCCTACGAACAGTACCCCGTCCTTGCGAATGTTGTAATGGGCCATACAGACCTTCAGACACTCCGGGTCGGGCTTTTGTTTTGTAACGTCGTCGTATCCCACCACATGGTCGATGTACTGGATGAGCCTGTGGATCGTAAGGACGTTCTTGGCCCTCTTGCTGGAGCTGCGTGTGGCTATGCAAATCGGGAGGCCCTCGTCGGCGATCCTCTGCAGGGCGTATCTGGTCTCGGGAAAGGGGAAGCTGTTCGGGTCGAGAGAAACGCGATATTCGTTGAACATGACCTCTTCGAACATCTTGAAGTCTATGCCCGGAGACTCGAACCTGCTGTACGTGGCATAAAGAGGCTCCCTGGTGAAACCGGGAAGACAAGACTCGTCGTACAGGAAGCCCAGTTTGTCGAGGGCTTTCCTATAGCACACTATGAGCCCGTTGGCGGAATCTACGAGGGTACCGTCGAGGTCGAAGATGTATAGCGAATATCCCTTCATTTTCGATAGTGATGACTTAGCTGATATTCAGATTTTCCTACCGGCCGAGCTCTGCGGAGATATCGCTGCATCCGGACCCCGGGGGCCCACGGGGCCCCGCGGGGGATCACTGGCCCCTATCGGCCATCCTCGTGCCGCGGAGCGAGAGCTCTTCCTTGCTTATTCCGACCATCGCTTCGCCAATGTCGTAAGATACTTCCGCGATGACCTCCGGTTTGTCATAGTCGGCCACAGCCTTCACGATGGCCGAGGCGCGTTTCGCCGGGTCTCCGGACCTGAATATTCCGGACCCAACGAATACGCCGTCGGAACCGAGCTGCATCATGAGTGCGGCGTCAGAAGGAGTAGCCACACCGCCTGCGGCGAAATTCACCACCGGCAGCTTTCCATTCTCATGCACGTACTTCACAAGGTCCAAAGGTACCCGCATTTCTTTCGCGGCCTCGTACAGCTCATCGTCCAGTATCGACCCGATGTACCTTATCTCGGAGTTGATCTTGCGCATATGGCTGACAGCCTGGACTATGTCCCCGGTCCCCGCTTCCCCTTTGGTGCGGATCATGGCTGCACCCTCACCTATTCTCCTGAGCGCTTCTCCTAGGTCTCTCGCGCCGCAAACGAACGGGGCGTCGAACGCGAACTTGTCTATGTGATAGATATCGTCGGCGGGCGAAAGCACCTCGCTTTCGTCGATGCAGTCGATGCCTATGGCCTGAAGGACCTGGGCCTCGACGAAGTGTCCGATGCGGCACTTTGCCATCACGGGTATGGAAACGGCCTCCTGGATGGATTTTATCATCTTGGGGTCGCTCATTCTGGACACGCCACCCTCGGCGCGGATGTCCGCGGGTACGCGCTCCAAGGCCATGACCGCGCAGGCACCTGCTTTCTCTGCGATCTTCGCCTGCTGGGGTGTTGTGACGTCCATTATCACTCCGCCGGCCAGTTTCCTCGCGAATCCTATGTTGACCTCGTACCTCTTTTTGTCCATGATATCACCTTTTTCCATTTCGGCGATTCCTCATTAGATAAGGTATACTTAATATCATCGAAGAACATAATTGTACATTAATATTTTCATACCGTCAAAATATCGAAGGCCTTCGGCAGCTACCGCCGTCCGAGGCGGAAACTCTGGCCGTCGACGACGGACCGCCCGCGCACATTTATTAATGGCAGACCCGCTTTGACTCGCATCATGAAGACCGACATCGAGATCGCATACGAGGCAGAAGCGGAACCGATTACGGAAATCGCATCGAAACTCGGACTCGCCTACGAGGACATCAGTCCTTACGGCAAGTACATGGCAAAGATACCCCTGGATGTTCTGAAGCGTTTTGAAGCGAACGAGAACGGAAAACTGATCATGGTCACGGCCGTGACTCCGACTCCGGCTGGAGAAGGGAAGACCGTCACCACCATCGGGCTGATACAAGGTCTCGGAAAGATCGGCAAAAAAGTCGTCGGCGCCCTGAGGGAGCCGTCGCTCGGCCCGGTCTTCGGTATCAAGGGCGGAGCGACCGGAGGAGGAAGGTCCCAGGTATATCCAATGTGGAACATCGATCTTCATTTCACAGGCGACATCCATGCCGTTTCCGCAGCCCACAACCTTCTTTCTGCAGTGGTCGAGAACCACCTGGTCAAAGGCAACGAGTTGAACATAGATCCCACGAGGGTGGTGCTCAAGAAGACCATGGACATGAATGCCAGGGAGCTCAGGAACGTAATCGTGGGGCTAGGCGGCCGAACTGTAGGCGGGATACCCCACGAGAGCGGATTCCTCATAACTTCGGCGTCCGAGATATCAGCTATTCTGGCACTGTCCACCGGGTATGAAGACCTCCGTGCAAGGCTCGAGAGGGTAGTGGTGGCGTACAACATCGAAGGCGAGCCGGTGACCGCCGGGGACATCGGATGCGTAGGAGGGATGATGGTTCTTCTGAAGGATGCAATATGCCCCAATCTGGTGCAGACCCTCGAAGGCGAGCCGGTGTTCGTCCACGGTTTTCCATTTGCAAATATAGCACATGGCGCAAACAGCATCTTGGCTACCAGGTCGGCCCTTAAGCTGGGAGACTATGTGGTGACCGAGGCGGGATTCGCTTCCGATCTCGGGGGAGAGAAGTTCATGGACATAGTCTGCAGACAGTCCGGTCTTTCACCCGACTGTGTCGTGTTAGTCGCTTCCGTACGTGCTCTGATGATGCACGGAGGCGCAGATCTGAAGGATGCCGGGACCATGACCTTGGACAGCCTGAGGAACGGCCTTGTGAACCTTGATAGGCACATAGAGAACATGAAGCTATACGGCGTTCCGTTGGTGGTTAGCATCAACAAGTTCGATTCAGACACGGAAGAACAGATCGGAATGATAAGGGCAAGATGTGCGGAACTTGGAGTCCGCTGCGTGGAATCGGAGGCATTCCTGAAAGGAGGAGAAGGTGCCTTGGACCTTGCCGAGGCCGTAGTAGAAGAGTGCCACAGGTCGAAGAAATTCAAATTCCTGTATGAAGAAGATTCGACGCTGAAGTCCAAGATAGAGACCATAGCCACAAAGATATACGGTGCTGGCACCGTCTCGTACTCGGCAGCGGCCGATAAGGCGCTCTCAGAACTCGAGAAGCGCGGTTTCGGTAAACTGCCGGTGTGCATAGCGAAGACACAGGCATCAGTGACGGACAACGCTAAGATAAAAGGCGCTCCCAGAGGCTGGGACCTCAACGTGAGGGAGGTTCAGCTCTCGGCGGGGGCCGGATTCGTGGTTCCGATATGTGGTTCCATGACGCTCATGCCCGGTCTTCCCTCGCTTCCAGCCGCGATGCGCATGGATCTTATGCCTAACGGAAAGATAGTCGGGCTGAAGTAAAGGTCATCTTCCATCGGCCATGTCGTACCAGCGGTCCGCCTCGTCACGATCGACCTGGACCCCGTCACCTGCGGTGTACATGTTGCCCAGGAGTATCTGTGCGCCTTTGTTGCCGTTCATAGCGGCGGACACGAGCCAGTCTACAGCAGTGCTTATGTCTTTCCTCACCCCGCAGCCCGTCTTGTAGAACTGACCGAGCACGAACTGTGCATCGGCATGTCCGCGTTTCGCGGCCATGGAAACCCATTTCGCAGACTCTTCCAGGTTTCTTGGGATCGTATCGCCCTCGAAGTAGATCAGTCCCAGAGAATATTGCGCCCTGGCATCCCCATCTTCGGCCGGCAGGGAAAACAGCTCTGCAGCTCTAGCAACGTCCTTTGCGACCCCGTAGCCTCTGAAGTACATTTTACCCAGATAGTACATGGCGCTCCGGCTGCCGCTTTCTGCCGCACGGGAGAACCATTCGGCAGCAGCAGAAAGGTCCCTCGTAACGCCCTGGCCGCGCGCATACATCAGGCCCAGGCAGAATTTGCCGTCTTCTGAACCGCCTTTTGCGGCGTCGACTACCACGGAATAGGCGAGCGCATAATCTTTCTCGGACCTGCCTCTCAGCACTGCTTTGGCCCACTCAAGAGATTCTCTTGGGTCATCGCTAGGACCGGACCGATTATCGCCCATGTGGGATGTAGAGCGCGGTTTCGGATATATTCTTTACTTTAAGAAAAACCCAGTCGATAGTCGAATATGCCCTGCGAAAGGAATAAAGGCAACATCAATAATCGGTGGGATATGTCAGACAAGACCGGAGACCGCCTTTCAGCGGAAAACATCGCGCTCCGATACATGGATGTGGGAAGCAGGGAATACGACCTCGGAAAAGCCTGCTCCCTTTTGGAGGACATGTCTTATGCCGGCGATCCGGAGGCCGGATACCTTTATTCGCTATTTCTCTTCACTGGCACATCAGTTCATGAAGATAAAGGGGCCGCAATGGAAATCATGTCGGTATCTGCGGCCTCCGGCAACGAAAAAGCGGCCAGGACTCTTTCCGAAATCAAAGAAGGAAACGAGGCCGTGGATTCCTTGGTCGGGCTGAAGTTCAGGGGTGAGCAGCGTGACACCGAAGCCTGCGCAAAACTGTTCAACATATACGACAACGGGAAGAAATGTGTCAAGAAAGACCATTCCGAGGCTGTTCGCTGGTACACAGTCAATGCAGAGAAGGGCGATGCCGCGGCCCAGAACAAGATAGGATTCATGTATCTGATGGGAAAGGGAGTTCCCAAGGACAGGGAGAAGGCCAAATACTGGCTCATGTCCGCTGCCGATGCCGGTAACTCCGAGGCCATGTTCCATATCGCCGATGCATACTATCGCGGTGTAAACGGGGTCAGACAGGATCCCAAAGAGGCGCAGAAATGGTACGAATCTGCGGCAGCCGCAGGCCATCCCGAAGCCCAGCACGATCTGGCCGTCCTATATCTTTCAGGCAGACGCCCTGATTTCAAAAAGGCGGCGATGCTCTTTGCAAACGCTGCTGACCAGGGCGAGACGGACTCGATGTACCAGCTCGGAATGCTTTACGCATTCGGGCAGGGAGTAACGAGAGACCCGTCCAAGGCGACGTCGCTGCTTACCCAGGCGTGCGAGAAAGGGCATTCCCAGGCAATGTTGGACTATGCCAACATGCGTTTCGAGGGCCAGGTGTTGGATAAGGACCTGGCAGTTGCGGCCAAATGGTTCGGCAAGGCATCCGAACAGTTCAACGCGACCGCGGAGTACTGCCTGGCATGCATGTACGGCAACGGTACGTATTTCGAGAGGGACGACGTGAAGGCGGTTGAGCTGTTCACCGATGCGGCCGAGGCAGGGGAGCCCAATTCCCAGTATGCGCTCGCATGTTTCTGCTATGAAGGCAGAGGCACCCCCAAGGACGAGAAGAGGGCGGCCATGTGGTTCTGCTCTGCGGCCGAACAGGGGCATCCCGCGGCGAAGGCGTTCTACGGTATGATGATGTTAACAGGAGTCGGTACCGAAGTTGACGCAGAGTCGGGGCTGGCTTTAATAAAAGAGGTGGCCGATGCCGGATTCTCCGAAGGACAGTTTTATCTCGGTAGGCTTTACTTCGAGGGAAAACACGTAAAGAAGAATATCCCGCTTGCGAAAAAATATCTGAAGCTGGCAGCAAAACAGGGAGATCCTGATGCTTTGGCGCTGCTCGGACAGATCCGGGCATGATTATCAAATGTCACTGTTTTTTATTTCTCGGATGAAAACTAATTAAATCCATGGGTAGGTTAAGGGGACGTGAAAGATCCAATCCTGAGGGATGCAGGCGACGGAGATCCATATGCGTGTCTGGGTGTCGCATACATGTATCACTACGGTAAAGGTCTCGATCAGGACCTAGACCTGGCCATAATGTGGTATCTAAGAGCGGCCGAGGCGGGTTGCACGAGGGCAGAGTGGGAGATAGCGAAGATGTACCGCGACGGTATAATCTTCGATCAAGACATTTACCAATACCTAAAGCACCTTCGAAACGCATCCGAGATGGGAAACCCGGAGGCCCAATATACGCTGGCAATCGAGTACATCAAAGGCCTATTGGTGTCCCCGGACCAAAATGAGGCCTTCAAGTGGATGTCTTCTTCGGCAAAGCAGGGAGTCCCGATCGCCCAGTTCTATCTGGGATATATGTACGGTCACGGAATCGGCACCGAGAGGAGCCGTACCGAAGCGGAGCTGTGGTACTCTTCGACGACCATAACAGGCAACGCCGATATGTTCATGGAGATCGGCCTCCAGTACGAGTTCGGGATAAATGGCGTAATACACAACGAGGTCGAGGCGAAAAGATGGTACAGGTACGGCGCGGAAATGGGCCATGAGGGATGCCTTCTTTGCCTTAACCTAGTAATTCTCAGCCTCCAGGGGGGAAAGAAGGACACCTTCGATATGAGGATGAAGAGTCTCAAAGGGACCGATGCGGCCATAGAGCGCGACACTAGGGATTCCGCTTACGCCCTTGCCAACAGACATCTCGACGAGGGCGACTACAAGAACTCTTTCATTCATTTCGAGAAAGCGGCCGAACTGGGCAGTCCGGACGCGATGTTCTTCCTATCTCTGATGTACAGGGAAGGGATGTATGTCAGGCGCAATATGCAGAAATCCCTTTCAATGCTGACCAGGGCCGCTGACGCCGGGTCTGCCGACGCCCAATTCATGTTGGGTCGCCTTTACGATGTGGGAGGGGGCCTCGCAGAAAGCGAGGTCGATGCCATAAAGTATTACACAATGGCCGCTGCCGGCGGATATCTTTCGGCACTTTACTATCTGGGTATGTTCATGGAACACCCTGAGTTGCACGTAAGAAGATCTGTGGGAAAATACAGGTGAGGCCATGGGCTTCAAAGAACAGCTCGAAGCAGCCAAGGCCGGAGACCGGAATGCACAGACCGCGCTGGGATATCTTTTCTTCACTGGCAACGGGGTCGTGCGAGATCGGCGCGAGGCGGCCAGATGGTTCGGCCTTGCCGCAGACCAGGGCTGTGCGGAGGCGATCTGCAATCTCGGGTATATGAGGGTCCACGGCGAGGGCCTTTCATGCAATTTTGAAAAAGGTTTCGAACTCTATAAGAAATCTGCCGAGCTGGGATACCCAAGGGCGATGTTCAATCTAGCCGACCTTTATTCCGACGGCCGTGGCACGGAACAAGATTGGGTTCTTGCCAGATATTGGTATGAGCGGGCGGCCGCCCATGGTTCGATACCGGCATATTACAGGCTCGGTGTAATTTACGAGCTGGGACGTGGGGTCGAGATCGATTATGAGATGTCGGCAGAGATCTACCGTACCTGTTTCTCGGAAGAATATGCCAAGGCAGGATATCGTTTGGGGCTGATGCAGCTGGAAGGCAAGGGCATGCCTAAAAATTCAGAAGCAGCCGCCAAAATATTGCATAAGGCAGCTGGACTTTTGTCCGAAGAAGCAATGTGCCAGCTTGGAAAGATGTCTCTTTCGGGGGAGGGTATGCCAAAGAGCTCAAGGAACGCGAAGAGATGGTTTTCAAAGGCCGCAGCGAGAGGTAGCGAGGAAGCGAAAGCGATTTTATCATCCGATGCTTTTGACGGGCAATGACCGAAGTCAAGGAAGGGCTCCTTTACACCAAGGAAGGAATATGGGTAGAGATAACGGGCAGTAAGGCCAGGATCGGATTATCGGACCGCGCCCAGGAAGAGCTGGGAGAAGTCATATATGTACAGCCTCCAGTTGTTGGAAGGCGCATAGCCAGGAACGAAGAGATCGGTGCAATCGAAAGCTTCAAGGCGATAGCGCCTCTGATATCGCCACTTTCGGGTAAGGTGCTTTCCATAAATCAGGCGCTGGAAGGAGAGCCGTCGCTTATGAACACCTCTCCCTATTCCGACGGATGGCTTGCGGAGATAGAGATGGAAGACGACGGGGACCTCGGCAAGATGCTGAGTGCCGAAGAATACAAATCAATTTAAAATGTGTAAATATGTACAGTAATAACCGAAAATAATCATTAGTATTATATTCTCGTTCAGTGTTCAGCGCACATTATCATGATGATGAACGAGTACCAGCTTGAAACGATAAAGCGCCGTCTTTCGACCATCAAGAAAGACAGTCCTTTCTACGGGAAAAAGTTCGCAGATGTGGATCTATCGAAAGTCGTAGATCAGGAAAACTTCGAAAAGCTGCCATTCACAGACAAGGCAGATCTCAGAGATTGCTACCCTCTCGGCCTGGCGGCCGTGCCCGAAAAAGACATAGTCAGGATACATTCCTCATCAGGGACCACAGGCACCCCGGTGATCATTCCATACACCCGGAACGACATAGATGATTGGTCAATAATGTTCGAGCGCTGTTACAGGATGGCCGGACTTACAGAAGACGACCGCATACAGATAACTCCGGGATACGGACTGTGGACGGCCGGTATCGGGTTCCAGAGCGGCTCGGAAAGACTTGGAGCGATGACACTGCCCATGGGCCCGGGGAATACCGAGAAACAGATACAGTTCATGACGGACTTCCATTCCACGGCGCTATGTGCCACATCTTCTTACGCACTTCTTCTTTCAGAGGAAATAAAGAAGCGCGGGATTAAAGATAAGCTCTCTCTCAGAAAAGGGATAATCGGTTCGGAGAGATGGGGAGAAAAGATGCGCAACAGAATCGCGTCCGATCTCGGGGTAAAGCTCTACGATATCTACGGTCTGACCGAAATCTACGGCCCCGGCATAGGTATAAGTTGCGATTATGCAAACGGTATACACCTCTGGGACGACTACATATATTTCGAGATAGTCGATCCAAAGACCGGAAAGAATCTTCCCGACGGAGAGATAGGCGAGCTTGTTATCACCACTCTGCTCAAGGAGGGCGCACCGCTGATAAGGTACAGGACCCACGATCTCACCCGCATCATACCTGGTAATTGCCCCTGCGGTTCCAGGTTCCCCCGTATCGATATCATCACGGGACGCACCGACGATATGGTCAAAGTGAAGGGAGTGAACATGTTCCCCGCACAGTTCGAAGAAGTCCTCAGCGAGACGGACGGACCGGAGTCGGAGTATCAGGTCATGATAGACCATCTGGAGGGCAAGGATATCCTCACTCTTTACTTCGAAACGATGGTTCCCGATTCAGAACGGGAGGCCCTTGAGAAGGAGGTCCAGGAACGTTTCAAGGCCAAAGTTGGCGCAACCATCAAACCGAAGGCGGTTAACATGGGGGACCTACCACGCAGCGAGAAGAAGACAAGCCGCATATTCGATAACAGGTACTGAAAAGTGCCAGTCATCAAAATTAACGCTTAGGTCCGCCGATCATAACGAGGTATGCGAGCAGAGCCTCCAGTTGTATCCGCTCGTTGCTTCCTTCGACGATGCGGAATTCTATCTCTCCGGTCTTGTCTACGAGACGGACTTTTTCCGAGTCGGAGATGCTAAGCTCAAAGAACATCGAATGGATCTGGCGTACTATATCTTGTCCGGAAAGTCCGAAGTTTATCATGGTCTGATCAAGCATATCTCTGGCGAGTACGAAGTTGCCGGCAAGTGCGGTCTCCAGTATCTTTTTGACTTCGTCAGGATTGGCTATGCCGGTCGTCTGATATATCGTATCAATGTCGATCGGCTTTCCAAGGGATGCTGCTACCTGAAGCGAGTTTACTGCACGCCTCATGTCTCCCCTGGCAACGTGTACGAGCCCCTGGAGCGCATCTTCCTGGATCTTTATACCCTCTTTATCGACGATCATCTTCAGGTAATCTTCCAGATCCTCTTTGGTCAGCGGCCTGAAACGGAACACCGCACATCTGGATTGGATGGGGTCTATTATCTTCGAAGAGTAGTTGCACGAAAGTACGAAGCGGCATATTCTTGAGTATTTCTCCATAGTCCTTCTCAGGGCAGACTGGGCGTCGTTTGTAAGAGCATCGGCCTCGTCCATGAATATGATTTTAAAATCCGCTCCTCCGAGGGGGGCGGTCCTTGCGAATTCTTTGATCTTACCCCTCACAACGTCTATGCCTCGCTCATCCGAGGCGTTGAGCTCAATGAAGTTGCCTTTCCACTGGTCACCGAACATCTCCCTGGCTAGAGCCAGTGCGCAAGTCGTCTTGCCAGTTCCCGCCGGGCCGGTGAACATAAGGTGGGGCATGTTCCTGGACGTGACATAGGACGAAAGCCTCTCGGTGACGTTACTCTGACCTACAACATCCTTCAGGACCTTCGGCCTGTACTTCTCCGTCCAGATTTCATTCATTTTATCAACGGCCTATATGTTCATTCTATGATAAATTTATCCCGTTTTTTTCATTTGCCATATAAATCGGTTTTGAATATGGTAAGAATAGATTATACGTTTGTTTTACATTCGGGACCTCATGAAGATTTACGAGGCCTACAAACTGGCTATCGAGACTGGCAGAAAGAACGATCCGCGTCCCGAAGCCGAGGTGGAGATTACCATCAAAGAAGAGAAGGCCAAATTCGAGTCGCTCTCTGAAGAGAGGAAGCGGCTGTATGACCCGGAGAGGCTATGGAACCCCTATGCGGACTCCAGGTTCTCGGCGTTGATCGAGGAATCGAAGGAGCTTGAAGCCGAGAAGTTCATGTGGGGGATCGACATAGGTACGGGAGAGATGCTTCTGGCCGACAGGCTCAGAGAGAAGGGGCAGAAGTTGTCAGCCGTCGTGGCACATCATCCTACAGGAATGTCCAAGGTCCCTTTCCCGGAGGTAATGCGCATGCAGAACGATATGTACGCCTCTGAGGGGGTGCCGATCAACGTATGCGAGTCGCTCATGAGGCCCAGGATGGACGAGGTCCTCAGGAATGTCATGAGCGCTAACTTCAACCAGTCCTCCGATGCCGCCACGCTTCTGGGGATACCTCTGTTCAATATCCATTCTCCTGCGGACAACATGGTACAGAAGTATATGGACAGTATGCTGGAGGACCTCCAGCCCAGGTCGCTGGGGGACATAATCGACAGGCTGTACAAGGAGCCGGAGATTATGCAGGCGGCGAAGTACAACAATCCCCCGTCCATAATTGTGGGAAGCAAGGATAACAGGTGCGGTAAAGCCGTTGCAAAGATGACCGGGGGAACTTCGGGTCCCAAGGAGATCTACGAGAGGTTTTCCCAGGCAGGCGTAGGCACGGTGGTGGGGATGCACTTCCCAGAGAATCACATCGAAGAGGCCAAGAAGGCCGGGATAAACCTCGTGGTTTCCGGTCACATGGCCTCCGATTCCATAGGGATCAACCTGATCTGCGACGTCTGGGAGGAGAAAGGCATCGAGGTCTTTGGATGCTCGGGCCTCATCCGGCACAGCAGGAACTGAAATGTTCGATAAGTCTTCTGCCGTGATCCGCGACATAGACAAGCTGTCCTTCGACTATGTACCGGAAAAGCTGGTCCACAGAGAGGGGCAGATGTCCCGTCTGGAGATGTATTTCCGTCCTCTTGCCGAGAGCGGGAGGCCTTGCTTTGCGTTATTGACGGGAAACGTCGGTACGGGGAAAACGGCGACCGCAAAGAGATTCTGCGAGGATATGGCCAGGCACTGCTCCAGGTACGGAAGGCCGATAGACACGATATTTGTGAACTGCAGGAACCGCAACACAGAGGCCGGAGTCATACTCGAGCTCATAAGGCACTTCGACAAGGGTTTTCCTGAAAGGGGCTTTTCACCGGACGAGATGATGAGGTCGTTCACGGCACACATCGAATCCGGAGGGATACCTACGGTGATAGTACTGGATGAGGTCGATGTTCTTCTGAAGAAGAGCAACATCGATCTGATATACCAACTTACACGGTTTTTCGAAGGTGCCAGAGGCAGGGCCAGCGTATCGCTTATACTGATATCGCAGCACCTCATCTACGGGATGCTCGATGAAGCGTCCATGTCGACATTCGGCAGAGGAAATGCCGTGACATTCGATAAGTACACGAGGGGCGAGCTTTATACCATCACCAAAGCAAGGGCGGAAGAGGCCCTCATCGGCGGAAGATACTCCGATGATGTGATCGAGCTTATTGCCGACGTATCCTCGGAGTTCGGGGACGCAAGGTTCGCCATCGAACTGCTGAGGGATTCTGCCGTCATAGCGGAAGGCCATCCGGAGGGGTCTGTAGACACCGAAGATGTCAGGGAGGCAAAGGCCAACATCAACAGCGTGGTCACCGAAAGCAAACTCACAGGCCTGGACATGAACCGGAAACTAGCTCTGCTGGCCATAGCAAGGTCCATGAAGAGCAATCTGTACATCAGCATCACCGCCGCCGAGAAGACGTACGCGGTAGTGTGCGAAGAGTATGGACAGGAACCCAGGAAACACACACAGTTCTGGACCTATGTACAGGATATGGACAGGCAGAACCTTCTGGAAACGGTGGTGAGAAGCGAGAAGGAAGGCGGCCGCTCCACCTACATCTCCCTGCCCGATATACCCTCGAAGGTCCTCGCAAAGAAGCTGGAGGCGCTGCTTGAAGGAAAGGCGGTCGCGTCCTCGGACGAGGTATGATGGTATGAAATGTGACATCTGCTCCTCGGAAGCCGTGACGTTCGTCGCCTACAACGGTTCGCACCTATGCGGCGAACATTTCATGAAGTATGTGGAGAAGAGGGTCAAGAAAGAGATCCGCAAACAGATCGACGTAAATTCAGGAGACAAGATCGCCGTCGCAGTGTCGGGAGGTAAGGACAGCATGGTCCTGTTGCATCTTCTGAACTCGGTTTTCGGCAACCGTCCGGACGTTGGGCTTCATGTGATAACCATCGACGAGGGGATAGGCGGCTACCGCCCGCCCAGCGTGGACATCGTAAAGGATTACTGCTCGTCCAGGGGCCTGCCGCTCAGCATACGGTCCTTTTCGGAGATGGGCCTGACCATGGACTCTGTCTCCTCCGTCACGGGGGAAAACAGTCCTTGCACATACTGCGGCGTGTTCCGCCGCAAGCTGATGAACGACGAGGCGAGAAAGATCGGCGCCAGGTTCCTGGCCACGGGGCACAACCTCGACGATATGGCCCAGTCCATAATGATGGACTTCGCCCGCGGGGACGTGGAGCGCCTTGCAAGGCTGGGGCCGCACGAGAAGGTGAGGCCGGGCCTGGTCCCGAGGTTCCACCCCCTCAGGACGATACCCGAAAGCGAATCGCTACTCTACGCCATAGTCGCAGGCATACCATTCTGGGACGGGGAATGCCCGTACTGGAAGGAGGCGCTCAGAAACCAGTACCGGGATACCATAGACCTTCTGGACCACAGGACGCCGGGAATCAAATTCAGCATACTGGCCTCGTACGACGAGATAAAGCCCATGCTGTATGAGAAATATCAATCCCGGGAGCTCAACAGATGCGCGTGCGGAGAGCCCTGCATAGGCACGGAATGCAAGGCATGCGATTATGAAAGGTCTCTGAAAAAACGTATCTCGGACCTGAAAGTACGATGAAAGATGAAAGAGCCGCACCTGAGCTCATATGTCTTTGAAGGGAACCAGGTCGCAGCATCCGCACCTGTTGCACATGGTCCGGCATCCGGCAGAGGAAAGCCCGTGTTTTTCCATTATCTTCTTCTGTTCGGATACCAGGAAAACGGAGCGCTGGGGAGTCACCGGCGAAGTCCTGCCTATCGTCGATTCCAGGCTCTCGCGGCTGTGCTCTCCTATCCTTAGGGCCCTGAGTATGGGAATAACGCCCATTGAGCACAGCGTCTCGACCATCGAGAGGACGTCCTCATCGGTCTCGCCCATCCCGTATATCATGTTGGACTGAACGTTTCCCTTCCCGAACACCTTGACCGAATCCCCGAGGCGGTCCAGTATCCTGTCGTATTCCAGTTCCGGGCACACTCTTGCGAATATATCGCGGCTGGGCGATTCGATGTTCAGTTTTATCTCCTGGGCGCCGGCCTCTCTCAGTCTGACTATATCCTCTTCCGAAGAAACGTAGGGCTCTACGCCTATCGGTATTCCGGGGAATTCTGTCTTAAGGGCCCTTATGCAGGAGACGAACCTGTCCACCGTCTCCCGGGGACTCCCGACAACTCCGCTGGTCAGCGATATCGCGTTGACCGTCAGACCCTCGTCCAGAGCCTTCCGCACCATCGATACTATCTTTCCGTCGGTCAAGTTCTTCGTCGCATCGTTCCCGAGCCTGGGGGAGGCGCAGAATGCGCAATGGTATATGCAGCGCTGGTCCAGGTTGAAGAACGCCTGTTCAGGGCTGTGGTAGACCACCGGTTCGATCGTCACTTTGTCGAGGAAAGGCACTCCTCCTTTGGTAAGGGAGAGGACCCCCTCGTGGTCATGGAGTTCGAAATCGCCTGAATCGTACCTAACGGCCTTTTTCACCCTTGTTCCTTCGAAAGAGAAGACCGCTCCGGCAGAACCGGCCCCCGGGCCAGCGGTCGAACGCGAGAGCCTACAGGGGAGCAAGTAGCCCTCCGGCAGTCTGACCGGGCCTCCGAGCGCCAGCTCCGATTTCTTCAGCGCTATCAGGTCTTTTTCCATTTGACCCCGTCCCCGGCGTCCTCGAGCCGGATGCCGGCATCTCCAAGTCTGTCGCGGATCAGATCGGACAGGTCGTACGCCTTGCGTTTCCTTAGTTCCGACCTGAGGTCGATGAGTATCTTCATAACTGAATCCAATGTCCCGTCGTCTTTTCCGGTGTCCTCGGGGAAAATGCCCAGAATGCCGTTGAATTCGTCCAGCAACCTCACTAATCTGGCCGCGCCCTCTCTGCTGAGCGTCCCCTCCGACATGGACCTGTTCGTCGCTCTTGCGAGTTGGAACATCACTTCGATGGCGGCCCTGGTGTTGAAATCGTCGTTCATTGCGTCCAAGAAGCCGGTCCTGTATTCGTCGGCCACATCGCACACGTCCCCGTCGCCGGAAGGTCCCTGTTTGACGTACGCCTTCAGGTCGGTGTAGTTGTTGGTGAGCCTTTCGAGGGAAGTCTTGGCCTCCGTCAGCATCTCTTCGCTGTACAGGAGCGGGCTCATATAGTGCGTGTTGAGGAAGTAGAACCTTATGGTATACTGGTCGAACTTCTGGGACACGTCGCGCACTCTGAAGAAGTTGCCTAGTGACTTCGACATCTTCTCTCCCTGTACCTGAAGCATCCCGTTATGCATCCAGTATTTGGAGAGCGGCCTCCCTGTAACTGCCTCTGTCTGAAGTATCTCGTTCTCGTGGTGCGGGAATATCAGGTCGTTGCCCCCGCCGTGGATGTCGATTTCGTCACCCAGATATTTGCGTATCATGGCCGAGCATTCGATGTGCCAGCCCGGACGGCCCTTGCCCCAGGGCGAATCCCAGGAGACCTCTCCGGGCTTTGCGGCCTTCCATACGGCGAAGTCCATGGGGTTCCTCTTCTGTTCGTCCAAGGCCACCCTGCCGGAGGACTCCATGTCTTCGATCTTCTGTTTGGTCAGCCTGCCATAGTCTTTAACCTTGTCGACCGAAAAGTATACGCTGCCATCGTCGGTGGCGTAACCGAAACCCTTCTCTATAATCTCCTCCACCATCTCGATTATCGAGCCCATCTCCTCGCTGGCCTTGGGATAGATGTCCGCCTTGCGGACTCCGAGCTTCGAGGCGTCTTCGAAATAGTGGTTTATGTAGCGGGAGGAAAGCTCCAGCGCCTCCACGCCCTCCTCGGCCGCCCTTCTTATGATCTTATCGTCGACGTCCGTGAAGTTCGTGACGTGCGTGACATCGTAGCCGCAGTACCTCAGGTATCTGACGATCATGTCGAAAACGATCATGCTGCGCGCATGTCCCATATGGATATCGTCGTATACGGTAACGCCGCAAACGTAAATTTTGACTTTCCCCTCCTCATGCGGGACGAATACCTCTTTGGCTCCTGAAAGCGTGTTCCTGATCAGTATGGACATCGGATCGGACCTCTATGACGTAGGTAATAGATAAATCGGACCCAGTCAGCCCTTGAGCATTTTCCTGAGTTCGGCTATCTCCTTCTTCAGGCAGTCGAGTTCCCTTTCAAGGTCGTTGCAGCGGTCTTTGACGGGGTCCGGGAGCTCGTTGTGTTTCAGCTCGTCCTCGCATCCTGCGACGCCGGCCTTCCTGATGACCTTGCCCGGGACTCCTACAACCGTGCATCCGCTGGGGACGTCCTTGAGGACGACGGAACCGGCGCCAACGCGTACCTTGTCTCCTATCTTTATGTCGCCCAATATGGTGGCGTTGGCCCCCACTACCACACGGTTGCCGAGCGTCGGATGCCTCTTGCCTTTGGAGAACGAGACGCCCCCGAGGGTCACGCCCTGGTAGAGCACCACGTCGTCGCCTATCACCGCCGTCTCGCCTATCACCACGCCGGTGGCATGGTCGATGAAGAACCTCTTGCCTATCGTGGCACCGGGGTGTATGTCGCACCCGGTGAGCTGGTGGGCACGGTAGTTTATCTCGCGGGCTTCCTTGAGCTTACCCTGGAGCCAAAGTGCATGGCTCTCTCTGTACATGGAAACGGCGTGCAGGCCGGTGTGAAATCTGACAGCGTCGTCTTCGTCGAGGAGGGCAGGGTCTAGCTCCATCGCGGCAGCCAAGTCCTCAGGGTCTATTATCATGCACCAAGTATACGGATTCGGTTTATTTATTACTCCCCTGCGATAATCACTGTTCGAAGTCCTTGTCAGTGTCCTCGGAGAAGTTGGCCGACGGACAGGGGCCGAAGCACTCTCTGCAGAATATGCATTCTTCCTCCTTTATCCGGACCTTTCCATCCTCCATGAACAGGGCGCCGGGCCTGCATCTCGCGGCGCACAGGCCGCACCCGACGCATTGTTCTGCGCGCACTACGACCTGCCATGCCTGATAGATGCGGCTCCTGGCGTCGTTCTCCACATTTCCTTTGGAAGTGATCGCCCCTTCCCGGTATATCGTGACGTAGTTGGCGGAAACGTATTCGCCTTCGGGGTCCTCCTCGACCACCCATCCCAGCGCGTGGCAGAACGGGCTTATCTTCTTTATGTCGACGGGCCTTGACAGAGCCGCCTCGATGCTGAAGCCTATGGAGCATGGCGAATACCCCTCCTGCACCTTGATCCTCAACGGTCCGTCATCTGCCTTAGCGGTCTGCTTCGTTATGTCGGATACTTTCTTCCCCGTCACCCTCTCGACCTCCTCGCGTACTGACGCAGGCGCATTCTTCCACCTCCACAGGCCGAAGTTCTTCCATTCGGGAGGGAGGCCCCTGTCGTCCGCGTATTTGTCCAGGTAATCGTTCCACTGTGAATATCTTGCGCTTTTTCCTTCGATCGCATCGAACTCCGCAAGGTCGGATGCAGGGCAGAGGAAGCATCCGATCCTGTCGAGGCCTCTGGCGTACCATACGTTGAAAGGCTCGTTCTTGCTGAAAATGTAGAGCCAAACGTGCATCGCCGACCAGTTCTGTATCGGAGAGGCCCCCAGCTGCCCCGGCGTCCAGGGATTCCTCCAGATGCGCGGCTTGGCGTTCCTGGCCTCAGATTCGTATTTCCTCTGTCCGATGAACGAAAGGACCCCGTCCGGGAAATTCCTGTTGATGGCTCCCACCGTGGGCCCCAGTTTGTTGGTCTTGCAGCACCATCTGTAGTCTTTGGACGGAGGTCCGAAGTAAACAAGATTTCCGAAGAACGCGTCCGTCGGCGCTTTCTCCTCGATGAGCTTCAGGCCATGTCTCTCCACTGTGTCGTGGACAAACCTCACGGTCTCGTCGAATTCGAGGCCGGTGTCGACGAACAATACTGGCAGTCTGAGTCCCGCGTCTAGCGTAAGGAGCAGGCAGGCATGGCTGTCCTTTCCTCCGGAGAACGAGACGATAGCGGGAAGCTGGTTTTTCTCTATGGTGTTCTTTATGAAGCCCACCGCTTCCTCCACTCTTTTTCCGATGACGCCCCTGTTTGCCTCTACCACGTCCTTCCAGTCGTGCTCCGCCAATCTTTCGAGCCGTTCCTCGGGTTTGTACCATCTCGGTTTCACCGCCACGCCTTTCCCTCCGACCATCTCTGCCGCGGGCATCTTGGCGCTGCCTGCAGCGACGACTCTCCCGTCCGCAGTGACGATCACCACTTCATCGCCGGCCATCACTTCGGGATGTACGGAGTCGACTCCGGGCGCCATGAGATTCTTGCTCTCCTGGACGAATCTGACGGCGCCGTCGTCGCAGACCACAAACCCCTTGCTGAGCACCCCTTCGAGGCGCATAGCGCCCTGCATCCTGAGTATGCATTTCCACCCGGCTCCCAGATCGAATCTCATGGTCGCGATGACGGTTCCGTCGCATACTACCTCGTCCATGCGGTCGAGGCCGGGCACCTTGTTGAGAATGACTACATGTCCGTCGGGTACCACAGCCTTCCCGGTGCCCTCCCCGTAGGTTGCATCGATGACCGAACGGATGTTCTCTATGTCCCGGTCGAATGCGGGACGGGAGTCAGCAGGAGGGGTCAATGCAACTTCTTCCGTCCGGGCGCCGCATACCGGACAGTCCTTGCTCTCCATTATCGGAAGGTTGCATGCCCTGCACCATCTGAGGTGGTTCTTTCCAAGTCTTACGGCAGCCATATTCCAGACCAGTGCCGCGGTCGTATTAATTTGCTTTTGTCGTGTGCCCGGAGACCGCGCGCCTCCCGCATGCGTCAGGTCTGCCGAACCTGGCGAAAGCATTGCACTTACACACATATTTCAGTCACTTGAAACCGGACCGGAAACCGAGAAAAGTAAGTCTTAGATGTTTGTAAATATAATTTAATGTATATTATTATACATCAATGTACTTAAATTATTATACTAATACGCACTTGAAGGTTGCAAAAACGATCGGAGACTCCATAATGAAAAGCAACGCACCACAGTCGAATAAACGATATGCGATACTCGTCGCGGGAATG
>DAVO01000019.1:4637-4943 GCA_002509405.1 Methanomassiliicoccaceae archaeon UBA72 | reverse complement strand
GGTCATGTTTACAAGAATGGGAGACGGAAGGAGGGTCGAGACCACAAGAAAACAGGTGACTGAAGATATCTACCTCGGTATGTCCCACGCGGCAGAATGTTCGGAAGCCAAACCGCTTAGCGGTGATGAGGTCGATCACCTTGCTGACATACTCTGCAGCGAGGGCAAGGTCCTCGGAGTTGCTCCGGGAAATGAGGTCGTGCTCACTGAAGACGGCGGACCGTACAAGCTGATGATCGACAGCGGAAGCAGCGGTAACGGCATCGACATGAGCAGGACAGAGTCCATAATGGTCCACGAGAGGGC
>DAVO01000019.1:0-4588 GCA_002509405.1 Methanomassiliicoccaceae archaeon UBA72 | reverse complement strand
CTCGAGAAGGTGCAGGCCATGACCATTGTGCCGTTGTTCTATGGCGCTATGCCGAACATGGGACTCTACTACAAACCCGACGGGCCCTTCGGAAACCCCGCAGACCTGATGAGGGAGTTCAAGATAGAGGAGGCCCAGCATGAGGCCGAGGCCGCATCGGATGCGATTGCACAGGATATCGGATTTATCACGGACCGTATCATGGCCGCGGGCGGAGAGGGATTCAACTTCGACACGACCGCCTCTGCAGGGGATGCCGACTTCGCAGGAACCCTGAGAGGTATAGAAAAAATGAGGAAGTCCCATCCCGATTCCTACATCATCATGGGAATGTCCGCCGAGAATGTGTTGGGCATACATGGGGAAATTGAGTACGACGGAAAAATCGTGGCAGGCCTCTACCCCCACGAGCAGGTCAAACTGGCTGAAAAAGCGGGAGTGAATGTTTTCGGTCCCGTTGTTAACACCAACACGAGCAAAAGCCTCGCCTGGAACCTCGCACGTGCTATAACAATCGTCAAACAATGCGAAACCGCGTCTAAGATCCCGTGCCATGTGAACATGGGAATGGGAGTGGGCGGAATACCCATGACGGAGACGCCGCCGATCGATGCTGTCAGCAGGTGCAGCAAGGCAATGGTCGAGATCGCGCATGTTGACGGAATTTAGGCCGGTGCGGGCGACTCCGCAGGAATGTCCATCGCTCACCTCGTTTCTTCCGGAATGGGCGGCATAAGAACTTCGGGAGACCTTGTCGCAAGGATGGAATTCGCCAAGAACATGAAGATAGGCAAGGCCAAAGAAGCCGTGTCGAAGAAGCTCGGCGTGGACAAATATGAGATGGCTGACGAGACGGTCATGAGAGAGCTGAGAGAAGAGCTCGGAATTGGTCTCGTCACAGGAATGCCGGGAGCTCCGTTCGGGGTGCCCGCGAAGATGAATATCGAAGGACTGCTAGGGCTGAAGATCAACAGCTGCGAGCACTTCAGGAACATGTTGAAGAAATAAGAGGAATAAGCATGGTAGCAAACGCAGAAAGCATTGCAAAAGAGAAAAAGAACCGCATCAAGTGGGGTTTCTTCTGGGCCATAATGTGCGCCGTCCTATGGGGGATGGGGTACGTCCCGATGACGATCCTCTGGGGTGTGGACCCGTTCAGCAACTTCGTGTGGTTTGAAGGGCAGGCGGGCTATCTGGTATCGGGAGTCATAATATCCGGAGTGCAGGCGATAGTTTTCGCGCTGGTCCTGCTCCTGTTCTGGGCCGGCCTCACCGGTAAGTTCAAGGAGTCCATCAAGACCTTCGTGCACTTCAAGATCAGCAAATGGCTGCTGGTCGGCGCCCTGTTCGGAGGGCCCTGCGCAGTTTTCGGATCCACCATCGCCATAGGATACATCGGAGCCGGCTTTGCGTCCGCCATCGGACTGCTGAGCGCGGTAGTGGGTGCGCTCGTCGCCAAGCTCCTGTACAGCGAGAGGTTCTCCAAGAAGACCGTCGCGGGGATACTGCTGCTCCTGGCGGGCGGATTCGTCATCCTGAACCCCCTNNGACATGATCAACAACATCACGAACCCCGCCGCGCCCGACGGGGTCTGGCTGGGATACCTCGGAGGAATAATGTCCGCCGTGGGATGGGGACTTGAGGGATGTTTCGCCGTAAGGGCCCTGGATGTGACCGACGCCGATTCTAGCCTTCCAGTAAGGTACACCTGGGAGGCCCTGATCTGGGTGGCCATACTGTTCCCCGCGGTGGCTCTCATAGCGGGATTCGGGAGCTTCTTCGACGCGCTGTACGCAGCCCTCACCAGCACCAGCTTCCTGTTCTGGATGGTAATGGCCGCGTTCACCCTGGGAATGTGCTACGCCACGATGTACAAGTGCTACCCCCTCATCGGAGTGGGGAGGACGCTGAGCCTGACGGCCATGTACTCGCCGATNNGCGATCATAGTGCTGTTCGTGTTCTTCGGAGTCGTCCCGGCGTACTGGATATTCGTAGGCGCGATAATCGCGGTCTCGGGAATGTTCGTGATGTATTGGGAGAGCGACTCGATATCTGACACCACGCGCGAGGAGGTGTGAAGATGGACCTGCCTTACAAATCGGAGATACTGACCCTGTTCAAGGTGGACAGGGAGATGTGGGAGTATGAAGCCATCGAGAAGCTGATGAAAAAGAACCGGGTCTCTTCGGAGTACTGGAGGTGGAACTCCCGCTTCTGGCTCATGGAGCTTTCCGTTGCCGGGCTCATCGTGGTCGTCGACACGTCGGAAGACGACGGCAGCCACTTCGCAAAGGGCAAGGTCCTCTCGAAGTACAAGCTGACCGAGAGGGGCCTGCAGACCATAGAGACGATGCTGGAGGACTGAACATGCTGGAAGAGGAGTTTTTCACACTGGCCGGGGGGAACTATATTTTCATAGCCCTGGCACTCGTGCTGAGCGTAGCCTGCGTCTACCTGACCAGGACGTTCTTCAAAAAAATATGAGGTAGGGAAATGAAGGACCTGAAATTGAAAGTGCTGTCCAAAAGGGACATGGACGCCATCCACGCGGCCACGCTGCAGGTGCTTATGGACCCGGGGATCCTGGTCAACCACGAGAGGTCGAGGAAGATCCTGAGGGAGAACGGGTGCATCGTCGATGANNAAGACGTTCGTCGTAAAGTTCCCTGAAGAAGTGGTGAAAAAAGCCCTGAGCACAGCGCCTGATTCGTTCACCTTCCACAGCCGTGACGGAAAACACGACGTGAAGATGGTGAGCGACGGATCTGTCACCAACAATCTGACGTTCGGCGTAGGCATCAAGGTTACCGAATATCTCGGCGATGGTAAATATAAAACGAGGAACAGTACCCTGCAGGACCTGAAGAACATCGCTAGACTGGTAGATGCGTGCGACAACATCGATTGGGTGTGCTCGCCGCTGACCGCCATGGACTATGCGATCGAACCTCCGGTCCGCACTCTGCGTGAGTTCGACGCGGTGCTCTCCAACACCGGCAAACCGTTTCTGCCGGACCCAGACCCTGATTACCTTGGGGATTACCACAAGCTTATCAAGGCNNGTGTACGACGGAGACGAGGAAAAAGCTCTGAAAGAACCCTTCCTCATGGTGGGGGGGTGCCCCTCGAGCCCGCTTCAGCTGGACCACACAGCATGCATAATGGCTACAGAAGGAGGAGATTACGGTTTCCCCATGATGTCGCTGAGCATGGCCATGGGTGCGGCGTCCTCGCCGATCCACCTCGCCGGAACGCTGGTGACGCACAACGCGGAAGTTCTGGCACTCGTCGTCCTGACACAGCTGGCACATCCTGGACGCAACACGTACTACGGAAGCTCGACCACATCTTTCGACTTCTATTCCAACTCCGCACCGGTCGGATCTCCGGAGCTGGGGCTGATTAGCGCAGGAGTGGCACAGCTGGCACAGTACTACAAGATGCCCACCATAGTGGCGGGCACCTAGTGCGATGCAAAACGTCCGAGCGCCCAGTCCGGGCATGAGAAGACCATGACTACCATGCTGCCTAACCTCGTAGGCGCGTCCAACATCTACGGGGCAGGCATGCTGGAGCTGGGGATGTCTTTCTCTATGGAACAGCTGGTCATCGACAACGATATCATCGGGATGTCGAGGTACGCCAAGCGCGGAATAGACGTGCGCAAGAGCACTCTTGCATATGATGTGATCAGGGAGGTTGGCATAGGAAACGATTTCCTCGGCAACGCGGACACCATGAGGAACATGGATCTGCCTTCCAAGCCCAGGACCTTCGACCGCAACATGTACGAGACCTGGGTTAAGGCAGGCAGCATGGACCCGGTGGACATCGCCCATGATATCGTGAAAGATATACTGGAGAACCACAGGCCGGAACCCATAAGCAACTACGCCCGGAAGGAGATCGACAAGATAGTGGCCGAAGCGGACAGGAGAAAGAAAACTTAAAACGCGAGCCGCCCCTTTTGGAGAACGGACCTCTTGGAACGGTCTCCAAAAGGGTTTTATTTCAAGTTTTTGATGGTGTAAAACATGGCGGGAGACGATTCCTCATTCGCGGTCACACAGGAATATTCCCCTGAGCAGTACGACATCTTTTGGAATTCGTTCCTTCCGATGTTCTTCGACAGAATGAACGCCACGATGAGGAACCACATGACGAATGCCGTAAGCAACTACGGCATAACGAGCGCGCATGCGATCTACCTCATAGCCCTCACGCTTCGCGACGGGCAGACCCAGTTGCAACTCTCTAATTTCCTTGACATGGACCCTGCGAATACAAACCGTGTTGTAAAGGTGTTAAGAAATAAGGGATTGGTATACGATGACCGCAAAAACCCGGGGAGCAGAAATTTCNNCCATACGCCTGACCGAGGAAGGCAGGAAGATCGGAAAACATGTCATGGCCTCGACCACAAAATGGATGAACGAATGCATGGACGGCGTTACGAGGGAAGAGATACTCAGCATGCGCAGCGTCCTCCTGAGGATACTTAATAAGATGGACCCGGACTTGGACCGGTACATGATGTCCGAGTTCACGAATCCCTTCTTCACATACATCCACACCAATCCGGAATC
>DAVO01000034.1 GCA_002509405.1 Methanomassiliicoccaceae archaeon UBA72 | reverse complement strand
GGACGGCGAGGCCATAATGATAGATGCGGGCATAAGCTGCCGCAGGATACTGGCACTCATGGACCAGGAGGGCATAGACCCCTCGTCGGTGAAGGCGATGCTCCTCACGCACGAGCACAGCGACCACGTGTCCGGGGCGGGGGCGACGGCGAGGAAACTGAACATACCCGTCTACTGCAACGTCCCCACCTTCGAGTCCTGCAGTTTGGGGCAGGTCGACTACAGGCCGATATCTACGGGAGCGGCCTTCGAACTGTTCGGGATGAGCATAACCCCGCTGCCAACATCCCACAACGCGGCGGACCCGAACGCTTTCCTCACCGAGGTCGACGGCACCAGGATCCTGGTCGCCACCGACACCGGGAAACTCACCTATCAGGTGGAACACGCCCTGTCACTCGCCGATCTGGCGATAATCGAATCCAACTACGACAACCGCATGCTGACCGATGGTCCGTATCCCCTCAGCCTCAAGAGGCTGATCGGCAGCGACATAGGCCATCTTTCCAACGTCGCATGCGCCAACGCTATAATGCGCACCAGGCGGGAAGGGCGCAAGATCTTCCTTGCCCATCTCAGCAAGACGAACAACACGCCGGACACCGCACGCGACACCGTCGCGCGGATAATCGGCGAGAAACGCTTCAACATCGACTGCCTGGAGTTCCCTGGCGATACCAGGACGATCAGGGCGAGGGCCTGACCAGCACGGCCCTGCTTCTGGAGATGAGCGCGTCAGCCATGCTTTTCGGCATGGTGACCAGGTCTTCCCTCTTCAGGTCGTAGTCGCGGTCCGGTCCCGCGAACACGGGCAGGTCCTCGAGAATCCTTATGAGCACGCGGTCCGGCTCCTCCCTCTCCTCTTCCTCCTGTACGGGTTCCCGAGGGGACGAGATGATCTCTTCCTCCTCCCCGTCGAAGAAGTCATCCGGCCCGTCGTCGAACACCGGGACGTCCTTCAGCGTCTGCGGCGGCTCCGGAGCCTTCGGAACGGGCGCCATCACTTCCTGGGGGGCGTCGATAGGCCTTATCTCGTACTTCACCTGCCCCGTCATCCTGTCGATGGACGACATGTGGGCGTTGGAGGCGTCAAGTATGACGGCGTAATAGGTCTTCTCCTCCGGAGTCAGGACGTCCGTGACGCTCTGGGCGCCCGAGGCGGCCCTTAGGGCCATGGAACTTATCTTGAGCATCCTCAGGGAGACGATCTCCCTTGCCAGGCGGTTCGCCTTCTTGCGGCGCTGGTTAGCCCCCTCGCACATTATGGAATCCGGGTCCTTAGACAGGAAACGGTCGTATTCCGCCCTTAGCGAGACCAGGAGGGACGACATGGCGGGATACAGGTCGCTCCTCACTTCGGAAAGGAGGTTTTTGGACTTTTCCTCCCTGTAGACCTCTGTGAGGTCCTCGAATTTCATCGGCTTGTAGGGTCCCGCCTGCATCGCGATGCGCTATGGGCTGTCGATATTTTATTTAATCGTTCCACCGAACGATGGGAAAAAGGGATAATGTTCCTGGACCATGGAGGGGGCATGCGGCTTTCTGATGTCTCTCGGAAGACAGCGGGCGGGCTGGAGGTGAGCCTCTACGTTTCGCCCCGCTCGTCCGTCTCCGGCATCGACGGTTTCGACGAATGGAGGAAGCGGTTGATCGTAAGGGTCAGGTCGCCTCCTCTGGACGGAAAGGCGAACCGGGAAGTGGAGGAGATGATCGGCGGCATAACCGGGATGAAGGCCGTCGTCACAAGCGGTGCCACCGACCGTCGCAAGACTGTGCTGATAGAGGGGGACGCCGATGAGGCGGCGGAACGGCTCGGTGGCGCCTTATGAGCGATGCCGAAAGGTACGAGGGGATCATGGAGGCCCTCCGTGTGCTGGAGGAGATGTCCTGGGAACGGGTGATATTGGTGGAGGGCCGAAGGGACGTGACCGCGCTGGAGCATCTCGGCATATTCGGGGACGTCTTCACCGTCCAAGCGTCCGGCGGTCCGGTGAAAGCCGCAGAATATGTGGCAGGCAGACGGAAGAAGGCCGTCATACTGACCGACTGGGACAGGAAAGGCGACATAATAGCCTCCGACCTGGAGGTCCATCTGAGCGCTCTCGACGTGCAGTACGACACATCCGTCAGAAGCAGACTGGCGGACCTGTGCAGGATAGACATCAAGGACGTGCAGTCCCTGGACGAACTGGTACACAGACTCGAGACGGCATGAAGTAATATATTCAGTAAATCATATTGAACCGTTCAGGATGGCAGGCCGTTTCATTGTTTTCGAAGGCATCGACGGTGCGGGCAAAAGCACTTTGATAGATGAAGTTTCAAAAAAATTGGGTTCGGCAGGCATCAAGACCGTCGTCACCGCAGAGCCCACCGAAGGGCCGATAGGAATGCTGATACGGAGCGGTGCGGTGAAATGCACATCCCCGAACGCGGAAGCGCTGCTGTTCACCGCCGACCGTGCCTGCCACACCTCCGATATAGTCCGGTGGAGGGATGAGGGCCTGACCGTCCTCTGCGACCGTTATTACGCCTCGACCGTAGCGTACCAGTCCGCAGGACTCGACGGAACGGCGTCGGGCAAGGAATGGCTCATGGACATCAACCGTCCCGTGACGGTCGAACCGGACATGACGATACTTCTCGACATCGACCCCGAGGTGGGGATGCGCCGGGTGGGGCAACGCGGAGCGAAGAGCAAATACGAGGTCACCGAGTACCTCGGCAGAGTGCGCTCCAATTATCTGGATATAGCAAGGGAAAGAGGATTCCGCGTAATAGACGCTTCTCGTCCGAGGGACGAGTTACTTAGAGAAACGATGAAAATCTTAGGTGAGTGAAATGCATCCGTCTGAAGAGATCTATTGTGAGAAGAGCAACAGGCTGAAGGGAAAGACAGTAGTGCTCGGGATAACAGGCAGCATAGCCGCAACGGAATGTTTCTCTACCATACGGGAGCTGATACGGCACGGCGCCACGGTGATACCGGTTATGACCTCGGCCGCCTGCGACATCGTAACCGAGCAGAGCATCGAGTTCGCTTCCGGAAAAAAACCGATAACGCGGCTGACGGGACAGACCGAGCACGTTAAGCTGATGGGCGACACCCGTACCGCCGACCTTCTGATGATATACCCGGCAACGGCGAACACCATATCCAAGATAGCCAACGGGATCGACGACACCACCGTAACGTCGATGGCCACCGTGGCGTTGGGAAACGGCATACCGGTCGCGGTAGCCCCTGCCATGCACGAGGCCATGCTGAGGAACCCGGCCGTCGAAGCGAACGTGGAGAAACTGAAGCAGATGGGCGTGAAGTTCATAGGCCCCCACTCCGACGGGGTCAGGGCCAAGGTGGCCTCCAGGGAGGAGGTGGTCGCATGGGCGTTCAAACTCCTCTGCGGCAACGACCTGGACGGTCGCCGCATACTTATCGTCGGCGGACGTAGCGAGGAGCCCATCGATAGCATGAGGATAATCACCAACCGTTCCACAGGGGCGATGTCCGTGTCACTGGCCAAACGCGCCTTCGAAAGAGGTGCGGAGGTCGAGCTGTGGATGGGCGGATGTAACGTGGATATTCCGAGCTACGTGAAGTCCAGGCGCTTCCAGACAGTGGCAGACCTAGTGAAAATGGTCGAATCGCTGGACCACGAGATAGTGATAGTGCCGGCCGCTCTTTCCGACTTCGCACCCACGAACATATTCAGGGGCAAGATACCCAGCGATGAGAAATTTGAGGCGGACTTCGCACCCGTGCCCAAGGTACTCCCGCTGATACGGCGGAAGTGCGACAAGGTGATAGGGTTCAAGGCGGAATCCGGCCTGACAGACGAGCAGCTGGTCAAGCGTGCCAGGGCCCGCCTGGAGGAGTACGGCCTCAGCGCAGTGGTCGCCAACGACATCGATGCGGCGGGCATGTCCTCGTCCTCCGCCCTCTTGGTGACCAAGTTCAAGTCGACGGACATATCCGGGACAAAGATAGCGATATCCGATTTCATCCTGGACTTCTGTTCGGAGAGCCTATGATATCTGCGTTCTGCCCGGGACACATAACATGCTTCTTTCAACCCATAACGTCCCTTGACCCGCTCAGCGCGGGGTCGAGGGGCGCCGGCATCAGGTTGAGCCTCGGGACCACCGTCAAGGTCAACCCGCTGCCGGGGAACGATATAGTGACCAGGGTCAACGACGGTACGGAAAGCGACGATATAATCAGAAAGGTCGTAAGGTCCGCGGACCCGTCCGGAGGATACGAGATAAACGTAAGGCACGACCTGCCGGTCGGTCAAGGGTTCGGAATGTCGGCCGCCGACGCGGTCGCAGTGGCCATATGCATGTGCCACATTACCCGCAGGAGTAAGATCGAAGCCTACCGCATAGCCCATGTGGCGGACCTTCTCGGGGGAGGCGGCAGAGGAGACGTCGCCGGTATAATGGCAAAATGCCAGCAGCCCGTAAGGACCGTGGCGGGGATACCTCCCTTCGGGAAGGTGGAGGACCTTCACGTAAATGTGGGGAAGATCACTTTGGCGGTCCTCGGCCCCCCGCTCAATACCAGGGACGTGCTCTCAGACAGGGAGAAATACATGGGAATCAGGCACGCCGGTTCGGAGGCCATGGAGGAATACATAGAGAGGCCCTCTCTGGAAAGCATGTTCAGGATAGCCAACAGATTCTCCGCGGAGGCCGGGGTCAGGAGCAGGGAGACCGATGCGGCCATCGAAGTTTTGGAGGAAAAAGGGTTCATGGCGGCCATGTGCATGCTCGGCAACAGCATTTTCACGAACGCCCCGGTGTCGGAGGTGAGGTCACTGATAGGCGACGTATGGGCGGTGCCCTGCACCGCAGTCCCGGACGAGGCGGGCATCATTCGAACAAAGTGAACAGGACGTCGTCCCCGCCCACGTCGAAAAGTCCGATGCGGGCCCCGCAGTCGAGCCATCCGTGGGCATAGTTCACCGCCGCGAACGCAGTGACGAGGTCTCCTTCGTCACGGAAATGTTTCGCATCCTCGTAGTAAGAAGTGGCCATGTTCAGGAAGTCCTCTGCCATCCTTCTGCCGAATGATTTCTCGGGGGCGGCGACCTTCAGCTTGGACATAGCCCTCGCGGTGATGTCCAGATAACGTTCGATCTTCTCTTCGGTCACTACGTCCTGCAGAGGCATACCCAGATGATGCGTTTCGTCCGATATAACGTTAATGAGCGGCCAGCCCTAAATCAGATAAGATAATATTATCCGAGCGATATCGCGGAAGCATGATAATCGTAGGCGGATCGTCATCCAGAGACCTCGCCAAAGAGCTGGCCTCCATTCTCGGGTACACGTATGTGCAGGCAGCCACCACCCGATTCCCCGACGGGGAATGCTACACAAGGATAGACCACAAGGAACTGAACGACGACGTCGTCATAGTCCAGAACACATACCCAGATGGAAACCTCATCGAAATGTTCCTTCTGCAGGACGCCGTCAGGCGCCTGGGCGCGAAGACGATAACGCTCGTCATACCGTATTTCGGATATGCCAGGCAGGACCGTGTCTTCAAGCCGGGAGAACCGGAGAGCGCAAGGGTGATGACCAGACACCTGGGTCTTGACTGCGACAACGTGATAACCGTCGACATCCACAAGGAGTCCGTACTTGATTATTTCAAATGCACCCACCGCGATTTGAAGGCCGCAGGTGCGATTGCCGAATACTTCAGCGACAAAGGAATAGACCTCGTCCTATCGCCGGACCTGGGCGCCCTGGGGCGCGCCAAAGACGTGGCGGACAGGCTCGGGCTGAAATATGACCACCTGCAGAAGACGCGCCTCTCCGGGTCCGACGTCCAGATAGCGCCTGCAGAAGTGGACTGCAGGGGCAAGAACGTGCTGATCGTGGACGACATGATATCCACCGGTGGCACAATCATCGCAGCCGCCCATGCCCTCAGGGAGGCAGGAGCGGAATCGATATCTGTCGCATGCACCCACGGTGTCTTCGTCAGCAACGCCATCGAGAGGCTCACGGGCAGCTCGCTGGACTCGATCCTCTGCTGCAACACTCTCGAGAACGAGCTTTCGCACATATCGGTCGCACCGATAATCGCCGAGGCGCTCAAGCGGTGAACCCATGAAGAAGGAAGATAATTTCAGCGAATGGTACAACGAGATTGTGGAGACCGCAGGCCTCTGCGACAAAAGGTACCCGATCAAGGGCATGAACGTATGGACCCCCTACGGATGGAAGGTAATGACCATGATCGACTCCTATACCCGCAGGGAGCTCGACGCCACAGGACACGGCGAGGTCAACTTTCCCCTCCTGATC
>DAVO01000030.1 GCA_002509405.1 Methanomassiliicoccaceae archaeon UBA72 | reverse complement strand
AAGCGATAAGTGCTCCCGTCGGGATTTGAACCCGAGTCGAAGCCTCGAGAGGGCTTCATGATTGGCCGCTACACTACAGGAGCTGTTAGGTGCCTTGATTACTAAGTCATTAATATAATTTGTGAGTGGAGAACCTTGAGATCTCCGGACAGACAGCCTTTTTCACGGACGCATAGGCGGGAGGCGCTTGTGCTCCATGGATGCCACGAGATCGCGGATCTCCCTGACCTTATCCGTCGGGATGCCTAAGTCCTCGGCAATCTCGTCATCGTCGAAATCCAAGTCCATGTCGTAAAGTATGGCGTCAAGATATTCGTATGAAATGCCCATCTCGGATTCGTCTGTCTGACCTTCCCAGAATCCGGCAGACGGGGGCCTGTCGATTATGTCTTGGGGTATGCCGATCATTGCCGCGATCTGCTTGACCTCGGTCTTGTACGTGCTGGCAAGCGGTGTCATGTCGCATGCCCCGTCTCCGAACTTAGTGAAATAGCCCGTCATGAGCTCGCTCTGGTTGGATGTCCCGGCGACGAGATAGTTGCGCTTCTTGGCAAGGTTGTAAAGCACTATCGTCCGGCATCTTGCGGATATGTTGCCCCGCTCGAGCGGCGCCTGGACATCCGAAAGCAGAACCGATGTCAGCGCATCCACTGCGGGCTGTACGTCCACTATCTTGTACTCGGTGCCCCAGATCTGACTCAGTTCCTTGGTGGTCTTGTAGTCGGCCGCAGGGGTCACGCGGGAAGGCATGAAGACGTTCAAGATTTTCGCAGGGTCGATCGTGTCAGCGGCCAGCTTGGTCACCACGGCCGAATCGATGCCTCCGCTGAGACCTATGACGATTCCCGAACACCCTGTCTTCTTGACACAGTCCCTGATGAAGCTTCTCAGATTCTGCACGTCGTCGCTTGTTACCTTGGGGATCCTTCCCGCCATAGGTCGCGTATGTACGAGCGGAGATAAAGAATTGTTCCATCATCTGCCCTGGAAAAGCCTTTCGCTCCCATATTTGGGGTCGCACGTCACATGTATTCCCAGCTTTCTCAAGAGCTCTTCATCGTCGTCCGGAAGTATGACCGAAGAATGGGCCTCGCACCCCCTGAGATCGGGAAGGCGCTCAAGCACCGCTGTGGCGACCGGGTTCGTCGTCGCGCACACCGACAGGGCGATGAGCATCTCCGACGCATGAAGGCTGGCGCCCCTGTCCCCGAGGTACTTGGTCTTTAGACTTTGTACGGGCTCTATCACGGACGGCGATATCAGGTGCATCGAATCATTGATCCCAGCCAGATTCTTGAGGGCGTTGAGCATCATCGCCGACGTGGCGGCGAGGAGCGTGGAGGTCTTTCCGGTGATGATCGTGCCGTCGGGCAGCGAAATGGCCGCTACGGGCATCTCCTGCACCCTGGGATGAGAATGCACTGCGGAGGCGACCATGCGATCTTCCGATCCTACCCCGGCCTGCTTCATCAGCAGCTCTATCTTCCTGACACTGTTTTCGGATCCGGCTCCGCGCTTGCGGTCGCAAAGGGTCCAGTAATAGCGGCGGATTATCTCGTCTTTCGCGGACCGGGTTACGTTGTCCTCGTCGGTTATGCAGTAGCCGGCCATGTTTACCCCCATGTCCGTGGGCGACCTGTACGGCGACTCGCCGTATATGCCTTCGAAAATGGATTTCAGGACAGGGAATATCTCTATGTCGCGGTTGTAGTTCACCGCCGTCTTCCCATACGCATCGAGATGGAAGGGATCTATCATGTTCACATCATCCAGGTCCGCCGTGGCGGCCTCATATGCCAGGTTAACGGGGTGCTTCAGGGGGAGGTTCCATATAGGGAATGTCTCGAACTTCGCATAGCCTGACCGTATCCCCTTTTTGCTGTCGTGATAGAGCTGCGAAAGGCAGACGGCCATCTTGCCGCTGCCGGGGCCGGGAGCGGTGACGACCACCAGCGACCTGGTGGTCTCAACATAATCGTTCTTCCCGTAGCCGTCCTCGCTTACGACCAGATCGATATCCGAAGGATATCCTTCGATCAGGTAGTGCCTGTGGACCCGTATGTTCAGGGAACTTAGCCTTTCACAGAAGGCATCCGCGGATTTCTGGCCGCTGTAGTGCGTAACTACCACGCAGCCCACGTAAAGACCGCGGTCCCGGAAAGAATCGATAAGCCGCAGGACCTCCAGGTCGTATGTTATGCCTATGTCGCTCCTCAGCTTGTTCTTCTCTATGTCGTAGGCGCTTATGGCAATGACTATCTCGGCGACGTCTCTGATGCCTGCCAGCATGTTAACCTTGCTGTCAGGGAGGAAGCCTGGAAGGACACGGGAAGCGTGGAAGTCGTCAAACAGCTTCCCGCCGAACTCCAGATACAATTTCCCGCCGAACTTGGAGAGACGCTCCTTGATCTGCGAGGACTGGAGCTCCAAGTACTTCTGGTTGTCAAAACCTATCTTCACAGACTTGGGTATTGCTGTTCCCCTGTCATCCTGCATATCTCATGAACACATACGCCCCTATTAAACGTATCGGATATGGTTTTTTATGGTAAAAAGAGCGTCTTTTGTCGTGGACCTCAACCTCAAAGTGTGCCAATGCCGCCCCTTTCCTGGGGATCCGGAGAAGAATTCCCTGCGCATATCCAAGGAATTGCATTCGGAAAGCCCGGACGTCATTGTTTTTCCGGAAATGTTCCTGACGGGTTACGGTACGGAATGTTCCGATCTCATGAAGGAAACAGAACCTGCTGTCGAAAGGATAGAAAAAATGTGCCAGGAATTTGGAAAAGCCGCAGTTTTCGGAGGCCCTTGCTATAATGACGGACGGATTTACAATTCTCTTTATTTCATTACCCCCGAGAAAAGATTTGTTTATAACAAGATACACCTGGCACATTTCGGAGTATATTCGGAGGAAGGTTTTACGGCAGGCGACCGGCCGGCAGTGGCAGAATATCGGGGAGTAAAGTTCGGGCTCTGCATCTGTTACGACATCTTCTTCCCGGAAGTGCTCAGGTCATGTGCGCTTGCAGGTTCGTCGATCAACATATGCATATCCGCATCGGCAAGGCAGTCCAAATCTTTTCTTGAGAAGGTACTTCCGGCCAGAGCGCTGGAAAATGTTTCATACACTGTTTTCGCGAACAACTGCGGAGAGATGGCCGGTGCCACGATGTACGGGGAATCCAGAATCTTGGACCCTTTAGGGGAGACTTTATCTTCCACAGGAGAAGAGGAGTGCTCATGCGAAGCCGTGTTCAGCGAGGTGGCTCTTTCCCGGTTCAGGAACATAAGGCGCCATTTACAAGATTCGCGCAGGGATGTCGACTGGAATGACATCTGATTCCTTAGAAAGATATTAATGCGAGGACAAAATGTTGTGTCGGTAGCCGAGATGGCCCAGCCCGGTAAGGCGCGAGCCTGGAAAGCTCGTGGCGATTTCGCCTCGGGAGTTCGAATCTCCCTCTCGGCGCCATTTTTTCCCTTTACCTTCACCTAAGTATGCACTTTGAATCAAGCGATGTTGCTGGCTCTTCGTTTTCCGTGCCGTCGATGGAGATGATCTTGCCCTCGCCCTCCCACTTCATGAGATCTGCCAAAGTTATGTTGTCGACGACCGATGATATCGCATCGCTCATCTTAGTCCAGAGCCTGACCGTGGTGCAGGTCTCGAATCTGTCGCAGAAATCTTCGCCGTCCTTGACACATTGCACCACGGACAGGTCCCCCTCCATGACTCTGAGTATGGAGCCGACGGTATACTCTTCCGGAGGCCTTGCGAGTGAATAACCTCCCTGAGGGCCCCTTGTGCTCCTGACCAGCCCCGCACGGTTGAGCTCAGATATAATCTGTTCCAGATACTTGGGGGAGATCTCCTGCCTGTCGGCGATGTCTTTGATCTTCACTGTCGCGCCCCTTCCGTATCTGGCTATATCCAGCATAAGCCTCATGGCGTAACGCCCTTTCGTGGAAATCTGCAAGCTCATGACCGCTCAGTCATCCTTATTATTCCTATGGAGATTGGTTGAAAAGGATAAAGAAGTTTCCCGGCGGAGGCGTGCCGGGGCAGGAGGTCATATCCGCTCCAATGCCTGGGACAGGTCCGCTATGATGTCGTCGATATGTTCCGTACCGATCGACAGACGGACCGTGTTCGGATGGATCTCCTGCTCCTCAAGCTCGTCTTCGCTGAGCTGGGAGTGCGTGGTGCTGGCCGGGTGTATCACCAGGGATTTGACGTCTGCGACGTTGGCCAGAAGCGAGAACAGCGAAAGTCCGTCGACGAACTTCCTGGCCTCCTCCTTCGCCCCTTTGATGTCTAAGGTGAATATTGATGCCCCTCCATCGGGGAAGTACTTGTCGTAGAGGGCCCTGTCCGGATGGTCCGGCAGGGAAGGATGGTTCACCTTCGCCACCTTGGGATGACCGCTCAGGAATTCGACGACCTTCTTCGTGTTCTCCACGTGGCGATCTACCCTCAGCGACAGGGTCTCGAGCCCCTGCAGAAGAACAAAAGCGGTGAAAGGCGACAGCGTAGCCCCTGTATCGCGCAACAATGTCGCTCTGATCTTCGTGACGAACGCGGCGGGGCCCAGCGCGTCAACGAAGCTTAGTCCGTGATAGCTTGGGTCGGGCTCTGAGATCGACGGGAATTTTCCGCTTTTCTTCCAGTCGAACCTTCCTGCCTCGATAATAACGCCGCCGAGGACCGTACCGTGTCCGCCGATGAACTTGGTCGCACTTTCAACTACGATGTCTGCTCCGTGCTCGAGGGGCCTGAAGAGATACGGTGTTGCGAAGGTGTTGTCCACGACAATAGGTATTCTGTGCCTGTGGGCCACCTCGGCAAGTTTCTCGATGTCCGGGATCGATGCGTTCGGATTACCTATAGTCTCCGTAAAAATCGCCTTTGTGTTCCCGTCTATCGCACTTTCGAATCCTTCCACGTCGTTGTAGTCCACGAAAGTCGTGTTGATGCCGTATCTCCTTAGCGTATGTTCGAGAAGGTTGTAGGTCCCTCCGTATATCTGCTTTGACGATACTATGTTGTCGCCGTTCCCTGCAAGAGCCAGTACTGTGTAGGTTATGGCCGCCGCCCCTGTGGCCAAAGCCAACGCGGCGGACCCTCCTTCGAGGGCAGCGATCCTGCTCTCGAAAACCGATTGCGTGGGATTGGTGAGCCTCCCGTATATGTTGCCCGGATCGGACAGATTGAACCTCGCCTCCGCGTGGGCCGTATCTTTGAAAACATACGAAGTCGTCAGGTATATCGGGACCGCACGCGAGTCCGTCGTCGGGTCGGGCTGCTCCTGGCCTACATGGACCTGCAGGGTTTCGAATTTATATCCGCTTATGTTATTGGGCCCTTCTGGCACATTATCATTTATTGTCATCTTTACACTCTCTCCTTAATTTGTTCAATATGATCTGTTGGATTTCAAATCTGGAACATCGGGGTTGAAAGGTATCTGTCGCCGCTGTCCGCCGATATCACAACAATGTTCTTTCCTTCGAATTCGCTCCTGGATGCTATCTTGATGGCTGCCCATACAGCCGCTCCGGTGGACACTCCAACCAAAGCCCCCTCTGTCCTGGCTATCTCTCTCCCTGTCGCGAATGCGTCCTCATCGGTCACTGCGACGATCTCGTCATAGATCCCGGTGTTCAGCACATCCGGGACGAAACCGGCGCCTATGCCTTGGATCTTATGTGCCCCTGCACGTCCCTCCGAAAGCATGGGAGAATATGCGGGCTCGACCGCTATGATCTTCAGGTCCGGGTTCTTGGAGCGCAGGAATTCCCCTGCACCCGTTATCGTACCGCCGGTACCGATGCCGGCAACCAGCACATCGACGTCCCCGCCGGTGTCCTCCCATATCTCGGGGCCCGTGGTCCTGCGGTGTATCTCGGGATTTACGAGGTTGACGAATTGGCCGGGAATCACACTCCCCTCGGTCTCCTTGACAAGCTCGCCCGCTTTGGCTATGGCGCCTTTCATACCTTTGGCACCATCTGTGAGCACAAGCTCGGCGCCGTAGGCCTTCAGGATACTACGTCTTTCCGCGGACATCGTTTCAGGCATCGTGAGTATGACCCTGTATCCTTTGGCCGCCCCGATCATCGCAAGGCCTATGCCCGTGTTGCCGGAGGTCGGCTCGATTATCACCGACCCTTCTTTCAGAAGACCTCTTTTCTCAGCCTCTTCTACCATGGCCAAGGAGATCCTGTCCTTCACGGAGCCGGACGGATTGAACATCTCCATCTTTACGATGAGCCTGCCCTTTATCCTGTGCAACTTCTCCATCCTACCGAATCTCACCAGCGGGGTCCTGCCTATGAGCCGGTCGACGCTGTCGTAAATTTTTTCCATTGTTTCATCCTTCTGCGATCTGTAATATTGATGTTTTTTCATTGATTTTTTGATATCTGGCTATTTAATCTGAGTTCTCGTGGTCCCCTATGTCGGACTTGGGCTTTTTCAGCCCTTCGATCGCAACGCCGTTCTTATGGGCGTAATCCCAGAGGGCCGCGCGGATCGCCTGTTCAGCAAGCAGCGAACAGTGCAGTTTCACCTGTGGAAGCCCTCCGAGGGCCTTCGTCACCGCCTTGTTGGTTATCTGCAGCGCTTCGTCTATGGTCTTGCCCTTCACCATATCTGTGGCCATGCTGCTGCTGGCAACCGCGGCCCCGCACCCGAAGGTCTTGAACTTAACATCGCGTATTATGTGGTCGTCGTCGATGTCAAGAAATATCCTCATTATATCCCCGCACTTGGCGTTGCCCACGGTACCTACGCCGCTGGCATTCTCTATCTCGCCTACGTTCCTCGGGTTTGTGAAGTGGTCCATCACCTCATCGCTGTACACTCCGTCATACATCTTCTCATACCTCCATTTTTTCAATGCCGCTCTTTAAATGGTCTGCATAAAGAGGAGACATTGCTCTGAGCCTCTCTACCGATTCCTTTACCGCATCCACCGCCTCGTCGACCTCGTCCCTCGTCGTCTTGTACGAGAGCGTGAACCTTATCGAACCGTGGGCCACTTCGTGTTCTAGCCCGATAGCCAGAAGGACGTGGGATGGGTCCAGGGACCCCGAAGCGCATGCGGAACCCGTGGACACGAATATGCCCTTGTGGTTCAGCATCATCAGAACGCTCTCGCCCTCGATGAACCTGAAAGCTATGTTCACGTTTCCCGAAAGCCTCTGGATCATGTGTCCGTTGAGCTTCGTGAACGGCACCTCTTCGAGTATGCGACGTACCATATGGTCTCTGAGCTCGGTCTCCTTTGCATTGCGTTCGACCATGTCCCTTTTGGCGATCTCGGCGGCCTTACCCATGCCGACTATCCCGGGGACATTCTCCGTACCTGCACGGACCCCTCTCTCTTGGGCGCCCCCGTGTACCAGCGGCTCAAGCTTCACCCCTTCCCTGATGTACAGCGCTCCTACCCCTTTGGGACCATACAACTTATGGGCGCTGGCACTTAAGAGGTCTATGTTCTCCCTCTTCACATCTATCTGGACGTGGCCGAAGGCCTGCACCGCATCGGTGTGGAACAGTACACCGTTTTCTCTCGCGATCTTGCCTATCTCCGAGATCGGCTCTATCGTTCCTATCTCGTTGTTGGCATACATCACGGATATCAGGACCGTCTCGGGCCTCAGGGCCTTCCTGACATCCTCGGGATCCACCGTTCCATACTCGTCGACGTCGAGATATGTGATCTCGAAACCGTTCTTCTCAAGGAACTCGCAGGAATTCATCACAGCGTGATGCTCTATCTTCGATACGATGATGTGATTGCCTTTCGAACGGTTGCCGAAAGCGACCGACTTCAACGCCCAGTTGTCCGACTCGGTCCCTCCTGATGTGAAGTATATCTCTTTCGGCTCGGCGTTGATAAGCTCTGCCACCGATGATCTGGCACATTCTCTGGCGTCCCTTGCGTACTTCGCCATGCCGTGTATGCTCGAGGGATTCCCGTAGAATCCCTTGAGATATGGGATCATGGCCTCCAGCACTTCCGGATGCGTTTCCGTCGTCGCCGCGTTGTCCAAGTAAATCTTTCCTTTCATACGACCTTCTCCATTTGTTACTATTCCTATTGATTAACTATGAATTAGTTTACAGTATATTATTCTATTGTTTACATATCATATTAGTAGGAATTAAATCGCCAAAAATCGGTGTTATTTTGAGAGCATATTATCTGCTTTAACTTATAGAATTGAGAATGAAGTGTATTGATCATAAGAGTTTTCAAAGCTGATTTGTCAAAAACAAGAAATCAATAAGTTTTGATTCAATTGGTGCCTCCGATTCACTGTTAAAGAGCTCTACCGGATGTGACCAGAGATTAGATTAAAAAGTAACAATTATCTGATTATCATCCTGATATTGTCTGCCAACCTATCGGTGTCTAAGTCATCCAACCTAAAATATGTGCCCTCAAGTTTGATTGCCAGCTTTTCTGCATTATCAAAGCGGATGTATCCTGAACCGGCATCGATTACGATCCAACTTACATTGGGGATGGAAATTTTCGACGCCAATTTAATCACTTCTTCATTTGCGTCCGCATTCCGATTTATAGGGACATTGGCGCGACCGTCTGTGATGACCACTATATGACATGTCTCACCAGGGTGAGACCTGGAATACGAAGTCATGATATTACAGGCCGAAACCAGGGCCTCACCGAGAGGGGTCTTTCCCCCGGTCGGCAACTCGGCCAGTTTCATGTACCCATATTCCGCAGACCTGGTCGGTTGCAGAACCATCTCTGCAGAATCGCGCCTGAACGCCATAAGGCCAATTTTGTCTCTTTTGACATAGCTGTCGCGAAGCATGGAGAGGACTGCTCCCTTTACCGCCGACATCCTCTTTCTGACCCCCAGAGAGCCGCTGGCATCCACAAGGAAAAGTATTGTGCATCCTGATTGCCTTTCACGGACCTTCTCTCGGATATCCTGGCTATTTATCGATACCGCCAGACTCCCATGTTCTCTTGAACTTTGATACGGCGCTGCGGCGCGAATAGTTGCATCGAACGCTATGTCCCGGGCTTTCCCCTCCGGACTCCTGGAACCTACATATCTTCCCGTAGTGTCCGAACTCTCTGCAGGCGCCCTGCGGCCCTTCCTGCTTGAAGTCCTTCGGACCTTGCGACCGGCTCCTTGAAGATAATCTATGACTCTGAATTGCTCTCCGATTTCGAATAGGATATCTTCTGCAGTCAGCTTTGAATCTGATTCTTCAGATCTGGAACATTTGCTCTGATCAGACGGCGCGTCAGGACATTGGTCCTGCCTTTCCTCATCATTCTCCTGCCTCTGCCCTTCTTCTCTGGGCTGCTCCCTTTCTTCATCCTGTTCCCTCTGCTGCTCCGGCTGTTCAGGGGACTTAGGAGGTTCAGGTGGTTGGAGAGAATTGTTGCGACGGTGAACTAGACACAGGGCCGCCGCCTCCTCCACATCCTTCCTCATCACCTCGTCACGCCCATTGAGAGAGGCCAGTGCCATTGAAGCATTAATCATTGCCAGATCCCCGCGGAAACCTTCTGCGCATACCTTTGCTGTCAGCTCGACGGTCACACCCAACAGGTCATCTGACATCTTTGTGATATTGAGAATGGCCTGGGCCCTCTCGATCTTTGACCTGAGCAAGGCATCTTCTTCAGCGTACATTTCAACGAAAGACGATTCTCCGGTTTGATATTCCATATTCCTTCTGAGAACCTCTTTTCTGCCGTCCTCGTCATCAGGAAAGGTAGAGTATGCACACAAATCGAAACGGTCGGTCAGATGCGGACTCATTTCCGAAGACTGCATGTTCATAGTTGCAATCAATGTCGTTTCGCAACCATATTCGGAAGATATGCCCTCCCTTTCCAGAACTACTCTTCCGCTCAGTACGCAATCGGTCAGTGCCACGGCAATCTTCTGGTCGAGGAGGTTTATGTCGTCCACATACAGTATCTTCCCGTCTGCCCGGTGCAGGATCCCCTTCTGGACCACGGGCCTCCCCTCTCTGAGGGTGGCCTCGATGTCCATTCCGCCGAACAACTGCTCCTCTGTGACACTCAGCGGCACGTTCACGACCTCTCTTCCCACCAGGGCGCCCGTCGCCCTGGAAAGGGCGGTCTTGGCGGATCCCGAGCATCCCATTACAAGTACCGTACGTATGCGGGGGTTGACCATGGAGCAGAGCACCGCTTTCTTCGCGTTGTCCATGCCATATATGGCGGAGAAGGGGAGCCCTTTCATATCGCCTGCAGACATTTTTCGAGTTCCTCTTTGTCGAATGCCCCGTCCTCGAACGGGTGCCGCCGCATGCGGTGAGGAAGTGCCAGGGGAGCTACCGTCCTAACATCCTCTTTGGTCACGCTGGTCCTTCCATCCATGGCGGCGTTGGCCTTGGCCGCTTTCATCATCGTGATATCCGCCCTGTGGCCGTCGATACCGAAGTGTATCGTCATGTTCACTATCGCTCTCAATGTCTCGTCGCCTGCCGAAACTTCAGGAAGGATCTGTCTAGCCTTCGACAGCCTGGAGGTCAGCTGTTCCGACTCTGCTCCGTGTCTTTCTGTGTATTCTTCAGGATTTGTGTCGAACTCGAGCCTTCTTCGGACTACCTCCATTCGCTCCTTGGTGCCTCTGTCCCCTTTTACCTCAACGGACAGCCCGAACCTATCCAAAAGTTGCGGCCTGAGGTCCCCCTCTTCAGGGTTCATTGTACCTACGAGGATGAACCTTGAAGGATGGGAGAATGAAATCCCCTCCCTTTCCACGTAGTTGACCCCCATGGCCGCCGAATCAAGCAACAGATCCACGATATGGTCGTCGAGGAGGTTCACCTCGTCGATGTAAAGAAGATTGCCGTTGGCTTGCGCGAGTACTCCGGGATCAAACTTCCTTTCCCCGGTCTTCAGTATATGTTCGATGTCCAGAGTACCCGATACTCTGTCCTCTGTGGCGCTCAGAGGTAGTTCCACAACCCTCATCCTAACATTTACGGATTTCATTTCCTTTCCCGACTGGGTCTTCTCCCTGCAGTAGGGGCATAGTCTGCCAGGTAGCGCAGGGTCGCAGTTGAAAGCACATCCCTCTACCGAATTGCGCCAGGGAAGGACCTGCATAAGGGATCTGACCGCCGTCGATTTCGCCGTTCCCTTTTCGCCCTTTATCAATACCCCTCCGATGCTCGGGTCCACGATGTTGAGCAGGAGGGCTTTTTTCATTTCTTCTTGACCGACTATCGAAACGAACGGGAAAAGTAATCTGTCCATGTGATTCCCAACCTATTGGCGTATATATCCAATTTACATATAATAAACCTTCATTTGAGGGATATAAAGCAATACTGGTACATTGAATTTATTTATATTGGCTCATACATCCAATCTTTGAAAATATGAAAGTCGTTTATATTTCGGTTCAAAGTTCGGACGCCAACAACATGGAGGGGCCCGCAAGGGAGATTTCCCTGGAGAAAAAATGGGATGTCGAACTGTTTTGCGTTAACGGGGAGGATGCAGACGATGATCCGCTCTTGTATCAGGAACTTGTGCGCAGGTCCAAGGTTGCTGACCTTGTTTTGATGAGGTGCATGGCCGAACCGTCGCGGATGAGGAGGTTCGCCCCGCTCGAAAGCGTACTAGCGGGATGCCCAGGGTATGTAATGATTTATACCGGGAACGTGGAGGTGCGCCTAATGTACCGCGACCTGTTCAAAGGCTCTGATGAAGATTTCAAATTGCTGGGCGAATATATCGGCAACAGAGGCGGAGAGAACGACAAGGGCATAATCCAGTGGCTTCACAACAGGCTTACCGGCGAGGGGGCCGTCCCGGAACCGATAAAAAGCAGAGAGGACGGCATATATCATCCCGATTGCCCTCGGGACGTGGAACTGAAAGAATACCTGGAACACCTGGTCCCCGGCCGACCCACCGTCGGGATACTCTACACGTCCAATCTATGGATATATGACAATCAGGAACATATCGATATGCTCATCAGAAAGCTTGAATCGATAGACGTAAACGTCATACCAGTTTTCTTCAGCACCAGGGTCAGCAGCTCCCATGGGAGCGATGGCACCCTTTCGGTGGTCAAGAAATACCTCATGGACGGGAAAAGATGCAGGGCGGACGCGATTATAATGGCGACGCCATTCTCGCAGCTCAACAATTCTAGAGACTGTTCGGGCGTCTACACTCCCGATGGACAGAATTTCTACCATTACCTGACGGACGTCCCGGTTATACAGGCCATGACTGTGGGCGGCCGTTTTTCGGACTACGAGGAGAGCGCTTCGGGACTCAGCAACGGCGAGCTGAAGATGTGCGTGGTGTGGCCGGAGGTCGACGGCCAGATCATAACCGTGCCTATCGGGAGCAACGAAGGGGGCCTGGGCGGAGCTAAGAGGTACTCCCCTATAGAGGACAGGATAGAACATCTCTCCAATGTCGCAAAATGCTGGGCGAAGCTGTCTATGAAACCAGCCTCGGAACGCAAGGTTGCGATACTTATGTACCAGTCCCGTCCGGAATCGGGACGCATAGGGAACGCGGCGGGCCTCGACACGATCGAAAGCGTGAACGATATGCTCTTAAGATTCGACAGGGAGGGATATACTGTGGATCACGTGCCCCTCAACGGGAGGGCCCTTATCGATGAGATCCTGGACAATATCACGAACGACCTCGAATGGTCTTCCCCCGAAAGGGTAAAAGAGAAGGCTGCGGACATGACCAGTCTGAAGGAGTACAGACGATACTACTCGAAACTATCCGATTTCAACAGACGACTGATGGAGGATAATTGGGGTAAGCCTCCAGGGACGGTATGCGTCGAAAACAGCGAATTCGTCATCCCTGGCCTGCTGAACGGAAACATATTCATCGGTTATCAGCCCCTGAGGTCTTGGGCAGATCAGATGGAGTCCGTCTATCACGACCCCGTGGTGCCGATGCCCCATCAATATCTGATGTTTTACAGATGGCTTAAGTTCGACTTCGAGACGGACATCGTCTTCCATATGGGGACCCACGGTACTCTCGAGTGGCTCCCCGGCAAGAGTGTCGGCCTTTCTTCTAAATGCTTTCCAGACATCGTGCTCGACGGTATTCCGCACATATACCCGTACATAATCGACGACCCAGGAGAAGGAATTCAGTGTAAAAGACGCTCTGAGGCCGTGCTTATAGGTCATATGTGCCCTACTATGGCAAGGGCAGGCTCGTACGACGAGCTGTCCGCAATCGACAACGCTCTGCAGGAGTACTTCAAAGCAAGGAATTCTGGTGGCGAAAAAAGAAAGGCACTTGTAGAACGGGTTTTGAACGGCATCCGCGAAGCGAAAATGTTCGGAGACCTGAGTATCTCCGAAAACATTTCTGCGGAGGAATTCGAAGACCACCTCGACGATCTGCACTCATATCTTACAGACATCAAAGACGCGTTGATCCGGGACGGGCTCCACATATTGGGTAGGGCCCCTGAGGGGGACCGCCTCGACGAGACGATTTATTCCATAATGAGGCTACGGAACGGGGACGTCCCCTCGCTCAGAGATTCTTTTGCGGAGGTGCGGGGATATAGCATTGACAACCTCCTCGGCAGTCCGTCCGAGGTCTGGGAGGGCGAGCTGAATTCCGTCATTGCCGATTCTTTGGAAAAAGACTTGCTCGGCCTGCTGACCGCGATGAGGTCCGCAGAATATGAAAAAGACGTTTGTCTGAGGCTTGCGAAAGAGGCCGCCGGAGGCATGTCGCCGGACCTCGAGTCTTCGATAGGCTATATCTGCGATTCCCTGTCAGGCAACATCATGAGGATGACCGACGAGATGGACAGCCTCATCCACGGATGTAACGGAGGTTATGTCCTCCCGGGCCCGTCTGGGGCCCCCACTAGAGGGAATGCCCACATACTTCCGATGGGCAGGAACTATTACGGCATCGACCCCGACATAGTCCCTCCCCCGTCTTCCTGGGAGATAGGTAAAAAGATGGCAGACCAGATGGTCGAGCGTTGTGTCGATGAAACCGGGCACTATCCCCGCGAGGTGGGCTTCATCATATGGGCGACCGATACCATGAAAACCAACGGGGATGACGTCGCCTACATACTGTGGCTGATGGGCATAAGGCCTGTCTGGTCCAAGGTCGGAGGGCAGGTCGTCGGGCTGGAGCCGGTCCCCCTGTCCGAGCTTGGGAGGCCGCGCATAGATGTGACCGTCCGCATCACAGGATTGTTCAGAGATACTTTCCCAAACCTGATAGACCTGATAGATGACGCCGTGAGAATAGCGGCGGGCCTGGACGAGTCCGGGGAAGAGAACTACCTGGCGGCGAATCTGCGCAAAGATATCGTGGAGGGCATAGAGAAGGGGCTGTCGGCTGAACAAGCGAGAAAGGAGGGACTCGTGCGTATTTTCGGCTGCCCGCCCGGAGGATACGGTCCCGGTGTGAACCATGCCGTGGAGACCGGCGATTGGAAGACCGTTCAGGACCTTGCCGACATCTACATCTCCTGGGGGAGCTACGCTTACGGGCGCGGCGTTACCGGGGAGAGCATGAGGGACCAGTTCGTCAAGAGGTTCTCCAATGTCGGCGTGACCATTAAAAATATGCCCGACAGGGAGATCGACGTCTTGGACATGGACGATGTATACGGATATCTAGGAGGGCTCAACTCCTTTGTCAGAGCATACGGCAAAAAGGACGCGATATCTTTGATCGGCGACGGTTCGAATCCCGACAAGGTTAGGTTGAGAAGCACCAGAGAAGAGCTTCAGTTCGTTTTCAGGAGCAAAGTGCTAAATCCGAAATTCATAGAGGGGTTGAAACGGCACGGTTACAGGGGGGTTGCAGAGGTAGCCAACCTTACTGAATACATGTTCGGATGGGACGCCACTTCCGAAACAGTAGATGACTGGATGTACGAGAAGCTTGCCGAGAAGTATCTGTTCGACGACGATACGCGCGAATGGATGAAGGACGAAAATCCTCACGCCATGATGGACATGATGAACCGCCTCATGGAGGCCTGCGACAGGGGTATGTGGGACGCCGACCCGAAAACACTCGAGAAAATGAAGGAAATATTCCTGGGCCTGGAAGAGCGTATCGAAGAGGTCAACGACCGCTGAGCCTGTATATATGTGGCCGTCCGGGGTACGGGGCCATTGCCCCGCTTTTCCCCGGACGTTGGATGATCAGTACCATATCCTGCGCTTCCTCTGTACCAGTATGTATATGAAGAGGGGGCCCCCGACCATCGCGGATATGACACCTACGGGTAGCCCGGTCTCGCTTATCACTTTGGCTATTGAGTCCATCACAAGGAGGAATATGCCTCCGAATCCCGCACATGCCGGCAGAAGATACGTGTTGTTCGATCCAATGAACGTCCTGACTATATGTGGGGCCACGAGGCCGACGAATCCGATCGTGCCGGTGAAGCTGACAGCGAATGCCGTAAGCAACGCGACCAGGACCAGGCAGACGAGCCTGGTCCGGTATGGGTCTGTGCCCAGCGAGATTGCTCCCTTGTCTCCTATGGACATCGTATTGATCTTTCCCGCGAAGAGTAACAATATCGCAATGAGGATCGTCATCGAGGGAGTTACCAGCATCAGGCTGTCCCACGAGGCCTTACCGAGGACTCCGACGCGCCACGAATATGCGTCCGAGAGATGCTCAGGGTCCGCCAAGACCATCAGCATCGTCGATACCGAACTGAATGCGTACATTATGGCCACCCCGCACAGTATCATGGTCGTAGGCGTGGTCTTTCTGAATTTGGATATTGCTACGATCAGAAATACCGGCGCGAGCGAAAGGATGAATGCGTTCAATACCGTGGCGTCGTCTCCGCCGAGGAACGGGATGATGGATATACCGCATGTTATCGACAGCACGGCACCGAGGAAGGCACCGGACGAAATGCCCATGGTATACGGTTCCGCAAGCGGGTTCATCATCAGGTTCTGCATGACCGCGCCGCCCACTGCCAGCGATGCCCCGACGAATATGCCCATGAGGGCTCGGGGGACACGGTATTCCCAGATGATCATGTTCTCTGTTGTAGCCTGACCGTTTCCGAAAAGATTGTCGACAAATATCCTATACGACTCGCCGAAAGACAGCTCGTATTTTCCGATGGAGATTGTCAGGAAAAAGACAAATATGGCTAGTATCAGACAGGTTATTGTAAAAACGATTTTCTTGTGATTCTCGTGGCAATACTTCTCCACGAATCCATAGATCTGCTCATGAACCATCAGTACACGCCCCTCCCTCTCTTTAATCCGGTCACCATCAGCAGGAATATCGGGCTGCACAGCAAGGACAGGACCACGCCAACGGGGATGTCTGTAATATTTGACACCAAACGCGAGATGAGATCGCATGAGACCAGCATCAGCGCGCCGACAATCATGGAAGCGGGAATGACCACCCTGTTGTCCGAACCTATCACCAGCCTGGTGATGTGAGGGGATATGAGACCTACAAAACCCAGTATGCCTGTGAAACTCACGATGGCAGCCGTCATTACCGCCACCATAATCAAGCACAGCATTCTGAACTGTTCAACGTCCAGACCCATGCTCTTTGCGCTGTTCTCTCCCATCGTGAGCAGATTCATGTTTTTGGAAAACAGCATCGCCACGGCGGAACCCGCCGCCGTTATGACCAGCATCAGCGGTACGCTGCTCCATGTCATGCCTGTCAGGGTTCCGACCTGCCAGAGATATGCGGCCTGCAGATCCTCGGCGGTCGCAGTAACCATCATGAGAGTCACGGCCGCATTGAAGAAGTAAGATATCGCGACCCCTATCAGAATCAGTGTTGCGGGGGTCGCGTTTATGCGCCTGCTTATCAGTATGACGATCATAGTCGGAACCAATGCGCCTATGAAAGCATTGGTCACGGTGGTGTATCCGCTGCCCAGCGATGCGAACGAGACTCCTGCTATCAGGGATGCCACCGCACCGAAGCAGGCACCTGAAGATATCCCCGTGGTGTAGGGATCGGCCAGAGGATTGCTCATGATGCTCTGCATGACGGCTCCACATGCAGCCAGACCGCAGCCGCCTATTATTCCGACGACCACGCGAGGCATCACATTGTTCCAGATGAAGTAGTCCTTCCACCACATTTCGGACCTGAGCGGATATATCTCTCCGGCAAGATGTTTCATCATTATCTCGTACGACTCTGACACGGTGATTCCCTGGCCGACCGCCAGGGAGTAACCTATGACCAGCATAAGCACGGCGAAGCATGATATTATGAAAACGACTTTGAGGAACAGATTGTGACGGTATGCCTCGACGAGCCCCTTTTCGTCAGGCAATTCAAGCACCCGCGCAGATGTTTGTTTTCGGGTCGTCGTCATCTTCGAGGATCACATGCGGCCGACCGTTATTGATGACGGTTTTCGACCTGACACCGTACACAGCCTCTATGTTCTCCGGATTGATTGTGTCCTTCGGCGACCCCTTGGCGAATATGTTCCCCCCGTACAACATGATGACTTCGTCAGAATACTTTGCAGCGATGTTGAGGTCATGGCTGATCATTATCACCATTATGCCCTGCTTGTGCGAGTAGTCACGCAGCAATCTGGTAACGCCCATTTGGTGTTTGATGTCCAGGTTCGCCGTGGGTTCGTCCAGAAGCAATATCTGGGACTCTTGCACGAGCCCTCTGGCGAGCACCACTTTTTGACGTTGCCCTGCCGAAAGCTCGTTGAAAGGTCTCATGGCAAGATCCTCGATCCCCAGCAGCCGCAATGTCTCCTGCACCTTCTCCAGGTCCCTGTTCAGGGACCCCCATTTACTGTGGGGATTTCTTCCCAAAAGAACCGTGTCCGTTACGGTCAGGGGGAATGTGTCCAGCGAAGTGCACGGGACGTATGCGATTATTTTAGCCAGTTCCTTCAGTTTGTAATCTTCGATATCTTTTCCGTTTACATACACCCGTCCGTCTGTGGGCTTCAGTATCTTACTGAAGCAGTGAATGAGCGTGGTCTTTCCGACTCCGTTGGGACCTATTATCGACACCATTTTGTTGCCTTCGAGGTCTACGTTGACATCGCTCAATATCACATTATCATAATACCTGAAACCCAGATCGACGGCCTTCATCTCCATGTGATCACTCTCAAAAAAAGAGGGGGAATACTCCCATTTATGACACATCCGCATAGGTTATCATCGTGGTCATGTCCTTGGTGACATCGAAGTCACCGAGATACCCCATATAATTGTCCACAAACTGCTGGTGCACGCTGTCCCCGTACCCCTCTTCAAAGAGGTCTGGGTAGAATATCTCGGCGATGTATGCCATCCTGCAAGTCACAGGCATGCTGGTGTTGATGTACACCAGGTTTTCATACGACTCTCCCATCATGTCGAAATAACCGGAATACTGGTCCCATGTTTCCTGCGGGGTCTTCGTGCTGTTGCTTGAGATATCGGTGTAGTCAATCGAATAATCCAGCGTCCTGAAGCTGATTATGTAGTCGGGGCTCCAGTTGAGATAATATTCGTCGCCGCCGTTTATCTTGACCGAACCAGTGCCCTCCAGCGTCGTCACCGTGCTTCCGCCTGCGTACTCGCAAACCCCTGTATACGCGGAGTCGGTCTGGCTGATATAGTATCCCATTGTGATTGCCATGAAGGTCTTCTTCTCCGATTCTTCCAATCCACTCACTCTTTCTGTGATTTCTTCCAGCACCGCATAGCTGAGCTCGGCGAATTCGTAAGAGGTTTTCTCGGTCTCGCTTCCGTAGATGTATCCGATTGTGAGCGCTCCGCCGACAGAATCCATTCCGTCCGAGGAATCAATCCTGAGGATGGGTATCCCCGCGCCGGAGATGTACGCCGCAGACGTCTTGAGATATGAAACTGAGGGCATCGTAATCACTGCATCAATCCCCTTTTGTGCGTCTAGATTCTGGAAGTTTGTTATTGAGGTGTCAGTGTTCAGATCGAAGATTGACCCTCCGATGCACGTCGCGTTATCTATCACGGGTGCGTGGGCGACACCGTAATTTGTCTTTGTGTAACCGACGATATAGTCTGCCGCGCCTACCTGGATGCATGTAGAGAGAAGGTTCGTCCCAACGACAACCGTGCTTCTGAGCGGATATGTTATATCCTGTACATACGGGGTCCCGTCGGCATTGGAACAGACCACGTTTATCGTTATGCCGGATTTATGGTCGATCATGTCGCGAAGAAGGTCCGCGTCTTCCTGGTCGACGTCTCCGTCGTTGTTCGCGTCGGCCAATGGGTGGTCGGCGGGGTCCGTCTCGCCACTGATTATTTCTTCAATAATGTCAAGGTCGTCCTGGTCGATCTTAGAATCTTCATTGGCATTCCCCATTATCGCCAGTGATGCATCGACATAGACGCTGTCGCCGTCCGCGTCGTTGAGAAGTGCATACGCTCCAATCGCCCCGACCACGACGGCCGTCGCGGCGACTATTGTGATTATCTTGATTTTCATATCCATTCGATCACTTGGATGTATCATCCAATACGACATAATGTAAATTGTATTTAATAATGATGGATTATACATCCAAATCGAATAATCGGTATTCTGGATTAACCTAATACGCAAAGGATATGGATATATAATCCAACTATGTTTTGTCCCGAGTTGATTAAATGAATGACATCATCATCATTGACGGCCTCGTCAAAAAATACGGGGATAAAACAGCTATAGATAATTTGAACCTGAGGATACGCCACGGAGAGCTGTTCGGCTTCCTGGGACCCAACGGCGCCGGAAAGACGACGACGGTCAGGTGCGTGGCCACACTTACAGGATATAATTCTGGAACCATAATCGTCGACGGTTTCGATATCAAGAAGGACCCGACGGAAGCGAAGAACCGCATGGGAGTCATACAGCAGCAGATCTCCCTAGACAAGGATCTGACCGTCATGGAGAACATGGTCTCTCATGCCATGTATCATATGATGGCGAAGAGGGAGAGGGAAGGGAAGATCAAAGAGCTCTCGGACTACTTTGGTCTGAATGAATATCTGGAAATGCCTGTGGATTCGCTTTCGGGAGGTTGGAAGAAAAGGGTTGCCATAGTCTGCGCCGTCCTCCATGAGCCAAAGGTCCTGTTCCTGGATGAACCCACGTCCGGTCTCGACATCAACGCGAGGCGCCTCCTATGGGATGTCGTCAGGTCCCTCAACCGAAAGGGTACGACGATCTTCCTGACCACCCATTATATAGAGGAGGCGGAGGCTCTGTGCGACAGAGTCGGCATCATAGATCAGGGCAGGGTGATCGCTTTGGATGAGCCGAAAAAACTATGTGACGCAATGGGTTCGACCGCGGTCGAATACATGTCCGAAAAAAAGACCCAGTACAGGTATTTCCAGAGCAGGGATGAAGCTAAGGTCTTCGTTTCATCCCTCGACAGCGAAGAGAATGTACTGATAAGGAACATCAACCTTGAGGACGTATTCGTAGAACTCACGGGAAAGAGCGTGGGGGCACAGAAATGATTGTCTTCCTTAAGCAGACATATTATGTCGCCTGGGGAGACCTCATGTTTATCAAGCACAATTTCCTGAACATTATGGTCATGAGCGTCATGAGCCCCCTACTGTATCTTGTCGCGTTCGGATACGGTCTCAGGACCGGGACGACCGATATCGGAGTATCGTACGTTGCGTTCGTGATACCGGGTATAGTTGCGCTTTCTTCCCTCTCATCGTCGTTCTCGTCAACATCCACAAGAATGAACGTTCAGAGGCTCTATTACAAGAGTTTTGACGAAATGATGATGTGCCCTCTGAGCCTCCCTGCCATAATCTTCGGAAAATGCGTCCTCGGGATACTGAGGGGACTGATGAGCTGCGTCCTGATTTATGCCCTCGGATTGTTTCTGGCTCCGGAACTGGAGCTGTCTCCGTTGTTTGCGCTATGCGTCATATTGTCATGCCTTGCCTTCTCTTTCCTCGGAATGGCGGCGGCGCTGCTTGCCAGATCTCATCAGAGTCTGGCGACCTTCAACAGCTTGATCATACTGCCTATGACATTCCTGTGTGGAACTTTCTTTTCGGTTTCTTCTCTGTCCCCAGTCTTCCAGGGCATGCTGTACTGCCTTCCGCTGACCCATGCCAGCGAATGCATAAGGGCCGCCGCTATGCCGGGGTATCTGGATTTCCCCTGGGTCTCTCTGATCGTGCTGGCGGCTTTCGGCCTGGCATTCTTCGCTTTGGACTATTATCTCCTGAAGACAAGAAAGATCTGAAACCCCTCCTCCCGGAAGCTCCCGGGAGGGTTTTTTGTCATTGTCGGGAAGACATGTCAACTTCCCCTGACTCCATGCAGGATTTCGTCCAGTATGTACATGGCGCCCTGCACTCCATATACCGGACGGGGAATCACGTCGTCGAGACCCATGGAAGAATAACCTATGGGCACCCCTATCCTGCACCCGCCGTTCAATGCCATCGTATATGCGGTTATGCCCTCGCAGAAGACGGCGTCCGAGCCTTCTTCGGGTCCCCGGCCGAAAGATTCGGAATAGCCCGCCGAATCCAAGAACGCCTTGAGCGCCTCGATCTCACCTTTATCGGCCCCGGGGTCCGCCGATACCGCGACCGGTGCCATAGCCAGATAGTTATAGAGCCACTCCGTCAGCGGCCTTATCACCGATGCGGTGCCGGCAACAGAAAAAGACATTCCTTTGATGCGCAGCGAATTGTACTTGGTGCCGACAAATTTTTCATATACTCTGTCCTTTGCCCTGCGGACGGATTCCAGTGCCGCGGCCGGGTCGCAGCCCGTAGCCTCGGCTATCGACGTTATCCACCTCTCGGTGGCATCGAACCCTACAGGTGCGCCGGCTTCCGAACGCACAACCTTCACTCCGTAAGACTCGTAGAGCTCGGACAGTCCTGCGCACGCCTCCGGGCACACAACGATGCTGTATTCCGCGTTTACGGAGTCGCGCAGCTCCGAAACGGAAGCCCCCGCGCCGGGAATGGACTTCACCTTCAGGCCCATGGACTCGACGAGACTCCGAAGCTCGTCCGCGACCGCCCTCCAGTCCTTATCCATGATGGTGAGGCCTATGATGTTGACCGTATCCTTCTCCGGGCAGACCTTTTCCGGTCCGATCTTCTCCAATACAGCCCTCAGAGTGTGGCCGTAGCAGACCGTGAAGGGCATGGATACCAAAGTTTCGTCCATGCATACGACCTTGGATCCGAGTCCAAGGTCCCTCAACACCTTTTCGTGATTGTCCCCTATGAGCCCCGCACCTGGAGAATTGATGACCACAACAAGTGCGGGATTCTTGGACATCACTATTGGAAGCCCTTCCGATACTTTGTAAGCAGCGCCATTTATGTAGTCGTATTCGTCGATATATGTCGCCGGCACCCTCGGGTAGCCGTAGAAATACGGTATGTCGTACCCTGCCTTGTCTTCAGGGTCCTCACGGGGGAAGACGGCCGTTGAATGGACCATGTGCCTTACTCTGCATCCTCCGGGACCGTGAAGAAAAGCTATGGCGTCGGTTATGCTCTCGACCGCCATGATGGCGCCGTTGAAACCATCGGGCAGGGCCCTCATATTTTCACTCCTTCTTTCCAGCCTTCCTCCCGGGGAAGCCTCATTATGTTTTCCAGGTATTCGACATACTCTTCGGTCGGGAGAACGCCTATACCGACCTTTCCTACCCTGGCTATACGGCACCTGTTCCCTACGGGACCGGTAAATTCGCCGATCAGCAGGTCTGGGTCCATGTAGTCCAGGTCCCTCCTGAGTTCATCAGTATCGTAATCCAGCGTAGTGATGCCCAAGTGGCGGGATGCGGACCTCGACCCGGACTTGCGGGGGCTGGGAACACAACCTACCCTGCAGATGTCCGCCCCGAGCCCGATGAGCATGTCGATGAGCCAATCGATATTCTGCGACGCCCTGTTCATCACGATTATCTTTCTACCTCTGAAACGGTGGCTATGGGTCTCGATGAACTCCCTGTGGTCCGATTCTGCACGTTCTATCTCTCTTTCAGCCTCCTTCTCCATGCCCATTATCTCCCCCATCTGACGTGCCCACTCTACATAGTCGTGCAGGCCGACGGGAAGCGGCACGGACAGCACCCTCCTTCCGGTCTTCGATTCGATCACGGATGCCATTTCTATTGTCGCAGCGGAATCGTTGACCATCATGTCGATGTGGCCTCTGCAAAAGCCGGCCACTGCCTCAGAAGATGTCTCGTCCAGGAACCTGCAGTTTTCTTTCAGGCCGAAAGCAGAGAATAACTTCCCCATCTCTTTCAGGTGCCTGACCGAATGAATATCGAAAAAGGAGGAGCCTATAATGTTCACAGTTCCCCGCTCCCTCTCCAGCGAGAGGTCCATCATCTCTGTTATTTTTTCTACGGCCATTATGAACCCGTCTGTGAATTCGCCGTTGACGTCCCCGTCTGCCGGAATGTAATCGATGCCGACCCCAGGATTGTCTCCTATCACCCTGTTGATCACCGTGAGGCTGTCATCGCCGATGATGCCGGGCATACATGTTGTTACGACCGCTATTTTCATGTATCCTTCCTTCACCGTGTCCCTTAGAGTCCTCTCGAGGTTCCCGACCCCTCCGAATATAGATGAGCCGTCGTCCATCATCGTGCATCTGAGATTGTGGTTGGGCACCGTGGAGTATATTCCGCCCGCATAGAGCTCCAGAACCGCCTTGGCACGTGCAGTGTCCATGAGATAAGCGCAGCTCAGAGGACCATGGAGGACCACGGCCACATCGTTCATTTTGAGATATGCTGCTACGGCCCCGTATGCGGCACAGGAGCTCATTATCTTCGACTCCTTTATGGATATCCGGGGGTTGCACGCCGTACATCCGAATCGCGGCGCTCCAATACATGTCCCTCGTCGTATTTCGCGTCCCGCCGCAAGGTCCGACATCTGGTCGTCGTCGAGCGGACGGGGAAAAGACGCCCTGATCTTCCCGTCGCGGACATCGATTATGTGTTGGGCCACCGCATCTATCATCTCTGATAACTTCGTATCCGGAAACATCTCGCGGACGGTGTGACCGGATGATTCGGCCTCGAAGAACAACCTATGGCGGGGGATGACAGCGATAATCTTGGTCCCCGCGGCCTCGGCGAATCTCCTTACGGTCTCCTCCTCCCCGTCCACCCCGCGTGAATTGAGTATAATCCCCACCAATCTGGGTCTGCCCGTGTCGAAGTTGGACAGCCCTTTCATTATGTTGTTGGCGGCGTATAACGACATGAACTCTCCTGATGTGACCAGTACTATTCCGTCGGCATACTCACCTCTCAGCGGGACCGCGAACCCGCCGCATACGACGTCCCCGAGGACATCGTATATCTTCATATCGACGCCAAGGTCGTCCGTGCCCAGTTTCTTCAGCGTATCGAATGCCGTAAGTATTCCGCGCCCCGCGCATCCGATGCCGGGCTCGGGGCCCCCGGCCTCGATGCAAAGTATCCCGGATGTGCCTTTCATCATCACATCTTCGATCTTTCTCTTTCCTATCTGTACTTCCCGTACATAGTCCAGTACCGTCGTCTGGACCCTCCCTCCGAGAAGAAGTCTCGTCGAATCGTGCTTGGGGTCGCACCCTATCTGCATCACCCTGATTCCTTTGCCTGCGAGGGCGACGGATATGTTTGCCGCCATGGTCGACTTTCCTATTCCCCCTTTCCCGTAGAACGCTACCTGGTACATTTCCGACCCAAATCCCGATTGACAGAAGTGTATATAATTTATTGGACATATCATCCATCCTTACTAGAAGCACCCCGTTTCTCCTCTGATGCCGAGGGTCACCTGACGCCGTTATCTGCGTGCAGATCTGCCCCTCCCAGGTATGGGGACCCGTGCCCTGGTTCTCAATTTAATTGTCTGGATCTGCAGAAATATGGGTCGGCCACGTGCCTCCCTCGAAGCAAAGGACAGCCCCTCTGCCCATGCGAAAGCTGGAATAGTTGTCTGCCCGTGGGAAACTTTCCGAGAAGAACATCGGGACGTTCATGTGGCCCGATGGTCGCGTCGTGCATTGCGTATCTGAACATTCATCTGCTGGCACATACGTTAGATACCCTATTACCGCGAAAATACCGCGAATTCCTGCCTTCTGGGCCGTTTTATCGATATCCACTGTTTTTCGCGCACGGGTGACGATAATATAATTAACAAGGGGCAGATATTCAGCAGAGTAAAAATGATAGTGAACGCAGAACTGTACGTTAAAGACCTCCCCGGTCAGCTCGTGGGTTCCCTCGAACCGATATCTATGGTCGACGGGAACATCATGGGCGTCGTCCACGACCGCGAGCAGATCGTGAACCACAGGATTTCGCTCAACGTCACTTTCGAGGTCGAGGACGCAACACAGCTCAGGAGGCTGGAGGACATATGGAAATCAAGGGACATCATAATATCCAGCATTGGCTCCGTCTACAGCACTTTCTCGATGGAGTACCTTCTCATAGGGCGCATCACGGCATCATATATCGAGCGGCTGATGGAAGAGGCGTCCCAGGCCGTCACGGTAGACTCGGTGGACATCCAGTACTCTTCGAAGAACCATGATGAAAAGCGTACCGCGATGATATCGGTTAAGGTCCGCGAGGAGAACGACCTTGACGCTCTGGACAGATTCCTCAGGTCCGCATGCAGGGAAGGCGCAATAACATACGTCAGGGGGCTCTGATATGCGCATATTCATCGCCGGCTTCGGCACGGTAGGGCAGGGCTTGGCAGAGGTCCTCGAGTCTCGGGAGATGTTCTTCAAGAAACGCTACGGCGAGAACGTGAAGATCGTGGGGGTAATGGACTCCAAGACCTACGTGACCGACCCCGAGGGGCTTGCACCTATGGACCTGGTGTCCAGGAAGGCGGAGACCAAACGTGTGGGGAGCAGGACTTACTCGGACGCGCTCGAGGTCCTGGACTCCGTGGATTACGATATACTCGTAGAGGTCAGCCCGACGAACTACGAGACCGGGGGACAGGGCCTGAAGAACATCGTCCACGCGCTGGAGTGTGGCAAGGATGTCATCACTACGAACAAGGGCCCGCTCGCGATCAAGTTCGGAGACCTCATTGCCCTTGCGAGGAGGAACAGGTGCAAGCTGAAGTTCGAAGGCTCGGTGGGCGGTGCGATGCCCATAATAAACCTCTGCCACGACAACCTGGTAGGGGAGAAGATACAGTCGATCCGCGGGATCCTTAACGGGACCTGCAACTACATACTCAGTAAAATGGACAGCGGACAGCCCTTCGAACAGGCCCTCAAGGAGGCCCAGCAGCTCGGATACGCCGAAGCCGATCCCACCGGGGACGTCGGAGGGTACGACAGCGCGTGCAAGGTCGTGATCCTGGCGAACTCCGTCTTCGGACGCAACGTTACGTTCTCAGATGTTTCTATAACCGGGATCACCGGAATAACGGAAGAGGCCATCGCGCTTGCCAAATCCCGCAACATGGTCGTCCGCCTTATCGGAGAGGTGACGGATACCAAGCTGGAAGTGGCTCCCAGGCTTGTGCCCAGAGGGCATCCGTTGGCCGTCACCGGGACGTTGAACGCGGCGCAGATACTCAGCGACCTGGCAGGCCCCATAACGATTACCGGCCGCGGGGCCGGGCGTCTGGAGACCGCATCGGCGATACTAAGCGACCTGATATCCGTGCTCGACGACAGAGAGGAATAAAATGTCAGTGATCATCTACGACACCACGCTCAGGGACGGCGCCCAGAGCGAAGGCATATCTTTCTCGGTACAGGACAGGGTAGACATATTGCGCGAGCTCGACGAGTTCGGCATAGACTACGTCGAGTGCGGATGGCCCGGGTCCAACCCCATGACCGATGAATTCTTCGCCGCGGCGAAGAATATGAACCTGAAGAATACCAAGGTCACGGCCTTCGGGAGCACACGCAGGCGCGACATCAGGGCCGAAGAGGATGCGAACCTGAAAGCGCTGGTCGCTTCGGGGGCAGAGTGGGCGTGCATTTTCGGTAAGACGTGGGACTTCCAGGTAGTTCATGCGCTGAACACCACCAAAGAGGAAAACCTGGCGATGATCGAGGACAGCGTCAGGTTCCTCATAGAATCCGGGATGCGCGTGATGTTCGACGCAGAGCACTTCTTCGACGGTTTCTATTCGGACCCCGAATACGCACTTCGGTCACTTGGCGCGGCCGCCGACGCAGGAGCCGAATGGCTGGTGCTCTGCGACACGAACGGAGGAACCCTCCCGGACCGCGTGGCCGACGCCGTGAAAGCTGTATGCGGCAGGTTCGACGCGGCGGTGGGCATCCACTGCCACAACGATTCGGAACTGGCTGTGGCATGCTCCCTGTCTGCGGTAAAGGCAGGCGCGTCCATGGTCCAGGGATGCATAAACGGCATAGGCGAGAGGACCGGGAACGCCAACCTCTGTTCGATAATACCTAATCTAATGCTCAAGATGGGACGCGACACCAACATAAGGGACCTCACGAAGCTTACCGAGCTCTCGAAGTTCGTCGGGGAGGTTGCCAACACGGCGCCTTCTCCCGGGCTGCCTTATGTCGGTGAGAAGGCGTTCGCCCATAAGGCCGGAATGCACGTTTCGGCAATGATGAAGGACACCAGGACGTACGAGCACATAAGGCCGGAGACGGTGGGTAACAAGCGCAGGGTGCTCATCTCCGACATGTCCGGAAAAGCCAGCATCATAGAGAAACTGAACGAGCTGGGGATCGGGACCGACAGCAGCGACAGCGGCCGCATAACCGAGACGGTCAAGGAACTGGAGTCCAGAGGATACCAGTTCGAAGGCGCGGATGCCAGCTTCGAGCTGCTCGTCAAAAGAATCAGAGGGGAGTTCAAACCGTATTTCACCATCGCAGGCTTCAGGCTGTTCATAGACGAAGTCGAGAACAACAAACTGATATCCGAGGCCAGCATCAAGGTCAGGAACAGCGACGGGGAGATCGAGCACACCGCATCCGACGGCGACGGTCCGGTCAACGCAATGGACAACGCGCTCAGGAAGGCGCTTTCGAAGTTCTACCCCGTGCTTAACGACATACGCCTCTCCGACTACAAGGTCAGGGTGCTGGACGAGAAGGCCGCCACCGCGGCGGCGGTAAGGGTGTTGATACGCTCCACGGACGGGACCGATAGCTGGACCACAGTGGGCGTTTCACAGAACGTCATCGAGGCCTCGCTGATGGCGCTGGTGGACTCGATGGAATACGCGATAATGATCAAAGAAAGGAAGGCCGTAAAATGAGCAAGACCATAGTCACGCTGGTGGGGAAGGACCACGTCGGAATAATCGCCGCCGTGTGCAATTTCTTCGCGGACAACAACATCAACATACTGGACATAAAACAGACCACTGTAGGCGATTACATCAACATGATGATGATCGTAGATACGGACAAGTACGAAAAGACGTTCGCCGAACTCACCGAAGGCCTCAAGACTGTGGGTGAAAAGGTCGGTTGCATTATTCAGGCCCAGCACGAAGACATCTTCAACATGATGCACAGGATCTGATCCGATGGTCGATTTCCAAGAGGTCTTTGAAACCAACTCGATGATCAAAGATGAAAGTCTGGACGTCAGAACGATAACGATGGGCATCAGCCTCATGGACTGCTGCGACCCGGACCTAGACGGGCTTTGCGAGAAGATATACCGGAAAATTACCGAAAAAGCCAAAAACCTCGTATCGGTCGGTGACGAGATAGGGCTCGAGTACGGCATTCCGATAACAAACAAGAGGGTCTCGGTGACGCCCATCTCGGTCATCGGCGCATGCGCCTGCAGGACCCCTAAGGACTTCGTAAAGATCGCGGAGGCGCTGGACCGGGCCGCCGAGGATGTGGGCATTAATTTCATCGGCGGGTATTCCGCTCTGGTGCAGAAGGGCTCGACAGAGGCGGACAGGCTCCTTATCCGGTCCATACCCGAGGCCCTTTCGTCAACGGAAAGGGTCTGCGGCTCGGTATCCGTGGGCTCCACCAGGACCGGCATTAACATGGACGCCGTGAGGACCATGGGCGACATAATCCGTGAAACGGCGGAACTGACCAAAGATAAGGACTCGATCGGATGTGCAAAGCTCGTGGTGTTCTGCAACCCTCCCGACGACAATCCGTTCATGGCAGGCGCTTTCCATGGCGTCACAGAACCGGAAACGGTCATAAACGTGGGAGTGTCGGGACCCGGAGTCGTTAAGACTTCCGTGTCAAAGGTCAGGGGAGAGAACTTCGAGGTCCTCTGCGAGACGATCAAAAAGACTGCGTTCAAAGTCACCAGGGCGGGACAGCTGGTTGCCAAGGAAGCCTCCGCAAGGCTGGGCGTTCCGTTCGGAATAGTCGACCTTTCTCTGGCCCCGACCCCCGAGATAGGAGATTCTATCGCCGATATAATCGAGGAGATGGGGATCGAAAGGACCGGCGCCCCCGGTACGACGGCGGCCCTGGCCATACTCAACGACCAGGTCAAGAAGGGAGGAGTGATGGCGTCCTCGTACGTCGGAGGATTGAGCGGTGCGTTCATACCCGTATCCGAAGACAGCTCGATGGTCCGTGCCGCTGAATGCGGCGCCCTGTGCATCGAGAAGCTGGAGGCCATGACGTGCGTATGCTCTGTCGGGCTGGACATGGTAGCGATACCCGGTGACACGTCCGCGGAGACGATAGCGGGGATCATAGCAGACGAGATGGCGATCGGGATGGTCAACCAGAAGACGACCGCATGCAGGCTCATACCGGTGATAGGCAAAAAGCCGGGCGACCACGCGGAGTTCGGAGGTCTCCTGGGCTCTGCGCCGATCATGCCCGTCAGCAGGTTCGGTTGCGGAGGATTCGTGAACAGGGGCGGGAGGATACCCGCGCCGATACACAGCTTCAAGAACTGATGTTCGCAAGCGATATAACTTCAGATTCCTTTGCGCCAACGGATGATCATATACAGCGGTACGCTGGCTGATTTTGAATCAGACGTCGACGGCGGCCTGTTGGCCGGAAAACTGAGCGCCGCAGTGTATGAGAAGATGGGAAGGGGCACTCCGCAGTCTGAATTTTCATCGTGGCAGAATTCCTTGAATCACATGTATATCGTGCTTGGGAAATCCGATGTGCCCAAGGATGCCAGCATAGCTGTCGAATACAACATCCCCTACACAGGAAAAAGGGTCGACATGATTGTTGCCGGCACCGATGACAGGGGAATCGGTTCTGCAATCGTGATTGAATTGAAGCAGTGGACAATCGCAGAATCAGTGGTAGAGAAAGACGGCATTGTGAAGACCGTGCTGGGCGGTTCGATGAACGAAACTACGCACCCCTCTTTCCAGGCCTGGTCCTACGTACAGATGATTAACGACTACAGCGTTTGCGTTCAGGACGGGCTTCTGAGGCTGAAGCCATGCGCTTATCTGCACAACTACGAAATCACAGACGACGACCCTCTTACGGACCAGGCATACGGCTTCTACATGTCAGAGGCGCCTTTGTTCGGCATTCGTGACAAAAACAGGCTCAGGAAATTCATCCAGACGTATGTACGCCATGGCGACAGCAAAAACGTCATAGATATGATGGAACGGGGAAGGCTGCGCCCCTCTAAATCGCTCCAGGACTGCATTGTTTCCCTCGTGAACGGTAATCGGGAGTTCGTCATGATAGACAGGCAGAAGGTCGTTCTAGAGGAAATATTGGACCAAGCGAAGAGGTGCAGGAACGACCCTTTTAAACGGGTGATCATCGTGGAGGGAGGGCCCGGGACTGGAAAATCGGTCCTGGCAATCAACCTTCTCGCAAAGTTGACGGAGCAGGGCAATCTCGTCGCCTATGTAACAAAGAACAGCGCGCCCAGAAATGTCTATTTCCGGAAACTCAGCGAGGGGAAGGGAAGACTTTCACGCAGCGTTACAAGCGTTAAAAACATGTTCAAAGGTTCGGGCGCGTTCATATCGAGCGGCAAGAATGACTTCAATGTCCTGTTGGTCGACGAATCCCATCGCCTGGCGGAAAAATCCGGCATGTTCAAAAACCAAGGGGAAAATCAGATTAAGGAGATTATCAACGCGTCGAAGCTCTCCGTCTTCTTCATAGACGAAAGCCAGCGCGTAACCTTGGATGATATAGGGACCATAGAGAACATAGAGGGATTTGCCCGTTCCTGCGGCGCCCGGATTAAGAGGATGGAACTGGATTCGCAGTTCAGATGTGACGGGTCGGACGGATATTTGGCATGGGTCGATGATTTGCTGGGAATTAGAGAGACAGCAAACTTCGACACGGCGGACGACTTCGTGTACGACATCGAGATTTTCGATGACCCCAACGAGCTCAGGCGCTCGATCGAGGAAAAGAATCTCACAGCAAACAAGTCGCGCATGGTCGCCGGTTACTGTTGGGATTGGAAGACTGATAAAAAACACGACCCGGCATATCACGATGTGAAAATACAGGATTTCGGATTTGGAATGAGTTGGAATCTTGGCTCGACAAACACTTGGGCGGTAGATGCGACATCCGTCGGGGAAATAGGATGCATACATACCTGCCAGGGACTCGAATTTGATTATGTCGGCGTGATAATCGGCGACGACCTGGCCTACAGGGACGGGAAGGTCGTGACCGACCGTACGAAGAGGGCCCGTACGGACCAGTCGCTACGCGGACTGAAACAGAAATACCCAGATCCCGAAGAACAGGAGAAGGTGGCCGATAGGATAATAAGGAACACCTACCGCACCCTGATGACCCGAGGTATGAAGGGCTGCTATGTTTACTGCACGGACCGGTCCTTGCAGGAACACATGATGTCGCGGATTAACAAATTCAAGAAAAACACAAGAAATTGATTGTTCTTTAAAGAAAAAAGAAGAGAAAGTTGTTATGCCCCTTCTCAGGGGGGCAGAGATGCCGCTAAGATACGCAAGGTGGGAGCAGAGGGATTTGAACCCCCGTCAGCGGGTTTCCACCACGGGGGGAGCTACCCCCCGCGAAATTATCGAGTCATCGCTCCAGTTATTCATCATAACTTCAGCAACCTCAATTCAATCACGCTCTATAACTGGAGCCCGCCAGTCTGCCAGGTTAGCCTATACTCCCTTGTCAGAATGACTGTGATCACTGCTTGCGCATCTTAGCTGCTCTCTTTCTCCTTCTCATCTTCTTCTTGCGCCATTTCCAACGCTGATTGCCGCGTTTCTTCCAGGCGCGTGAACTTCTCTTCATGTTATTTTCCTTCCTGGACACCTGCCCCGGGGGCGGCATCCTTTGGCGGGCCCGTCGGGAATTTCGGTTCCTTTTTATGAAACTTTCGAACCCGAGGCGTCTGGCTTAGAAGGCCAGCGCTATATCCTGGCTAAGCCACGGGCCCACTCACCCAACAACGCCTTTACTGATTTAAAGGTTTACATAAAGATAATATCCGGACGTCTCTCAGGAGGTGTAGTCCAGATAGATCTCGTATACAGACCCGTATCCAAGGAAGACCATGACGCCCTCAGCCATACAGAGGAGCCCGATCATCAGAAGGAAAGGCCACCAGTTGAGGATTTTACCGAAAAGCCTGATGATCTCCTCGATGAAGTTTGTAATCATATATACTATGGCACCGGCTATCAGGGCTATCGCGATCCTCACGTATCCCGAGGCGAGGAAAGAAATGTCGATGCTGTAGACCATCGTCCCGTCAAGCTCCCCAAGGAGTATGTAAACTACCACCATCACGAAAAGTGCCAGGATCACTGAGAAATGCACTTCACGGAACGGCCTTATGATAAGGGCGAAACCTCCCACTGCGACTATTATCGCCGTGGCCAGAGCAAGACCGGACCAGGTGACCGCTGCGATATATATCATCGCCACACCGGCGACCAGCCCTAGGAAGACGGCGAACTTGTACTTTGCAGAGCCATCGTCCTTGAGGTACAGGTACACTACGAATATCGCGATCAGACCTCCGATGAAAAGTACGATCTCCGGAGAGTGGTCCTTGAGTGATGCGATTATTGCATCGGCTTCCATGGACGGTCATGATATCGGGCAGTTATAAGCTTTGAGAGCGCAAGAGACCGTATAAGCCTCCTGTGGCCGGATTGCACGTCCGGCCGCCCACGGGCCCGGACGCGAAGGGGATATGGGCATTCTGGTTTTCTGTCTGCGGACGACGTGGATTCTGATGTGAAATTGAAAATACCGATCTAGCTATTGATGAACTAAAATATACATCAATGTAGTTAAATATATATCTAATGTAGATTTATGGTTATTGCTGAAGACACGATGGACCTCCATTTACATCGTCGGACGCTGAGAAGGCATGAAAAATGATATTCCCCCGCATTGAAGAGATAGAGAAGCTGGCCGTCGAAGGAGGATATAGGACGGCTCCCGTGAGCACGGAGGTTCCCTCCGGCGGGAAGACACCCATAGACGTCCTTCGCATCCTCAAGAACGTCTCGGGCCACTGTTACATACTGGAGTCGGTGGAAAATGATGCAAAATGGGGGAGATACACTTTTCTGGGATACGATCCGAAATTATCGATTACCTGCCTGAACGGAAACATGAAGGTGGATTCGCTGTCTTTCGAGACCGACGACCCGGGAAAATACATAAGACAGGTTTTGGACAGGTACAGGAGCCCGCGTATGAGCTGCCTTCCTCCCTTTTCAGGTGGATTCGTCGGATACTTCTCCTATGATTATCTGAAATATTCCGAGCCGATCCTGAATCTGGATGCCGAAGATACCGAGGGTTTCAAAGACGTCGATATAATGCTTTTCGACAAGGTCATAGCCTTCGACAACCTCGAAAAAAAGATCGTGTTCATCGTGAACATGGACCTTTCAGATGTGTATACCAACTACAACAAGGCCGTTTTGGACCTGCGGCAGATGGTGGACCTCGTCGACAACGGCGAACCGAAGAAAGACGAGCCCGGAAAGATGCTGACGGAATTGAAACCTCTTTTCGACAAGGAAAGGTATTGCGCCATGGTGGAGAGGGCGAAACACCACATCAGGGAAGGAGACGTTTTCCAGATCGTCCTCTCGAACCGTTTGGAGACCGAATACGAGGGGAGCCTGCTCAACACATACTGCTCGCTTAGAGAACTCAACCCATCTCCGTACATGTTCTACTTTTCGGGCTCCGACATGGAGGTGGCCGGCGCATCCCCCGAGACCCTTGTGAAACTCGAGGACGGGACGTTGCACACGTTCCCATTGGCCGGCACGCGCCCCAGAGGGAGGACGGAAGAGGAAGACAGGGCTCTGGAGGCGGACCTCCTGTCGGATGCCAAGGAGCTTGCGGAGCACGACATGCTGGTGGACCTGGGAAGGAACGACATCGGAAAGATCAGCAGTTTCGGCACCGTGAAAGTGGAGAAATATCACTCCGTGGAACGTTTTTCCCACGTGATGCACATAGGCTCCGCGGTGAGCGGACAGATACGCGAGGGGCTCGACGCGCTTGACGTGCTGGATGCCGTATTGCCTGCGGGAACCCTTTCCGGAGCTCCCAAGATAAGGGCCTGTCAGCTGATAAACGACATCGAGAACAACAAGCGCGGGATATACGGCGGAGCGATAGGATATATCGATTTCACCGGGAATCTGGACACCTGCATCGCGATAAGAATTGCGTACAAGAAGAACGGGAAGGTGTTCGTCAGGACCGGCGCGGGGATAGTGGCCGATTCGGTTCCCGAGAGGGAGCATCAGGAATGCATAGATAAGGCGGCGGCGGTCGTGAAAGCGCTAAGGACATCGGAGGGACGCTGATGATATTGCTCGTCGACAACTATGACAGCTTTTCCTACAACCTATATCAGCTGATTGGTTCCATCGACCCTGACATAGAGGTCGTGAGGAACGACAAGGTAACGCTCGAAGAGATGGAAAGGATGGGACCGGATGCTATCGTGCTGTCGCCCGGACCGGGAAGGCCGGAGGATGCGGGCATATGCGTGGAAGCGGTGAAGGCGTTCGGAAAGACCGTCCCAATACTGGGAGTCTGTCTGGGACATCAGGCGATATGCGAGGCGTACGGCGCGACCGTGTCGTATGCGAAGACACTGATGCACGGCAAGCGGTCAGTGGTGACATTGTTCACGGAAAGCCCGATATTCAGGGGATGTCCGGAAAGGATGCCGGCGGCCCGCTATCATTCTCTGGCCGTCGTACAGGAAACCCTCCCCGGGTGCCTGAAGACGATAGCCAGGAGCGAGGACGGGGAGGTCATGGCTGTATGCCACAGGAGCTATGACGTCTACGGGGTCCAATTCCATCCGGAGTCTGTCATGACACCCGACGGGGAGAGGATCTTGCGCAACTTCCTGAAACTGGCGCGGAGGTGATATAGTGATCAAAGAAGCCATCATCAAGACGGTCAACAAGGAGGACCTCACTTACGACGAGGCTTATCGCGTGATGGACGAGATCATGACCGGGCAGACGACCCAGATCCAGAATGCCGCGTTCCTCGCCGCGTTGAGCACGAAGAACACCAACGCGGAGACGATAGACGAGATAACGGGCTGCGCCGCCGCCATGAGGGAGCATTCCGAGAAAATCGTGCACGACATGAAGATAATGGATATCGTCGGAACGGGCGGCGACGGCTCCCAGAGCTTCAACATCTCGACGACGTCTGCATTGGTCGTCGCGGCCGCAGGCGTCAAGATCGCAAAACACGGCAACCGGGCGGCCTCGTCCAGATGCGGAACGGCCGATTGCCTGGAAGCGCTGGGCGTGAATATCGACCTCTCGCCGCAGAAATGCGTCGAACTGCTCGAAGATATCGGGATTTGTTTCATCTTCGCACAGAAATATCACACATCGATGAGGTATGTCGGTTCGATAAGGAAGGAGCTGGGATTCCGTACCGTGTTCAACATCCTCGGTCCTCTGACCAATCCGGCGTCTCCGTCCATGCAGCTGCTGGGTGTGTACAGCGAATCGCTGGTTGAACCTTTGGCCAAGGTTCTTATGAAACTCGGTGTTGAACATGGGATGGTAGTGTACGGACAAGACAAGCTGGATGAGATATCCGTCGGCGCTCCGACCACGGTATGTGAGATAAAAAGCGGATATTACAGGTCTTTCGAGATGTCGCCCGATGAATTCGGCCTTCCGATGGGAAGACGGGAAGACCTCACCGGAGGCACGCCTGCCCAGAACGCGGCCGTCACTCGTTCGATACTGAACGGAGAGGAGGGGGCCCGTCGCAACGCCGTGCTGATGAACGCGGGCTCGGCGTTGTATATCGCCGGGAAAGCCGTGGATATAGGCCACGGAATGGATCTCGCGGCAGAGATGATAGATAACGGCTCGGCCGCGTCTAAATTGGACGAATTTGTAAAAGCCTCGAACGGGTGAGCGGAAATGACGGATGTCCTGCAGAACATTGCCGATTATGCCAGTGTCCGCGTCGCAGAATCGAAGGGCCATTTTTCATTCCGGGAGATGCGGGATTCAGCGTCCTCGATGGAATGCGATACCGGATTCCCTTTCGAGAAGGCGCTGACAGGAGACCTCATATCGTTCATCTGCGAATGCAAACAGGCTTCGCCGTCTAAAGGCAGGATTGTGACGGAATACCCTTACGAGAAGATAGCCAGAGAATACGAAACCGCAGGTGCGTCATGCATATCCGTACTGACCGAGCCTAAGTGGTTCTTGGGAGAAAATGAGCATCTGAAGAAGATTGCCTCCGCCGTATCGGTGCCGTGTCTGAGGAAGGACTTCACGGTAGACGAGTACATGATCTATGAAGCGAAGACCCTGGGCGCCTCGGCGGTGCTCCTGATATGCTCGATCACCGAGAACGCAGAACTCGAAAGATATATTGGGATCTGCGACGACCTGGGCATGTCCGCACTGGTGGAAGCGCACGACGAGCAGGAGATATCGTCGGCCCTGGACGCGGGCGCAAGGATGATAGGCGTGAACAACAGAAATCTGAACGATTTCACCGTGGACCTCGAGAACAGCAGAAGGCTGAGGGAGATCGTGCCGCCGGACGTGCTTTTCATCGCCGAAAGCGGAATAAACTGTCCGAACGACATCGACATCCTCCGCATGTCCAAGGTGGACGGGGTGCTTATCGGAGAAACGCTGATGCGTTCCCATGACAAGAAGAAAAGACTCGACGAACTCAGAGGGACCAAATGACGAAGATCAAGATTTGTGGCATCCGGGCGCCGGAGGACGTCGAGTGCATCAACGCCCTGCTCCCGGATTACGCAGGGTTCGTGTTCTCCGAAAAGAGCCGCAGATGTGTGACATGTGAAACGGCCGCTCGCCTGCGTCACCTGATGGACCGCAGGGTTGCCACCGTGGGAGTTTTCGTCGACCAGCCTGAAGAATACATAGTCGGCCTGGTGAAAAATAAGACAATCGGGATGATACAGCTTCATGGAGGCGAGGACGACACCTTCATTGAGGAAATACGCAAAATGACCGGCGTACCGGTGGTGAAGGCGTTCGGAATAAGCAGCAGAAGCGATTTCGAGAGAGCATTGGCATCTCCTGCGGACTTCATATTGCTGGATAACGGGGCCGGCGGTACGGGAGAGCGGTTCGACGGGACGCTCGTCGACGAGTGCGGCCGCCCGTTCTTCTTCGCAGGAGGGTTAGACCCGAACAACGTGTCAGAAATCGTGAGAACGTTCCGCCCGTATGCCGTCGACACCAGTTCCGGAGTGGAAACAGAAGGTAAGAAAGACCGTCGGAAGATGAAACAGTTCATCGGATCCGTGAGAAGGACAGACAGAGAAGGTGCTCATATGACAAAAAAAGGAAGATTCGGAGAACACGGGGGACAATACATACCCGAGACCCTGATGAACGCAGTGATCGAGCTTGAGAAGGCGTACGAACAATACAAGGCTGACCCGACATTCGTCTCCGAGCTGAATGCGCTCCTCTGCGAATACGCCGGAAGGCCCAGCAGGCTGTACTTTGCAGAAAGGATGTCCGATGGCCTCGGGGGAGCGAAGATCTATCTTAAACGCGAAGACCTGAACCACACCGGCGCACACAAGATCAACAATGTGCTGGGGCAGGCGCTTCTGGCCAAGAAGATGGGCAAGACCCGCCTGATAGCCGAGACAGGGGCCGGACAGCACGGGACGGCGACCGCGACGGCCGCCGCCCTACTGGGAATGGAATGCGTGGTGTTCATGGGAACCAACGACATGGAACGACAGGCTCTGAATGTCTACAAGATGAGGCTCCTCGGAGCCGAAGTGATACCTGTGGAATCGGGTACGGGAACTCTAAAAGATGCCGTTTCCGAGACTATGCGTGAATGGACCTCCCGCATGGGGGACACCCATTACTGCATAGGGTCTGTCATGGGGCCCCATCCGTTCCCGACGATGGTGAGGGATTTCCAAAGCGTGATAGGCAGGGAGATAAAACAGCAGATCCTGGAAAAAGAGGGGAGACTTCCGGACGCCATCATCGCATGTGTCGGAGGTGGCTCCAATGCGATCGGTTCGTTCTATGAATTCATAAACGATGAGAAGGTCCGTCTGATAGGATGCGAAGCGGCAGGTCGCGGGATCGATTCCTTCGAGACCGCCGCAACCATCAACACCGGACGCCCAGGCATATTCCACGGGATGAAATCCTATTTCTGCCAGGACGGATACGGACAGATCGCCCCGGTGTATTCGATTTCGGCAGGGCTCGACTACCCCGGAATAGGGCCTGAACATTCGTGGCTGCATGATATTCGCCGGGCTGAATATGTTCCCATCACGGACGAGGAGGCTGTCGATGCGTTCGAGTACCTTTCTAAGAAGGAAGGCATAATTCCCGCGATAGAATCGGCGCACGCTTTGGCTTACGCGATGAAAATAGCTCCCGAAATGAAAAAGGACGACCTGCTGGTGGTCACGCTTTCCGGCCGCGGAGACAAAGATTGTGCGGCGATTGCGAGATACAGAGGGGAGGAGGTGGGAGAATGAGCAGGATCGGAGATGCGTTCGCCGACGGCAAGGCGTTCATAGCATTCATCACCTGCGGGGACCCGGACCTCGAGACGACCAAAAAAGCCGTGAAGGAGATGGTCAGGAGTGGTGCGGACCTCGTCGAACTGGGCATACCCTTCTCGGACCCGACGGCAGAGGGAGCGGTGATCCAGGCAGCCAACGCACGCGCATTGAAGAACGGAGTCACAACAGACAAGATCTTCGATATGGTACGCGAGATACGCAGGGACGTCGGGGTGCCTATTGTGTTCATGACCTATGCGAACGTTGTGTTCTCGTACGGTACCGAGAGGTTCATGTCCATGTGCAGGGACATCGACATTGACGGGCTGATTCTGCCCGATGTGCCGTTCGAAGAAAAGAGAGAGTTCGGCCCGGCATGCCGCAGACATGGTTTGGACCTCGTCTCGTTGATTGCACCAACATCGGAAGACCGCATATCGATGATCGCCGGAGAAGCCGAAGGGTTCGTGTACATCGTCTCCTCGTTGGGGGTCACGGGAGCAAGGGCCGAAATCAAAACGGACATCGGATCGATGGTCGAGTTGGTGAGAAAGAGCACGAACATCCCCTGCGCGGTGGGATTCGGCATCTCGGGCCCGGATCAGGCAGCTAAAATGGCGGCCCTGAGCGACGGCGTCATCGTTGGAAGCGCAATAGTGAAGATCGTTGCCGAAGAAGGCCCGGACTCTGTTGCTCACATCGGCGAATATGTCAGGTCCATGAAGAACGCGATACGTGAATTATGAAGCGCGGAATCTCCCATTTTTCCGATATCGTCCGAATATAACAATATTCGAAAGCCGGAATCGAATAGGGTATGACGCATGGCAGGCCCAGCGACTATTGCAGGCAATGGGTAAAAAAACAGTTATCGAAGCATAACAATGTAAAGAAAGAGAAGGCTGAGGAGCTCGCTCGGCAGGTAAATTCCGGAGACAACTGCGCAAAGAAGAAGCTTGCCAAACTTGAGAAGAATATCAGGTAAATCGCTTGATCTTCAAGGTAGTGTCCCTCCGATGTCACGGGCAGAGGTGAATCGGATCCCTCGTCTTTCGTTCAAACTGGGGCCTTTCACACTCATCTGCGGCCATCTCTTCGAATTTCCCATTGGACGATGTCCGGTCCGTCAACGGTTCATTGTTTTCATATTTTTATTGATGCTCCTTGATTTATGTTTTAATTTACGTCGAGTAACCTATTTATACATAAATTACTATGTGTAACTTAACCTGCAGAACATGCAAGGGGGTACGAAAATGAGCTTCAAGGGAAAGATCGAAGATATTAAACAGAACATCGCAAAGAAGAAAGAAAAGAAAGAGAAGGAAAAAGCGGAGAAGAAGGAAAAAGCGTAACACTTTCGATTCCTGAATTTTTTCTTTGCCGCCTGAACGACGGCGTTATTTTTTACCTTCCTTCCATGGACTTTAACTTGATGAGAATGTTCTCGCTGTATACCCTGTTGAATCTGAACCGCTCTTTGTTCGTGTCCGGATCGTTCATTTTGATCTTTATGAATGGATACAGGCCCACAGCGAACGAGAACTGATACAGTATGAAGTCCTTCGCTGTGTCATCATCTATGCCGGGAACGAGGCACTTGATCAATTCCTTAAGCGTCTGGATGTATCCTTTTATCACGCTTTCCGGTCCGCTGTTGTATTCGGCGGATATCTTCTTCTCGATAGAGGAAGAGTGGAGGGACATGACGTCCATGATCCTCTTGTTCTTCATCATGACGTCCGTCCATATGGCCGCTATCTCCTCTTTCGCATAATCCTTTGAGGGGTCGAAACTGTTCGTTAGGTCGTTGCACAAATCGTCAAGGTCTCTGAAAAGTATCTCCACCAGAATCTCATCTTTCGTTCTGAAGTATTTGTATATCGCGGGACGGGTGATATTCAATTTCTTCGATATCTCTTCAAATGTGAGGCCGGAATAATGCAGTTTGTCATACAGCTCCGCGGAAACGTCGAGTATGTCCGAGAACCTCTTCTCCTTGTTCTCTTTGCTGCGCGCCCTCTTGAATTTCAGATCCATAGTCCGGATTGACGATGGGTTGGGCTGTAATAAATGTTTACACAGCGTAAATTAAGGCGAAGGACGGTTCGAACAATTTGAACGGCCCGGTTCGGCGACCGAGTGTTAATAAAAAGTGGACAGGGCGAGATTCGAACTCGCGACCTCTACAATGCCAATGTAGCGATCTTCCAACTGATCTACCTGCCCGGTAAGATTCAGTGATAAATTGTTCCTATTAAAGGTTTCCTAGTACGACTCATTCGGATTTGCCGACGAAGCCCTCTCCGAGGGTAGACTGGTACCTGTGGACCTCTCCTGGGATGGAGGTCGGATACTTCCCGCACACGCATGCCAGGCAAAGATCGCCTTCGGGGATGCCGACCGCCTCTATGAGTCCCCTCACACTGATGTACGCCAGGCTGTCAGCGCCTATTATCTGGCGTATCTGGTCCACCGAATGGCCTGTCGCGATGAACTGGTCGCGGGTCTTCATGTCCACTCCGTAGTAGCACGGGGCTATTACCGGCGGACATCCTATGCGCACGTGCACCTCCGTGGCTCCGGCGCCCCTGAGCATGCTGATGAGCTTCTTCAGCGTCGTGCCCCGCACAATGCTGTCGTCCACGATCAGGATCCTCTTGCCGTTGACCGTGCTCTTAATGGGATTCATCTTGGTGGACACGGCCGCCTCCCTCTGCCTCTGGTCCGGCAGGATGAACGTCCGTTCCGCAAAACGGTTCTTCATAAATCCCTCTTCATAGGGGATTCTTGACTCGACCGAAAATCCGATCGCGTGCGCGCGTCCGGAATCGGGTATGGGCATGATGAGATCCACGTCGGCCGGGCTTTCCCTCGCCAGGACCTCACCGATCTTCCTTCTCACCTCGTATACCTCGCGGCCGTCCATGACCGAGTCGGGTCTGGCGAAGTACACCCATTCGAACATGCAGTGTGCCTTGGGGCTCGATGTGTTGTACGGGTAGCTGATGATCTCGGTGGGAGTGATCTCGACGATTTCGCCGGGCATCACGTCCCTGATGAGCTCCCCGTTCAGCGCATCGATGGCGGCAGACTCGGAAACGAGCATATACCCATCCCTTATCCTGCCGATGCACAGGGGCCTCATCCCTCTCGGGTCCCTTATTCCGAAAAGCCTGTTGTCCACGAGCATAACTAACGAAAACGCTCCATCCAGCTCGCCGCATGTGGCCTTGAGGGCCTTTATCGGATCTATGTGCTGTGCGGAATATTTGCTGAAAATCTTGGTGACGAGCTCGCTGTCCGAATCCGTGAAGAAAGACCATCCAGACGCGAGATACATCTCCTTGAGCGTGTCGAAATTGGTTATGTCCCCGTTGTGGGCGATGGCCAGGGGGCCGTATCTCGTGGTGGCCGTCAGAGGTTGCGCGTTGCCGTCGATCTTAGTCCCCGTCGTCGGATATCTCACGTGACCTATCCCGACGGTCCCGTGCAGCTTGCTGAGCATATATTTGGGGAGGGCGGTCTGGACGAGTCCGTTGTCCTTGACCGTATCTATGGTCCCCTCAGAATTGTATACCGATACTCCAGCACTCTCCTGTCCGCGGTGCTGGATTATCATGAGAGATTTTTGCAGAGCAGGCACAACGTTGTTTTCGGCGTTTATTCCAACAACACCGCAACTGTGTTTCGGCCCTGTCATATTTCTCACTTAATCGTGGCACTTGGCCCAGGTGTAGCTCCTGAGCTTAGCGGTTTTACCGTATCCGCAGGAAGCGCATGCGCCCTTCCTCACGTGGTACGAGCGTTTTCCGCACCTGCGGCATGGGATGTGAGTCCTGTTGCTGTTGTGTCTCCCCTTTGCCGATGTTCCAGTTCCCATTGTATCACTCCTTATGGCGAAATGTAAATTATGTTATCTCCGCGCACTATTGCCATTCTGTGCTTGGCGACAGGCTGGCCCTCGACGAGCTCGTCGGCGTTCTTCAGCACTACGTTCATGAACTGATCGTATCCGTCGAGCACGCCTCTGTACTCCCTCTTACCCCTGAGGACGACGATGACATTGTTGTTCACCGCTTTTCCCAGGACAGACAATGGTTTCATCATCTAAAGCCACCAGATGTCCATAAAGGGTTTACTATTTGAAGGTTTGTAGGTAGATTATACCCTTTATCAGATGAACGCCCCTATTGCGGGTGCGTCCAAGCGGTCCATATCATAGAATATTATCGCTTCCCTGATCCCGTCCGCACCCATCCCTGTGCCCATGAAGTGGTCCAGCATCGAGGCCCTCCAGAGAAGGTCGATCACCGATACTGCGACAGTCCCGTAGTAAGCGTTGGACATGGAGTCCTCGTATCCGGCGGCATCTATGTTGCTGTAAACGCTGCCCATGAAACTCTCTCTCCGGTTGAGCAGTGAAATGTATTGTGCCAGTACGTCCCTTCCACTACTCTCCAAAGGTTTGAGGGGTATCTTGGAGGCCGACGCGAAGGCCTTGTGGACGAGGTTACCGTCGTCGTCCATGACCATCCACTCCAGGCTGTCACCGTCCGCCATGAACATGTTCCAGTTCCATTTCTCATCGCAGTAGATAGGTACGCTGAGAGGGTCTTCGGAAGACATGGACTCCATCGCGGCAGAGCGGGCCGCCTCGTCCAGGTCGCCTATGTCGGGGCTTGTGTCGGGAACGACTTCCGATATTGACATCACGTCTTCGGTCTGGGACATGTCCAATATACGTCCCAGGCAATCGGGGTCCGTGAACTTGGAGAGGGATACCGATACTGATGCCCGTATGGCGGAAGGGTCGCCCATGACCCCCGCCTCGATGCAGTTCCCGTAGAACTCTTCGTATACCTTCTTGGATTCCCGGAATGCCGGATATATCCTTCCAGATGCGGCTTCGACTATTGTTTTCGCCTCCGTCTCGGCGTCGGCGCCCTTGCCGGTCCAAGCTCCTCTGCAAGAGAGATCGAGCTCCACAGAGATCTTCTCCCCCGCATATATGTGAAGAGGGAACTGCCTGCAATAGGCGGGGCGGTACTGGTAAACGTCGCACTTCCTTCCGTTAAGGAAAACGCAGGAGCCGTGTCCCTTCTTAAGTGCCAGTGCCAGATAAGAATCGGGCGGTCTTGTTTTCACGATGCTTTCGGGATAGTTCTTCTTGAAGAAATCCCTCTCGTCCGAAAGAACCTCGGGCTGGCAGAGACAGCACATTCCGCACTGGGGCGGACATTCGATGGACCTGCCCTTGACTTCCGAATAATCGACGTTGAAATCAACCAATAATATCCTCTCCCATTGTTTCTCCGCAGAACTCCCCGTCCTGCAGCTGTACTTCCCCTCTCACAAGCACCATGTCGGGGAAAACGGCACTCCATCCCTCGTAAGGTGTGTACCCAGCCTTGCTATGGAGCCTCGATGCGCTGATCGTTCCTGTTTTTCGCATATCGAATATCGACAGGTCCGCGTCTTTTCCTACTTCGATCGACCCCTTGTTCATGCCGAATACCCTGGCGGGTGCCGCTGAGCACATCTCTGCAACTCGTTTCATCGGTACCGTTCCGGACCTCACCATATTCAGCAGTATGGGTATGGTTGTCTCGACACCGGGTATCCCGCTCGGTGCGGAATCGAACTCCTGGCTCTTTTCATATTCCGCATGGGGCGCGTGGTCGCTTCCGATCATTGTCGCCGAACCTTCCATGAAAGACCTGTAAAGGGATTCCATAGTCGTCCTGTCCCTGAGCGGGGGGTTGACCTTGAACTTGGAGCTGTGGCCTGTGCCGGCATCGAAAACCATGTGATGAAGGGTCACCTCGGTCGTGAATCCAAGTGACGATGCCAGTGCCAGCGACTCGGATGTCGTAGCATGGCAAATGTTGATCTTCATTCCCTCGTATGGTGAAAGGCGGCGTATTGCGTTAATCTCGGCGCTGGCCGGACGGTTCCTAAGATGGTCTGTGCAGTCGCGCTCGTGCTCGTGCAGAAGCATGCTGTCGTCCTCGGCGTGCACGCTTAGAACCTTTCCCGAAGCCGCTATATCCCTCAGGGCCTTGGATATCGCCGTATCGTCATTGGTGAGTATATCGCCCGTAGTCGAGCCCATGAAGAGTTTGAACCCGGCAACCAGCGGGGCCATCTTAGCCGGGGAACGGTTTTTGGATATTGCACCAAAAAGGCCGTAGTCGCAATACGAGCGACCCCTCAGGCGAGCCTTCTTGTCACTTACGGAATCTGGATCCAATGCCGGTGGCTTGGTGTTGGGCATATCCAGCACACATGTGACGCCTCCGCATACCGCGGAAGCGGAACCGGTTCCGAAATCCTCCTTCTGTGTCATGCCCGGATCTCTGAAATGCACATGGGGGTCGATGCCTCCGGGGAGAACTATGCGGCTGGTCCCTATGTCTATACGGTCGCCGCCCCTGCCGGCCTTGGACCCTATGAACACGATCTTACCGTCGGTGATCCCTATCTCGGTGTCCTTCAGCTCTCCGCCGATGAACGCCCTGCCCGCAATGACTAGATCCGGTCCCATGGCCTCACTTCCTGATTATTTCGCCTTTCGGCGAGGTCTCGGCGAATATCTCGCCTTCGAACCTGTCTATGGCTACGCCCTTCCTCTTCCATGCGTCCATAGGCAGACCGGCCTTCATCGACAGGTGGGATAAATACTCCTCTCTGTTCCAGCCCCATTCCTCCGGGACCTGGGGCAGGAGCAGGCCGCGTCTGCCCATATATGAGATTATCAGGCCGTCGCGGCCGATTTCGATATTGTTGAGAAGTTCTTCGGTGGAAGAGAACCTGATGGGTTCCGGCGGCGTAAGTATCGTCACTTCGAACACGCATTCGGATGCTTCCCTCGGCGTGAGAGGTGGGAAGCGGGGGTCATGGCATGCCGAGCGGGCCGCCGATATTATGGCCTCGCCCAGCGGGAGGACGGGCTCCGGATATCCTATGCATCCCCTCAATTCTCCGGAGGGATGTTCCGATATGGTCACGAAGGCACCTGAACGGTGACCGAATCCCTCTTGGAACTTCGGATTTTCAGACCTTCCTTCGGTCTCGGCCTCCGCAGCCTTCCTCGCGGCCTTTACCGCGACGCGACCTGATTCAAGATCCATCTTGCTCTTCGCTCGCAGGCTTCTTTTTTCTCCTGGTCACGGTCTTGGGGACCTCTTCCGGGGCATCGATTGTTATGGCCTTCGATTGCGCCTTTGGCCGCCTCTTGGGCTTGGCCTCCTCCGGTTCGGCCTTCTCCTCCGGTTCGGCCATCTCCTCCTTCATGAAGTCGGGCACCGGCATGGACCTCATAGCGGCGTTTATTCCCATAATGATCTCAAAGCCCGCTTTCATGAAGTGGCGCTGTATCTCCGGATCCATAGCCGTTTTGTAGATCTGCCTGAAGGCGTCTTCCGCGTTCCTCTTGGTTCTGTCCGCATGCTGGCGGGCGCCGTCCATTTTCTTCTCGAAAGCTTCCTCCGCCGCCTTCTTTTCCTTCTCGATCAGGGCCTCGATGAACTCCCTGTTCTCGTTGAAAAAGTCCTCCATTTCCGACCTGGAGCTGTCTCTGTCTTCCTTTCCGTCCTCGACCATGGTGTCACCTTCCCTTACTATCGGCGTTCTGCCGTTTTAGTTTAACTGTAAGCTCTCCGCCTTTGAGTTCCGCACCGACCACTTCGGCGTTCTTGAGGGTAAGAGGCAATGTGATGGTCCTCTTCTGACTTCCTACGTGTATGATCAGGGAGTCGCCGTCCCCTTTGAAGAGCTCCACTTTGTCCTTCTTGACGAAGGGCATCTTGATTATCAGGTTGTCCGTACCTCCCGACGTCTCGAAGCGCATGGGGCTCTCCGTGGCATACACCTCGGATGGGTCGGAATCCCCGAACACCATGTCCGCCATGTGGTCCAGGCCTGAAGGTCCCCGCAGCTCGGTGGGCATCTGGTATGCGTACATAATCTTCAGCGGATCGAAGGCGTGATGTATCTCGTCCATGTACTTCTCCTGCTCTGCCAGCCTTTCTTTGAAGTAGCCTTCCTCCAGCCCTTCTTTGGGATATACCTTGTTGACGATCAGGCACTCCACCGTCTTGTTATACAGGCATATGTACGTGTAGGCGCGCATAGTCTCGCTTATCACCATGCGTTCCGGGTTCAGAACCAGGCGTATGGTGGTCACCTTGGGGTCCTCCAGGAGATATTTTACCTTCGACATCCTGTTCTTGATATCCTCGATGCTGTCCATGACCTCCTTGTTCGGAAGGGGGAGGTCTATCACCTTGGAGACCGTAACTCTTGCTATGGAGACCAGTCTCTTAAGCATCGAGTACATCCTGTCGATGTACCAGTTCGAGATATCCGGGAAGCTCAGAAGCCTTAGGGTCTCTCCGGTGGGCGCAGTGTCGATTATGACCACATCGTAAGAGTCCTCTTCCTTGAACTGCAACACATAGAAGAGGGCGGCAACCATCTCCATGCCTGGTATTATGGCCATCTCCTCCGCAGTGATGTCGCCCATCCCCTGCGAGAGCATGAACGCCGATATGTAGTCGCTGATGTCGGACCACTTGGTGCTCATCTCGTGGATGATGTCGACCTCCAGGGCGTCCAAGTTTTTCTCTATGTTCCGGATGTAAGGGGGGAGCTCGACCCCCAGGGAGTCGCCGAGGGAATGGGCCGAATCAGTGCTCATTATCACCGTCCTGTAGCCCTTCTGGGCCAGCCTGCGGGCGGTCGCCGCAGAGACAGATGTCTTTCCGACCCCGCCTTTGCCGGTGTAAATGATGATCCTCATGCGTTCTTCAATGTCTGTGCCGTATAAAAGGTTAGAGAAAACATCATCGCGGCATGCGGCAGATGGAGAAATGCCGGGAAATGCCCAGAGCGGCATATGTTGAAGAATCGCCCGTCTGCTGCACGATCGGGGACCGGGGCGCGGGGGACATGAAAATCGTAATATGCCGGCCCGAGCAGACGAATTCTGCCAGGATTTTTTCGGACCTTCCCCGCGGCTGTCCGTGGCCGACCGCCTTGTCATGCCGGACGACAGCCGATGACATAACGTAGGTCCATTGCGCATATCCTGCGGTTTCGTTGACGTACCCGCCGTTCCAGCAGGTGCGTATGTTAAGAGACCTTAAACGTGAGAATAGGATACGATTCCATGCGGTACCGACCGCGAAGGTAGGTGAGCATAACGAACAAGAGATCGAAGGGAGAACTTTCGAATGCTGGCTCCGACGCCGTCGCAGAGGAGGGTCGGACCGTATGGGAATTGCTTGCGGAATGCGTGAGATCGACGAGCGACACGTCCTACACCGTCCACGGTTTCCCGGTAACGGACCTTGCGAAAGCGGCAGGGTCCATTAACACGATAAACGAGAAGACCGCCCTGGAATATGCTCTGGGCGACTCCCTCCTGAAAAAGAGGTCCACGGTCATTGTGAAGAACGTAGGGATGAACGCGCTCGCGGACCCTATGGTTATGGCCTCCACCCAAGGCATAATCGGTGGCGTCGTGATCATATCCGGGGACGACACCGGGGCCCGTGGAACCCAGGTCCGCCAGGACACCAGGCCGTACGCCGAGGTGGCGTCCGTCCCGCTGGTGGAACTTGACACGACCGCCGTGTGTCGTAGCCTCGATACGGCGTTCGCCGAGTCCGAGCGGTATTCCAGGGTGGCGATTCTGAGGGCCACCGACATAGCCCTCAACAGCATGACCCGGGAAGAGCCTTTCCCGATGCCCGCGGAACGCAGGTACGGCAGTCTCGCCGACAGGGAACTGACTATGGAGGAGAGCGCCGAGCGCGCGGACAGGATTTTCAGAGGAGAGGCGGACGTCCCGGCGACCATCGGGAACACGGGCCGCATATTGAGCCTGTGCAGGAACTGCCCTTACAAACCCCTTCTGAAATTCATCTCCGACGAGGGCATAGATATTATAATCGACACGGGGTGCGTTTTACTTTCAAAGAGGAAGCCCTACAGCATAGGGGTTGCCAACTACGGCCTGGGATCTTCCATCGCCGTCGCCGCGAAGTCCACCGGAATCGCGGTCACCGGTGACTACGCTCTCCTCCATTCGGGGATAAATTCGCTGATAGACGTCTACGGAAGAGGCGCCCCGCTTCTGACCATCATACTGAAGAACGGAAAGCTGGCCATGACAGGTGGGGAGGAGTGCTTCGACGTGGAGAGGTACATCCCTTGGGCCAATCCCGAGAGGATGGGGGTCAAAGAGGCCATCGAGGTTATCAGGGGGCCTGTGACGGGCCCCAGGACGATAGTGATAGAGACGAAATGTCCGGAAGGTGAGGTTCATGAAGAAATTAGATATTGAGATATGTGACGTTACACTCAGAGACGGCGAGCAGACCCCAGGGGTCTCCTTCACCTGCGATGAGAAGCTCGACATCGCACGCAGCCTTGACGCCATCGGCGTCGAGGTCATAGAGGCCGGTTTTCCGAGTGTCAGCGAAGACGAGAAGAAAAGCATAAAGAAGATAAAGAAAGCAGGGTTCGATGCCAGGATCTGCTGTCTTTCCAGGGCGGTAAAATCGGACGTCGATGCGGCTATAGATTGCGACGTGGACCTTGTGAGCATATTCATCGCCACGTCCGACCTGCACATAAGGGTCAAGTACAAGAAAAGCCGCGAAGAGGTCCTCGCTCAGGCACTCGACATGGTCGATTATGCGATCGACCACGGCGTACAGGTCAGATTCTCCGCGGAGGACGGCTCGAGGACGGACCTGTCTTTCCTGAAGGAGATGTTCAGACAAGGCTGCGAGCACGGTGCGGCATACAGCAGCATTGCGGACACGGTGGGATGCCTGACCCCGCTGGAGATTGCGGATGGCGTCAGGTATCTGACGGACGGCCTCGGCAACAAGCTGTGCGTCCACCTGCACAACGATATGGGAATGGCCACGGCGAACGCGTTCACAGCGGCGGAATGCGGAGCGTTCCAGCTCCACACAACCGTCAACGGCATAGGCGAGAGGGCGGGGAACGCCAGCCTCGAAGAGCTGCTCGTGGCGCTGAGGATGAAGGGAGGCGTGGACAGATACGACCTCACGCACCTCACCGAGCTGTCCCGGATGGTCTCACGCTATTCGGGGGTCCAGGTCTCGAAGACGAAGGCGGTCGTAGGCGACAACGCATTCTCACATGAGAGCGGCATACACATTGCCGCCCTGATCGTGGACAGCTCCACCTATGAGTACTTCCCCCCGAATATGGTGGGAGGGGAGCAGAAGTTCATCCTCGGCAAGCACACGGGCAGAAAGGCCCTCGAACACGTCGTCAGGGCCCTCGGGTATCAGCTTACGGAGGCCCAGATGGACATGGTGCTGCATGAAGTGAAAGTGAGAAGCGAGGGCAAGTGCGCGATTACGCCCAAGGTTCTGATGGAGATCGTGGAGAGAGTCAGGGGGACGTGCGATTGAGCACGCTGTCGGAGAGGATCCTCAAAGGAGAGGAGGGCAGCTTCGTCGACGTGATGGTCGACCGGGCGATTGCCCACGACGGCACAGGGATCCAGGCGTTGACGGCGTTCCGCGAGATGGGTGCGAAGAAAATCTGTAATCCGGAGAGGATAACGATAATCTACGACCACATAATCCCGGCGAACAATTCGACCACGGCGGACCTGCAGGCGGAGCTCAGGAGGTTCGCCTTAGAAAGGGGCATAGATTTCCACGACATTGGTTCCGGCGTCTGCCATCAGGTCATGAGCGAGGGCAGGGTCCTGCCCGGAGAGATCGTCATAGGAGCCGATTCCCACACCTGCACCATGGGGGCGTTCGGGGCGTTCTCCACCGGGGTGGGTGCATCGGACATGGCGTCGATATGGGCCACCGGGGGGACATGGCTGAAGGTGCCGGAGACCATCAACATCAGATTGGAGGGGAGGCTTCCACGATTCTCGGAGCCCAAGGACGTGGCGCTCAGATATGTGGGGATGCTGGGGGCGGACGGCGCGACCTACAAGGCCATAGAGTTCACGGGCGATAACGATCTCGGCATGGAGGGCAGGCTGACGATATCCAACATGGCCATCGAGGCCGGTGCCAAGGCGGGACTCTTCTACGCCGACGCGGAGACATGCCGCTATCTGAAGGAATACGGCATGAGTGCCGAGCCTCAGAAGGCAGATGACTGCGACTACGTGAGAGAGGAGACCTTGGACCTGGACGACGTGGAGCCGGTAGTGGCAGTACCGCATAGGGTGGACAACGTGAGGCCCGTGTCGGACCTTGAGGGGGTCCCCATCGACCAGGTCTTCGTCGGCACGTGCACCAACGGCAGGTACGAGGACCTTAAACGGTTCGCGGACGTGGTCAGAGGAAAGAAGGTGAAGGTCAGGACAGTGGTCGTCCCGGCCTCCAGGGCCGTTCTTCTCAGGGCGATGGAGACCGGCGTGCTCAGGGACATAGTGGAGTCCGGGGCCACCGTATGCACGCCGGGTTGCGGACCGTGCCTGGGTGCCCATCAGGGAGTGCTCGGAGAGGGAGAGGTCGGACTCTCCACGGCAAACAGGAATTTCAAGAACCGCATGGGCGTCGGAGCGGAATATTATCTATCGTCTCCGACAACGGCCGCGTTCTCCGCGCTCAGAGGCGAGATCGCATCACCGGGGGTAAGGCCGTGATAGGCAAGGTCGTGAAGGTCGGCGACGATATCGACACCGACCTCATAATAGCCGGAAGGTACCTGAGGACTAAGGACAAAAAACTCTGGGCTGAGCACGCGTTCGAGGATCTGGACCCTGGAATGTCGTCACGTCTCCGGGGCAGCGTCATTGTCGCCGGGAAGAACTTCGGATGCGGCTCTTCGAGGGAGCAGGCGGCCATTGCTCTGAAGGAGGCGGGCGTGGTGGCGGTGGTCGCCAACGGTTTCGCCAGGATATTCTTCAGGAATGCCATAAACAGGGGATTGCCTCTGTTCGAGGTCGGGGGGCCGGTGTTGTGCGAGGACGGGGACGACATCGAAGTTTCGCTGGAGGCGTCCTATGTGGAGACAAAGGGCAATAGGTACAGGTCCCTCAGGCTCTCGGACAGGATGATGGAGATCATAGACGCCGGCGGGATCATAGAGCTCAGGAGGAGGGACCTTTGAGGTCGGCAGAGGGACCACGGCCCTCAAAATGGGATGTCAGGAGGACCGCCCCATGAAGATAGCGGTCATAGAGGGGGACGGCATCGGCAAGGAGGTCATACCTGTGGCCGTAAAGGTCCTTGAGCACTACGTCCCGGACGCCGAGTACCTCGAGGTCGAGGTGGGGTACGGGAAGTGGGAGAAGACGGGCAAAGGATGCGACGAGGGAGACATCGAGATGATGCGAGAGGCGGACACCGCCATCTTCGGCGCCATAACCACCCCTCCGGACCCGGACTACAAGAGCGTGATGCTAAAGATCAGGCACGATCTCGGCCTTTACGCCAACATAAGGCCGGTACGCGGGAACGGTTTCAAGATAACGGTCGTCCGCGAGAACTCGGAGGGCCTGTATTCCGGTATCGAGGATATCGGAAGCGAAAGGTCCACTACCCTGAGGGTTGTGACCAGGGAGGCCAGCGAGCGCATTGCCGTCTGCGCGTGCGACATCCTCAAGAGGGATTTCGAGGGCGGAACGCTTACCATAGGCAACAAGGCCAACGTGATGAAATCGGACGTCTTGTTCAGGGACACGTGCATGAAAGTAGCGGAGAGCTTGGGCATCCCGTACAGGACTGCTTACATCGATTCGCTGACGTTCGACGCCCTGCAGAATCCGGGCAGATACGACGTGATAGTGACCACAAACATGTTCGGAGACATACTGAGCGACGCCCTCGGCCATGTGGCCGGCGGCCTCGGAATGCTCCCGAGCGCCAACATAGGCGCAGACAACTCTCTCTTCGAGCCTGTGCACGGCAGCGCCCCCGATATTGCAGGGAGAGGGATCGCGAACCCGGTCGCAGCGATACGAAGCGCGGGAATGCTGCTGGAGCATGTCGCAGGTATCGGGTGCGAAGAGGAGATTGAGATGGCGATATCCGGGGCCGTATCATCGGGGATGGGGACCCCGGACATTGGTGGGAACTCCGGCACCGAGTTGTTCGGAAAAGAGATATTGAATAGGCTCGGAAAGAGGTGAACACAGAGATGGACGTCTACAATCCCGCAAATAACCAAAAAATCGGAGAGGTCAGGGAGTTCACGGAGGAAGAGGTCGCGAGTACGATTGAACGGCTCGGGACCGGGTTCCCCGGATGGTCCGCCAGGAGGCCGGCCTCCAGAGGCATGGTGCTTTACAAGGCGGCGGAGATGATGAGAGCGGACCTTGACAGGCTCGCATCGATCCTTACCTCGGAACAGGGGAAGCCGCTAGCAGAGGCGAGGAACGAGATCGTTGGAGCCGCCGCGGTGTTCGAGTACTATGCATCGATAGCCGGGACCGTGGGAGGCAACACGGTCCCGAAGTCCGATTACGGATACGCCTTCACAAGCAAGTCTCCCCTGGGGGTATGCGGTGCCATAATCCCGTGGAACATGCCGGCGCTGATAATGGCATGGAAGGTCGGGCCGGCCTTGGCGACAGGTAACGCCATAGCCGTGAAACCGGCCGAGACGACACCTTTAACCAACATCGAGATGGCCAAGACGCTGTTCGCCGCCGGCCTTCCCGAGGACGTCTTGGCGATCGTGACCGGGAACGGAGAAACTGCGGGCGCAGCCATAGCCGGGAACAGAGATATCAGGCACCTATCTTTCACCGGGTCTGTAGACACCGGAGAGAAAATCTCAAAGATGGTCGACGCAGGGAGGGTCCGGCTCACATTGGAACTCGGAGGCAGCGACCCGATGATAGTCTGCGCCGATGCGGACCTTGACCGGGCGGTGGCGGGGGCGGTGGCAGGCAGATTCTACAACTGTGGCCAGATATGTACGGCAGTCAAGAGGTTGTTCGTGGCAGACAGCGTTGCTGACGTTTTCACGGAGAGGCTTAAAGCCGCAACCGAAAGGCTCAGGGTGGGGGACGGTGCCGCCGAAGGGACCGACCTTGGTCCGCTGAACAGCATAAAGGGGTTGCAAAGGATAGAGGAGATGGTCGACGACTGCGTGGGCTCCGCGAAGATATTGACCGGTGCCAGGAGGCCTGAGGGCCCGGGCAACTTCTATTCACCGACACTTATAACGGACCTGGAACCGGATTCGAGGCTCCTGACCGAGGAAGTCTTCGGCCCTGTGCTGCCGATAGTAAGATTCGGCGACCTGGACGAAGCCGTGGAGATGGCAAACTCCACCAGGTTCGGCCTGGGCGCATCGATATGGACCAACGACATGAGGAACGCGTCAAAGGCGATAGAAGGCGTGAGATCGGGGATATTGTGGGTCAATAGGCACTCGAGGATACCTCCCGAGGTCCCGTTCGGAGGGGTCGCAGGCAGCGGCATCGGACGCGAGAACGGCCCGAACTCGTTGGACGGATATCTGGTCGAGAAGACGGTGATAATCTCGCCCTGACATTTCAATTTGCCACCGGCACATTAGGCTGGCGCCGTGAAATATATCAAAACGTGAGATTGATGATTAGGGTGCCGAGGATGGGGTTCGAACCCATGACCTTCGGATTTCCCTGGAAGAGGTCTGTTGACCAGAACCCTATGAGTCCGACGCTCCACCAGGCTGAGCCACCTCGGCATTAATTGGTTTGTCCGTCAATTGGATAAGTATATAAGTAGTTTTGTAGGCCCCGTTCAAGGGGCCTTCATTCAGCTTCTGCTGCCTCTGGCTCTTCGGCCGCTTCCTCGGACTCCTCTTCCTCTTCGGGCTGGGCCTCGATTATGGATTCGGGCTCCTCGTTCCCGCGGGAGGTGACTTCGGACTTGCGTATCTCGATCCTCTTCACGGGGATGACTACGCGGCACGCCTTGGCGACGTTCTTCGCCATGTCTCCGGAGATCACGGATTTGATGATCTCGGCGATGGTCATCTCTTTGCCCATCTGGACCACGGTCTCTCCGATTATACGCCTCATGGCCTCTTCCTGAGAGGTCTGGATGCGCTTCTCGGCGATGCTCATGGTCTTTATCCTCATTCCGAAGCCGTCTTTGGTGACGATATCGACGACGTGGTCGGTCTTGGTCTTCTTTCTGCGGGTCAGTCTCCTGACGTAGTCCACGGTGAGGTCCTGGCCCATGAAGACCGTCTTGGCGTCGTATCCGTCGACCTCTGTGATCTTGAACTTCAGCTTTATGTGCATCTTAGAGAAGTCTCCGGTCAGGTCCTGTACCGTGACCTCGGACGTCCTTCCGATGAGGAACTCGGGGTCTGCGGACGGAGTGTCTCCGATCTCGACCTCGTTGAACATGCGGGGAGCACGTACCTTATACCATTCCTTCGCCTTCCACTTGTCCTTCACCTTGCGGCTTGAACTTCCTTTCTTACCTGCTGCCATTAGAATTCTCCAAGGATTGTGATAAGAGGTGTGATTCGATATTCCTATTAAAATCTATGTGGAGCATATTTATCTGTAAGTATCAGATAATAATACATAGCCAGCATATTTTTTTTATCCTATGTGTACAAAATATTTACAAAATGGTTGATACCGCTCATATATTAACATTGCCCGGAAGCGCCCGCCGCCGAAGCCAAAAAAAATAAGAGAAAGGGGGCAGGCCGCCCCCTGAAAGGTTTCAGAGCGTTACAGGCACCTTGTGCGCCTCGAGACCGAGCTCCTTCGCGTCCATGCCCATGGCAATGCCGTAGAGCTGGGACAGGTGGAGCACAGGGAGGCTGAATCCGAGCTCTCCCTCTCCGGTGTCGAACTGCAGGTGGCAGAACGGGCAGATGTCCACGATGTACTCCGCGCCGCCCTCGACCATGTTATCGAGGTTCTGCTTCGTGAGCTTCATGGCGACGTCACCTAGAGCGGACCTGACTCCTCCTCCGGCTCCGCAGCACATCATCTTCTGCCTTCTGGGCATGCTCTGGGCTCCGGTGGCCTCAACGAGGTCGTCAAGGATGTGGGCATCCTCGGGGTCGTCGATCGCCTTGTACTTGCTGGGCTTCAGGAAGTGGCATCCGTAGAAGGTTGCCACCTTGTAGTCGAGGGGTTTCTTGATGCTCTCCTTGAGCTTCTCGACACCGACCTCGTTGTAGAGGACCTCTGCGAAGTGGCGGACCTTGGTGGTGCCCTTGTATTCCATGCCTATCTCGGCGAGGATAGCGTTGACCTCGGCGAGCAGCTCGGGGTTGTGGTTGAGCTCATGTGCCGCGTCGAACAGGGATCCGAAGCATCCGTTGCAGATTGTGACGATGTCGAGCTTCATCTTCTCGGCCAGCGCAAGGTTCCTTGCGGCGGCTGCGAGCCATGCCTTTCTGCTGAAGGCCCTGATGACACCGGGCGCCGGGCAGCAGCTTGCATCTGTAAGGTCTACGAGCTCGATCCCGAGGTGTTCACACACCACTCTTGTGGACTTCTCGATTCCGGGGTATCTGAGAGGCGCGATGCATCCCAGGAAGAAAGCGTATTTTGCCATTTATATCACTCCACTATCTTTTCAAAGCCTGCTGCAGCCAGTACTTTCTTGAGCTGGGCCATTGCCTTGGGGTTGGCGATCACTGTGGGGGGCTCCGCGGACAGTCCGAGGGCCTTCCTCTGCTCCTTCACCTTGTCGTTGATGCTGACAGTGTGCCCAATTGCGTAAAGGGACTGGGCGGTCTTCTTGTGGTTCTCGAACATGTGTCCTTCAGCCACCGCCATGTTCCTGAGGGTGATTATTATGTCGACGATGGGGACGGTACGGGGGCATCTCTCCTCACATGCGTAGCATGTGGTGCAGTCCCAGAGGTCCTCGCCCTCGAAGATCTGTTCTTTCAGTCCGAGCTGAGCCTGCCTCATGAGCTTTCTGACCCTGTAAGAGGTCTGTCTTCCGGAGGGACAGCTGGCAGTGCACGTACCGCACTGGAAGCACATCTTGACCTCGGCGCCGCCGGCAGCCGCGATCTCTTTTGCAAAGTCTACATTTGGTGTTACCATGAGTACTACCTTGGAATCGCACTATCTTGATTGTATATAATAACCGATGTCCGTAACCAAACAGTATTATCCTTTTGGTTAAACCATCACTCTATATGCCTGGACAAAAGGGCCTTGTTGAGCTTTGCGATGGTGCGGTTCTCCGTGCGGTAGATGGCGTTGATAGTGTGCCTGAGCATCTTGGGGTCCACCGCGCTCTTGAGCCTGAGCCCTTTTCTGACAAGCAGGAACTCGTCGATGAAGAAACTCTTGTTGGAGCCCAGCAGCTCGGGCAGAGAGTATGTGACGGAATCGATCGTATATTCCCTGTCCTCGGAGTCCAGATACATGTATGCCACCCTCTGGGCGCCGTAACGGTAACGGATGAAAGAGGGGCCGTTGTCCACCATCACCATACCCATGAAGCCGACCTCTGTCCACTCGAACTCCTCCGCGTCGAAGAGATACATGGGATCGTCAAGCACGGCGTAGTCTGCCGTTTGCTCCTTCATCATCCTGAGATTGTTCTCGTCGTCCGATATTATGAGTTCGGCTTCTGCCAGCTTGAGGGCGGACATGACGGACATCATCAGGTCCTCTGTGACAGGGCTGCAGCATATGGTGAACCGCCTGTCGTCGCGGCACCGGAGGGTTGTCGCCTGGTGTTTTCCGAGCACCTCCCTACCGGCGGCGGTGAGCCTGGTCCCGGCGGGTGTGGATACCGTCACAGGGATGCCTGCGGCGGCCTCTATCTGAGAGATGTACTTGTGCACTACCGGCACGGAAATCCCCAGTTCCGCGGCCGCAGATGTCATGCTTCCGGACCTTCCGACCGAGGATAGGACCTCCAGCTGCCTGTTGGTGACCGTCTTGCCGTTAATGACCTGATATGTCTCGGTCCTGATATCCACGGATGTGTCATTTATTCGGCGGTATTAACCCTTGTGCAAACTACGGAACCGTAATAACATAATACTCCCTAATGGGGACGATGTCTGAGAAACTCAAAGATTCCACGATGGTGGTCGGCCTCGGAAGCCCCATCATGAGCGACGATGCCGTTGGACTGAAGATAGCCGAGCGCGTGGATGAACTTGGTATTTCCGACATCGAGACCAGGCAGGAGGCAATTGGAGGCCTGGACATACTGCCGGTCATCAGGGGCTTCCGCTTCGCCGTGATAGTCGACAGCATACTCACCGGAAACGTACCTCCCGGTACAATAATGATCTTCGACCTGGAGCACTTCGATCACACCGTGGTCCCCGCCTCGGCACACGACGTGAACCTGGCCACGGCCATAGCCATCGGGAGGCAGATGGACCCGGACATGATGCCCGAGGCCGTGAAGTACGTTGCCGTGGAGGCCCGCGACATACAGACCGTCAGCGAGAGCATGACCCCTGACGTGGAGGCCGCGATACCTGGCGCAGTCAACGCCGTGCTGCACCTGATCTCGGAGTTCAGGAAGGGCTGATCAGATATCCAGCCCGCAGAACTCCATCTCTTTGAGCTCCTTGTTGCTCTTTCCCAGCACTACCGCGTTCAGGGTCGTGGGGCGGATGGTCTCTTCTGCCGCTTTCATGACGTCCTCTTCGGTCACGGCCTCCATTTTGGATATGGCATCCTCCAGAGAGTACAGCCCGCCCGACAGCATATACTCCTTGGCGACGCTGGTCATCCTGCGGGCGGTGGACTCTTGGGACCTTATCAGCTCGCCTTTGACGAGCCTTTTGGTGCGCTCGAGCTCGCCGTTTTCGAGCCCCTCCTTGAGGAATGTGCGGAGCACTTCGGCTGTCGCATCCACGGACTTTTCGACGTTCTCGGCCGTGGACGACATGTATATCCCCATGTATGAAGCGTCCGTGCTCTGGACCACTGTCGAGAAGACGGAGTAGACGAGGGCGTTCTTCTCCCTGACCTCTTGGAAAAGCCTGGACGACGTGCCGGCACCGAGGACCGCGGAGAGCATCCGCAGAGAATAACGGGAGTCGCCGGGCGGACTGCAGGAAGGGAATCCCAGGGCGACCTGGTAGTGGTCCGCTCTGTTGGAGACGAACTTGTACTTGGGCTTCGGGACCGGGGGCGCCGTACGCTTCGGTGCTGTGGGGGCCTCCATGCCGTCGAACTTGCGGGAAGCCCATTTTACCGCATCCTTCTCGTTAACATCGCCCACCGCGAAGACCACCAGGTTCGGCCTGCCGTATCTGTCCTCATAGTATGCGCGAAGGTCCTCGGATGTCAGCCTCTCGACGATCTTCTCCCTGCCCCCTTCGCCCTGGGACAGCTTGTGGCCCCTCCATATGTTTTCGTCGAAAACGTCGAAAATGTAGGACCCTGGATCGTTTTTGACCATGCTAAGCTCCTGCAGGACAATCTTCTTCTCCAGTTCCGTGTCCTCGTGCCCGATGAGCGGATTTGCCACTATATCCGAGACCATCTCCTTGGCCACGTCGGCGGTCTCGCTTATCGTGATTCCGTAGTATCCGGTTACCTCTTTCCCCGTGAATGCGTTCAGCATCCCTCCGGCGCCTTCCATCTCCTTGGCCATCTGGTACGATGAACGGCTCTCGGTGCTCCTGAAGACCACATGCTCCAGGAGATGTGATATCCCCATGACGTCCTTGTCTTCGTCCCTGGAGCCGGTCCGTACCGCCACCAGGTATCCTGCGCTGCGGCATCCGGTGACCCTGTCGGTGATGACCGGGATCCCTCCGTCGGTCTTCGATTGCGATATTCCTTTCATTGCCCCCCTTAAGCGTGGAACAGATTAATAGAATGGCGTTAATTACGTTCCATGTCCGACATCAAGGTTTTCAGGTATGACGACGGGAGGCTCAATAACGCCATAGCGATCGTCGGCTTCCCCACGGTTGGCCTGGTCGGCTCGATCGTCACCAGCTACATAGTCAGGGAGCTGAAGATGCCCATACTGAGAGGGATGTCTTCGGACGATATAAGCCCCTATTGCATCCTCATCGACGGCGAACCGTACCCTCCGGTGCGCATCCATGGGCTGTGCAGGAATGACGACGGCGGAAACTGCAGCGACCTGATGGTCGTCACGTCGGAGATTGCCCCGACGGTGACCCAGTGCTATACTCTTACCAACGAGCTGCTGGATATTTTCAGCGACTACGGGGCGAAGAAGATCGTATGTCTCGAGGGCATACCGCGCTACTGCAAGGACGATGTCATGTACGCATGCGGTAGCACCCCGGGAGCGAGAGATATGATCAGCTCCTTCGGTGTCGAACCCTTGGAGACCGGGATGATCAAAGGCCTCACGGGAGTGATGCTCTTCGAGGGAAAGGAACGTGGCATGGACATCGTGACACTGTTGTGTCCGGCCGACCCGAAACTTCCGGACCCCCGGTCTGCGGCTGGCGTGCTCGACAGGCTGGCCAAGGTGATCCCGGAGCTGAAGGGAATGGATACATCCCCGCTGTTCCAGGAAGCGGAGGAGCTGGACAGGCGTATCCGGGCGCAGAGCGAGTCTGATGCCCCGAAAGCCCTGCCCGAAGATCAGCACATCTACGGGTAAGCGTTATATCCGGATTCACGTTTGGTGCGGAACATGTATCTGATACCTTCCGAATTCTTCGTCGCTTCCAGCTCGGCCGTGAGCTCGGTTTCGGCCTTGAACGCCTTCGACCGCGCGCTTATAACAGCGGGCATAGGGGAGCAGAACCTGGTTTCCGTCTCTTCGGTCATTCCGATCGGCGCGGTCCCTACAGAGAGGAAGGAGATGCCGATGGGTGCAGTTACCCACTGTGTACTGGCGCAGATGAGAGGGTGCGAGGGCGAGACGATCTCTGCCGGAATCGCATACGCCCTGCGCCTGGACGGTAAAGGGGGATACGTGGCAGAGGGACATCTCCACGGGTCCGAGGATTCCCTGCGGGAGGACCTCAGATGGAAGATGAAGGAGATGGGGCGCATAAGAGACACCGAACTCGGGGAGATCTTTTTCGCAACCCAGGAACTGAAGATCCCCACCGACAACTATGGTTGCTGCATAGCGGCGCTGGTTTTCACGGAGTACAGATGAAGAATTACGCGGTTACACCGTGCTCCTGCGGAAGCCTGAGGGTCATAGACCTTTCTTCGGAGACCTCAGAGTGCCCCTACTGCGGAAAAACTATCCTGAACGAAAGTGCCAGGATCCTATATTCGGATTCTGATCCGAAGGCTGTGAGAGACGCCCTCGCCCGTATGACAGGTTTCGAAGCCCCGCCCGAAGACCTCGAGGCGAGGAGGCGCATCGAAGAGGCGGACCCGTTGTCGACTCTCGAATACAAGTACGAGGGATGTTCGGACCCGGAGCAGAAAATGGAGATGCTGGCATATGGACTTACAAAAATTTACGGCACTTTCACGATCGACGACGTCCGTAAGGTCGAGGTCCGAGACCCTGAGAGGGCCCTCAAGGGCATGATAGAGCTCTGCATAGTTTTCGAGGCGGAGCCCGGAAGATACAAGGCATGATCATTTGGGGATGTCGTCCCTTTTTTTCCCTTCCTGCCTCAGGACCTCGCGGACAACATTGGGAAGGCTCACGAAAGCCGTCTTGTAGAAGTATGCCGCGGCTATGACAGTGCTCATCGCGAGACCCAGATATGCCCCTATTTCGCCTGGGTACATGAACCATGGGACAAGTACCAGCTGGAAGACCATGTTGACCAGCACCGCCTGGGCGGTGTATTCCAATATCCTCGTCTTTGCGACAGCCTCGCCCACCGTGAGTCCCGCCGCCCCCAGGAGCATGGTCTTGGATATGGCCATCACCAAAAGCGTCGCGACGGCCAATGCATCAACAGAGCCGGCCAGCTGCAACAGGTAGTAGGACATGCCCATGGACATGGTCGCCCCCAGGCCGAGGCCCAGACCGTACCCGTAGAATACCGTGTCGGACTTGCGGTGGAACCTCCTGAGGTTCAGGACCACGAGCAGTATCAGGCTTTCTAAAACCGCAAATAGTATGGCGTTTACAATCTCGCTGCCCCAGAAACGGGTGTATACGGAGAACAGAACTGTCCCTGCGATCAGGCCGACCACGAAAAGCATGAAGAAAGTTGGGTCGCTGAAGAAGGGATTTTTGACCGCCGGGTATGTGTACTTCCTGAGAACCGCGTACATCATTATCATGGCGGGCCCTATGCCTATTGCCGCCGCCAGCCCGAAGGTCAGCTCCATGTCACTGCGATATTATCGTCACTTATAACCCTTGGCACGTCCTGAAGAACGGGTCGCAGGCTTATTGCGGGAATCTTCCTTACCGACCAGACGGTCGTAGTAATGGATGACCATGCATGAGCTCTCGCAGCTGCCGCATGATGTACACTTGTCTGGATTTACACGCATCCCTCCCGCGATGGTTATCGCGTTCTTGTGGCAGCTCTTGACGCAGATCCCGCATGAAGTGCACATCATGGCCCTTACCATCGCCTTTACGGTTTTTTCCAGCATGTATTCGGCGTTCTTCTGCGACGTCGCTGTTACGGACACCTGTCCTCCGCCGAATACCTTCGCGGTGCCCTTCTGAGACCTTACTACAGCGATCTCGAACTCCGGGGAGTATTTCACATCCCCCACCGTTCGGAGAGCGTCCGCCACGTACGAGAAGTCGCGGTTCCTGGGAAGGGTGACAACAGCTTCTGCGGAGAATCCTCCCGCCTCGCATACCGATGCTCCTTTGAGCACCTTCATGGATATGCCGGACACCGATCCCGCCTTGAGGCTTATGTCGAGCTGGTCGGCCAGAAGCACCATCTTGGGAGGGAGGGCCTTCCATCTCCAGAAGCTCATGTCCACATATTCCGGGGGGAGGCCCCTCTCCTTAGCGTATCTGTGGAGGAAGCCCTCCCATTCGTCGTACATCTCCGGATATATCCTGCCCGTGTTCCTCCATTCGCTGGACAGACATGAGGCGCAGAGGTAACATCCGATCCTCTCGAAGTCCCTGGCATAAAGGGGATTGTAACTCAGGCCCTCGCCCCAGATATAGCACCATATCTCTGCCGAACGCCACGATCGTATGGGATTGATGTTGGTCTGATTCGGCACGAATGGATTCTTCGACACCAGGGGAGTGCGGGAACGTGAGAAGGATTCCAGCGCCCTGTTGCCTTCCACGGTCAAGGTGCCCTGCGGGAAGTTCTTCTCGATCAGCTCCGTGATAGGCCCCAGCTTGCACACTTTACAACACCATCTGAAGTCCTTGGCCGGAGGGCCGAAGGATTCCACGTTGTCGATGAATGCTGTGCCCGCTTCCGCGGTGCGGAGGTCGTAACCTCCCTCGGATGCGAACTTTCTGACATAATCAACCGTGTCGGGGAACTCGATCCCCGTGTTTATGAAAAGCAAGGTAGGTTTCCTCTTCAGCGCCTTCTCTGTCAGAGAGCAGGCGACCAGGGAGTCCTTTCCTCCTGAAAACGAGACCGTGACCGGAAGCTTGCTTCCTTTGACGGATTCCCTTATCTCCGAGACCGCAACGGACGTGAGTCCCTTCATATGGGAGGAATTTGCCTCAGTGAACTCCCTTATGTCTGAATCCGGAGATCTGGGTCTTTCAGGATTGGGATTTAAATCACGTATTTTGACCGCCTTTTCCGCGTATTCGATATCTTCGCTGGACACCAAGGCTATACCGGGCCCTACCTTAGCCCCCTTCCTTACGATGACCGTGTCGCCTTCGCTGAAATTGCCCAGGACCTCGTTGATGTTGGAGCCGGGTATGCTCTTGCCCTTCAGGTGGCCGGAAAGGCCTGCGAATATCACCACGTTCTCGGTGGCAACGTCTGCGAATATGTCCGCGCCGGGCTGTCTGAGTTCGAGTACCAGCCTGTTCAGGCGCATGTCGAACCTGACAATCCCGAGGACGGCTCCGTGTGCCACGATCTCGTCGGTCCTGTCCTCGCCGGGCACCTTGTTCAGGAAGACCGCCTTACCGTCGATGGGCGCAGAAGTTCCGAAGGCGTCTCTGAACAGGCCGGCGACTGCATCCCGTGATTCGCCGAAGCATGGACGTATATCGCCGGGGCTGTTTATCTCGAACTCCCTTCCCGAAGAGCCGCAACGCGAACACTGGCTCCCTAAAAGGATCGTTCCGCATCCGTCGCACCAGCGGCATGCCTCCTTTCCGTTGGCTACGTTCTTGGGAGCTGCCTTCTGAGCTGCCGGCGCCGGCGGTGACCTTCCTCCCGGCCCCCTCCGGAAACGTTCATTAATGGTCACAGGCCTACTTTCTCCCCCGTTGCATCGATCGGTAGCACTGCATTTTCCTCTGTTACTGAAGCGGACTTCATCTTTATAAACAATAATACTAATCGGCATGACATGTCAGGCATATTCGGTGCGACAGACGTCACTCCCGGATTCGGAAAGTCCAGGTTCAGCCGCCGCGAGGTCCGCGAGATATTCATCTCCATGCTGGTACTTTCTGTTGCTTTCACAATTGCGATGATGTCTGGAAGCTGGGGTGAAAGCGATGCTATTATCAGCTTCGCTATACTGTTCGCATTATGCCTCGTCCTTGTGACGGTTAGCTTCATCCCCCATGAGCTGGCACATAAGTTCCTGGCTCAGAAGTACGGTGCTTGGTCAGAGTATAGGATGTCTGTTTCCGGACTTTTATTCTCGGTCGCCATCTCATTCCTTGGATTCCTGATTGCGGCCCCGGGGGCAGTCTACATCAACGGTCGCGTAAGCGAAAGCGAGAACGGGAAGATCAGTGCGGCAGGACCGATGGTCAACATATGCATAGCTGCGGTGGCCATAGTGTTCTGTCACTTCGCCGACGGTTTCCCTCTGATGCTATTTAGCATGATAGCGTGGCTCAACGCGATCCTTGCAGTATTCAACATGATACCTTTCCCTCCCCTTGACGGCTCCAAGATAGTCGGTTGGAGCATACCGGTATGGGTGGCCATGATGGTTGCGGCCGTTGCCGAGGCTGCGCTTGTATTCCTGATATTCTGAAAAAATAGTATCGCGGGTTTCCCCGCTTGGTTTCACTGGCACTCTTTACAGGGATACCTGAGGCCGCTCAGCGGGTCTCCTTCGTAATCGAAGGTCTTACCGGGATTGAGGATGTTACTGGGGTCCATCGCCCTCTTGATCTCCTTGTAGGTCTTGAGGTTGGTCCCCCTCTCTTTGATGAAGTCCAGGGCCTTGGCGATCCCTATCCCGTGCTCTCCCGAGACCGTACCTCCGAGTTCTATGCACTTATCGAATATCTCGCTCACGGCCGCTATGCCGCGCTCCCAGTCGTCCCTGCTGTAGGGATCGAGCATCATCTTTGTGTGCAGGTTACCGTCGGAGGCGTGGCCGTATGTCGCGATGGTCACATTGTGCTTCTTCGCAATCTGAGCGAAGGCGTCCACAGCCTCTGGTACCCTTGAAACAGGCACGCCCATGTCATCCGCCAGAGAGACCGAAACATTTCCCGGCTTAAGTACGGAAAGCGATGTCATAACAGACTTCCTGGCATCCGTCCATTTGGCGATCTCCGCCTTGTCGTGGGAGGGCTTGACGCTTATGGCGCCGTTGGCCTTTGCGACCTCGGCCACCGTCCTGAGGTCACGGTCGACCACCTCGTCGGTCTCGCCGTCGACCTCCACTATGATCAGAGAGTCGCAGTTGGGCAGAGGGTTGCCGCGAGCCTTGTTGACCGCGAATACAGCGAGCGAATCCATCAGCTCGCAGGATGCGGGTATCAGAGGTTTGGCTATGAGGTCGGTTATGCACTTCCCCGCGGAGTTTACATTATCGAACGCGCAGATGCAGGAAGCCGACTTCTTCGGTTTGGTGGTAAGCTTTAGAGTAATTTCGGTTATCACTCCGAGCTGTCCCTCTGACCCGCACATGAGGCGGGCGAGCTGGTAGCCCGAAGAGTCCTTTATAGTCCTCGTTCCGGCGCGGACGATCTCTCCGTCCGCCTTAACGAATGTGAGCCCGAGGACAAAATCCCTGGTGGCTCCGTACTTCACTGCGCGCATCCCTGACGCGTTGTTGGCGACCATGCCGCCAATGGTGCATGCCTCCGCAGAGCCTGGTGAAGGAGGGAAGAAATAACCGTACTTGGACAGTTCCTTGTTGAGGTCGTCGTAAACTACCCCGGCCTCCACATCGACCCATAGGTCCGCCACGCTGATTTTCTTGATCTTGTTCATCTTCTGCATGGCCAGAACTATGCCGCCTTTAAGCGGGACGGCCGAGCCGCAGAGCCCCGTGCCGCCTCCCCTGGGAGTGACGGGGATTTTCTCCTCGCTGGCAATCTTCATTATCTCAGAGACCTGCTCGGTCGTTCTGGGCTGTATTACCACATCGGGAGTGTGGTGGTAGATCGAAGCATCGAATCCGTAGATGTAAAGGACTGCAGAATCAGTGGAATAACCGTCCTTGCCTACGACTTTCTCGATCTTGTCTAATATCCTTCGGTCCATTTGTGCACCGAGGGCTATATCTCCGCTCCTGACTTATAAAATGTGCGCGGATCATGCGCAAAACGATTTATCCGAAGAGCTATTGCACCGGGCATGAAATCGAAGATCGTTCTGTTGGGCCCCCCGGGCTCCGGAAAAGGCACGCAGGGAGAAAGGCTCGGTTCCGAGCTTGGATACACCAGGCTATCGACGGGAGATATGCTCCGCGAAGCCGTAAGGAAAGGGACGCCTCTGGGCATCAAGGCCAAGGGATACATGGACAGCGGAGGGCTGGTACCCAACGACCTCATCATCGGGCTGATGAAGGAGAAGATATCAGAAGTGAAGGGAGGCGTGATATTGGACGGGTTCCCGAGGACCGTGGAACAGGCCGATGCCCTCGCGAAGGAGGTCGACGTGGACCTGGCCATAAACCTAGACGTGGAAGACGCAGAACTGATCCAGAGGCTTACCAACAGGCGCAGCTGCCCCAAGTGCAACGCCGTATACCACCTGGTTTCCAACCCCCCCGCTGAAGATGGAGTGTGCGACAAGTGCGGTTCGGACCTCTACCAGAGGGACGACGATAAAGCTGAGACCGTCCAGAACAGGCTCAGGGTGTACCGCGAGAACACGTTCCCTCTCATAGCATATTACGAAAAGAGAGGAAAGCTTGTCACCATCATGGGCGAAGGCACCATTGACGAGATATTCGCCAAGGTCAAAAAGGCAGTCCAGTAAACCTTTTTAGGGGGCTGCGGCCCCCTTTCTTTTCAGCTTCTACGAAAACTATTAAAATGCAACAGCATTGGGGGAGACCGATAGCCTCGTAGTGTAGTGGTCAATCATGCGGGATTCTGGATCCTGCGACCGCAGTTCGAATCTGCGCGAGGCTACCACTTGTTTTCCAAGCCCGTATGCCAGGCATGCATATCTTGTCCGCCGGCTAATATCTGTTCAGTATTCCCCGAGGTCCTTGATATCGATGTATCTGCCGTCCAGGTACTCGGCGAGCCTGCGTGCGTCGTCCTTCCTCTTCGCATCGAATATCTTTCCCGAGTTGATGACCGTCCATTCGATATTCGGATTTTTTATGGCGGCAGCGATGCGCTTCACCTCTCCCGCTGGGTCCGCGCACGGGAATGCGGGCAACGTCGCGCATCCGTCGGTTATCAGTATGATATAGCATTTCTCCCCGGGATGCTTCCTGAGGTAGTTCACCGCATAGTCCCTGGAAACGATTATCGCACTGGCCAGCGGGGTCGATCCACCAACCGGGGCTTGTTCGAGCGTATCGCAAATCGACTCGACGGAACGGGTGAAGGGCACCGCAACCTCAGCGGTACGTTCCCTGAACGTAACAAGTGCCACCCTGTCCCTTTTGACATAGCTCTCCATGAGCATGGACCTTATCGCATTCTGCACAACGCCCATCATTCCTCCCTTCACAAGGGAGCCGCTTACATCCACAGCAAAGATGAATGAACACGATTTTCGTCTGGTCCGTATCTTCTCCCTTATATCCTGGGCTTCGATCTTTATGCTCAGCCCGTTGGAGCCTCTGATGGTCTGGAAAGGGGCCGCCGCACGCACGGTCGCATCGAAAGCAGGATCGGACGTCTTCCCCTGCGGTATCCTGAATCCCCTGTATCTTCCTGAATTCCTCATCGAAAGCGGGGCCCTCTTGCTCCTTATGCCTGCGATCTCGTGAAGACGGAACGCCTCCAGCTCCTCGATCTCATCCAGGGCCTCCTTGGCCTTTTCGTATATCGTATCGTAACGCGAGGCCGCCGAAGGAGGCACTTCTGAAGGGGCGGGATCGCCGTCCTCTTCGGGCCCCTTATCTTCCTCGGAACATTCCGACGTCGGGACCTGCACTTCCGTCACCGTTTCCTCAACGATAGTGGTTTCTTCGGCCTCCGACTCAGTCAGGGTAACAGCCTCCGAATCGACCTTCTCTTTCTCCGCCCTGAAAGATCTCCTGTGCGAAAGACAGAGGACGAGCGCATCGCTGATGTCGGAATCGGAGACCCGTGTCCTGCCGTCCAGAGCGGCCAGCGCTTTGGAGACCTTTGCTGCCGAAATGTCACCGCGGTGGCCGCGTACGTTCAGCTCTCTGCATATCTTTACTATTGTGATCACATCGTCCCTGTCCAGGACCACCGACGGGAGTATCTTCCTGGCACTTTGTATCGCATCGGCAACTTCCGCATCGCTTTCGCGATAGATTTCGTAAAATGCGGACATGTCCTTCTTATGATCCATGTCTGTGAGGACTATCTCGGCCCTCTTGCGGAAATCTTTTTCGGGAATTATGTTGACGCATATCTCGAACCTGTCGGCTATGCTGTCCGGGATGTCCCTCTCCGATGGGTCCATTGACGCTATCGCAGAGGTTTCGATGAAATATTCAGCCGATACTCCTTCTCTCTCCACAATGACCTTTCCGGACTCGACGCACTCCATGAGGGAGTCTATGGTCCTGCCGTCCATCAGATTGACGTCGTCCACATATACCAGATTCCCATCGGCACGGCTCAGTATTCCTCCCGACACCGTAGCTTTGCCTTCGCTCACGGCCTTCTCCAGGTCAAGTCCGCCGAATAGCTGGTCGTCGGTTATGTTCTGGGGGACGTTGATCACTTCCCTTCCGGGAAGAACTTCCGCGAATGCTCTGACCAGCAGGCTCTTGCCTGTGCCTGACGGACCTTTGATGAGGACACCGTTTATGCTCCCGTCAACCGCCAAGCACATAAGGGCTTTCTTTGCGAGCGCCATCCCGCGCACAGCGGAGAACGGAAGTGACCTCAGTACATCCTGATGCATTCGTTGAGTTCCTCTCTGTCCAATCCGCTTTTTTCGAACGGTTTTTTCTTCACACGGTGGGTCAGCACCATCGGGGCGACGGTTCTGAAATCGTCCCTGTCGATCGAGTCCTTTCCCTCGAACGCCGCATTTGCCCTGGCGGCCCTGACCAGAGTGATGTCGGCCCTGTGGCCTTCCATCTTGAAATATATGGCTATATTGGACGCAACCTCGACCATGTTCTGGCTTACCTGGACGTCCTTGATCCTCCCCCTCGCCAGAGATATCTTTTCACGCAGGTCCTCTGTCTCTGGGCGGAATCTTTCAATGAAAGCATCCGGGTCCGAATCGTACTCCAGTCTTCTCATGACGACCTCTGCTCTCGAGCTCACATACCTGTCGCCGACTATATCGACACAGAGTCCAAACCTGTCAAGGAGCTGGGGCCTGAGCTCGCCCTCTTCCGGGTTCATCGAACCTATCAGAATGAATTTCGAGGGGTGTGAAAACGATACGCCCTCCCTCTCCACATAGTTCACTCCCATGGCTGCGGAATCCAGGAGAAGGTCTACTATGTGGTCCTCCAGAAGGTTGACCTCGTCGACATACAGAATGTTCCTGTTGGCCTGTGCCAGAACCCCGGGCTCGAACCTTTTCTTACCTGTCTGAAGAACATGTTCCAGGTCCAGTGTGCCTGCTATGCGGTCCTCTGTTGCGCTCAGCGGCAGCTCCACCACGCGGATCTGCCCCCTGTCCACCTCCTGCCTGACCCCCTCCTCCCTTGCGCTCACGCATTCGGAACATAGCAACTCAGGATGAGAAGGGTCGCAGCGGAATCTGCACCCCTTCACATACTCTATTTCGGGAAGCACGTGTGCCAGAGATCTGACGGCCGTGGATTTTGCGGTACCTTTTTCGCCTCTGATCAAAACCCCGCCGATACCTGGATCGACGATATTGAGGATGAGGGCCCTCTTCATATCGTCCTGGTCCACTATCGCAGTGAAAGGAAACGAACGTTTTTTAGATATCATTGTAACGGAACGTCAGCGCGTTCTGAATATTAATTCCATTCTGAATGCCAGAATGCATGTTTTTTATAACTTTTCGGTTCTTGTAAATCTCTAGGCATCTGCCGGATTTTAATTTGCCCATCTCGAATTTGTTCGCACACGTGTTACCAATGATATATTGGGCAACTCGACCGGCGGACCCACAATCCCTAATAAAGATATCAACGGATCGTTCTGGAACATGGGAACCGTGACCGCCGGAAAGAGAAGGATTTCTGGTAATTGCCTTGGATATCAGCAATGTAAAATCGCAGAAGTTCAAGTGCGTCCATCTGAAGACGATTGACGATATCCGTAGTCGACGGCCTTTGTCTTCACCACCTAAAGATATCAATTGCACCTTAAATGTGCCAGATCATTATGGTAATTTGCGGTCCAAGATATTTCTGCGTCGATTCCCGGGACCGACGGGATTTCCGCGAAGTTTCCTTCTAAAATGTTTAGTGCCCTTACTGGCACTCTCAGGCAAGATCTATGCACACCGTGCCGCAGAAATCAAGGGCAATCTCGAATTCGCCGCAATATCCTGCCGACAGCATGCCTTCGGTGTCAAACCAGAGTTCTCCAGGTGACTCGTCTGCATCCATGCGGCCTTACCACCGTCGACTGCGTATTTTTACCTTCTATGGAAGGTTTGGCGTTTCAGGTGATGCGCCCGCGCGTCAGACAAATTATATTATGGGGGACGGGTTACAGAGGGAAGAGGGTTGATGTGATCGAAAGAAACACGGTATTGAGAAACCTTGAAAGGTACGATCTCAGCCACGCGAAGGTAGGAGTTCTCGCTTCGCATTCCGCACTGGATACGTGCGATGGCGCAGTTTCGGAGGGTTTCAAGACCGTAGCGGTGTGCCAGAAGGGCAGAGAAAAGACATTCAGCAATTATTTCAAAACACAGAGGGATGCCGAAGGCAACGCCGTAAGAGGCGTCGTCGACGAGACCCTGGTGCTTGACAGATTCTCCGACATGCTCAAGACGGAGGTTCAGAAGGACATCATGGGAAGGAATGCACTTTTCGTACCCAACCGGTCCCTGGTCGCCTACTGTGGTATCGACGCGATAGAGGATGATTTTGCGGTTCCCATGGTAGGGAGCCGCAACCTCCTGAGGTCTGAAGAGAGAGGAGACGAAAGAGATTACTACTGGATCCTCGAGCAGGCCGGGCTCCCCTTCCCGAAAAAAGTGGAGAAACCGGAGGACATCGACGGCCTGACAATAGTAAAGGTCCACCACAAGGTGAAAAAGCTGGAAAGAGGATTCTTCACGGTCAAAGATTACGACCAGTTCGTTGAAAAGTCCAGCGAGCTCATACAGCAGGGGGTCATCGAAGAGGACTTCCTGTCACATGCGAGAATGGAGCAGTACGTCATCGGTCCCGTTTTCAACCTGGATTTCTTCCACTCTCCGCTTGAGGAAAAGGGCGAGAAGATAGAACTGCTAGGGGTCGACTGGCGTTTCGAGAGCTCTCTCGACGGATACGCCAGGCTTCCGGGTAAGCAACAGGTGGAGCTTGAGGAGATGGGCATATTGCCTGAGTACACGGTATGCGGCCACAATTCCGCAACGCTAAGGGAATCGCTGCTTGACAACGCCTTCAGGCTCGCCGAGAAATATGTGAAAGCCACTCAGAAGTTCTACGATCCCGGGGTCATCGGGCCTTTCTGCCTGCAGACCTGCGTGGACAAGGACCTCAATTTCTTCATTTACGACGTGGCGCCGCGCATCGGCGGCGGAACGAACGTCCACATGTCCGTCGGCCATCCCTACGGAAACGCCCTCTGGAGGAAGGAGATGAGCACCGGAAGGAGACTCTCCATGGAGATACGGCACGCCATCGAGCAGGAACGCATCGAGGAAATAATAACGTGAGGCATTTAAATGAACAGCAAAAAAACCATACTGGCTATAGTATTGATGGCACTGATTGCCGTTCCGGCCCTTTCCCTGTACGACTCGGATGAGTGCGAAGCCGCACCCGTGGGAAATTGCCTCATGATTGATACCTCGAGCATATCCGCCGGTGGATTCGACACAAGGACAGCGGGATATGTCGACGTCACGATAATCAACAACACTGCGGCTCAGGCTTCGGTGCTGGTGTTCATAACATATGAGAACAAAACGTCCAGGCTTGCCGAGGAGACGGTCACGGTAGATGCCGGCAGCTCTGCCAAGGTCACACTCAATTTCACTATTGGCTCCGCAGGCACCAAGAACCTGACAGTATGGGGCGAATCCGACGACGCCGAGTTCCTGACAGACAGCAACGACAACACGCTCAACTCGGCGAACTTCACCATAGTGGTAAAAGAATCCATATGGTCAAGCTGGACGACATATGCGGCCATAATCGCCATAGTCGCGCTCATAGCCTTGGCGGTTTTCCTGAAATACCGCAATGCACCGAAAGCCGAGCAGACGGTGACGTTCACTGAACTCGAGGAGCAGAGAAAGGGCAAGACATCCCAGAAGTCCGTCCAGGCAAAGGCTCCCACCACAGAGAAGAAGAAATACCAGGGCAAAAGCAAGAAATGACCTGGAGATTCGTCGACCTCGGGGCAGTCCTCCCTGAATACGGCGCGGCCGCAGACGCGGCCGTCTTCGAGGAGGTCTCAGGCAGACGTTCTCCGGCCACCCTCCATATCTACAGCCGCGACAGGATGACGGTCTCGCTTGGAAGATTCAGAGATCTGGATACGGACGTCAGAAGGGACGCCCTCGAACATCTGGACATAACCGCCGTGAGACGCATGAGCGGAGGGAGCACGGTCCTCACCGGCCCCTCCCAGATCATATACTCCTTCACCTCAGAGGATATTTTCCCGAGCAAGAAGGACTCTTACTCCGAGATATGCGGATGCGTCGCGTCGGCATTGGAGTCCCTAGGGCTCGATGCCGAGTACAAAGAACCTAACGACATCCTCTCCGGAGGCATGAAGATCTCCGGGGGGGCCCAGTACCGTGCCGGAGGATTCCTGATTCAGCACGGAACTTTGATAGTCGAACCGGAGCCCCTTATCCAAGAAATTCTGATGCCTCTCAAAGAACGCAGCTATCCCAGCACCACATCGATATCCGAACGTCTGGAACATTCGGTTTCTAGAGACTCTGTCAAAGAGGCTCTGAAGAGGGCGTTCAAGAAAAAACTGTGCCCCGGTTTATCTGACGGAGAACTAACGGAAGGAGAACTGCACTTCATCGCGGATAACTCTGAGCGGTTCAGAGTCTGAGCTTGGGGTCCCTTAGGTCCATAAGTGCGACCTGGCGGGGGTCCATGAAGAATCCGGCCTTCTTGTGAAGCAGTATCGAGGGCGCGTTCTCCGGCTGGATCGTGCTGTGGGCAACGTCCGCTCCCTGGGCTATGCCTTCCTTAAGGCATGCGGTCAGCAACCTGTACGCGATCTGGTTGCGCCTGAAGTAAGGATGCACACCCATATTCTCGATCCATACGAGATTCTCCGCATCGGCTATGTGATGTAACATCTGGGCGAACAGGAATCCGATGACCTCGTCGTCCTCCACCGCGACGAAGCTCAGCCCGCTTTCCAGGTACGCTCTGAAATGCTTCCTGCTGCTGGCCCCCAGATTGTCCTTCCACTCTTCCGGCAGCTCCTCCCATTTGTTCTCGATGGTCTCTTTGAAGTACTCTCTGATACAGGAGATCTCCAGCTTGCGGACCCCTTCAAGGTCCTTCAGCTTGAGTTTGCGTATCTCCATCACATCTCCTCCGGGGCACCCATTCCTAGACATTCCAGAACGTTCCTGAGAACGATCTTTGAACATTCGACGAGGGTCAGCCTCGCGTTCGCGCTTGAGCCGGAAGAAAGGACCGGCACGGCGGCATAGAACTGGTTGAAGGCAGAAGCGACCTCGTGCCCGTACGCCGGGAGGACATGGACCCTCTTCTGGTTGCCTGCCTCCGCTATTACGGAACTGAATTTCGAAAGTACCTTGACCAGCTTGATCTCATACTCGTCCGTAAGTTTCGAAGAATCGTTATCGCGTTCGAAATCCCCTGCCTTGCGGAGCATGCTGCATGCCCTGGCATGCACATATTGGAGGTAAGGTCCGCTGTTTCCGTCGAAGTTGAGCGCCTCTTTCCATGTGAAGACAAACTGTTTCTCAGGCTGGACACGGACTACGTTATACCTTATTGCTCCGACGCCGATGACACGGGCTATCCCGCGCATCCTCTCTTCGCTCATGTCGTCGCGTCTGCTCTTTATCTCCTTGTATGCGCGTCCGACGGCCTCGTCTATCAGGTCGTCCAGGTAGACGACGACGCCCTTCCTTGTGGACATCTTGCCCTCCGGGAGCGACACGAAGGCATAGAACATCGGTTCCGGCTCCATAACGCATCCCAGGATCCTCAGGGCATACGTCAGCTGCTGCGACCCCAGCTTCTGGTCCTCCCCCAGGACGTCTATCACACGGTCGGACCTCGAGAACTTGCTCATATGGTATGCAATGTCCCTCGTCGTGTAGAGGGTCGTCCCGTCCGACCTTGTGAATGTGAACTTGGTGTTCTTGCCGTTGACCCCGAACTCGGCCAGATCCACATACCAGGATCCGTCTTCGGTCTGTCCGGCGTAATCGGTCCTTTTCATCCTGGAGACCACACTGGCCGCAGAACCGTCCGCGATGAAGTCCGATTCCCACGTGTACCTGTCAAGGGCGACGTTGATATTCGCCAGTGATTCCTTCAGACCCTCGAGCATGATCTGGGCCGTGTGCCTCACTGATCCTATCACTTCCTGGTCGCCTGCCTCGAACCTCCTGAGCATGTCCGATATCTGCTCGGCTACGGCGGGGTCCTCTTCCATCATCTTGTTCGCTTTACGGTAGTAGGCTACGAGCTTGTGGTCTGTCTTGTCCCGTTCTTCCTCCTCGACCGATCCTTTCGGGATGTTCTCCACGCCCCATGTCAGGATAACTACCTGCTTCCCCACATCGTTGACGTAGTATTCGGTGACGACCTCGTTGCCGCACATCTTAAGGCATCTGGCCAGCGTGTCGCCTATTATCGGGTTCCTGGCACGGCCCACGTGTATGGGCCCGGTGGGGTTCGTCGATGTGTGCTCAACGTTGACCCTGACGCCTGTCGGAGGTAAGCTGCCGTAACCGTCTCCTTTCGTTAGTATCTCGTTTAGCGTCTCGGTTACCAGGATGCCGCGGTCGATGGTGAAATTAACATACCCGTTCAGGGATGAAACGGAGCTTATGGACCCGGAGGGCCTTATCATGCCCGCCAGCTTCTCCGCTATGTCTTTCGGTGATTTTCTCATCGTCTTGGCCAGGTTGAAACAAGGCACCGCCAGGTCGGCATCTCCTACAGAAGGGACCTCGATTATGAACTCGGCCTCGGAGCCGGATTCGGCCAATGCATTCCTCGTCGCAATTTCGACCTCGTTCCTGAAATCGTCTGCTATGCCCATTTTTCCACCACCTTATGACAATTTGTACCTGAGGATCGCCGCTATTCCTCCGAACGCTTTGACCAACATGTCCCCTTCCTCCGATTCCGGAGAAATGATCTGGAGACTCGTACCGAAGCCTTCAGCTATCTCGAAGAACTCGTCGACGAGGTCGTTGTCTTCGATTACCTGCGCCGACTGGCCGCACTCGCTGCACAAGTGCTTGCCTTCGGAATTATCTACTATCTCCTTAGTTACGTGACCTGACTGGCACTCGAGAGTTATGTGCCTCTTGTTGAGGGCTTCGGATATCAGAAGCGTGTCCACCGCCCCTGCCTCGGTCGCGGCCCGGACGTCCTGGTAACCGTATGCTGACAGTCCTCCGTCCTGCTTCCTGATCTCATCAAGGAGCCTCTGCACATGCTTTTTCTCTTCGGTAAGCTTGATGCCTTCCATGGTGTCCTTGGCCATTTCGACCAATTCCCTTATTCCCGACTCATCGGTGTTCCCGGTATCGAACAGGGGTGAGACGACCTTCTTTCTAAGCTCGTGGTGCATGTATTCTTCTTTGATGAAGAAATCCTTTGTAGCACCGGGTCCTCCGACCACTATGCCTTTGAGCTCGGGCTTGTCCAAAAACGCCTCGGTGCAGTAATCGGCGACCTTCTTGTAGAATTCGTGGGCTGCGATCTCGATCAAGCGTTCGAAACGGACGGATGACTGCCCTCCCTGGTGGTGCTTGCTGGGGACGAGGGAGTCGAAATGCTTCAGGATCGATATCCTGGAGCCGCTCACTATGCCTATTGTGGCCTCCCTCCTGTCGATGGTTATCAGACCATATGATGTCTTGTCCAGGAGCATTGCCTCGAGAGGCTCGGTGAAGAACTCCGAGTCGCACCTGTACAAGAATGCCGTTATCGGCTCCGGAGGGACGACCGTGTACTGGACCATCTTGGTCTGGTCCCCTGCCCGGGGCACCTCTCCGCAGAATATGACAAGTCCGTTGGGCGGTGGCGACTTGTATGTTTTCAGGCGGGAAGCTATGGAATCTATGGCGCTTGTGACGTTCTTCATCGTGGTCTTGGACTTGATGTTAGAGGCCTGGGACTGTTCCTCTCTGAGATAGGACATGACGTCCGAGATCTGTTTGGACTCGGGTACGTAGACCGATATAAGCTCTGTGCCTCGGCCTCGATACTGCGTGATCTCCTGCATCGCCTTCTTGAAATCGTACCTTGCCCTGTCCAACGTACTCGAATCGCCCATTGTACGCACCTAATATTTTTATGTCAAGTGAGCCTCCGTAATATAAGTATTGGTGATATAACGGAGAAAGTAGTTGTCTCGATAGGCGGTTCGATCCTCATACCCGGGAGGAACGACGGCAGGTACATAGGCGAACTAGCCGCACTTCTGAAAGAATTGTCCTCTGAAGTCCATATATCAGTGGTATGCGGCGGAGGAAAGACCGCCAGATACTACGCGCAGACCGGTTCTGAGATCGGCGGTACAATGTACCAGCAGGACCTTTTCGGCATCAGCGCCACGAGGATGAACGCCGGCCTCCTGGACATGGCGCTGGGTTACGGCAACTACCCTGACATCCCCGAGACGGTGGAAGAAGCCGTCTCGCGATCCGAAGAAGGAGAGATCGTCGTCATGGGCGGGACAGAGCCGGGTCACACCACCGACGGGGTGGCATCTATGCTCGCCAGAGAGCTGAAGGCCGACAGGATTGTGAACGCTACGTCGGTGGACGCGGTGTACTCCGATGACCCACAGACCGTTCCCGGCGCGGAACGATATTCGGAAATAACGATCAACCGGCTCGAAGAGCTTGTATACGGCGAGCACGGCGCGTCGAAATCAGGAATATTCGATCCTCTGGGGGTAGAAATCGCCAAGAACCACAAGATCGACATCTTCATGGTCCACGGAAGGGACCTAAAAGACCTCAGGTCCGCGATACTCGGCCAGAAGATAAAAGGTACAGTTGTCAGATCTCATTGATTAAGGGGATCGAAGTCCGACGAACCGACAATCTCCAGCCCCTCCGATGCCGCCAGATCTTTTATCCTTGCGGCCTGGGGACCCTTCATCGACTTCTTGTGCAGGAATATGAGTTTGGTGCCGGTGGCCCTGCATGCTTCGCGGAGCATCCTGGAGACGTCTTCGTCGTCCCTGCCTTCGATCTGGTAGTTCGGGACCATGTGTCCGAAGTCCGCCTTAAGGCTAAGTGCCGCCTCGGTGAACCTAGGTGCGTAATGTCCTCCGCCCACACCCACGACGGCCGGATTTTCGCTGCTCGTATTGGTTGCAAGCACATGTGCCAATATGTCTGCCGCATGCCTGTTGCCCCAGTGGGAAGCGTCGCTTCCGACCTCGATAAAGAACGTTGGCCGGTCGACCCAAGGGCCATGATGCGTGACTTCGAAGCATACCTGCGTACCTTCCATGTCATTTAGCTTTGATATGCGCCTCAGCGCGTCTGTCATGTATCCAGGTGCGGACCTTACAAGCTCCCGGGGCCTTCCGCCGAGTTCATTGCCGTGGTAGTTGCCTATAGGGTGCACGGTCAACGCAGGGCGCCCGCTTTCCGACGAATGCCTGGACATGAATATCACCATGTCCGGGTCTGCGCCGAATTTCCTCGTTATCTCGAGGACATCCTCGAAATCGACATGCCATCGTTTGGATGAGAGCATGAACGTGTCTCCTTGGCGCATCATGACCGCTCCTTCATCACGGCCGGCGTCTTCCCAGTCCAGCATATCCAACAGACAGTCTCGCATGTTGGCCGAAGGAATATCGGGTTCGCTGCAGACCAAAAGCCTTTTCATCGCCTGCCCCAACATCGACGGAATATATACGATGATACTAGAAAGACTATATGCGCACACCTCCATCAATGGCCGTTAAAATGGAGAACACAACGATACGAGAGAGGATCCTCCTGCATCTCAGCAGATTCAGGATGGTCAACGAGGAGGAGGTCTATAACCTGCCGTTCGACCTGACGCAGGACGGCATCGCCGCCGCATTGGGAATATCCAGAGCCCATTCCTCGCTTGAGCTGAAGAAGCTTAGGCAATCGGGAAAGGTAAGGGAGAACCAGGTCCATGTGATCGGCTCGGGCATCAGACGTAAGGTCTACTACCTGGAACCCGACGGGAGGACCGAAGCGGAGCATGTCAAAAAGAAGCTTGAAGATTCAGGAATTCCCTTCGAGACCGTTCTGGACATGAGAAAATGCGACCCGGGCCTCATGTGGGACAAGCTCGGACCCTCTGACAGGGACGCTCTGGGACTTGCATGCGTCATCAGAGTTCCCGTGAACAAGAAGCTTCTTCCTCCCACGGATTCGGGGGTCGTCCCGGCCACCCACGAGGGCGTTGTATGCATATCTCCGGAGGTCAAAAAACGATACTTGGCCGCAGTGGACCCCGAATCGGTAAGGAAGTGGAACAGCGCAGCCGCGGACTGGTGGATTGACAACCTCTGCGACGACCAGGAACGGCTTTATCATCTTTCAGCGGCCGGTCGTTCGGTGGAGGCGGACCGTCTGCTGGTCGGCAGGGGCGCAGAATTCCTGGAGAATCATAACGACGATCTTTTGGAAACCGTCAAGGGCATGGCCGATCCGGTCAGGAATCCTTTGGCGTCCTGGAGCGTCAGGGCCGGAATCGCCGTGGCGTGCGGAGATGCGGAATTCGCTGAAAAGGCCGCGCAGGAACTGGAAAGATTGGGTTCGGACGAGGCTTGCATCGTCCGCGCCGAATCTAAGCTCATCAGGAAGGACCCGGAGGGATCCCTTGCGGACGCCGAGAAGATCTATGCTCATAGGGGCACCGCCAGATCTGCTTTGCTGGTCGGCAGGTCTCTTTACGCTCTAGGCAGATACGAAGAAGCGGACAGGTCTCTGTCCGATACTGTAACGAAGTTCATCGAAACGGGGGAGATCTCCCGCCTTGACGAGATATTGGTCCTTCGGGCGGGCACGGCGTATATGCGAGGAGACAGAGAAGGTTGCCTGAGCATACTGGGGAAGGCCCTGGCCTCGTGCAGGAACGAAGAGCGCAGAGATGGAATACGGTCGCTGGCCGAGGCTGTCGGGTCGGGCAGGGGCGTCCCTGTTTTCTACTGATCAGAAAGTCCTGCTGCTCTTGAGGGTGTCCAGGTCGGATATGTAGAGCTCACGGATGTCCCGTATGTTCCATTTGAGCATGGCCAGCCTTTCGAAGCCGAAGCCCCATGCAAGCACAGGGTGTTTCACGCCGAAGGGGGCAACCACCTCGGGCCTGAATATTCCGGCACCTCCGAGCTCCATCCACTTCCCGTTGAAGAAGACCTCCAGCTCCAGTGACGGCTCCGTGTAGGGGAAATAGGCCGGCCTGATGCGGATCTTATCAAATCCCATCCTGGCATAGAACTCGCGTATTATAGAGATAAGTGTATCGAAGTTTGCATTCTCGTCTACCACTATGCCCTCGATCTGAGTGAATTCCGGGAGGTGTGTCGAATCGATAGATTCTTTCCTGAATATCCTGGATATCGAGAAGGCCTTGCAGGGGGCCTCGGGATGGGCGGCCAGGTACCGTATGCTGCTAACGGTGCTGTGCGTCCTCAGTATTGGTGATTCGGAGAATCCCCTGGACCATGACCCTCCCCATCCGGTGGACCCGGTGTTTCCGCCGTTCTCGTGTAGGTCTTTGACACGTCCTACCAGCTCCTGGTCCTCCTCGCGTATCGACGACGGGTTGTCCAGATAGAATGTGTCCTGAAGGTCTCTGGCCGGGTGGTCCTGGGGCGTGAAAAGGACGTCCATGTTCCAGAAGGAAGGCTGAACGTAATCGGAGGACATCTCCACAAAACCCATGTCGAGGAACATCTGCCTGACCTGGTCGCTGAGCCTGGTTATCGGGGACCTCTTGGCCGGATAGACGGCGGGCGCAAATGTGCGCACATCGTATTTGCGGTATTCTGCGCCCTGCCAGTCGCCGCTCTGGATGAGACGGTCGGTTATGTCGGTGACCTCTTTCTTGAGCACTATTCCCGATTCCGCTATTTTCCTGCCCTCTTCGGTTAACGTGATCTCCCTGGCTACCGCAGGTGCCTCGCGGATTATCCCTCCGCGTCCTTTCAGCTCGTTAACGGCGTCCTTGTCGGAATCCTTTTCGGCAACGGGACCTTTGATGAGCAGCTCCATGAATTCTTCAGCAGGCAGTTTCTCCCCCAGAGACCCCCTGCCCTTGTCCGTGAGAACCAGTGTTTTGGAGTCGCCTTCCTTGACGATGTCGGCCAGGCCTTTTCTTTTCAGCCATCCGACTGCTATCTTATCCTCTCCGCCGGGCATGGCCTCCGCAAGTTTTGACATCTCCATCTTGCCGCCTGCAGCGGCTATGGCCTCGACCGCCCTCCTCTCAGGCAGCCCCTTTACAGCTTCGGACCCGTCACCGATGGCATAGAACATCGTGCTCTCTTCGGTTATCTTTGCGAGACCTTTGGTCTCGAGCCACGATGCGGCCCCCATCACTTCGACCTCCATCGAGAAGTCGTATTTGGATATCAGATCTCCCGGAGAGGCCTTTCCTCCTGCAGCCTGAAGTGCCAGCAAAAGTTTTGTCTCGTTATAGCTGAGTCCTCCCGCAACATCGTGGTCCATCTTATTCGCCGTCCTTATTCCATTTGAACCCGCCGTAGGTCATGTCCCCGACGATCTTGCGGGCCTCCTCACGCTTTGCCTGATGTTCCTCCAGGAACAGGTTTATCCTTACCGTCAGTTCGGCCTTGCACTCTCCGCACAGTATGCATCCCGAGCGACATCTGTCAGCAAGCTCGTTGATCTTGGAATCGTCCTTTTCGAACATGTAGAAATAATACTTGAACACAGCGCAGACCTCGGGGTTACCCCCCTTCTCTCTCTGTTCTTCGACGGACACGCACCCGCCGGTGAAGGCTCTGCCCACTTTCTTTTTTACCGATTTCGGGCCGTCGGTGGTGTAGATGGTCGCGTTCTCATCTGAGGAGGACATCTTATCTCCGCCCCCCAGCCCGGGGAACATCTTGCAATAGATCATAGCGGGCTTAGGGTACCCGAGCCCCGGGGCGACGTCCCTTGCCACTCTGAAGTGCGGGTCCTGATCTATGCCGCAGGGTATCAGGCACGGGACCTGCGTGCCCGCCTCTTCTGTGGGGAGGAACGCCGGGGCGGCCTGTATGGAAGTGAAGAACACTGAGCCGAGGTTGGTGGAGTTGTCGAACCCGAACACCGCTTTGGCCGTCGAGAAAGTCACCTTTTTCGATACCTTCAGAGCTATCGGGTAAAGGGACTTGATGTTCTCCGTGTCGAGGATTATCTTCGTTTTATCGGGATCGAATCCCAGGGCTACAAAGTCCAGTGCGTTCTCGTAGGCCATGCGTCTGGTGTCGTCGAGCGTCAGGTCCTTGAAAAGGAACTTCTCGTCGTCGGTCATCTGGAACAGCATTGGCACCCTGAAGGTGTCCTGGATCCACTTGTTGAATATCCAGGGCATCATGTGGCCCAGATGGGTGTTCCCGGACGGTCCCCTTCCCGTATAGAGGAAGAATCCCTTTCCTTTTTCATAACCGTCGAGCAGCTGATTGAGGTCCCTGTGGGAATAGAATATGCCGCGCCTCAGCATCGGGTGCACATCACCGTGCTTGGAAAGCCTTTCGAGAAGCGCGCCGTCTATCGGCGTCGTGCCGAACCTTTCCTGGAGAAGGCCGTAATCTATGTCCCCGGTGACCTCCCAGGGCGTGACTTTGAAATCCTCTGTCATTGCGAACGGAACCTTCACGCACCACAACGATTTTAACCTTTATGATGTGCCACTGTTGTTTCCGCGGAAGAGTCCAGAAAACGAATCCATTATCTATCTAATTGGAAATCACTTCAACATGTGGAGCATTCTCGGCAAAGAAGCCATCTATATCGATATACCATATGTTTTCATCGAAAGGATGGGCGAGCTTTCGGGTGACGGTGAAAAGGCCGACAGATTCAGAGCCTGCCTGGAAGGATCCGACGTAAGGTTCATGATGAACGGCGAAACCGGAGAGTGCTCGTTCATGGTGTATGTGCCCGACTCCATGAACCCCGAAGACATTCAGAACGTAGCGGAGACCGCTCTGGAGGTCGCGAAGGCCTATGATGCTCCGCTGCTTACTGTGGAAGGCGCGGAGCAGAGGTACAAGATAATAATAACAAACAACCAGGAGCCTGAACTTCTGGGCCTCAACAAGACCGAGGGCTTCAGTTCCGGACAGGTTTTCATGCCTATCTTCAAGGCACTGGCCTCGCCCGGAAAGATGAATCCCAAGTTCCAGGACTGATCATTTTACCTGGGGGAGTATCAGCTCGCCGAAATCGGACTTGTCCCTCTTCGGCGTGCCCGGTGCATCGTCGAACCTGGCCCTACCGGATTCGCCTTCGTCAAGGCTTACGAATATCGGTACCGGACGGAATATCCGCCATTTCGTCACTATGTCGTTGACCAGCGGCCTCTCGTTCGTGGTGTAGTAAAGTATGCATGTGTACCCTACCACGAATATTATCGCCAGAGCGGACGCCCCTATGTACGTTATCACCTGGATGGGGTCGGATTCGTTTATCGCTAGAAGAACGAAAATCAGGGTCGCACCTATGGGCAAAGCCATCCTTTTCAGCGTCTCCATGACTCCGCTGTGTATGTGGAACGCGCGGTAGTTCGTCTCCACCCTTACGTCGAGGGATTTGAAAATGGTGAACGGCAGGACGAGGAGAGGTATCACCAGGATCAGGGAGAACATGAAGATCGGGATAGACTCCAGGGAGCTCTCGCTCATGAACGCAGGGTTCATCGAAAGGTAGATCCAGATGCACATCCCGAGCATCAATGCCATGGTTACTGTTTGGAACATCTCCTTCCAGGGTATCGACGTCCTCTGGAGATTGTAGTTCATGGTGATATTGCGGGTATCCAAATCGTCAGGCACGTTGAAAAGGAACGCGACCATCTTGTCCCATAGGCTCAGTTTCCTCTTGACGTTCATGTATTCTACGGAATGCACTACACGATAGAACAGCACCCTCTGTATTGCCTCGGCCACGGCCACCACGCCTGTTGCACCGATCAGTATGAATAGCACGAAGAACAGGATGTCTGCGGTCACCTGTATGTATTCCAGCCTGTGCAGGACGAAGAGGGCCGCTACGACCGCCACCATCATCGCGAAGGATTTCCAGCGCCTCTCCTTGACGTAGATCACGATGCCGTCCAGGAACAGAGGCAGAGTAAGCAGGGGGATCAGATCGTACGCGGTGTACTCCCCCGTCCTGGAGAGATAATAGTATGCCAGCATACAGGGCATTAGCGCCAGCACTGTCAGCAATACGATGTACTTATCGTCCTTCCTCAGAAGGCTCAGGTCCGGGGACATCTTCGTCGACCAGAACGTTCCTCTTTTACCCTTCTCTATCTTCGGCTTCATTTGCGCTCAGTCCATACCTCGACCTCGGCCTTCGCCTTGTCGCCTCTGAATAGCCCCACCACGAAACCCATGTCGGTCCATGTTTCCGTGGATATAGGTCCCAGGATGTCGTCGGTGATACCGTCCTTGTGTCCAACAGGCCTTCCCTTCTGGTCGACCACGGCGACATCCACAGGGTTGTCGGACCTGACGCGGACATGGAGCATACGCTTGGGCTTGACCTTGATATGAGTCACTATGACGTTGCGGTAGCCCCCATCCTCCCTTGGATCGAAATCCCCGACGGACATTAGCTCCGGTCCGAACACGGTCTGTTTCCCCGAAAAAATCGACATATGAACCCGTCCCCCGTACCGTCAATGATGTAGATATATTTAGGTTGAGCTCCCCCTGAAAAATAGCGGGTGCGAGTGGTTATCATGAATCTGGGTCTTCCTCTAGGTCCGTGGAGAACTTCCACATCTTCGGGTAGTGGCCTGGTTCCATGAGCACCCTTTCGACCTTCACTGCGATGCCCTTTTCGGTGGCCATGATCTTGGCGGAAGACATTGCCGCCTTGCCTATTGCTACCAGCTCTCCCCGGGGGGTCATGATTGCTACAAGCGCGTTTTTCCTAATCTCATCGTCCAGCTTGTAAACTCCTGCGATCATAAGGTCCGCACCGTGGCATATGGCATCCACGGCAGTGGGCTTAGCGATGAATTTCGGTAGAGGTTCAACTAGCACCTCCATCGGTCTGATCATGCTGCGAAGCCACTCCCCTCTGCCCTTCTCCTGCCAGAAAACGTATGCGTCCCTGAGGTCATGGAGGGTGACGGCCTCCGACTCTTGCATCTTGCCCGAGCGGGTGCGCCTGAGCTGCACCATGTTGGCTCCGCATCCGAGAGCTTCGCCGATGTCCACACATAACGTCCTTACATATGTGCCAGCATCGCATGAGATGCGAAAAAGGATGTTTCTCCCGTCGATTTCAAGAATTTCAATCTCCTTGACAGTCCTTATCCTCAGCTGACGTTTTACGGATGAACGTACCGGAGGCATCTGATATATCTTGCCTTTGAAGCGGGCCATGACTGCCCGTATCTTGCTCTCGGGACGGTCTTTGTGGAGCTTCATGGAGCATATGTATTCTTTGTCAGAAGAGAGAACGATGTCCGTGAGACGCACTGCCTTTCCCGTACTTATGGGAAGAACGCCGCTTACATATGGATCCAGTGTTCCGCCGTGGCCTATCCTTTCGGCATGTATCGCATCCCTGGCCCAGGCCGTGGCCTGATGAGAAGTGGGGCCCGAGGGTTTGTCGAGAGTTATGACACCTGCCTGTAAAAGCTCGCCCACGGACCTGTCCGAAGGCCTTTTCCCCCATTTGTCCTGGATCGTATCAGGGTCTTTCACAAGCATTTCTGTCATTTATTGCTCCGAGGATCTTGTCGACTACCTCGTCCGGGCTTATCTTGTCGGTATCTATTATCAGATCGTATACGCTCAGGTCAGTGGTATCGATACCGTAGTACATCATGTATCGCCTGGCCTCGGACTCCTCGCGCTCGATGGTCTGGGCACATGCCCTGTCGAATTCTTCGTCCTCCCTGACGCATATGCGCCCCACCCTTACCTCGGGGCTCGCGTGCATATATATCCTGAAGGCATCGATCCCGTTCATCTTGGTTAGATACGCGGACAGTCTGGATTCGAGGATTATATCGTTGTTCTCTCTTGCGACCTCGAGTATTATGGAGTCGATCTCCCTGTCGATGGACGGATCCTTCTCAGCCATTGCCCCGAGCTCGGAAACCGAGATCCCTTTACTGGCGGCCATATCCCTGAATACCCGGCCGAAGATCTCCGCCCTGTAACCAAGAGCCTTTGAGAGCCTGGCACATGCTGTGGTCTTCCCGGAACCGGGAGGGCCGCTGATGGTTATCCTCATTATACCGCTGCCTTCTGCCCCTCTTTTTCCATCTCGTCGATGCGCCTTTTAAGGAGGATGTACCTGATTATCTTGTTTACAAGCTGCCCTATGGGTATGCTTATCAGGGTATAGATGAGGATCCATGCGGGGAGCACATAGGACTGGAGGAGGTTGACTGACGCCCAAGGGACATTTATCACCGAGTTAACCGAATCTCCGCCGATGAAGAACCAGACCCATGCGTATATCGGTATGACGATTATCATCGTCACGGGCATTATCTTCATCTGGTCCTGGCTGGAGCTCATGGATGCCGCCATCATCTTGGGCTGCTGCTCGGTGAGCTTCTTAAGCTTGAAGAGATTGTTCTCCATCCTTGCCTTCCGCATTTCGAGGTTGAACTCTTTTTGTACATGCTGGGTCTTAGCCATCTTCAGGGGATCTGTCATAATCGACCTGATGACGCTGCTCAGCGTGGTCATGATCAGACCGGCGATTATAAGCGTCGTGACGGGGTATTTGCCGCCGAAATCGATGAACTGGAAGACATAATTCAGGTAGTAACCCACCTCTTCCCTGTACATCAGGACCAATATCATAACACCCATCGAGAGCAGCATGCCCAGCATTGTGTTCTTAGGCATCTGCGGCATGTTCTCCATCGCATTGGGCATGTTCCCTGGGCTTCCTGGATTAGGCATTTTCATTCACTCCCGAAGAACCCTCTCATGACCGGGTTCATTTCCATCATCTGCTCGCGTCCCATGGACTCATAGAACTTGATCAATATCCCCACGGTAAGCAGCACTCCCGTACCGCTGGCGTTGCCTGTGGTGCCCAGCATGTCCGCGAACGCGGCCAGCGCGCCCACCAGAGCACCCGACAGTATCGTTATCGTGGGAATATATCTGTCCAGCACACGTTTCAGCACTCTCGGGTCCTTACGGAAACCCGGTATCTGCATCCCGCTCTTCTGAATCTGATTGGCGACCGCCTCCGATCCCAGGTTCGTAGTCTCCACCCAGAATTTGGCGAAGAATATCGAGCCTATGACCATCACCGTGAAGTATATGGCGACGTGCGACACGTTGGCGATCGCCCCGTGCCCGTTACCGTAGACGCTCGGGTCGAGTATCGGCATCAGCCACGAGGACAGGCCCGTGGGCGCCGACAGATACCATGCCAATCCTCCTGCGGCCGAAGTGGACCCGGATTCGAAGTAGCCCAACGCCGAATTTTGCCCGAGCAGCGGAATCCCGCTCAGGAAGTCGTTGGTGTAGAACAGCAGTGCGAACATGCTGACGTTTGCGAGCAGGGCGGACATGAGTATGACCGGTATGTTGCTCGCGTAAAGCAGTTTGATCGGATAGCGTCCCCTGGCGCCTTTGGCACTTCCGTGTGACAACGGCAGTTCTATCCTCGTGGACTCTAGATACGCCACTATGAAGAATATCAGTATCGTGCACAGGAGAGCAACCATGGAGTTGGGTTCGCCCAGGAATATGGACTCATACCCCCAGCTGGACATCTCGCCCGAGTTTGTGTTGGTGAGAATGTATATCGCCTTGGGTATTGTCCCCGCGGGCGGATTGTCGAGGCCCACGGCTGCGTCGGACGATATGGGATTCCAATTCAGGGTCCCTGTGAATATCGCCTGAGACACACCTGCCGCTATGAAAAGCGAAATGCCGCTTCCGATACCCCATTTGGATATCAGCTCGTCCATCAGGAAGACGATGTAGGAACCGGCGCAAAGCTGTGCTATGATCACAAGCTTCGCTCCCCCGTCGCCGACATTGCTTACGAGCCCCGAGGAAGGGACGAGATAGCCGAACACCTGGGGAACGGCCTCGAATACGATCATGACGATGACCAACAGCTTCAGTACGGACTGATAGCATGCCTTGTCGTCGCGTTTCGTCAGATCTAGTTTTATTATCTTGGCTCCGACGAAGAGCTGCATTATGATGGAAGCCGTGACTATCGGCCCTATGCCCAGCTGGAGTATGGTGCCCGAAGCTCCGGCCATGATGGTCCTGTACTGCGCGAACAGGTCCAGGGTTTCGCCCTGGTCGAGCCCGTACACGTACACGTTCGTCATCACGAAGTATAGCACCAGGACGACCATGACCCACATCAGCTTCGTCCTGAAGTGCACGTGCCCTTCGGGACGCTGGACCGAAGGCAACCTGTCTGATATGGGCTTTAACTTGAACAGCAGGCTGGGTCTTTCTTCCATCCTTAATTCCTCTCAGCCGTCACTCTGCAACGCTACCGCCTGAAGCTTCGATCTTCATGCGGGCCTTCTCCGAGCTCTGTGCTACCGTAACCTTAACGGCTACATCAATGTTCCCGTTTCCGAGAAGCTTGTCGATGCCTGCCTCGGTAAGGTTGACGCTGTATGCGTCGCCCTCCTTCCTGGCGAAGCCTCTGCTGACGTAGTCGTCGAGGTTCTCACGGAGCTCGGACACGTTGATGGTTATGTTGGCCTGTACCTGGCTCTGCGGCCTCTTGAAGCCGTGTCTTCCGAAGTGGTCCGGGAAGTATTTCAGCATGCGCATCTTTCCCGTCTTGCTCAGGCCGGCCATACCGTGACCGCCGATTATACCCGCACCGCGGCCTGATTTCTTACCGCGGCCGTGGGTCCTGGATCCTCTCATTTTCTTGGTTCTGCTTGGCATTCTTATCCCTCACAGCATCCTTTTGATAAGAATGTTGATGTCCGATCCCCTGTATCCGAGGGCTCCGCCGACCTTGTATGGCCTTTTGATACCCTCGTATCCCTTGACGGGCGGGTGCAGGCGGAAAATGGGTTTCGCGCCTTCTACATCCTTCATTCTGTAGTTGTTCTCTATTATCGCCTTGGCCATGCCGTCGGCGTCGGAGAACTCGGTGTTCTCCTTGAGGAAGTCCTCCGTGAGGTCCTCGCCGCCTTCGACCTTGCCGCGCTGGCGTATCATCTCGGCCAGCGTCTCGGCGTCTACCTCTCCCCAGGTGCAGTAGTCCTTGACCGTCTGCAGCATTCCTTTTATGGAATCGGACTCGGGCATTACCACGCAGTGGTTGACCCTGTTGAGTCCCAGAAGCTGCATGGTGTGCCTTATGTCGCAGTCGACGTCAGGCTGTCCGCGGACACGTATTATCGCGTAAGCCATTTCACTCATCCTCCATGAAACCGCTCTCGGGCTCGGTCATTCCGACCGGTCCGGAGACGATGTTGAGCTTCTTGGCCTGTTCATCGGTGACCCTCATAGCGGACGTCATCCTGAGCGCCTCGTATGTGGCCATAGCATAGTTGACCTTCGTCTTGGTGTTGCCCCTTGCGAAGCCCCAGGCGTCGGTTACGCCCGCCATGGTCAGAAGGCTCTTGGCGACGTCGCCCACCGCAAGTCCGATACCGCGGGGCGCAGGCTTGATGAACACTGAGACCGAACCGGTCTCACCGATTATCTCGAACGGCAGGGAGTGGGGCTTTCCGCATCCGCATTCCCATGAACCGCATCCTCTCTTGATCTCGATTATGTTCAGCTTAGCGTTGTCGATCGCCTTCTTGATAGAGGGACCGACCTCTTTTCCCTTCGCCCTTCCGATACCCACGAACCCGTCGCCGTTTCCGACGATGCAGGTGGCGGCGAATCTGACCCTCCTTCCGGAGTCGGTCATCCTCTGGACCATGTTGAGGTCTATCACTTCATCTTTGATGTCGGGGAGCAGTATGTCCACTATCTCGGCCTCGCGCAGCGGAAGTTTCGTTGCAAGCGCATCGCTCATGGTGGTGATCTCGCCGTTGAGGACCATCTGTCCCAACCTTGTTTTCGGGATCCAATCAGCCATATTCATTCAGCCTCCATTTTCTCTTTGAGGCCGCCAATTGCCGCCTCCATTCCTTCGTCGATGTGACTTCCGTTCAGTCTGTCCTCGGACGGGAGTATGGACTCTCCGTGGGGGACTTCGAGCCCGGCGTCGCACATTCCTGCGACCGCCGCGAACAGCACTCCGCCCGCTTTCGGGTTCTGCATCCCTATGTCGAGCACTGCGTATTCGATTCCTGCCGCGAGGGCCTTCTTACCGGCAAGGTAGCCGGTCAGGTAGGCCGCGGGTATGGACGAGCACGAGTACTCCCATCCCATCCCGCGGAGCTCTTTGGAATTGGCCGTAGCCAAAATTTTGTCTCCTTCCATGGCGAACTCGGCGAACTGCACGCTGACGTTCTTGTTGGAACGCCTGAGCACCGCTCTGACCTCGTGGCCGGTGAGAAGCTTGCGGCGGACGTAGTAGTCCGTGCGGCCTTCCCTTCTCCTGCGGAAGGCGACTTTGTATCTGGGTCCTGTTGCCATCAGTTCTCCTCCTCCTTGAGGTATCCTTGGTTGGTCATGTGCTGCCTGAGGTTCCTGCGGGACTTGTACTGTCCGCCCTTGGCCCTCCTGTAGAAGAGCCTGTAGGTGGACGGCGTTATGTCGCCGTTCTCCCTGAGGGTCTTAAGCTCGTCGCGTATCGGCCTGATAATGGCGATCCAGCGGGCCTTGTCGCGGACGCGTGCGTTCGCGGATCCTTCCCTGCTGCCGGGCCCCTTCCTCTTTCCGGACGCCTTCTGCGCCGCAGCGTGCCTGATCCTTCCCCTGGAAGTACCGTTCTTCGCCTTGGCCTTGATGGTGCCCGAGTTGATGGCCGTGCGTATGTCCGCGCGGGTGATGCACTCTGCGACATCATCGATGCTGTTGGGGTCGATCCAGACCCTGTTCTCTCCGCATTTGAGTATCTCTGCGGCCATCCTCTTCTGGTTGCTGAGGTTGGTCATTTTCACACCATCCTGTTGAGGACCCTTATGCCCAGTTCTGCGGCCCTGTCCTCTATGGCGATCCTCTTCTTGGTCCCGACTGTCCCGCCGATGCGCACTGCCTGTACCTTGGGGTCGATGTCTTCGAGCCCTGCCACATTGTGGACGAGCACTTCCTGGAATCCGGACGGGTGCAGGTCCCTGACGGACGCGGGTCCGCGGAAGCCTATGTCGACAACCGGCGGGCGCCTTTTGAGGTTCCTCTTCATCTTCGAGTGGATACCCTTCGGCCTTCTCCAGCTGTCTCCGAGCTTTGCGTACCTGAACCACTCCTGCCTCTTGAAGGCAGGCCTGCGGCCGCTGATTATGGCCCTGACCGCGAGAGCGTCGGCGGTCTCATCGCTGATCTCGGGCTTGGCCTTGACCACATATGCGCCCTGCTCACCGGCCTCGACTACCTTGGCTCCCTCCGCCTTCTGCTCGGCGACGGCCTCTTCGGGGGTCCCTACTGCATCCTTCCACTTCTTGGCTGTCTTGGGACCGACTCCCGAGAGGTTCTTGATTATCTCTTTGATCTTGCCTCCGTCGTTGAGGGCCTCTGCGAGCTCGGAGACCGTGGTGATGCCCATGGCCTTGAGCTCCGCCAGGTTCTCGTTTTTGAAGCCTGGAAGATCATTGAAGTTCTTTACGGTCATTCTTTCACCTTGTGGGATTTGTGGACGATGTATATTCCGTCCTGGAATGTTCTCTTGTCAAATCCGAGCCTTCTGGTCGCCTTCTCCATGTTGGCGGCGGTCTGTCCGCAGGCCTCCACGTCGATACCCTCGACCGTTATGTCTGCGCCGTTGACCTTGACCTTACACCCGCGGACGATGTCCGCGTAGCGCATGGCGTGGCCTCCGAGGTAGTTGCTCACTTCGACGCGGTCGCCTTTGACGGTGACCTTCATCGGGAAGTGAGAGTACACTACTTTGAGTCCGTAGGTGTAGCCCTCGGTCACGCCGTGCACCATGTTCCTCACATGGGCGGCGAACGTCCCGACCATTGCTTTCTCCCTTATCTTGGGGTACTCGCAACTGACTACGACGTGCTGTGCATCGACAGCCACGTTAACGCTGGGGTGTGCGAAGTTTCTGCTCAGTTCTCCCTTGGGTCCCTTGACCTTCAGAGTGGTTCCGTCTTGGGTGACGGTCACTCCTTTCGGGATGGCGATGGTGCTTTCGATTATCCCTGCTATTGTCATCTTTATTCCTCAGTATACATATGCCAGCAGTTTCCCGCCGATTCCGAGCTCCTTGGCACGGTCCTGGGTGATCACTCCGGCGGTAGTGGTCATTATGAGGAGTCCGAAGTCCTGGGCGGGGAGGAACCTCGCTTCGAACTTCTCGATCTCATCGGTCTTGACCGAATACCTGGGCTTTATCACGCCACAGTTGTTTATTGCGCCTTTGAGCATCACGTGGAACTCTCCGGCTTTTCCGTTCTCTACGTACTCGAACTGGTTGATGTACCCGTGGTCCTGCATAACCTTCAGCACGCGGCCGATCAGTTTGGAGGACAGCGAAATGGTGCATTCTTTCTTTCCGTTCGTAGCTGCATTTTTCATTACGCACATGGCGTCATTGAGTGGATCGCTCTGCATTTCATCATCACCTCACGAATACTTCTTGAATCCCAGCTCCGGCGCGATGTCCCTGAAGCACTGGCGGCACAGGTGCATCCCGTACCTTCTGATTATTCCCCTTCTGCGTCCGCAGCGGGTGCATCCAACCGCCCTTCCGAACTGTTTCTTAGGCTTCATCATTCCACCTCGATGTTGTAAGTGCCCATCATGTACTGGATCGCTTCGTCGCGGTCCACGCGCTGGGACTTGGGGATCCTCCTTGTGAGGAGCCTTCTGCGCTCGATCCTGCTGCCGGGCCTCCTGAGGACGACGCTGACGTCCATTCCGAAGATCCCTATCTCGGGGTCGTACTTCATACCCTCGAAGTCCGTGTAGTCGGAGATCCCGAACGACATGTTGCCTTCCTTGTCGAAGGAGTAGCTGTGGATGCGGCTCTCCCTGATGGACAGAGCCTTCCTGAGGAAGGTGTCAGCGGTCTCGTCCCTGAGGGTGACCTTGCACCCGAGGGGCATGCCCACGCGTATTCCCAAGTCCCTGTTGATGGTCTTGGACACGGTCTGCACGGGCTTCTGTCCGGTGACCATCTGGAGAACCTTCTGCGCCTTGACGAGCCTCTCGCCCGCCTCTCCGACGCCTATGTTCACCACGACTTTCTCGACGCGGATATCCTTCATCCCGGTCATTCAGATGCCCCCGGGAGTATGATTTCCGGCTTCTTTCCGCCGATGACGAAGACGTTCCTCTTCACGGTCTCCGTCCCGCCTTCGAACTTGACGACGTTGGCACCGTTGCTCCTGGTGACCAGGTACTCGGAAACAGTCTCCGCCTTTCCGGCGTGGACTCCCTCGATGATCATTGCCGATGCGCCGGCCACGAGGCCGTAGTGCGCCAGGACCGCCTGGTCCTCGAAGCTGATCTTGAGTGTGTCTCCGGTCTTGTAGTCGTTCTTGTCCAATATGATGTTCCTTCCGCCGCTCAGGTTGATCTGGTACTTGCCGCCCTTGATGAGGGTCTTGCCCTCGACCCTGCAGAGGGTCCACTTGGACCTGTCCTCGGTGGTCTTTATTGCGGTGAGTTTTCCCTTGTCGGTCAAAAGAATGCGGTAGTGGACCTCCATCTTCGGTATGGAGACGACGTCCATTATTCCCACGGGCGCCTTGGGGTTCTTGACGGGCTTCCCGTTGACAAGAACCTCGCGGTTTCCGATGATCCTCTTGGCCTCCCTCGCGGTGTCACAGACCCCGATCATGTCCCTCAGGACGGTGACCGCGGGCATGCTGTTCTCCACGGAGTGCGCTCCGGGAGACTGCTTGGCCGTCCAGACGCTGGATTTCCTTTTTATGGGCCAGGATCTGGGCGCGGCCAATCTTTTCATGTGGTCGCTCATTGTTTAGCCTCCTTCTTGTTCTCCAGGGCGTCCATCCTCCAGGGGTCCTCGTCGTTGATCTTGACGATGACGAGGTTGGAGGCGTGGATGGGGCGCACCGTTGCGGTCCCGTCGGCCTGGTTTATCGTAATTCCCTCGATGGACACGCGGCCGGTGTCGGTGAACACGTCGAGGACCTTCGCCTCGGTGCCGCGTATATCCTCGTTCCCTCTGAGTATGACGACCGTGTCGCCCTTACAGACCCTGGCGGTGCGTACCCCGTACTTCTCGCGCAGGGCGTCGCTCAGGTGGGATGAGACCATCTTTCTCTTAACATGGGCCGGCGCGTTTGCCTGCCTCTTTCTCTGGACCCTTGCTTTGCTGCTTGCTGCCATCCTGATGCCTCACACGATTATGTTGGCGGTCGCAGACACGCGGGGCCATCTCTCAGCGGCCTCTCTGGCCACCGGTCCCTTTATGTCGGTACCTTTTGTCTCTCCGGTGTCGGTCACTATGACCGCCGCGTTGTCCTCGAAGGACACCATGGTTCCGTCGGGGCGCCTCATTGCGCGCCTCTGGCGGACGATCACTGCGAACACTATCTGCCTCCTCATCTGAGGGGTCCCCTTCTTGACCGATGCTATGACCATGTCGCCCACTCCGGCGGAAGGAAGCCTCCTTGCGACGCCGTGGTAGCTGGGCACGGTGATGATCTCGATCACCTTGGCGCCGGTGTTATCTATCACGTTGAGACGGGAGCCCACGATCAGGCCGTTCGTCTGGTTACCTGCGATTCCCTTCATCCGGCTCACTCCTTCTTGGCTATTACCGCGTACGACACGGTCTTCGAGATCGGGCGGCACTCCATTATAGTGACCTTGTCGCCCACCTTCACGGCCATGCAGGGCGCGAGGTGTGCGGAGTAGCGTTTTGTCCTCTTCTCGTATCTTTCGTATTTCTGGTCGTACCTGGTGAGCGTGCGCTCGACCACCGCCGTCTTGTCCATTTTGACGGACGCGATGACGCCGTCAATGATCTGACCCCTGACCGGGAGGCTGCCGTGGAACGGGCAGTCCGGGTCGGTGCATTCCGCCTCGGGGGCCTTTACGTCAATTCCGATGTTTCTGGCTGTCATAATAATCACCTAACTTTTTTGATTCTGTCCTCGGGCCTGAAAAGGATGTCCGACCCCTCGAGGTCGATCTTCCCTTCTTGCATGACGAATCTGAACACATTGCCTGGTTTGGGTACCATTTTCTCAGTTCCGGCCGATTCGATGGTGAACGTGTTCTTGGTCTCGTCGACCACTTTACCGGAAATTCCCGAGTATGGTGCTGACAGCACTTCCACGTCCAATCCAATGAGTTCAGTTCTCATGAGGTCCACCTTTTTCATTCATCTTACTTCCGTCGTGAAGCCCATCTCTTCAAGGGCCGCTTTCACTTTTTTCTTGTGGTCGCCCTGAAGTTCGATGCGGCCGTCCTTGTAGGTTCCTCCGGCCGCACACTTGTTCTTCAACTGCTTCGCCAGGTCCGAGATGTTGATGTCATTTTCATCAATACCGTCGATAACCGTGACCATTTTGCCGTATCTGCGGCTGTCCACCGATATCCTGACGCTCTGCTGTCCGCGCGCAATCTCCTCGCACATGCACAGCTCTTCCGGAAGCCCGCAAACAGGACAGATTCCACCCATCAGATTTCTTCCTCCTCCTTCTGGATGGTAAGAATCCGGGCGATGTTCAGTCTGAGGGCGCGTATGGCGCCGGGGCTTGTGGGCGCTCCGCCGGTAGCGGAGACGCCCCTCTCATGCATCAGCTCGTTGCGAAGCTCCTTGAGCTTCTGGTTGCGCTCCTCGGCACTCATGTTCCTGATGTCCGCCGCTTTGATGGATGCCATCAGACGGCCTCCTTCGCGGCGGACTTGGCGACGGGCTCGGCGGCCTTGACCTGCTCGGTCCTGAACATGTCGGGAAGGAGCTCGGCGGCCTCGGTCTTGCTGACGACGGATATGTCGGCAGGCAACCTGGAGTCGCGGTCCATGATCTCAACTGTAACACCGATGACACCCATCTTGAGCTTGGCGACGGCGAACCCGCGGGTTATGAACTCCTCGCTGGGTTCTCCGCAGAACTTGATGTAGCCCTCTTTGAACTTCTCGGTCCTGTGCCTCTGGCCGGTAAGTTTTCCGGCCAGGATTATGTGGCATCCGCGTGCGCCGGAGTCCATGATCCTGCGGACCGTGGAGTGCCCTGCCCTGCGGAAGTGCCATCCTCTCTCAAGGGAGAAGGCGAGCTTCTCGGCCATGATCTGGGCGTTCAGGTTCGCGTTCTCGACTTCGACGACCTCTATGAAGGGGTTCTCGAAGTTGAAATCGTTCTTGATCGCGGCGGTCAGCGATTTGATCGTCTGACCGTGGGGTCCGATGACCAGTCCAGGCCTCTCGGTTGTGAGCTCCACACGGGTACCGTTAGGTCCCCTCTGCACCTGGAGCCCGCCGAATCCTGCACGGCTGACCTCTTTCATAAGGAACTCCTTCAGGAGGACCCTGCGTATGTTCTCGGAAACGAACTTCCTCTCAGATGCCATTTCACTCAACCTCCTCTATTATAACTTCTATGTTGACGGTCTCCTGGTTCCACTGTGTCGCCCTTCCGTGAGCCCTGGGCATGTGGCCGGGTATGGTCACTCCCCTGGAGACGGAGATGGTCGCTATGGACATGCCGGAGACGTCCAGCCCCTTGTATTCGGCGTTGGACGATGCGCTCTCGAGGATCGAGAGGATCGCCTTGGCCGCTTTCACGGGGTATCTTCCGGGGCCGATGCCCGCCTTGTGGGACACACGCTTGTTGTATCTCTTCAGCGGGACGGCCCTCTGCTTCGCGATGACCTCTTCGAGCATCACCGCCGCCTCCTCGACCTTCTTTCCGCGGATCATTCCTACGACCTCGCGGGCGAACTTGGGGGAGACGGGTATGTCTTTGCCGACCGCTTTGGCGGAGATGTCCGGGTCGGATGTTGCTGTATATCCTGAACTCATCATCTTCACCTCACTTCAGCGGCATGAACTTCGAGGACCTTGTCGCACCGACACCGGGTCCCGAATGCTGCGGCGTCTTTCTGTTCATCACGAACTCTCCGAGGAAGTGCCCGATCATCTCGGGTTTGATCTCGACCTCTTTGAATTCTTTGCCGTTGTAGACGGCGACGGTCTTTCCGACGAACTGGGGTATGATCGGGAGGTCCCTGCGGTGTGTCCTGATCGTCTTCTCGGCGGTCGTCAGCTCGTCGAACAGCAGCTGCTGCTCATAGTTGAGACCGCGGAGGTACGTCCTCCTGGCCCTAGAGGGTAGAAGTCCGATTATCTCGTCGAAGGACATTACCACAAGCTCGTCCATCGTGAACCCGCGGTAGAGGAATTCCTTCTTCCTCCTGGATTGGATCGCTGACGCCTTCTTCCTGGTCCTGCGCCTGGATGCCTTGGCCGATCCCTGGATTATTTTGCTTGCCATTTAATTACCTCTTACCATTGGTTCTTTTCTTCTTAGCGATGAACCCTACCTTCTGTCCGGGCGACGCTGTCCTCTTCTGGCAGTTAGGTCCTCCTACGTGCGGGTGTCCTCCTCCTCCGTGGGGGTGGTCGACAGCGTTCATTGCGATTCCCTTCACGTGTTTGTTGGCCTTGGACCTGGACCTGAGGGCCAGTGCGTTGCTGCCGGCTTTGCCGAGCGGCTTATCGACCCTTCCGCCGCCTGCGACTATTCCTATCGCCGCGCGGCATGTGGGGTGGAACTCTTTGAGCACTCCCGAAGGCATCTGGAGGACGACCACGTCGCCTCTGCTGACCACCGTTGCGGACGTGCCTGCGGTCTTGACGAACTTGCCTCCGTCTCCGGGCTTTCCCTCAATGTTGTGGATAAGCGTTCCCTCGGGTATCATGGACAGCGCGGTGATGTTACCGGGCATGACCGTGTCGCTGCCGATGCTGACAGCCTGTCCGACCTTCATTCCCTCGGCCGCAAGCTGATAGTCGTACTTTCCGCCGAAATCCACAACTGCAAGGGGGCAGGTTCTGCCGGGCGCCTGTATCAGGTCGGTGATTATGCCCTTGCCCTCGTTGGTCGAGGGAAGCTTGACATCGTCGACGTGCCTGTGGCTGGGAGAGCGGTACAGGGGCGTTCCGCGCCCCCTTCTCTGTGTTCTCAATCTCTTTCCCATTCATCTCACCTCAGAATACTCCGACCCTCATGCCTACATCCTCTGCGGAGTATCCCTCCGCCAGCTTGATGATGGCGTGCTTGCCGTCCTTCTCTATTCTTATCCAGACCTTGTCGACCTTGACCTCGAAACGCTCCTCGAAGATCGCTTTGATGGTCGGTTTGTCGGCCTGCCTGTGAACGATGAACTCGATCTTGTTGCCGTCCCTGAATCCCTGAGTCGGGGTGCCGGACGTGTGGTTCATCGACTTCTCTGTGACGTACGGTCTGATCAGAACGTCGCTCTGCTTCACTGTGTCCACTCTCCTATCTTTGCGAATGCTGACTGGGTGTACACCGTAAGCCTGCCTGCGTCCCCTCCGGGGGCCAGGATGCCCGTGTTGAGTGTGCCGACGGTCTCCACCTCTACGCCTGCCAGGTTGGAGGCGCCCTTGAAGACTGGCACATCCCTGTCCGAGACCACTACGAGTATGGACACCGGGGTGCGGTACTTCCTGTTCCTCATCTTTCCCTTTCCGGCACGGATCTTGGTACCGTCCTTTGCGCGGTCGACGTCGTATCCGATGCCGATCTTGTCAAAGAACTCGGAAACCTCCGCGGTGGTCGCGATGTCCTGGAAGGCATCCTCGACCACGATCGGGAAGGATACGGAGTCGTCGAACTTGTGGCCGCGGGTCTTTACGCATTCGCCGTCACCTGTGGCTGCGAGTGCGGACCTGCGTGCGATAGCCAGCTCCTTCTTGTTGATCTTCTGTTCCCATTTCTTCTCGGGCATCGGGGGGTGAGCCCTGCGTCCAGAGACGTTGTTGGGGGACTGGGCTCCTTTCCGCCCGTCCTTTATCCTCTGTACACGGGAGACTCCGCGTCCCTTTCCCCATGTGCTGACGGAGTGCCTCTGTCCGGATCCCTTGTTGGGTCCGTAAGCCTGCCTGGAATTGGCGGCGGCGGCGAGGACGGCCTTCCTTATGATGTCCGGCCTGAACGTGGTCTCGAAGGCCGCGGGAACGTCCATCTTACCGGAGACCTCTCCGCGTACATTGTAAACATTTGTCTGTTTCATCCTCATGCCCCCTGCTTGGATTCGGTGGACACGTACGTTACCTCGGGTACACCCATGTCTGCCTTCTTGGGCAGCCTTGTTGCGTCTCTCAGCCTGATTATCCTCTTGGTGGGTCCCGGGACGGAACCGCGCACGAGGATGTAAGTGTTCCTTACCTCTCCGTAGTTGATGAAGCCGCCCTTGGGGTTTATCTCGGCGCCCTCTTCTCCCACTTTGACTATCTTCTTGTTGAACTCGGTCCTCTGGTGGTATCCCATCTGACCGGACATGGGGACGGTCCCCCTTACGTATCCGGGCCTCTTGGGTCCGAGGTTACCGATCATGCGGCGGTGCTTGCTGTTCCTGTGGGACAGAAGCTTGACTCCCCAGCGCTTGGTGGCGCCCTGGAATCCTTTTCCCTTGGTGATTGCGATGACGTCGACGAACGCTCCCTCGGGGGCGAAATCGGTGACTGTCAGCTCTTTTCCCAGTATGCCTTTGGCATAGGCGAGCCTCTCAGCGATTGTGCCTCCGCCGATCCTCAGCTCCATGAGCTCCGGGACCTTCTTGGGCACTCCGCTTACGAGCTTGGGCTGGGTGTATGCGAGGACACGTATGTCCTCGGTGTCCAGACCGTCATACCTGGCGAAAGATTCTGCCGTGTGCTCCTTGGGAACCCTCATCTTCCTTTCGAGAAGGGGGTCCAGGTCGTTGGCCCATACTTCGCCGGCGGTCTTCAGACCGAGGGTGCTGTTCTCGTAGAATCTTACTGCAGCTATCTTCATGGGGGGGACCTCGATAACAGTTACCGGGGTCTGTACTTCCATTCCTGATGTGGTGCTCTTTGCGCGCTTGTCGACGATGAAGGCATGCGTCATCCCGGCCTTGTAGCCTGCGAATCCCTGTATCTTGGGGGACCCGCCGACCTCCGGCCAAGAGTCCAACCTAGGCCTCTGTGCCTGCGCTCTCTTCCTAGGGCCGAATGCCCTGGATCCTCTCTTAGGACGTCTCCTCTGTGACATATTTTCACTTCCCGCGAGGGTCTCTTCGCTAACCTCGCTGTCTTAATCGACGGAACGTCTGGATATTCCGACCGTGACGCCTGTTCAGCCCCAAAATCATGTTTTCGCGGGGCGAGCATGGGATGCGAACGCATAGCCCGTGCGTCTGGTCGGACATCATATAGTCCAATCTAGCGATGGTATTCCCATGTTATACTTAAAACCTCCTGCCCCTATATACGAGAAAAAAGGGCGGGAGGGTTTGGTTTTTCAGAGAAGGCCCTTTTTGGCCTTGTCCTGAGCACGCTTCTTGCGTGCCTTCACATCGAATCCCGTGGCGGCCTCGACGAACACGTTGAGCTTCCTCTTCGTGTCTAGAATGTCGTCGTCGGTCATCGGTCCGGAGATGTTTGTGGTCTCGACGCGCAGTATCAATTTCGAGGTCATCTCGGCCTCGATCTTTTGGAGCACACCGTAGCCCGATACCACGGCGCTGCCTCTCCTCTCGGCGTTACCGAATGTTTCCATCATCAGCTTCTCGAGACCTTCGCCCTCGATTTTTCCTGCCCATCCTTTCTTGATGTCGTAGTCAACCATATCCTCATATCCTAAGTGCCAGGTCGTTAATTATTCCTCTTTCGAGGTCGGCCGATGTCCCCAGCATCTTCTCGGCCCTGAGATAGTCTTTCCATTTTTCGACGCATGTGCAGCTTACGTCCAGGTCCTTCGCGTCCTGTGAGAACGAGAACTTCTCCACCGCGTCCAACGCCCTGCGGTCGCATTCGCCGCAGTTGTGAACGCCCCTCTGGGAGCCTCCGCCCGAGGGTGAAGACATCAATCTGGCACTTACGTTACCGGACAGACGTCTGAAAACCTCGATGAGGGACCAGATCCACGGCGGTCTGAATTCCCCGCGCTTCCACAGCCTTTCGGTCTGGGTGCCGAACTGGACGTTAAGCGGATTTATGGATATCTCGGCTGAATAGGGGTCTGCGAACAGCGCTGAGCGCACCGAGTCCTCTATCGCCTGGCCTTCTGTCAGGTATATCGGCTTCAGAAGCAGGTAGGTCCTCACTGAGAGGCCCGCGTCCCGGATGGCGGTTCCCGCCCTCTTGCTGTCGGCCGGAGAAAATCCCTTGTGGATCGATCTGCGGAGGACCTCCGGATCCGAACTCTCAAGTCCCAGAGCCACAGTGGCAGTCTTCGGGAGAGATGCGATTGTCTCTTCGGTTACGAACTCGGGACGGCTCTCGACCAGTATCCTTTCACACTCGGAGAACTCATCGAATATCCTGTCCCTGACGCTTACCGGTATTTCTCCGACGTCGAGGAAACTTCCGGAAGTGTAGAACTTCACGAAGGGCTCGCCTTTGTACCTCTCCATGACGCGGTCCACCTGGGACATCAGGTCAGACTCGGTTGTCTGAGGCAGAGATGCCTCCCTGTATCCGCACATGGTACATCCCCCTGCCTTTGCCCAGCGGCATCCGCTTGTCCGCATGATGGCCACCATGGCATCGACTGTCCTGCCTGACGAGACGTCTTTCTCCTTCCAAACCGCCTCCGGTTCCGACGGGTTCCTTTCCTTCATATCCAGACGACCAATCGCAGTCTGCGTTATATTCTTTCCTGGTTGCGGATGCCCCCGAATGCGGGCCCGGGGTCCGCACGGATCACTTCTTTATAATGGCTCTCGCGTAGGAGCAGAAAGGACGGACCTCGATCCTCTTGCAGCCGGCATATTCTATGGCGGCCTCTACCAACACCCTGCCCAGCCCCCGGCCCCTGAAGAGGGGGTCCACGACCGTGTGCTCAATATCCAATGTGCCAGATTCCATATCGTATGAAAGGTATCCGGCCTCTTCGCCGTCCACGTACACCTTGAATACGCACTTTTCCTCGTCGTGCCCGACGTCTACGGCCATGAAGCTACGACCGCGTCTCGCGGTAATATCGTTTTCTATGCCAGTGAACCATAGCGGAACCCTTGGGGTCAGGAAACGTTAATATCGGTCGATATTAATCCCCCGTCCGGTAAGCCACATGGCTAAAAAAATAATAATCATAGGCTCGGGGGCCGCCGGCATGACTTCGGCATCCTCGGCCAGAAAATTTGATCCCACTTCTGAGATTACGGTGATCACCGAGGACGAGGATATCGCATATTCACCTTGCGCCATACCCTGGGTCCTCGAAGGGAAGAACAGCTGGGACCACATCGTCATGCACGATACGGCGTATTATTCGGAAAAAAAGAACATTGAAGTCCTTACCCGAACAAAGGTGGAATCCGTCGATGCCGATGCGAAGACCGTCACGGCTGGCGGAAAGAAGTACACATACGACTCTTTGGTCATCGCCACCGGCGGAAAGGTCTTCGTCCCGCCCATTCAGGGAGTGGGCCTCAAGGGAGTTTTCACAGTAAGGACCATCAGGGACGGGAAGGACATAGAGGCCTGCATGAAGGGGACCGATAAAGTCGTCATCGCCGGCGCAGGGGTCATCGGATTGGAGATGGCCGTCGCCCTGCGGAATTCGGGGAAAGACGTTACCGTCATAGAGATGATGGACCAGGTGATCCCCCGCATAGCCGATGCCGACATGGCAGCGCCCGTCCAGAAGCACCTTGAAGATATGGGCGTCAAGATAATTCTCAAGGCGCCTGTCGAAGCGGTCCTCGGAGACGATGAGGTGACCGGCGTCAGGGCCGCGGGCAAGGAATATCCCTGCGGCATGGTGATATTCGCCACGGGAGTGCGTGCCAACCTCGACATACCGAAGGAGCTGGGCCTCGACATCGGCCAGCTTGGTGCCGTTGCCGTCTCGCCCACTCTGCAGCCGTACAGGAAGGGGCGCCTGGTGAAAGACATATTCCTCGCAGGCGACCTTATACAGTGCCAGTCCGCGGCGATGCCCGGGCCTACGATGAGTCAGTTGGGATCTTCCGCTGTGAAGGAGGGAGACATCGCCGGAAGGAACGCCGCAGGTGACTGCGCCGTCTTCGGAGCGACCGCCAGCCCCTGGGTTAGCGTCATCGGCGACATACAGATCGCCGGCACGGGGCTCTCGCAGGGCCTGGCCTCGTGGTACGGAATATCCGCCGCAGAGGGAAAGGCAGAAGGACTAACAAGAGCCAGATATTCTCCCGGAGGAAAACCCCTCATAGTCAAGATATCCGCCGACAGAAGCTCCCACAGGATCGTCGGGGCGCAGATACTTGCAGGCGAGGACGCAACGGGCCGCATCAACTGGCTAACTTCGGCTGTCCTTTTCGGAACCACCGCCGAGGACTTCCTTTCCACGGCAGAGAACGCCTACTGTCCGCCGACCTCCATGGTGAGAGACGTCGTGCTCGCGGCAGCAGAGGACCTAGTACGCAAACTCAGCGGCTGATTAAGATGGACTACGCCGAATACAAGAGGATTTACAACGGCCTGAAGACCGCCGCAGACGTCAAGACGTTCGAGTCCGAGGGATACGACCGAAGGATGCTCGAATCTCTGTTCACGCAGAAGACTTCCAGGGACGTAAAGAAACGTTTCTATGTTGTAAAAAAGAACGCGAAGTTCATGCTCAAGGACTGGAAGAAAGGTAAGACCCTCATGGAAATCTCCGAAAGGAACCGCTTCCCTCCGATCCTCACGGCCATGATGATCTTCCAGGAGGACGGGGCTTCCAAGAAGCAATTCTGGGAGTTCGTCAGGGACCCTGACTCGCTAGAGAGCAAGGAGACCGCCGACGAGCTCAGGGAGGTCACGGAGAACGACCTTATCTACTCCCCTTACGGCACCCAGAAACAGAAGGAGCGAGGTGAATGGGGAGAGAGCCTTTTGCAGAACTGGCTGAACGGCCAGGGCATCGGGTACAGGACCGAGAACGAACTGCGCGGAGAGTTCGAGAAGACTCCGGACAGCCTTCTTGACAAACCGATGATGTACGAGGGCAAGAAGATCTACTGGATCGAGAGCAAAGCCTCTTTCGGAGACAACATCGAGTTCCGGTTCAACGCGCGCAAGCAGCTCATACCGTACACTCAGATATTCGGACCCGGCGTGGTGGTCTACTGGGTCGGATGCCTGGACGACCTGGAGAGGCCCGACGACATATACGTCTGCGACATCTCCATACTCGAAAAGAAGCTTGAACCGATAGAAGAAACGACCGAGTGAATCACTCGGCCTCTTCTTTCAGCTCGCTCATCGTGGCTTCCCTCTGGGCGAATGCGTTGTGCTTGTGGATCGATTCCTCGGATTCGCTCCTGACCATGATCTCTGCGTCGTCAGAAAGGTCCGGATAACTCTCCACGATTCTTTTCAGCACCCCTCTTACCACGTCTTCGACGAACTTGGGATTATTATGGGCGTTTATGACCACCATCCCTTCGTCTTCTCTCTTCAGAAGCTCGTACGTCGGCGACGAGAACGACGCCTCCACCAGGTCGATCAATGTGTCAGCCTCGACCTCTTCATCCTCGCCGGTGGTCACGGTGACAGTGCATATGTTCCTCTGGTTGTGGGAAATCACAGGGTTTCCGCCTCTGCATTCCATGATCTCGGTCACCGTCTGCTGGGCGCATGGACAGGCCGTCATTCCGATGACTTCGGCACCTATTGTCTTGCGCACACTCTGGCCGCGTACTGCGGTGGCCTTTGCTATCAGTTTGTAGACCTCATAGGTCTCCCTTCCGTTGGGGGTTAAGCTGGGCTTGAAGTAATTGGTCGTGATATAGACCCCCGTCACCTGGGCATACTCATGGTGCACCAGCAGTCTTTTGCACATGTCGGCGGCCACCGTCTCCAGGCCAGCAACCGGCTTGGATATGCTTTCGAGGACGATATCGGTCAGTACCGCGACGTTCCTTGACATGTGGGAGCCTTTCTGCTCCGCGGGAAGGTCGACAAAAATATCGATGCTGCAGTTCAGGGCCCTGTTGAGCTCGTTGTTTACCCCTTTCCTCTTGACGATTATGGGTTTTCTGACACCGGTCACCCCCACTCGGGTCAACCTGAAGCCCATGTCGGCCTTTCCGTACTGGACATCACACTTTAAATTCATATTCTGTTCTGTAGGAACGACTTCACTTAAATTATATATGGTTACTTTTTTTCTGGTATGTTGGTGATCTGATGATATACTGCGGTATCGACGAGGCGGGCAGGGGTTCGATCATGGGACCGCTCGTCGTAGGAATCGTCCGTACGGACGGGGACGAGGGGTTGATATCCATGGGCGTCAAGGATTCGAAGAAGCTTACCCCGAAGAGAAGAGATACCCTGTACGCCGAGATAATGGCCAGCTACGACGCATGCGTCATCGAGATGCCGGCCTCGGAGATAGATCGTCTCAGAAAGAGCATCTCTCTAAACGATATAGAACTGGGCATGTTCGCGGAGGCGTTCGATAAACTGTCCGCCGAGACCGTGTTCGCCGACTGTCCCGACGTTAACGAGAGGGGTTTCTCGGGATCCATGACCGCAAGGTGCGGCGGCAAATGCAAGGTCATCGCCGAACACCGGGCCGACGACCGATATCCGGTCGTCTCTGCGGCATCCATAGTTGCGAAGGTCACCAGGGACCGCCGTATCGCAGAGATATCCGAAGAATTCGGTATCGACATAGGGAGCGGCTATCCTAGCGACCGGGTAACAATGGATTTCATAGAAAAGTGGATAAAAGAAAACGGACGTGCCCCGAAGCACACTAGGTGTTCCTGGGAGCCTGTAAGACACTGCATGTCCCTCGCAGCGAACACTAAGATAAGCGATTGGTGATAAAATGAGCCTAGAAGAACAGATAAGGGGCATGGTGGACAAGTTCAACATAAAAACCGAAGTAGACGAGAAGCTCAGAAATGAACTGGCTCACCTCAGCAAGACCTTCACCATCGACCTTGGGACAGAATCGTACGGGATGAGGCTCCATGACTCCAGGATCGATGACTTCAGGACCGAGGCGATACCCGATTCGGATATCACCGTTATCTCCACCCCCGAGAGCCTCCAGGCTATGATCGACGGCGAACTGAGGCCTATGAAGGCATATATCACCAAGAAGATCAGGATCAAGGGCAACCTGCAGGACTTAATGTTTTTGAAAAAATTCCTATGAGGGTTTGCTTAAGTCCCGTTACATCATAAAAGATAAATACGGAGTACTGATAGAGCGACGTATAGCGAGGTAGGGTAGCCAGGATATCCCGTCGGGCTCATAACCCGGAGACCGATCGTTCAAATCGATCCCTCGCTACCATCTTTTACATTTTCTTTCACACGAGGCACGTTGCGCCGGCTATCTTGTTTTTGCGTTATACTCTTAAAACCTACCTCCGACGCCAAACCGTACTGGTACTGCGACCGCCTTCGGAAAAAGCACCGGGAGACTGTTTGGAAAATAAAAATGCCCCTCTATGCCGCATTCGCGTATCGGGGCCAAAGAAATATGCCAGGATCGTCTCACAGAAGCGACTTGGCTTCCTCGGGAGACATCTCCAGAGCCTTGAGCATGTATGCCAGGGCTTTTTTCTTGTAAGGCGCCAGGGCCTTGTTGACCGCCTCGGCGGCCTTGGGGTCCTCGGGTATCTCTCCGTAGTTGGCCATGATGATGTTGTAATACTCGATTGCAAACTCGGAGTAAAGGGAGGGAGCCCTGGATTCGTCCATCTCGGCGGCCTCGTTGTATAGCTTCTCGGCATCGTCGAACTTGTTGACGGATATGCAGAAAAGCCCGTAAGACTGGTAGTAGTCCACGTTCTCCGGGTCCAGCTCGCAGGCCTTCTCGTATGCAATGGCAATCTCTTCCGGCTTTATCTTCGCACCGAACATTCCGGAAGCGTAGTTACCGCACTCAGCGCGGGCGTACCAGCACTCGGCATCGTCGGGGAACTCCTCGGTCAGCTTTTTGAATTGTGGGTATGCCTTCTTGAAATCGCCGTCGTCCATCAGCTTCATCGCGGCGGCGATCTTCTTCTCTGCAGTAGCGTCTGCCATGTTATCATACGGTAAGCGGACACTTTGCTTAAATGTTTAACCCTCAGGGTACCAGTAACCGATATATCGGCATTGTGGGATACGGTAATGGGTGTACGATGTACGGGTTCGAGGACAGGCTTAGAGAAGAGGGCTTCGAGGTAATTGAGATAGAGGTCCCCGTGGTCTCTCCGAAAGCGAAGGATTACAGAGCCCTTTGCGAAAAGAACGATTGCAAGGAATACGGAACAAACTGGGGATGCCCGCCGGGAGTGGGCACGTTGGAGGAATGCGCCGAGACCCTGAATTCCTATCACGAGGCGTTTCTGGTCATCAAGAGATATGTCCTCGACCCCAAGAACGCCAAGGATATGAAACGTGCCAAGGACGATCTAGGAGACTCTTCGAGGAGGGCGGCCGACATGATAAGGCCATCCGCTCCGGTCAAGGTCCTCAGCGACGGCGGCTGCCGTTACTGCGGAGTCTGCACTTATCCTGGCGGGGCTTGCAGATACCCGTTGCAGAGGACGGACTCGATCAGCGGATACGGTATCGATATGGAGGAACTTCTCAAAAAGATAGGTAGGAAGTTCGCCTTCGAAGACTGTGCCGCCACATTGAACTCGATAATCCTGATTGGCAAGACCAGGAAATGACATCTTTCCCCCGATAAAGGTTATAACAGATTTGAGCGTTCGGAGGGCTGACCGGCAATGGATAGGGAAACCGTGGAGAAAGTCGCCCGCAGCGCTCACCTGAAACTTACTGAAGAAGAGCTCGAGATATTCAGCAGGGACCTGGGCGACATCCTGGGTTATTTTGCTATGCTCGACGAGGCCCCCGACTGCGAGGGCTTCGGTATCGACCCCATCGGAGTCGCCGACGTCCTGAGGGACGACGAACCCTATATGGAGCTGGAACCCGACGCCTTGCTTCAGGGCATGGATACATACGACAACTACGTGAGGGGGCCCAGACTGCTATGAGCCATAGCTCTGTATTGTCTTCGCTTTCAAAAATCAATGAAAAGTATCGTATGTTCAGGACCGTTACGTCCGAGACCGATGCCGGCGATGCGAAATTCCTTTTTTCCGCCAAGGACAACCTGACCTCCAAGGATATGGAGACCTGCTCCGGATCCAGGATACTCGAAGGCTACCGTCCCCCGTTCGACGCAACGTCCATAGCCAAGATGAGAGAGGCCGGCGGCCTCCTGGTTGGCAAGACCAACATGGACGAATTCGGATTCGGAACGTTCTCCACGAACTCGGCGTTCGGCGTTCCCAGAAACCCCTACGACCTCGAACGTTCCTGCGGAGGTTCGTCGGGCGGCGCCGCATGCGCGGCGGCCGTCATGGAGGGGCACGTGGCCATTGGTGTTTCCACAGGCGGCTCCATCTGCTGTCCCGCGAGCTTCTGCGGGGTGTACGGCGTCGTGCCCACCTACGGGAGGGTCTCCAGGTACGGCCTTCTTGACTACGGGAACTCCCTGGACAAGATAGGTATCATATCATCTAACGCATCCGACCTGGGGAAATACGTCGAGATAATGGCCGGCGCGGACCCTAGGGACCCTACCTCCTGCGTGCAACCTGCCATCGGCGCCCGCAGGAAACTGAAATCCGTAGCAGTGCCCGGTGACGCAACCGAGGGGGTCTCCGAAGACGTCAAGAAGGCGTTCAAAGACGGTCTGGAGGCCCTGAAGAGCATGGGTGTTGACGTGGAGAAGGTGGAGATGCCGTCCCTCAGATACGCCATTCCCGCATACTATGTGATCGCGACATCCGAAGCGTCGACCAACCTGGCACGTTACTGCGGGATGAGGTACGGACATCAGGACGGCGACCTTTCGCTGAAGTTCGACGATTATTTCACATCTTTCCGTTCACAGTATTTCGGCGAAGAGACCAAGCGCAGGATCCTGCTCGGCACCTTCACCCGAATGGTCGGGTTCAGGGACCGCTACTACTCCAAGGCCCGTAGGGTGCGCCAGTCTATAATCGAAGAATACCGCTCCGTGCTGAGCGGATGCGACGCCGTCCTCACACCCACCATGCCTTTCGTTTCCCCCAAGTTCACGGACATCTCGAAAATGACCCCGGTCGAATCCTACAAAGCGGACATACTCACCGGTCCGCCGAACATCGCGGGCATGCCGCATGCATCTATGCCTTGCGGTTACGACAGGGACGGGATGCCCATCGGCATGCAGTTCGTGGCAAACCACTGGGACGAGGGAGTCCTGTTCTCGGCCGCGGAGGAATGGGAGAAGAACTTCGACGCCGTGAGACCGGAGGTGTCCATATGAAGATAGGCTTAGAGGTCCACGTGCAGCTTCCCACCAAGTCGAAGCTGTTCTGCCCCTGCCCGACCACCGATGCGCCTGCACCCAACACCCACGTCTGCCCCGTATGCCTGGGGCTCCCGGGCGCCAGGCCGATGATGAACGGGAAGGCTATCGAGTACGGCATTCTGCTGGCGAAGATGCTGGGATGCACCGTGCGCGACACGACCTGGTTCGCTAGGAAGATCTATTTCTATCCGGACAACGCGAAGAACTTCCAGATCACCCAGTACGACCGCCCCCTCGGCGAGGGGGGCGTATATTACCTGAACGGCAAGAAGCCCATACGCATCACCCGCATACACATCGAGGAGGACCCCGGCAAGATAAAGAGGGTCGGCGACCTTTCGTCGCTGGTCGACTACAACCGTTCGGGGATCCCGCTGGCAGAAATTGTAACTGAGCCGGACCTTTCCACGCCCGCGGAGGCCAGAGAGTTTTTGGGACAGCTTATCCGTGACATTAGACACACTGTCGACCTTCCGGACGACGGAGAGAGGAGCATCCGCTGCGACTGCAACCTGTCCGTAGGAACCGAGAGGTGCGAAGTCAAGAACGTCACCGGGCTGAGGAACGTCGAGAGGGCCCTCACCTACGAGATGGTCAGGCAGACCAAGCTCCTGAAGGCCGGAGGCAAGGTCGTAAGGGAGACCAGACGCTTCGACGAGGAGCGCGGAGTAACGATATCCGTCAGAAAGAAGGAGATGGAGGCCGACTACGGATACATCGACGAGCCGGACCTTGGAATTTTCAATGTCAAGGAACTCGCGGACTCTCTGAAGATCAAGGAAAGCCCCCACAATATGATCATACGGCTTACGAAAGAATACGGCATCGATGATAAAACCGCCAAGCAGTTCGTTTCTACCTCGGTGGACCTGGCCAAACTGTTCGAGGATCTGGCCGCCGCCACCGATGCGGAGACGGCAAGGACCTGGACATCGGGAGCGATCAGTGCCGGGTGGAGGGCGTTCGAGGCCCGCGGAGTGACGGACGCATCCGAGGTCGTAAACATAGTTAGAAAGTTCGTGGACGGGGAGATCACCGACACAGAGTGCGGCCTGAGGATCAAGGCGTTCCTCGCAGGCACGGACATCGACAGCGTGAGCGCAGGGTCCGCGGACCTGGACGCCATGATCTCCCGGTATCTTGACGAGAACCCGTCGGTGATCGATGACTACCGCAAGAACGATAAGGCTGCCAACCGCGTGATCGGCCACGTCATGAAGCAGACCGGCGGGGCTCATTCCTCGGCGGACATAGTCAGCGCGACCAAGAGGCTGATCGTAGAAAGGCTCTGATCAGTCCTCTTCCGCCTCTTCTTCGGTCCCGAAGTCCAAGTCGTCTATGGAAAGCGTCATTATCTGGAGCTCCTCCAGCTTTTCCTCGGGGACCTTGGCGGGAGAGTTGTCCAGCAGCGAAACGGCCTTCTTGTTCTTCGGGAACGCGATTACGTCGCGGATGGTGTCTTTACCGAGTATGATAGAGATGAACCTGTCCACACCGATCGCGATCCCTCCGTGGGGAGGCGCTCCGTAGCTCAGAGATTCTATGAAGAATCCGAACTCCTCCTCGATGCCCTCGTCGGACTTGCCCAGCTTCCTGAACACGTCTTTCTGTACATCGGGGTCGTTTATCCTGAGAGACCCAGAGCCGAGCTCGTTGCCATTGAGGCAGATGTCGAAACAGGCTCCTCCGCACGCCTTGTCATCTATATCGCCCAGGGGCTTGACGAACGGGTGGTGGAACGCGTCGTGCTTTCCGGAGACCGGGTCGACCTCGAACATAGGACAGTCTACAAGCCAGAAAAATTGGAACACGTCTTTGGGAACCAGCTCGAGATCCTCGGCGATCTTCTTTCTAAGCGCGCCGCCTCCCTCGTAGGTGGACTTCCACGGTCCTGCGATCAGGAAGAGGATGTCCCCTTCTCGGGCCTTCATCGCGTTCTTTATGCCTTCGAGGATCTCGGGCGTGAAGTATTTGGTGATGTTGCTGGTGGGAACCCCGTCCTGGACCTTCATCCATGTGAGTCCGCCCAGGCCCGCCTTCTTTGCATAGTTTATGTAACGGTCTATATCTTTCCTGCCTACTCTTCCTTTAGAAAGCTCGGCGGAGACGTTTATTCCCGCGACGATGCCGCCGGACCTCATGATCCTCTGGAATATGTCGTAGGGAACATCCTTGACCACATCGGTCAGCTTCACGAACTCGAGCCCGTACCTCATGTCCGGCTTGTCGGAACCGAAACGCTCCATCGCGTCCCTGTACCCTATGCGGGGGAACGGCGTTTCGATCTTTTTACCGTAGAGCCCTTCCCAGACGAAAGATATCAGGCCCTCGATGGTGTCTTGGATGTCTTTCTCGTCCACGAAGGACATCTCCATATCCAGTTGGGTGAACTCAGGCTGACGGTCCTTCCTTGAATCCTCGTCGCGGAAGCATCTTGCAAACTGGTAATAACGGTCGACGCTGCCCACCATGAGCATCTGCTTGAACAGCTGCGGGGACTGTGGCAGCGCGTAGAACGTACCGGAGTGGACCCTCGACGGCACGATGAAATCCCTGGCCCCTTCCGGAGTGGAACGGGCGAGTATCGGAGTCTCCACCTCCAGGAAATCCTTGGACTCGAGATACTGACGTGCGAGATGCATGAACCTGCTCCTCGTGGTCATGGCCTCGATCATCTCCGTGCGCCTGAGGTCCAGGTACCTGTACTTCATCCTGACGTCCTCATTGGGGAGGACGCCTTCCTTCTGGTCTCCGACCTCGAACGGCGGAATCTTCGATCTTCCGAGGACCTCTGCATCCGAAATCAGCACCTCTATCTCTCCTGTGGGGTTGCGGGCGTCGGCTGTGCCCTCCACCCTCTCTCTTACCACACCATTGATGGAGACGACGGACTCGCGAGTGAACTTTTTCATCACGTCCGATATACGGGATGCATCGGTCTCCGAGGGAAGGTCGGCGGGGTCGAAGACTATCTGTGTGATCCCGTATCTGTCGGCGAGGTCAATGAACGCGACCCCTCCGTGGTCCCTGGAGAACCTGACCCAGCCCTGGAGGCAGACTTCTTTACCGAGGTCCGATCTCCTAAGCTCTCCGCAGGTGTTTGTTCTCTTCATATGGTTGGTCTCCGAATAAACTGAAATCTGCTAAACACAGGAATATATAAGAATTGTCGCAGACTCAACCGTCTACTATATCAGGTATGAAGTCGAAAGGGTCCTTAACGACGCTCAACACCACGGCGGTGTTCGTCTTCTTGACCCCGGGCTGCGAGTTTATGAGCTTCACTGTCCCTGAGAACTCCTCCCTGTCGACACACGCGACCCACGCTATGGCGTCGCTGTCCCCCGTCACATCGAATACCCCCACAACCTGAGGGACCTTGCTCAGGTTTTCGAGCACTTCCACCAGGTTGTCGGCGTATATGTGCACGATGCCCATGTACTCGAACCCGAGCTTCATGTAGTCGATCTTGGCGCGATATCCGTTTATGATGCCCTTCGACTCGAGGTTCTTGACTCTCTGAATGAGGGTCGTGGGATGGACATCCAGCTGTTTAGCCAACTGTCTATATGACCCCTGGCTCGATGTGCAGATGAGCTCCACGATCCGCTTGTCCAAGTCATCCATATCGCGAATTCCCGACATCCGGCATCACCGATGCGCAAACCCTTTCCGCATATTTATTAGATAGGGACTTGTTTTCCGGGATATGACAGAGGAATTGTTCAGGCATGACGGATATCAGTTCGAATTCCAGGCGCAGGTTGCGTCCACGGACGGAGAATTGGTCGTGCTTGACCGCACCGCGTTCTATCCCGGAGGCGGAGGGCAGGTATGCGACACCGGCACTCTGAACGACGACAGGGTCACCGAAGCGTTCTGTGACGGCAACGGGGATGTGGTCCACAGGGTTCCGGGGCACAGGTTCGTCCCGGGAGACAGAGTGTGGGGTAGCGTGGATTGGGATAGACGCTTCGACCTCATGATGGGACACACCGCAGAGCACCTTCTGTTCGGCTCCCTACGCCGACAGGTCCCCGACCTTGAGATATCCAAGATCTTCATATCGCCTGAAAGCAAGTACGTGATTGTCAGCAAGGACGTGTCCTGGGAAGACATCAGGAAGGCGCTGGTGTTCGCCAACGCAGCGATCCGCGAAAACCTCACGGTGACGAGGATAGTGATGAGCAGGGACGACCCGGACCTATTGGACAAGGTGAGGATCAAACTTGACCGCATCCCGGAAGGGGAGGAGATCTCGGTGGTCGCCATAGGGGACATCGATTATTCGGCCTGCAGCGGCATACATGTCATGGAGACATCAGAGCTGGGTATGCTGCTGGTGGACAGGAAGGTCTCCGCCGGCAAGGACGGGGTGGCCATCCACTTCAAGGTCGGAGATGCGGCGGCCTATTCGGCAACCGAACTCGCGGTCACATGCCTGGAGGCCACGGAGGCCGCCGACAGCAAGCCTGAAGACATTGTCAGGGCCGTATCGAACATGAAAAAGGAACTGGAATATGCCCGCGCTTCGCTGAAAGACTCGGCCAGGGCGCTATTTTCCTCCGTGAGGCCAAAAGACATCAACGGCACGGAAGTGTATTCCGCAGCGGTCTTCGGCGCCGAAAGGACCGTAATGGCCGATGCGGCCGAGAAAGTCAAGGCCGCGGGAGGAGTGGCGATTTTCGTGTCTTCCGGGGAGACAGTATCCGCCGTGATGGCCTCGGGTTCGGCCGGGGCGGACTGCAGGAGCGTCCTTACCGATGTGCTCGTCAGATTCGGAGGCCGCGGAGGAGGGAAACCCGATTTCGCGCAAGGAGGAATACCCTGCCCGGAAAAGGCCGCAGAGCTACTGAGGGCTCTCGAAGAAGAGGTCGCGAAGTCGCTTTCCTGAGCAATATTAATTAAACATGCGGACGGTTGAGGTGATAATATGGCTAAGATTAATCAGCGCCAAATGAAACAGGCGATGAAAAAGATGGGCATCAGCCAGTCCGAGGTCCAAAATGTGACCGAAGTTGTCATAAGGACCAGGGACAACGAGACTGTGATCACGAACGCCCAGGTGATCTGCATCGATATGAACGGGGCCAAGAGCTACCAGATCACCGGGACCGAGATCGTCAGACCTCTGTCGTCCGCGTCGGAACCGGCGGGACCCGTCATTCCCGAAGAGGACATAGCTCTCGTGGTGTCCCAGACGGGCTGCAGCAGGGAAAAGGCCATCGAAGCCCTCGAGGCGACCGATGGACAGCCTGCCGAGGCGATAATAAAGATAGTATCGGAGTGAGAAAGATGTGCTTGGCAATACCCGGGAAGATCGTTAAGATAAGCGATGAGACCGCTGACGTTGATTTCGGCGGAGTTATAAAACAGGCGAACGTCGCGATGGTCGACGCCGAAGTGGGCCAGTGGGCCGTCGTCCACGCCGGATACGCCATCGAGATAATGAACGAGGAAGAGGCCCGCGAGACCATAGCCCTCTGGAACGAAGTCCTGGACCACGACGGCGTAAAGTACCGGTGATCTCAGCGGAACAGCGTTTTGGACGGCATATTCCCCAGGCCGGGTATGTCCGAGGGGCTCTGGGATATGAAGTATACGTCCACTCCCTTCGAGCGTATGAGTTTGACGACCCGCTCTACTTTCCTCGTCAGGACAGGAGGGGCGTCGTCGAACAGCATGTGCGCCTCGTCGGAGAAGAGCCTGGGTTTCGGCTTCTCCATGTCTCCTACCTCGGGAAGGGTCGTGAATGGGCGTTCAAAAGCCAGACCACGAATGTCGAATAGAGTTTTGGATCATGTGCCAGCTATGCGCTGTGGAGTACGTTGATCGCTCCTCTCCCATCGCTGTCGGTCCTGAACCGGTCATCTATGTCCAGCGCAGGCTCGCCGAAGAAGATGTCTCCGCCCACATCCTCCGGCTACACGACCGAACGCTGGATCGCACCGAGGGCTGGACGCTCATGGTGCCATACTCCCCTAGTATTCCTTCCTGTTGTCGGAAATAAAGCTGAGAGCCGCCCCGAGGTTCTTGGCGTCCACGAGCTCCCGGCCCTCGTCCGAGCAATCCTGAAGGCCTCCTGGGCACGTCTTCCTGCACGTCAGATAGTTCCATAAGCCTCGTGAGCGGGTCCACACCTATCTCTTCCACGGTCGTCCTTACGGGGCGGTGACCCTTTTGCCATATATGTCCCAGGACTCGCAGGGGAGGCCTGTGTGACCGAACCCGCCGGCTCAAAACCTCTCATGCGTCCCGCATGCCCTCGCTGTCCTTCTCCGCTCTGCAGAGACCGCTGAAATCTCCCTTTATGTCGGCCATGGAAACCGGGACCCCCATCTCTCTGACGACTCGGCCATCACTTTCAGGGTCACGGTCTTACCTGTTCCGCTGGCACATGTAATCGGCCCGGCCTGTTTGCATATTGCGGGTGCATATGTACTTTCGATTCTCCCTTCGCGATCCATAACCTGCCGTCAGCGTACATCTTTCGCTCCGGAAGATGGGGGAACATTGAGAGTTAACATACTTTATTCTCAAAACTAAATGAAAATGAAAGATGTTTAGGAGGCATCCGAATTCAGAAATCACCGGGTTCCGTGTCCTCCTTGCGGACCCTGACATCGACCTTCTGATAGGCCAGCTTTATTCCTTTCTCCCTGAACTCCCTGAGGGCCCTTTCCCTGATCACCGCTTCCACGCTCCAAGTGTCCTCGTAGTCGTACACGTACGCGGCCAGCCTCAGCTTTATTCCGGATTCCGTTATGTCGGTGGCACGGGCATAGGGCATCATAACAGTCCCATCCTTGATGACCTGGGGCTGGGACAGCGCGGCCTCCACTAGTATGTCCTTTGCCAACGCCAGGTCAGCATCTCGGGTCACCTCCATATGGAGGTTGAACCGATAGTACATGTTGTCACGGGTCATATTGGTTATTTCGCTGGCTGCGACCTTGTCGTTGGGCATCGATATTATCTCCTCGTTCCAGGGATTTTTGAACCATGTGGTCATTATGCCCACTTCTTTCACCTTGAGCTCTATGGATTTGTCGATCCTGACAAAGTCACCGGCCTTGAACGGACGTGTTGTCAGCAGAGTTATTCCGCTGAAGAACTGTCTCAGCATGCTCTGGGCTCCCAAGGATATCGCCAGTCCCGCGATCCCCGCGCCCGCCACTATCCCCATCAGATCCGCTCCCATCAGAGAGAAGATCGCTGCGACGGCCACAGTGACGATGAAAATCTGCCCGATCATCCTGAAAAGCGGTATGAGAGTGTCATCCACTCCTCCTGGCTTAACCTCGCGGCCCATCTTGGAGAAAATATGGTCCAGCGCTATGACGTAGACCCTCCAGAAAATCAGCGCGCCCAGCACGACATAGGAGATTGCTGCCATCCTGCCGGAAACGTCCACCACATACTCTGAAGAACCAAGGACCTTGAGACTTTCATGTATTCCCAGTATCACTATGGCCAGGAAGAGGTGTTTGAAAAGAGAGCCTGCAACTATCTTCCTCGTCTCTCTGCTGCCCCTCATCGGGATATACAGCAATGCCGGTACGACGAACTTCGCAATGGCCGCCGCGATTAATGTCCACAGCGCCATCGTGATCAGAGCTGCCGCCTGGGGCGAGTCCAGTGGGCTGGGAAGGGTGTTCGGGATAAATCCCAGTATCTTATTGTAATAACCATATGATGACAGGCTCGAGCTGATGGCGAAGTGCAGGTCCTGTGTGATGTACACGGGACTGCTGCTCCCCGGCCCCTCTACCGTGAGCAGTATGGTGAGATAGTCTCCTCCTTCCCGGGTGTACCTGTCGGAGAAGAATGTCACTTCATAGGTCTTTGACTCACCCGGACCTATCTCCACGGCCGTGGGGAGGTCTTCGGACCTATAGTCGACTGCGGTCACCCCCGTTATGCCCATGGTGACGAATCGTTTCTCCCCGGAGCCGTTCTCGATCCTTATGCTGACGTTCGCCTCTTCGCCCGCGTTGATGGATATGGGGTCATCGGTGTTCGGCACCTCGCCTATACGGGACCCTTCGTAGTACAGGTACATCGTGACATCGTTCTCTGCGGGGTCCGCGGCCTCGGCCTCCGATGCGAACATCGGAACCGCCAGAAGCGCGACGGACAATGCTATGAAAACAAAAAGCGGTGTCTTGAACTTCATGGACGTGTAAAGTCCCGCGTTCTATAAAGAAGTCCCTTGAACAGATTCCAACCGGATGTGGGCCTTCGGAGGGCTTTTTTAAATCGTATATAATCGTTGGGAATCACCTGCGAATCGAAGGGCTGGCTGCACTCCGCCCGTATGTGATTCGGATTGGTGCTGTCTCCCTGTCATTGATCATAGACTCAAGATCTCCGCAACTCCGAAGTCGGAAGTGAGATGTATAATCCATGTTCCGGATTGCATGTATCCGACCATTACTTGGGACGATTCGTGGTTTTAACATAGACTAGATTTTCCTCTACTTTGAAATAACGTTGAGCCTTCTATAATCTGGCACATGTGTAAACAAGCTTGAAGTGATACGGGGCATGAAAAGTGGACAAAAACCATGAGAATCGTGGCGACGATCCCGATCATGTTTTGTTACTGACCGTTGCCTAATTTTACTAAATACTGTCCACAGGTGTGTGCGTCTGAAGTTCATTACATAAAGTGGGCGGCCGAAGGAACGGCCGCCCTTTCTTGAAAAATTCTCAATGGGTCTTTTCGGGACTTTGCACACCTCTCGATTACATCTTCACCTTTGCGACCATCTTGTTGACGCAGTCG
>DAVO01000017.1 GCA_002509405.1 Methanomassiliicoccaceae archaeon UBA72 | reverse complement strand
CATACAAGACGGAGGACACCGCCAACAAGTACGAGATCACCGGCGCGGCCCGCACCGGATCGGAAGTGCTGAACAAACTTCTGGATATAGGTTTCAGCGTCACGCCGGTGATGAAGAGCCCCTTCGATGCCCTTTCGAGGGTGGATGAGATCATCATCCTGACCGGCACCGGATCGGACGAGGAGAAGCTGATACAGAGGGCCTCCGTTACTTCGGAGGTCTCCAGCCTGGCCGGAAGGCCTTCTGTGGTGATAGTCGAGCGCACCAGGGACCGCAACAACATCAAGACCACCGCTGTCATATCGACGGAAGAGCTCAGGAAGATAGACGACAGCGACGAGCTCACAGACCTGGTCATGACGAGGAGCACAAAGAAATGATATCCCTTAAGGCCGGGGATGCCGTGATCGACATCCTGCCTGTGGTCAGGGGGCTTCCCGAGTACGGCAGAGCTGTCAGGGAGGCCTTCGGAAGATACGACCTGTACGCGGCATCCCTCAGCCCCGAGGAGATCGTCGGGGTAAGGAACCGGGCGGAGCTTGTGGACGGATATGAGCCCGGAGAGCTGGAGGCCGTCTTCGCGAAGAGGCTCTCGGAGTTCGGCGAGGTCAGCCTCCCGGCGCCGGCCTGGTGCGAGCTGGTGGACCTTTGCGATTCGAACTCGAAATCGCTTTCTGCCTTGGACATGCCCGACTGCGAATATACCGAACTTTATTGCCTGAGCGTAAGCTCGATGGAGTTCGTGAGGGAGCACCGTCTCGCGAAGAAGGGGATGAAGAAGAAGTTCGACATGTCCTCGCCCGAGTCTTTCGTCAGGGACTGGGACAGGCATGTGAACGCCGTGAGGGGCTTCCGGGACCTGAGCGGCCTCCGCGAGAGGTATATATCCCTGCGCCTGTCCGATATCTCTAAAAACGGAGGACGTGTCCTTGCCGTTATCGATTCCGAGAGGGTGGACGGCGTGGTCGGCCTTATGGGTGATGAATAATGCAGGCTAAATGCCCGGAATGCGCAAAAAACCAAGATCTGGGACATGCGTTCTGCGGAGGGTGCGGCAACAAACTGGACTGTCCCGAATGCGCCCGTTACCGTACGGCCGGCACCCCTTTCTGCGGAGGGTGCGGAAGGAGATTGGGCACCCGGTACGCGTATGTGCCCGAAAACAGAAATTACGGCCCGGTCTTCTGGGCATCTTTGTTGGCCATGGTCTTTGTCATGATCATACTGGCCGTGGAAGGATCGACCCTGGTCATCAGATTCGCAGACGTTTTCGTCTATGCGCCGGATATCGAGTACGGCCTTCTGATCCTCCTTCCCTCTCCTCATGTGTTACTGTTTTTCTCGGGGGCATGGTCCCAGGCATACTGGGCGTTCCTGGTGGCGGCCGTTATGCTCAGCTTCGCCCGGCTCGCCTGGGAGATGTACTCCAAGCATATGGAAAACGGACAGGAGGAAAATAAGAAGGGGCTCGAAGACACCAGCGCATACTGGCTCGGCCTGTTATGGCCTTCGACTATAGTCATACAGCTGGCCATAATGTTGCCGGTTGCTTTGGGGAGCGGCACCGGACTTCCTTCGTTCGGTACTAACGACGAACGTTACATGATGTTCGTACTCGCAAGTGCCAGCGTATGGGAGGAGGTCATCACCCGGGTCCTTATCATAGGTCTTCCGCTGGCGGTGTTCGCTTTGATATCGAATAAGGAGCGGCCTGCGAGATATCTGCTGGGCGGCTTCGGCATCAGCAAGGCGGCCATGATCCTGATAATAATTTCCTCCGCGGTCTTCGGATACGCCCATTACGACGGGTGGGGAATTATAAAGATCCTGCCTTCGTTCATATTCGGACTGGCGGCAGGCTATCTTTATTCGAAATACGGTCTTTACGCTTCGATACTTCTGCACTTCGTCAACGACTACCTTCAGTCCTTCCTTTGGATGGGCATGGGGTCGGTGTCGATGTCGATCCTCATACTGTCGCTCCTGGGTCTGGGCATAGTCACCACGGTGATACTTGCAGTAAAGGGAGTGCCCTTCGCAAAGGGCTTCCGTCACCGTGAGTTCTTCCCGGACTCATTCAAGAAGGATTGACAGCCTTCTCTTTGACTCGGCCGCCGATGCCAGCGATTTCGACTCTATTATGTAGAGTCCCTTGTACCAGGAAAGCGACTCCATGGTCTTGGGGAAATCCACCGTGCCGTCACCTACGGTCATGTGGGTGTCATTGTCCCCCATGTTGTCGTGCACGTGTACGTTGACTATCCTGTCCCTGAACGTCGATATCATCTCGTCCGTCTGCCCTGTCGTATTCGCGTGGCCTATGTCGAAGCAGACTCCGAGGTTCGTTCCTTCTATTATCTCTCCGAGTTCGGCGGCGGTCTTTCCCAGCATCGGCTGGAAGTTGGGCATGTTCTCGATCGCAAAAGTGACCCCGTACTCGGAAGCGGTCCTGTCGAGAGTCCTCATCGACTTCTTGGCCATCTCCACGGCCTTCCTCTCCATGCCTGGCACGCTCAGGGACGAAACCCCGGGATGGACGGTTATCATCTTGACTCCGGTCTCCGCCGCCAGCTCGGCGGTGGATATCATCTCCAGTATGGAGGCCTCGCGCATCCTCTCCGTCAGAGAGGCGAGGTTCGTGTCGCTTATGGGCGAATGCAGCGAATATGTCATTTTATAGGATGTCCTTATGGCGTTCAGCCTCGACCATATGGAGGAAAGGCTGTGCTCCGCCTCCGCGAATATCTCCCAGTGGCCGAACTCCTTGGACACTGCCTGCATCATCTCTTCCAGCGGATGTGCGCTGAACTCCGTGCATGAAACTCCGATCATAACCATACCTCTTCTCCGTCAAGGGTGCGGGGGAGCATGCTGTCGATGTATCCCTCGATGTCTTCGTCATCGATGCGGACGTCGATCGTTCCCAGCACGGCCCCTTTGGTCGCGAAAGATACCTTCCCCACGGTCGCCACCTGTTTGTTCAGGTGGAACGTGGTGCGCTCGTCGCCCAGTCCCTTTATCAGAACTGCGCGCGCGGCGTCCAATATCTTCTGCCGCCTCACCAACATGGAGAAGTGCTCTATGCCTGGCGCCGCGCCCTCGAACCCCCAGGGCGTCCTTTCCATCGAGGCGTCCGGGAATATTTTCATCACGGCTTCCAGGACCAGACCCTCGGACTCGCTGGGATTTACGGGGCAGGATATCCTGACGGATGTCATGTCCAGGAGATTGATTGTGTGTATTTAACCCTCCCCGGAGGACGGGCAATTATTATGTATCTGGGATGCAACATACCCGGACATGAAGACTGATGTTCTCGGTGCGGCGGCGAAAAGAGGCATATTCCTCAGCCCTGACGCTCTCGACTACATCATGTCCAATCCCGACCCGGTCGCCTTCACGAACACGACCATTGCATCGCTTTCGTCCGACAAGATGTTCGTCAGCCGTTCCGACATAGAGGACTGCCTGGCGGGCGACACGCCCATCTTCACTTCCCCCGGGACGGACGTGCCGCACAACAAGAGGCAGACCGACATCGAAGTGCTCAACGGCAGCGACGTCACAGGAAACTCCACCTGCGAGGGGGACATCTCGGATTTCACAGCCTACTTCCGCAGCAGGTACGACATCCTCGGCAGGATAATATCCAGACGCAGGGATTTCGGCATGAGCATGTCCATCGCCAAGGCCATGAACCTCGACCGGGACGTGAGGGTCATCGGAATGGTCTACGACGTCAGCGTCACCAAGAACGGGCATATAATCCTCACTCTCGAGGACAACGAGAGCAACTGCAAGGTCTTCATCTCCAAGGATTCTCCGCTCGCCGGCGAGACGTTCGTCAGCGACGAGGTGATAGGCATCGCCGGGAAACCCAACGGGAGGAGGGACCTCCTGATAGCCAACGAGATATTCAGGCCCGACGTGCCCAGAACGAACCGCTGGGAAGTATCGGACTCCGTATCGTCCGTGGCGTTCCTTTCCGACGTCCATGTAGGCAGCTATACCTTCCTGGAGGACCGGTGGAAGCGCATGGTCTCATGGCTCAAGGAGAACGCCTACAAGACAAGCCTCGACTACATCGTGTTCCCCGGTGACGTGGTGGACGGCATCGGCATATTCCCCGGACAGGAAGAGGAGCTGAGTATCAACGACATCTACGACCAATACGAGAGGCTCGCAGAGTATCTGAAGGACATACCCGACCACATCAAGATGGTGGTCCACCCCGGCAACCACGACGCCGTGCGCCTGGCTGAACCGCAGCCCGCACTTGGCACGATGTTC
>DAVO01000021.1 GCA_002509405.1 Methanomassiliicoccaceae archaeon UBA72 | reverse complement strand
TTTCTGCATCACTTCTTCACATGGAAACATCGTCAATGTCATGGACATCTCGTCGAATCTTTCGATGTTCAGCTGCTCGTCCTGATAATCCACGCCGTTGATGGAAAGAACGATATTTGTTGTATCCACAACCTTGCTTCCCATGAGAAAATTTACAAAGCTTCCGTGTACGTAATAGTCTACGACCCTCAACTTCGACAGACCCTTCGGATCTTCTGTGTATTGCATGTCTTCATAGTATTCGTAAGTGTCATCGCAGGCTTCGATACAGACCCTCTTGATTTCTTTAGCATCCATATGTGCCGCTTATATTGCCGAGTTTCAATAAAACGCTATCGTATTCGCTGCTGGAAAATACCTTCCAGATTGTTTCCGGTCGCATTATGTCACATCGTACGGCCGCCTCCCGCGGGCCGTAAGCCGTGGCGCACGGGGACCCTCGCCGCGCCCCGGGCGTCGTCTTCTTGCGGGAATCAATCGTCTCTGTCAGACCGCACTGCTCGAACATCGCCATCTTCATAGTCTGCATTGTAGCCTTATTACACTCTGTTGCAGCCTGTGTCGAGCGTCATCCTATCATCCTGTGGACGGCCTGTCTCTAAAGGGTACGCTCTACGCTTGTCATGATTTTAGTGGTTATGGTCGGGCCTTGCCCGACATACATCACTAAATTTTTTGTACTTAACGGGTCGACGAGGTGCCGTGTATGCAGTTTTGTTTCAGCGCCCCTCTTCTGGACGGCACGGGGGCGATGTTTTCACACATTCCACGCATTCTTAAATATCCCTGTTCAGATTGCGTCGTGATATATCATGTACACAGAGCGCATCACCGGACCCAGCATCATCGCTTCTTCAATTCTCTTCGGGAACAGCTTGGACGAAGTGTCCGGAAAAGGGGTGCTCCAATGAGCGCGACCAGGGTCGCGCTGGTCGGCGCTTGCGGAAAGATGGGCAGCCTTATCATACGCCGCATCCTGGCCACGGACGGAATGGCGCTGTCGGCGGCCTTCGACCTCGTCAACATCGGGAGGGACGTCGGCGAGGTCATCGGCGCGGGGACGCTGAACGTGCCCGTTTCGGATTCTAAGGACCTGTCGTCGGTCCTGAAAGAGAGTAAAACCGATGTGCTGGTGGATTTCACCGTCGCCCCCGCGACCGCGGCCAACGCGCCGATCGCCGCTGCGGCCGGAGTGAACCTCATCATCGGGACCACCGGACTTACGGCCGAGCAGAAGACGAACATCACCCAGGCCGTCGTTAAGAACAACGTCGCAGCCGTGATATCCTCGAACTACTCCATCGGCGTCGGGGTCTTCTTCAAACTCATCAAAGAGGCGGCCAGGTACCTCGGGGACGGCTACGACGTGGAGATCATAGAGGCACACCACAACCAGAAGAAGGACGCTCCCAGCGGCACCGCGATGACCGCGGCCGAGATAATCGGCAAGGAGATGGGCGGAAAGGATTTCGTCTTCGGGCGCGAGGGCGTCTGCCCCCGCGGCAAGGAGATCGGCATCCACGCGATCAGAGGCGGCGACATCGTAGGCGACCACACAGTCATGTTCATAGGCAACTCCGAGCGCATCGAACTGCGCCACCAGGCCCATTCGAGGGAGATATTCGTGGGCGGCGCCGTCATGGCCGCGAAGTGGGTCGTCTCGCAGAAGAAGGGCGTCGTGTACGAGATGTCCGACGTGCTGAGCTGAGACCTGTTTCCATCTTCGGGGGGCGGGAAACCGAAGGTTTCCGGCCCCTTGCAAACATTATTTAAGTTCGGGATTTACCGATCGTCCGAGAATTTCGATTCCCCGTTTCTTGATCTGTTTTCGTCCGGGTCGAATAGATATCGGCAGGGCCCATCTCTGAAAAAAAAATATCTTAGTATATGCAGATGTCCTCAAATGCGTACAAGATAGCAAATGGCTCAGAGCTCCGATAGCCCATCTCGAAGCCGAGACCTCGGCCCCATCAACGTGCCAGACGACTGGAATTTTAACGATACTTATGAAAAACTATCGGCACGCAAGAATTAATTAAGGAATCGTCCATGGTATTGCGGTTGCCTTCCCTTGGACGCGACCGGAAAGGGATATGAGATGCATTGGAAGTTCGTTCCGCGACCTTATCACGGGCGAGATAATATCGGGGCAATCGTCGCGGGCATGGTGCTGTTCGGCATCATGAATTCCGTGGTGGGCGCATATTACATCGATTCCCAGGCAGGGATGCGGTTTACCGACCCCCTGACTTACGACATGACCAAGCTCATCATGATGTCCTTCGTCCTTGTCATAGGCCTATACATTCTTTCAAAGCGGGCGGTGCCTGAGGGCCTGGCCCTCATACTGTCGGGAACCAGCACCGTGGTGTTCTCGGCGGCCGCACTGCTGGGCGGCGGGGAGATGACCTCCCTGGACATCCTGGTGGGCCTGTTCCTCCTCCTTCCCGCGACGGCGTTCGCGGCCAGGGGCGACGGTCTGCTGGCCCTCGGCACCGGGATAATGGCGGTCGGTTCCATCACGTATCCGCTCGTCGGAGATGTTTCCGCGGCCTGGCTGGGCGCCGCATGCCTGATGTCCGGGACCATGTCGTTGCTGTACGGATGGTCAGCGTGGTATACCGTGATCTCTGACAATGATAGATTTGACTGGCAGAACGACGGTAAAGCTTCAGCCGCCGATGCGGCCGTCGGTTCCGGAGGATTCGTGGTTATGGGCCTGCTGTCCCTGATGGTCGGCATGTTCTATCTTAACAGCGCCCTCGAGTCGATCGAGATAGCCCGCGCCCCGTACGACATCGCGAAGGTCATCATGTCCCTGATCATACTCTACTATGCGGCACTGTCCCTTACAGCCGGCAAGATAACGTCCGGAATGATGTCCACCTTGTTCGGATTGTCCACACTGACATTCTCCGTCTCGGCGCTGGCGTTGAGGCTCGGAGGAGTGGAGGCCCTGGACTTCATGCTTGGAATAAGCATGCTTTTCGCATCTTTCGCGGCATACCGGGAGAAAAACACCACCATGTGCACAGTGGCATTTCTGGTATTCTTCGCGTTCTCGATATATCCATTCCTGCCGGACGCCGTCGTCTATTACTCTGTGGGCATACCTTTGCTGATAATCGGCGCAATACTCTCCTTCAAGGCCGCCGTCGGCCTGTTGGGACATGCATCTCTCAGAAATCCAGAATCGGATGGAACGGACGATTTGAAGACATGATCGCAATCATCTGAGGAGCTATCAGAAGACGATGTCTTCAGTAATTCGGATATCGAGGATCTCGAAGGACCGACGGTCGTCTGCTGCACGATGGACCGTGAACCGACAGCGATGGAAGAAGGACTGAGAAGTTCATTCCTCTGCGACATATTTGCGGGCGATCTCCATGAATGCCTCCCTGTCGGAATCGAACCACGACCTGTAGTCCTTCCCCGCGGCGCTGACCGCCTTCCCCACGTCCTCCAGGAACAGCGGGATGTCGATATCCTTGATCTTCCCGATGGATTTGCCGAACCTCTCCTCGCCCGCTGTGTGGGACCCGTCGGCGAACACCGAGAAGGCCGGCACAGACTTTCCGTCATCTCTTACGGACGTCCCCTGGAAGCCTATGACCCCCGCCTGATGAGTTCCGCATGACGAGCCGCAACCGGAGATGTTCACTCTCGGAAGGACCCCGTCGGCGAACCCGTTCCTCCTCGACATACACACCAGCTCGTCCAGAAGCCCCCTGGAATCCCTCAGCCCCTGCTGGCAGATTTCGGCGCCCACGCACGATACGGATGATTCGAAAAGCGTCTCGGCACCGTCTCCCGTCACGGAGGCCACCTTCTCTGCCTCCTCTGCGGTGCAGTTTATAACATACAACGTCTGGTCGGGAGATGTGCGCAGCTCGACGTGAGGCATGTCCCTTATCGTTTCGTATATCTCCTCCAGCTTGGAAGGCTTAGGATCTCCCCCTATGGGATGATATGAGACGTAATACAGCCCATCCTGTTTCTGAGGATGTGCCCTCTTCCCCTCCGTGGTGCCGCATCCTTCCTTGTACGCGGAGATTCCTTCGACGGCGATGTCCATCCCGCCCTGCTCCAGTACCGCGTAAAGCTCCCTCCTGTAAGCGTTAACGTATCCTTCCCTTCCCAGGGAGTCCTGCATGTAGCGGGTCCTCGCCCTCGCTCTGTTTTCATAATCTCCATGCTTCACGAAGACGTTTACCATTGCTTTCAAGTGGTAGAGCATCTTCGACGGGTCCGCGTCCTCTGCGACGAGGATCCCCATCTTCGGCTCGTTGCCCAGTCCTCCGGCGCTGTAAACATCGAACGTCCCGTTGGGCTTGGCCAAGAACCCCAGGTCCCTGAACGTTGCGTGGGTCTCGTTGGCGACGGAGTTGGAGAAGCCCACCTTCAGCTTGCGGGGCAGCTTAACGTTGTCGACTATGCTGAGGAGATATCTCTCCGCCTCCCTGGCGTAAGGGAGCACGTCGAACGACTCGCCTATTTCCACTCCGGAAAGCGGAGAAGCCGTAACGTTGCGCGGATAGTCGCCTCCTCCGCCGATAGTGATTATGCCGTTGGCGCAGGCCTCCTCCGCCAGGTCGCATGCCTGCCCGCCGGACAGCCCGTGCAGCTGGATCGCCTGGCATGTGGTGATGTGAACCATCCCCACTTCGTACTTTGCAATGAGGTCCGCTATGAACCTCAGCTTCTCCTTGGAGATGGCACCTCCTGCCAGACGCAGGCGGACCATATGCGCCTTCCTGCCTTTCTGAGCGTAGCTGCCGTACCTTCCCGAGATCCCCTTGTACTCCTTGACTCCGATCTCTCCGAGACCGAACCTGGCGTTGGCCTCCCTCAGTCTTTCGAATCCATAGCGGTCACCTCCTGTTTCCGGCCGCTTGTCGCTTTCCGATCTCATGGATGCCAATAATGTGGAAGGCGGGCTTTATGATTTTTGCTTTTGACGTTGAAACACGCGATGAGCGTGCTGGTTGGACCGAAATGCATGGATCAGACGTCGAACGTCGTCTGTTTACTCTTCTCCGGTAAACGGCTGACGAACTCAAAGCAGGCGTCCGGATCGGAGATCATACCGCTATCCGCGCATCTGCCCCCTTAACATCCTCATAAAGCCGTCCGCGTACGTGCGTATGTACCTCTCCTTCAGACCGGGGAAATGCTAATCGAGGGCCGCATAAGTAATACTCCCTGTCCCTCTTCATAATCGTCATCCCAATGTCGAAGCATATCGTCCCGCTCACACGGGCGTCCTCGAATGGGTGCGTGAAATGTAGCATCTGCTGCGCGGATCGCAATAGATGCGTTGGTGCACCCACGGTAGACGTCCATCCCTCCGCGGAGTTCACCAGCGTCTTGGCGTCAACGAAGTGCACCATGTACGGACCGTCACGAGGACGTCTGTACGTATAATCCTGATTCCAGTACAATAATTATAAATTTTTAAGGAGCGGCCCGGGGCGATAATTTCGTTCAATCGTGCATGATGCTGTTCCAGAATCGTTACTCCAATAATGTTTCCGATGTCATTGCACCTCTTCCATCCGTTAAACGGCACCCCTTATCCCAAACAGCGAATGCGAACCACCGCTTTGTAATCTGTTCAATCCTTGGTGTGGACGTCCCATGAGCCGTTGTTGAACTTGTACCACTCCTCTTTTTCCACGTGATGACCGCTGGACAAGTCGTTCATCGGTTTTGTGGAATCTGCTTTCAACGCATAATCCACGAATTCGGGGCTAACGTCAGAGTATGTATATACAGCATAGGTGCAGGATGACTCGCTTCTCAAAAAAGCAGCCTTCAATACCCTGGTCTTCGGGCTGTAGTTCAGTGCAACATATCCGCATGCTCCCAGTCTGAATCCTTCGGGGACGTGTTCTGGATTTGGTACTCCCGCCATGGTAGTGAATGCCCATGCTATTCAATAATCATTAGGTCCAACGTTTGACACTCGTGTGCGAAATTCCATCTGGAAGGGACCTTGCACAAACAGTCCCATGAAAAATAATGTTTGACGCCCGTATCACATATTCTGGCAACTAGAGGCCCCTCGTAAAATTCAGGATAGTGTGTAAACCTGGGAATTCACATACCCATCGTTGCATACCTGTTGGTAGATTTCTAGCAATCTGAGAATAACCATATGTAAAATTCTAGAAGGCTCCGTAATCGCCATTTTGCGAAGTGTCGTCATTTATAATATCATAAAACGATGCAAACTGGGAGGCTCATGATATTAAAAGAGCTTTCAAGAAGGAGCGCAAAGACCTCTACTCCAAAAGAAGGCATCTTCGAAGTGACCGTCCCGTCCATGAAGTTCATAGCCGTGGACGGCAACGGTCCACTGACCGGAGAGAACATCCAGAAGACGATGTATGCCGTTTTCAATCTTGCATACGGGATCAAGATATGCAGGATGCACGGAGTGCGACCCGGAGATACTACGAATACACCGTGATGCCGCCCGAAGGTCTTTACGGAACTCTGGACGCCCCGTTCTGCATCGAAGACGAGGGCACCTGGATCTGGAAGATGGCGATCCGCCAGCCCGATTTCGCAGACGGGGGCTCTTCGAAGCCGTAAGGGAGTCTGTGAAGAAAAAGAAGCCCGGACTGGACCTGGACAAGACACATCTTTTCGAAACAGAGGAAGGCCTTTCGGTTCAGACGCTGCACACGGGAAGCTACGGCTCCGTCGGCGGATCCATCGGAAAGCTGATGGAGTACATCGAGAAAAAAGAGTACGCCGTGAACGGCCCCTATCACGAGATATATCTTTCCGACCCGAACAGGGTCTAAGAGAGCAGGCTGAAGACGATCATCGGATTCCCTGTCATACGGAGGTCTCCGTGATTCGTCTGACCCGTGGATATATACATTATCCTGGATTGGCCTATGCCCCGTTATGTACCTGAGGCGCGGAAGGGACGGCATATGAGCATCGGATACGCATGCCTAGCCCTGGGCGTACCGGGAAGCGGCATGAAGAACTGCATCATGAAAAATGCAAACGAGGAGCTTCTTCTATCCCTCATCGGCAGCAACCTCGATGCCCTTGAGAGACTTATTACATACAACGCGAGGAACGGCATCAGGATGTTCCGCATATCCTCGGACCTGATTCCCTTCGGCTCGAGCCTGGCTGAGGACTTGCCGTGGCAGAATCATTTTTCCGAAAAGCTGGAATCCATCGGCAACGATATCCGCAGGTCGGGGATGAGGGTGTCGATGCACCCCGGACAGTACACCGTTCTCAATTCGACGGACGAATCGGTAGCCGACCGGGCCGCGCGGGACCTGGACTACCATGCGAAGGTCCTTGACGGCCTGGGTCTCGGCCCCGAACACAAGATGATACTGCATCTCGGAGGCGTCTACGGCGACAGGGAGCGTGCAAAAGAGCGCTTCGTTTCCAGATACAAACTTCTAGATGCCGAAGTCAAGAAACGGCTGGTGCTTGAGAACGACGACAAGCTTTTCAACATCCGGGACGTGATCGAGACCGCCTCGGCGGCTGGGATGCCCGCGGTGTACGACAACCTGCACAATGCGGTGAATCCCGTCGACGCATCATGCAGGGATATTGAATGGATCGAGATGTGCCGCGATACCTGGACGAAAGAGGACGGCCCGCAGAAGGTCCACTACTCCCAGCAGAACCCCGACAAGAGGCCCGGCGCGCATTCCGAATCCATAAGGATCGATGAGTTCCTTGACTACTACCATGAAGTTTCCGTGACCGGCACGGACATCATGCTCGAAGTAAAGGACAAGAACCTTTCCGCATTGAAATGTATCAACTGCGTATCCGACAGAGGCATCAAAGCTCTTGAATCCGAATGGGCACGCTACAAGTACTCGGTGATGGAGAGGGCCCCCGACAGATACCAAGCAATCAGGAAGCTGCTGCAGGACAAATCGTCATATCCCGCCCTAGAGATGTATCGTTCGATCGAGGAATCTATGGATACGCCCGTTTCCATGAACAACGCCGTCAACACGGCGCAGCACGTATGGGGATATGTGAAGGATAAGGCGACGGGCCCCGAGAAGAAACGCTTCCAAAACACGCTGAACGACTTCTCGTCCGAAAAGACGGAACTGAAGTCGGTAAAGAACGTGCTGCATACGCTGGCGAAGAAGTACCGGGAGGAGTATCTTCTCGACGCTTACTACTTCTATATGTGAGTACGATCCGTCGCTGAGGATCCTCGATCGTCGTCTTAGATCGAAATATTGCGGAGGGCCGTATGTCTTTACTGCAGAAGCTGTCAGAACCGGACACGATTTCGTCGTTCATTTCCAAGAAGCAGGATGTCAAAAATATCTCGCTACCCGAACTGGATGAAATGAAGAAGTTGCTGGAGGATCCCGAAACAAAACGGATCCTTCACGAACTGTCCTCCGGAGATCACGTATTCCCTGTTCCCTACCGTTCAGAGATATCAAAGATCAACTCCTCGAAAAGGCGGGTCGTCTATACGTTCGACCGTTTTGAGAAAGCTGCTCTGAAACTGATCGGGTTCCTGTTACAGGATTACGACCACATCTTCTCGGACAATCTGTATTCGTATAGATCGAGCACCGGGAGCTGGGACGCTGTGAGAAAGTTACATCGTCTGAAAGATCTCGACAGGATGTTCGTCCTGAAGACGGACATACACGATTACTTCAACAGCATCGACGTCGACATCCTGTTGGCCGACCTCCGTAACGTTCTGGTCGATGATGGGGCGCTTTATGATATGTTCAAGGGTCTACTTGATGACGACCGGTCGATATGGAAAGGAGACATCCTCCATGAGCCCAGGGGGGCGATGGCGGGAATGCCCGTGGCCCCGTTTCTTTCCAATCTGTATCTCGACGGTCTTGACCGCCTTTTCGACGGCTCCGACATAATATATTGCAGGTATGCCGATGACATACTGTTAGCAGCCACTTCCGAAAAGAAGCTGTCCGATGCGAGAGAAGCCCTATGCGGCTTCATAGAAAAGAGAAAACTGGAGATCAATCCGGACAAAGATGCATTTTTCAAGCCGGGAGAGCCGTTCGATTTTCTCGGTTTCCGTATTTCCGAGAACAGCATAGATCTCTGCCCCAACACGATAAAGAAGATCAAAGGGAAGATTAGCCGCAGATGCAGATCGTCCCGCAGATGGTATCTCGATAAAGGTCTGACACCGGAAAAGGGAATCAAGGGCGCCGTCACCATAATGAACCGTAAATTCTATGGCTACGGCGAGAGCGGGGAACTCTCCTGGGACCTATGGTATCTCCCCGTCTTGACGACCGATGCCTCCCTCAGGATAATCGACCGTTATTTCGAAGAGGAGCTCCGCTCGATACCTACGGGGAAGCACAACAGACGCAACTACAAGATGGTTTCATACGAGCTTCTTCAGGAATGCGGATTCAGGCCGCTGGTGCGGAGGTATCACGAAATCCGCGAGGCTGCATGGAACTCCTCCCGATCCTGACCGAGGAACATGATTAGGTCCTGATCATTATGAAACGGATGCGCATCGAAAATTGCTCGGATACGATACCGGTCCGATCCGTCCATATCTCAAATTATTTCAATTGCCGTTCGGGTATGGTGTTGCACGAGAGGTGCTTACGCATCCGCAGAGGGGTGAAGCATAGGTCATAGAAGGCCGTGCGGTAGGCTGAACTATGTTTAATCCTGTCAGCCGGTGTAATGGATTCCCATTACATCGTCTTTGAATATTCCCTCTCGTGCTCAATAAACCGAGGTCCCATTGTTCTACGAGACAGAAAGATGATTCGGACAGGCCTTGAATGAGCAAAACAGTCGCTGAAAATAATTTCTTAACGACATCATGGTCTTTCTGGGTCTTCTGGACTTTTGTCATTCTTCGTACTATGATTGTTTTCGCAATCGTCTTCCGCTTGAATCCGATCCTTGTATGTAAAATGGACCGTGCGTCAATATTTTTTCTGAAATGTGATTTTTTTGATTGTTTTAAGAAATAAGAATCGAAATGTACCATTTTCGTAAACACGATGATGTCGGTTCAATGAAAATGTACATATATCCAAAAAACAAAGGTAACCGCGATGGCAAATACTTGTTTCGGAGACCCGGAGAATCCGCACAGAGTAGGAAACTGTAGCAAAAGGCTTTTCCTTGCCATATTCTTGTCCATACTGGCACTGGCTATTTTTGGATACTTTTTTAGCACCGAGCTACTTGAGAAGGTTGGGGGAGTGATAATGCTGATGGTTACTTCCAGCATGTCGCTGGGTTTGGCATTCGTTGTATACCGGGCCGTATCCTTAACGATCAAAAAACTGGGAGAAAAAAACTGAAATCTCCCGGTTTCAAACCTTCTTGATTGTTTCGAACGTCTGGAAGTCCGGACGGGTGAGGATGGAGTAAATAATGGTAAATCCGTCGTAGAAGGCCACCGGTATCTGAAGCAGGAAAGTATCGCCGCATACTTGCGTGATCCGTTGTATAGGGCGCCGAACTGATAGTAGCTCGTGAATGCAACGATGTTCAGTATGCTGATGAGCAATATCGTATGATTGACGTGGATTTCCATGAGGACATATAAGGTAAGCATGACCAGGCCCAGGAGTCCGGTCACACCGACCATATACATGTACATGTAGAACAGATAGGTCCGGGGGCTGAGCCTCTTGACCTTTCCATCGTTCTTGAATATTGACCAGAACCATCTGCGCCTCTGTTTGTAAAAATCCCTGGCTGTGGTGGGTGGTGCGATGTATATGTTGCCGGCAGGAATGTGGCAGAAGGCATATCTCTTCGAAATCTCGAGACCCATGATAAGGTCCTCTGCTCCATAGGTACCATAGTCCCAGCCGATCTCCTGTTCGACATCAGCCCTTATGACTATGCCCTCCCCATGGACGAACTGGGGCTTGTTGCCACGGTTATAATGTCTGCACCAGGCCTCACAGTTGGCAATCCTGACTATATCCGAAAGGGACGATATCAGATGCCTTCCGAACTCCCTGAGCCTTATGCATCCCTGCCCTCCCGCTTCGGTCATGTAATTCATCACATATTCAAGATATGGCTTATCGACCATGCTGTCGTCGTCCAGGTGGCATATGTAAGTTTCCTTTCCGTATCCCTCTTTGCGGAGCCACTCGTTGCCGTACTGCATGGCCCGCATCTTGTTCCTGGAGCGGTTCGGGCAAACGTAGTCCTTGGGCACCGTGATCTCCCTGCAGCTGTATTCGAACTGGTCCCTGTACTCTTTTATGACAAAAATCTCCAGGTCGAGCGCGTAGCCCCTGATATTCGATATTATCTTCTCGACCACGTCGGTGGCCATGCCATTGGTCGTTATGACGACGATTACGTTGTTGGGTTTCTCCAACAAGGTTTTCCTTTCGGCATCCTTGGCGTCGTTGCCGAATAGGCTGATGATCATGAGGTACATCTGATAGATAGCGAAAGGGGCATACGACAGCACGACCGCGGCGAATGCATAATGCAAATACGGCGACGAAGCCAGATCATGTAACAACATCATTAACGACATGTGGGCCGCCCTCTCTATTCCACACAAACTTTTGCGCGGACTACTTAGAAATATATCAGATTAACCCTAAAAGATTCCTTATGGAAAAAACTCGGTTCATATCTGACACTGTGAGTATTTGCATCGGTGAAAGCATGGTAAAGAATCGATTTTAATCGGAGCAATAGAAAATATGTGATGAAATTACGGTGACCGATCTAAATTATACCGTAAAGTACCTGAAAACTATTCTTATATTACGAGAAGAAACCCATTTGATATGAAAACCCTGATCCGGCTCAGGTTGGAGCATCTAGAATTGGAAGATATCATAGATTTAAAACCTCGTCTTGCAGGATTGTTCGCTTGAAAACCCCTGCATTGAAAGGGTTCCCTTATGTGTTCACCCATCCTCACGCCGCAAAATCATTGACAAAACCGAATCCGATGGCGACAGGTCGCAACGCCGGCGTTCATGTCGACGCTTACGGTTGCCCTGTGCATTCACTTCATACAGGAACAGACGATATCGTTTTTTAACAGCTCTCCCCAATCGCCCAGAGCATCGTGTGTCCAGCAATCATCCCCGCCTGCGGATTCGCGCATGACCAGAGCCAGTGTGTACGAGATCTCCTTGACCGTTGCCCCGGCCATCATAGCCCCGCGGAAGTGCTTTCTGACGCACGGCGCGCTGCGGGACCTGATCGCCAGGGCGAAACATATCAGCTGATATGTTTTCTCGTCGAACGGCATCTTTTCTTTGTAATCTGCATCTATTTCATCCAATTTCTTCGCGAAATATGGATCGAACTCTTCCAACATCCTCATTTAAACATCTCCTTTTTCTTGTTTATCAGATCTACTACCTCGCTCGTCTTCAGCACCTTTCCGACCGAAACCACTTCCTTTCCGAACACTAGGGCGGGCGTGAGCATCACCCCGTATTTTGCGATCTCGGCGACTTCGGTCACATGCCCTATATCTTGTTTCATTCCGAGTTCGGCCATGGCCGTCCTCGTGTTCTCTTCCAGCACCTTGCAGTTCCTGCACCCGGTCCCGAGAATCTTTACGAATGCGTCGTCTGCGTTTTCCGTCGTTTTCTTTTTTCCTAACATTTTTCACCTCAGAAAATAAAATTGAACATATACCCCGTCAGTATCACGCCTGAGATGCATATTCCGATGAATATAGCCAGTAGCTTGTTTTTGACTACTGTCTTCAGCAATATGATCGAAGGGATCGACATTATGGTCACTCCCATCATGAAGGCCAATATGGTACCGACCTCGATCCCCTTTGCGTATAGCGCTTCGGCAATCGGAATCGTACCGAATATGTCCGCATAGACCGGCATACCTATCAGAGTGGCTATGATCACAGAGAACGGATTGTTCTCTCCAAGCACGCCCTGTATTATTTCCGTCGGTATCCAATTGTGTATCAGCGCACCTATCAGAACTCCGACTACTGCGTATGGGAACACCTTCCTCAACGTGTTCTTGACCTGCGTCCATGATTCGGCCGAACGCTCTCTCCTCGTAAGCTCGTACCATTGTTTCGAACCATCGTCTGAACAGGAGCAGTTGCAGGAGTCCTCTGAAACGGTCGGACGCGCGAACTCCTTTATCTGGTCCTCCAGACGCATGCGCTCTATGATCATTCCTCCCACCACTGCAATTATTATTCCAACTACCACGTAAAGTAATGCGACGTCAATGCCAAAAATACCCATCAATATAGTCAATGCGGCAAAATCCACCAGGGGCGACGATATGAGGAACGAGAACGTAACGCCGAGAGGCAGTCCGGCTTTCGTGAAACCGATGAAGATGGGTATTGACGAACAGCTGCAGAACGGCGTGACGGTTCCCAGCAAAGCGCCTATCGTGTTTCCCCTGATGCCTTTCATCTTACTCAATATGCTCTTTGTCCTCTCGGGCGGGAAAAATGTTTGTACGTACGATATAACGAATATGAGGGTAACCAGAAGGATCATGATCTTTATGAGGTCGTAGATGAAGAACTGCAGGCTGCCGCCCAACTGCGTCCCGATGTCCAACCCCAAGGCCGTGAGCAAAGAGCCCACCAGATCGTTAAGCCAGCGCATCCCGAGGACCTGGACCTGAAAGAACTCCCAGACAGAGCTCATTCCGGTATGCCTCCATCGTCATCCGTGAATCTTACGGAATTCTGAGACGCCTTGGCAACCAGTGTTCTGGACAACATACCCGCTTCGATCCAGCCGGCATTGATCACGCCCATGACGGATAGGCAGTTTGCCGATATGTCCTGCCTCATTTCGGAAGACATTACGCGGCTGCCGTCGAGGTCGAGAAGGTCCGTTAACGATATCTTCCCGAGACGTGAACCGTATGCTTCGATCTTATGACAGTCGGACTCGATGTTCACATCGAAATCCCCGTCCGACCTTGCGGTAACGGTGATCCTGTGCGTCTTGTCGCATGTCCTCATTTCGACTATGACTGTTGCCATGAATTAAAGATA
>DAVO01000023.1:12826-15450 GCA_002509405.1 Methanomassiliicoccaceae archaeon UBA72 | reverse complement strand
TACGGGGGCCGGTGGCCGAACGTGCGGGTTTGAAGCATTCATACTTTCTATTAGCAATGCTTTTATATGGTCTAACAATACCAGTGCTGTTGTCCGCGTATTTACGTACCGGACGCATGAGGTACAAGCATGGTAACTGTCTATGATGTTCCCGCCGAAAAACTCATACTCAAAGCAGCTGAAAAGCTCAAGGGGAACGATAAGATCTCCCCTCCCGAGTGGGCCGAGTATGTGAAGACAGGCAGGCACACGGAAAAAGCCCCGATGCAGGAAGACTGGTGGTACACCAGGTCCGCCTCCATCCTCAGGAAGCTTTATGTGAAAGGACCGATGGGATCCTCCAGGCTCGCAGCCGAGTACGGTGGGTTCTCTGACAAAGGATCGATGCCCAACAGGGCAGTCAAAGGAAGCCGCAACATCGCCAGAAAGTGCATGATGCAGCTCGAGGCAGCAGGGCTGCTGGTCTCGAAGGACAAGCAGGGAAGAGCGATTTCTCCTGCGGGACAGTCTCTCCTCGACAACGCGGCCAAAGAGGTCTACGACGAAATGAATGCATGAGGAGGATTGAGCATATGGATGACCCTGAACTGGAAGCTTTGAGAAGGAAGAGGATGGCCGAACTGCAACAGCAGCAGTCGATGTCCCAGCAGCAGTACGCCCAGCAGCAGCAGGCGGAAGAACAGAGACAGCAGTACGAAGCCCAGAAGCAGGCCGTTCTTAGACAGATCCTCACACCGGAGGCCAGGGACAGGCTCGCCAACGTGAAATTGGCCGACCCCCAGCACGCCGATATGGTGGAGAATCAACTTATCCAGCTTGCACAGTCGGGAAGACTGCAGCAGGTCATCAACGAAGATATGCTCAAGGAACTTCTCAAGCAGATAGCCCCTAAGAAAAGGGAAATCAAAATCGAGAGGAGATAAAAATGTCAAGCACTAAACCGCCTGCTATGAAAGCAAGGCTGAACAAAAAGNNACAGTTCCTCCGCCACCCCAAGAGGAGATCGTGGCGCATTGGAAAGCTCAAGGAGTGATTCGGATGGCAGACGAAATTGAAAGGATCATCATCATCCCCCTCAGAGCGACGAAGCAGGCACCCCGCACCAAGAGNNGCACGTGATGAGGCACATGAAGGTCGACGAGGAACACGTTTGGATGGACACCGCTCTCAACGAGAAGCTCTGGGAGAACGGGATCCGCAACCCGCCCTCCAAGGTCGCCGTGAAGGCCACCAAGTTCGATGACGGGCTCGTTGAAGTAACGCTCGCAGAGTGATAAACATGATCAGACTCTCCCGTTACGGCGGAAACTGCAACATCGGCGTGTTCGCCGCGGCGGGGGAGGACCTGGCGTTAATCGCCGCGGACGCCGAACCTGGTTTCGTGAGAGACCTGGAGGCTGTCCTCGGCGTCGAAACCCTTCTTACATCTGTGGCCGGGTCCTTCGTGGTCGGTTCCCTGACGGCTATGAACTCCAACGGCATAGCCATATCCGGCATGGCCGAGCAGGACGAGCTCGAAAAGATCAGGTCGGTGGCGGCCAATGTGGCCACCGTCCCGGGCAGGTACAACGCCGCCGGGAACAACATACTTGTGAACGACCGCGGCGCCATCGTGAACCCCGTATACACGGACGCGGCGGTGAAGGAGTTCTCCGACGTTTTCGGAGTCGAATGCGTGCGCTCTGCCTTGGCAGGATGCGACACGGTCGGATCCGTCTGTGTGGTCACCAACAAAGGGTGCGTGTGCCACAACGATACTACGGAGGAGGAGATGAAGCTCATCGCCGACGTTTTGAAGGTCGAATGCAAGAAGACGACCGTGAACCACGGCGTCGACTTCCTGGCTTCAGGCATAATTGCCAACTCCAAGGGTGCCCTGGTGGGCGACCTGACCATGCCTATAGAGATGGGCAGGATCGAGGAAGGACTGGACCTTTACGACTGATCAGCGGTCGAAAACCCAGCACTCGCTGTGCTCAGGCAGTTCTTCGTGGGAGAGGTCGATCTCGTTCCCCACGTAGTCTACGTTCTCGGACGGCACCATCTTCAGGAAGTCGTCCAGCGGCAGAAGCGCTATGCACAGGCCGAAGACGCGGTAGTGCATGGGGACGATCACCCTCGGGTCCGCCCTGGCGATGAACTCCTTCACCTCCGGCAGCTCCATCGTGTAGTTGGCGCCCACGGGCACCAAGAGTATGTCCGTCCCTTTGATCTTCGCCATCGTCCTATCATCGGGTATGGCGCCAAGGTCTCCGCAGTGGCAGACGGATATCCCGTCCATCTCGAAACGGTACATGGTGTTCATCCCTCGTTTGGACCCGCGCTCGCCATCGTGGAACGAAGGGATCCCCTCGATCTCCAAAGGTCCGGATTTGAATTTGCCGTTCCTGCCGAGATAATCCTTGTGGTCCCCGCTTATGACGCGGGACACGTTGTGGTCGTAATGGTCGTGGGTCATCAGCACCACGGAGACATTTCTCGGCGAGGGCGCCTTAATCCCTATCGATTTGCCGTCGTGAGGGTCCACTACGATGGTCCCGAGATCACATCCAAACTCGAAACATGAGTGACCGTGCCATCGGATGAGCATGCCGATGACAGTGCAACGCTGACTTTAATTATTT
>DAVO01000023.1:0-12659 GCA_002509405.1 Methanomassiliicoccaceae archaeon UBA72 | reverse complement strand
GGCTACCGTTCCGACTCCGCGGTGATAGCCGAGCTGGACAAGGTCTTACAAGAGGTGAATCCCGACAGGATAATCCTCGTCGGCGACGGCGCCGAGGACGAATACGTCTATCCGGTCATATCGTCCAGGGTACCGATCGATTCAGTCAGGAAGGTCGTCGTCAAGCAGTCCCCCGGGCTGGAAGGCACGGTCTACATAATCACCAAGATGCTGGAGGACCCCGTAAAGCGCAAGAGGTACATGACGCCTGTCGGGTGGCTGCTGGTACTGATGTCGTTTGTGTACATCCTGCCCATGATCTACTTCTACGGGCTGGATGCCGACAGCTTCTCCAGGATATCGGGCTCCCTGATCGTCCTTGTGATAGGGGCGATACTCCTGGTCTACGGATACAGCCTGGTGGACAAGGTCTCGCGCTGGCTTTCCCGGTGGGCCGCGAACCTCAGGTCGGGGAGCGTTGTGATCACTTTCTCCCTGATCTCCCTGTCGCTGGTGGCCTCGGGACTCGTATTGGGCGTCTTGACCGTCCAGAACTATTACGCCCCCACTCCCTTCCAGATGATCCTTCGGTTCTGCGCCGTGGCCACGTGGCCCATCGTCTTCTCGATACTGGTCTTCTCCGTCGGGAGCTTCATCAACGAATATCTGTCGAAAGGCTCCATAAAGCTCAGCTTCATCACGGGCTCGATCAACTTTTTGGGCATCGGGATGGTCATCACGGGCGCCATAGACCTTATGATGTCCTACATCAGCATCGGACTTAACATCACCAGCCTTATCGCCGCCGAGATAGTGACGGGCATCATCTTTGCTCTGATAGCGACCGCCGTCAGGACACATTTCGAACGCGATGTGCCCGACTCCCCGGAAGCGGAGGCGTGAGCGTTGGACTATGCGGAATGGGAGCCGGTCTATCTCGAGATCGTAAAGGACCTGGGCCTCGACATCGGCGAGGACGAGAACTCCGTCAGGGTGCTCAAGGCCCTGACACTGAATTCCGACCTTGTGATGGACGACGTGCTCGCCGAGATCATGGGTAACGAGGCAACGGTGTTCGGAGATGCCGGGTCCCTCGAGAAGGACATCGGGAAAGCCGAGCCCCGCGGGACCCTGATCTCCGCAGGCTCGGCCACCGAGAGGGTCGTCGAAGCGGGCATCGGTCCCGATATCGTCGTCACCGACCTCGACGGGAATGTAGACTATCAGATAGAGGCCAGCGGCTCGGGGGCCCTGACCCTGATATTGGCCCACGGAGACAACTACGATGCCGTCGTCCGTTACGCCAGAGAGTTCAAAGGACCTCTGGTGCTGACCACCCAGAGCCGACCTTTCGGGACGGTCGCCAACTACGGCGGCTTCACCGACGGGGACAGGGCCGTCTGCACCGCGAGGCATTTCGGGGCCGTGAAGATATTCCTGCAGGGGTTCGATTTCGACAAGCCCAGACTCAGGGCGGGTGACGACCCGGACCGTTCGAAGAGAAAGCTGGAGTGGGCCCGGCGGATCATATACGATATGAATCCCCCCGGAATCGAGATAGTCGTGCCTTGAAGCCTGCCCGGGAAACACCTGACCCGGCCGAGGGGATCGCTTATCGCTCCAAAGTAAAGATTAATAAGTCAAAGTTATTGTGTGTCCGAGGGATTGGGCATCAGCATAATCTGGATAATCTTAATTCTGCTCGCGGTTCTTTACGTTCCGATCTTCGTATGGGTCTGGCGTTCGCCCAGGGCCGCGGAGCTGGGGCTTTCCGTGAGGGGGCCGATGGTTATGTACAGGACCCAAAGGGGCCAGCGGCTGATGGGGGGCTTGGGTTCCCACCGCAGGCTGTGCAGCGCGTTTGCGACCGTTTCGACTGCGATCTCGGTCATGCTCATGGCCGTTATGATATTCTTCATGGCGACCGCCGTGATCAATCTTCCCTACGCTTTCACCAGCTCAGGCACGGCATCGTTCGCGTCGACCGGCCTGAACTTGACACATTTCATCGTTTTCGGCGTCATAGCCCTGATGGTCTCGATGGTCATACACGAGTTCGCCCATGGCGTACAGTCAAAGGCCAACGGCATACGTGTCGAATCTTCAGGCCTGATGTACGCCGTGGTGCCGCTCGGGGCGTTCGTCGAGATGAACGAGGAGGATACGGACAAAGCTTCGCTGCGCAGCAGGATGAGCGTCTATTCTGCGGGCATATCGGTGAATTTCGTCGCCGCGGTCGTCTCGTTCCTGGTGTTCTCGGTACTTATGCTGGGGTCGGTCGGCACCGTCGCTGGCGTGTCCGACGACGGCGCGGGCGTGTACGGGGTGGCGCCGGGCTCCCCGGCCGACGATGCAGGCATACCTGCGGGGGCGGTGATCACCGAAATAGACGGTACGGCCGTGACCGCCGGCGAATACATGGGGTATTACACCCTCACGGACGAGCAGGACTACGGCAGCTCCACCCATACTGTCACATATCTTACCGAGGGCGGCGAACGTACCGCCGAGACGGTCCTGGGGCTTTATGTCTCGTCCGTCTCGCCGGACTCCCCGGCCGCAGAAGCAGGGCTTCCCGACGATGTCATGATAAACAGCATAGCGACCGGTTCGGAGACATACGATATCTATGGGGTCAGGACGTTCAGGGACTTCATCTCGAGCTCGGAGCAGGGACAGGTCGTAACGATCACATATACCGTCCTCGGCAGCGGCCTGACCGAAAGCAAAACCCTGACCCTCGGGGACAACAACGGGATCGGTTACATAGGGATAGGCGTCAGCTACAGCGGGATAAGCTTCATCACCCCCGGCTATATCATGGGGACCGCTTCGGACCCCGCCTTCGGAGCTTCCGGGCTCGCAGACGGCGTGATGAAGGTCCTCAACTATCCCTTCAATTCCTGGAGCGGGTTCTCTCCCGTACCGGAGCACTGCCAATGGTGGTTCGACGCCCCCGGCGGAGACATATTCTGGATTGTGGCATCCCTCTTCTACTGGATGTTCTGGGTCAACATCCTTCTGGGCATAACCAATGCCATACCGGCGGTCCCGTTCGACGGAGGCTTCCTTCTCAGAGGATGGATCAACCAGCTGCTCGACAGGATCGAATACAGGGACCAAAAAACCAGGGAGGCCGTGGCAGAGAACATCACGCGCGCTGTATCGGGTTTCATGATATTCTTATTAATATTAGTCATCGTTGCTGTTATATTCTAAGGGGGTGAAGAATGTACGAAGTTTACGGAATGGTCGACGGCCGCGCCGTCATGGTCGACGAGATCAAGGGAAACGTGTGGATCAATATGATCCGTCCCACCGAAGAGGAGATCATGGAGGTCGTGACGAAACTGAGGGTCAGCAGAGACTGCATAGCCGCGGCCCTGGACGACGAGGAGGGTTCGAGGCTGGAGATACAGAACGACTATTCCCTGATCTTGATCGACGCCCCGGCGACGGAGATAAGGAACCAGCGCGAAGAATACACCACGTATCCGCTTTCCATAACGATCACGTCAAACGCCATCGTGACCGTATGTCTGCAGAACATCTTCGCCATCAGCTCGCTTATGACCGGGAAGGTGAAGCCCATCAACACGATAAACGTGGAGAAGCACACCAGGTTCGCCCTTCAGATACTGTTCAGAGTGGCCCTGCAGTACCAGAACCACCTGAAGCTCATCGAGAAGAAGCGCATGGCCATCGAGGCGTCCATAAGGAACAGCACCCAGCGCAACGACCTGTTCGAGCTGCACGAGCTGGAATCCAACCTGGTCTACTTCAAGACGTCGCTGAGCATGAACCTCTCGGTGGTGGACAGGCTCAGCAAGCAGTTCAAATTCATAACGGAGCCGGACGACCGCGACCTCATGGAGGATGTGTCGATCGAGACGAATCAGGCGCTGGAGATGACCATGACGTACAGCGAGATCATCAAAGGTACCCGCCAGCTGGTGGAGTCCGATATCAATAACTCCCTGGCAAGCGTCATGAAGTTTTTGACATCCATAACCCTGATCATATCCATCCCCACGATGCTGTCGGGAATATTCGGAATGAACTTCTCCGTCATCCCTCTTGCGGGCTACGACTGGGGTTTCTGGGCGATGATCGCGGTGATGGTGATATCCGTCGTCTTCGGCATCGAGTACCTGCGCAAGCGCAATATGTGGAGATGACCGCACCCCGGCTCACATGCCGGGATGCGGCCCCCGCGGGGCCGCCGATAAAGCAAAAACCTCAGAGGCCCTGTCCCTTGCGGCGGTCCGCAAGCTCGCCCCTCTTGCCTTTGTTCCAGCCGGATATCTTAGAGAAGAATCCGGTCACGCGGGTGATCCCCTCTATGTGGGCGGAACCGCAGAACAGGCATTTTTCAGAGAGTCCCCTGGAGGTCTTGCCGCAGTCGAGACATGACGTGAACTCCGGGCTGAACGCGATCTGCCCGTTCTGCGTCTTCTCGAAAGTGTTTCTCACAAAGGATGCCACGCTCTCCGCGGAGGGCTTCGATTCCCCGAGCCATATGTGCGTCAGGGCCCCGGCGTCTATTATGGGGTGGAACATGCCCTCTATCTTCACGCGCTCGACGGGGCCGACGTCCGCTCCGACGTTGAGATACGTGGAGTTGGTGTAATAGACCTCTCCGGTGTTGCGGTCCCCTTTGACGACGGCGCCGGCCTCCTTGGGGAAGTCCCTGAGGTCCAGTTTTGCGAATCTGTATGCGGTCGACTCGGCGGGGGTCTGCTCGAGCGACAGCTTGAGGCCGCTTTCGCGGGAGAGCCTCTCCGCCTCCTTCTTCATGTACGCTATGACGCCGAGCCCGAATCTGATCGAATCCTTGGACTCGTGTATCTCGTGGCCTGTGTGGAACTGCACCATCTCGTTCAGGCCGAGTATCCCGATGAGGTACGAGGATTTCTCGATCCTGTAGTAGGGTTCTCCGTCGAGGTTCATCGTAAGCAGGCCCAGAGGGCCGCTGTTGCCGAGAGCGAGAAGTTCCTGGATGAAGGCCTTCTTCTCGCTGTGCGCCCTGACCACGAGCCCGAGGGCATCGGTTATGCCTTTGTACAGTGCCTCGTCGCTGCCGTTCGCAAGATAGGCTATGCGCGGGAGGTTGAGCGTGGCGTTCTGCATTGCGGAGAAGCGCATCTTCCAAGGCGTCTTCGCGTCCTCGATGTCCTGCTCGTCGAGATTGAACGAAAGCCTGCAGCATTCCGAGACCCGGGCGGTGTCTCCGCGGTCGAACACGAAATAGGTGTTGCCCATCTCGGAGGCCAAACGGCATATCTTCAGCATGAACTCCTCGCTTCCGGGCGTGACGAAGAAGCGGTCGGTGATGTGCACCTCGGGCTTGGGGAAGAAGAACGGCCTGCCGTTCGCGTCCCCCTCGAGATAGACGTCCATGAGGGCCATCGCGAACCTCTGGGATTCAAGCTCGTAGTCCTCGTAGTTCTTGCCGGTGTATTCCCCTCCGGGGCCTATCGCCGGTACGCCGATGAAATGCTTCGGAGTCTCCCAGTATATGTTCAGGTCGCTGAATATGGACTGCCCGCCCCTGGCGACGGCCTGCTGTGCGTACTCGTATACCAATATCTGCGCGAGCTGGTGCATCCTGCTGTCGTCCAGGCCCACGAGGTACGGCGAAAGGAACACGTTGAAGGCGTCCCATCCTATCGCTCCGGCGTAGTGCCCCTGCAGGGCGGCGGAGAATTTTATTATCTGTTCTATGAGCACCTCAGGGTGCTTCGCGGGCTTCGCGATGGACATCGCGTTCGGAAGGTTCAGCCCGAATTTCTTGACATATTCTATGGATTGACCGCTGCAGTAGGGGCGGTCTATCATCCCGAGGTCGTGGAGGTGGATCAATCCGGACATGTGTGCGTCCGCAACGTCGGGAGAGAATACCTCAAGCAGGGCGAACTCCTTCTTTATGTTCTCCGCCAGGGTCAGGTTGGTAGCCTCCGGGCCGTGGGGGACGTTGGCGTTCTCCTTGTTGGGAGACATTATGATCTCCCTCGCGTCGTAGATGGGCACACCCAATCTTGTGTGCTGCTTCCTGACGTCCTCGAGGCCGTGCTCCATGAGCTTGGCGTTCGTGAGCTCTCTGATCAGAGGCGCGGTGATGTAACGGATTCCGATCTGCTTTACCATGCGGTCGACATCGTTGGCTATGAGCATCGCGTTAAGCTCGGAGATATCCGTCTCTTTGAGGAGCGCGTCGTAGATCCTCTTCTTGTCCCATTTCTTGAAATCATCGTCAGAAGACCTGACGAACAGGCCGATGTCCGTAGACTCGGGGCCCCTCTTTGCGATATTGTCTGATTCCGTGTACATCTCTTATCTCCCGACCGTCCTTCTAGCCACCCATGTTTGTATTGGTCGATATAAAGTATTTTTTGAACTATAACTGGTAATCATCTTGACTACATATTTTATCATATTTGTTATCAATATTGTTATCATTAAAAATGCCAGTGTTTGAAAAAACATAAAAGAGATACCTATTGTACCTATGTGGACATCTGTGGAAAACCGTTCCAAAACGGCATTCGGCGGCCTTCGGGGACCACGTCCGCAAGATTCCGGACAAGCAGTAGATTTAAGTTACCAGATTTGTTATCAGCCTCTATGTTCAACCCTGACAAGGACTTCCTTAGGATCCTGCTCGGATGCCTCGGGAAAGATGGGAAGTCGATAAGCGCCCTGTCAAAGGACTTGGAGGCGCAGGGTTTCAAGCATCACCGGCTCATTTTGACGGGATATCTGAGAGCTCTTGCCGACATGAACGTCGTAAAGGAGCGTTCCGTACCCCCGTCGAAGATCTATCAGGCCTCTAAGCCCATACCCAACAACATCTATGAAGCAGTGGGCCGATCGTGCAAGAAGAAATATCCCGGCAACGACGACATCATAGTATACGTCCTCTGCCAGCTGTTCAAGCGCCCTGTCTTCGAATCTGAACTGCGTCTCGCAGGCGCTGCCTACCACGGGGGTCGGCCCGCACAGCAGCAGGAGGTCGCCGAATGCAAAAAGCTTTTGAAGCGCTCCGGTAACGTTGTTCCAACTCAGGACGCCTACTACCCGCATTCCGACTATCCGAATGAGATGGCCGAAATAATGTCCGATATACTTATCGATTCCACTGACTCGTCGCACTTGGTGCTCGTGACCAAACAGATGCGTCTGATCTGACTGACAATACTCTTTTATCGGCGTTGTCTTATCTCCGCTCCATGTCGCTGGATGAACTTGTGGGTGCAATACGCACCTTTCCGGGCGTTACGAGAAAGCACCCGATCCACGAGATAGTAGACCTTCTGCCTCTGAAAGACTTTCCCCAGGTGTTCGCCGCCGAAGGAGAGGATGCGGCGGCAATAGAATACGGAAACGACTATCTTCTGTTCGCCGCGGACGGAATAATGAGCTCGCTCGTCAAATCGGACCCGTTCTACGCCGGATATTTCGCCGTTCTCGTCAACGTCAACGACATAGCGGCCATGGGCGGACGGGCGATCGCGATGGTGGACGTCATATCCATGAAGAGCTCGAAGGTGTGCAACCAGATACTGCGCGGCATGGAACAGGGCGTGAAGAAGTTCGACGTGCCCATCGTTGGTGGGCACACCCATCCCGACAGCGACTTCGATTCTATCGAAATATCGATAATGGGCTCCGTGCCCAAGGGCGACATAATCCTCAGCTCCACCGCCGCGGAAGGAGACGACATAGTGTTCGTCGCCGACCTCGACGGTTTCTACCCGAAGAACCTTCCTTATGCCTGGGATACGACCACTTTGAAATCTGACGAGGTCGTCCAGAAACAGATGGCCGCGCTCCCGATTCTGGCATCCGAACACCTGGTGAACGCCGGCAAGGATATGAGCAACCCGGGGAACATAGGAACGTTGGGGATGATGCTCGAGGTATCGTCCCTCGGGGGAACCGTGGACGTCTCGAAGATCCCGAAGCCGGGCAACGTGGACCTGGTCCAATGGTGCCTTTCTTACCAGGGGTTCGGTTTCGTGTTCTCCTGCCCGCCGGAGAATTCCGCGAGGGTCATCGAGATCTTCGGATCCGTGGGGGCCGCAGGCGCGGTGGTGGGAAGCATCGACGGCTCCAGGGAGCTTAAGCTTCAAATGGGCGGCGAAACCAGGGCGCTCTTCGACTTCTCCAAAGAGATAATCACCGGATGCCATCCGAAAGAGAAAAGGTGAGCGTAAGAGTGTTTGGCCGCATGGGTTGACACCGCATCCCGAATCAAGGGCCCTGTGCCGTTCCTCGGCCCTGCAATCCCGCAAACGTCAGTAGCTCAGGGTAAGGCTGCTCCCGTCAGGACCTGACCCGGTCCCCCCGATTAGTACGCTTCCGCGACCCTCCGGCCGCTTCGGACGCATGCTCCGACTCTGCAGGACAAGACCTCATTGTCCCGATACAGGCTTGAATGTTCAACGGGGCCGTCCCATGCTGTCACCCCAGCATATCGACGATTTCAGGTATAGGGCACGCCGAACTCCCCGGTCAAGCCAAACAGTCCACTAACTAACGACTAGATATTTAACCGCTTGTCAAACGGAAATGTTCACAGTTCGTCGTATTTCTTGTTAGAACCTTTGAATTTGTCCGCAGGATACTTGTTCCCGTTCTTGCAGACCTTGGATTCCAGCGCCGAAGACAGATCTATTTCGTTGGTCTGCGCGAACCTGAGCACGAAATAGAGCACGTCCGCAAGTTCGTCGCATACGGCCTCCCGGCCCTTGCCGTCTTCCAATATTTCCCGGCATTCGGCCTCGTCCTTGAACCTGAAGATCTCCAACAGCTCCGATGCCTCTGTGGAGATGCCTATGGCGAGGTCCTTCGGGTTATGGAACCGGTCCCAGTCCCTGTCTTCGCAGAACATTCGCACGACGGTCTTCAGCTCGTCCACGGTGGCCGTAATGTCACGCATGGGAGCGGATATACGGTGGCAGGTTTACTTTTTTCCCTATTTTCGACGGCGGTCCGCACGATCTCCGGCAATAGGATTAAATACCGTGCTATGTGTTAGCACGCAACTCGGAGAAAATCAAATGTTCGGAATAACCGACCCATATATCTGGGGGGCCTATGCGGCATGCATCCTCACGACTGCGTTCTGCATAATTTTCGGCCTTGTCAAAGGAAGAACGGAATGCACGGAGGAAAAGGAGGAAGCCGATGACTGACGGCGTGAACCTCCTCGTCTTCGGTGTCATGGCCGTGCTGTTCGCGGTCGCCACTGCGGCCCTGGGTTATTTCGGATATAAGAACACGCGTGACAGCCAGCAGTTCATGCTGGGCCGGAACAAGACGAGCCCTGTGATCATCGCGCTGTCCTACGGCGCAACATTCCTGAGCGCATCGGCGATAATCGGTTTCGGCGGACAGGCCGCGGTGCACGGGATGTCGATACTTTGGCTGTGCTTCCTGAACCTTTTCGTAGGCCTTGTGGTAGCCTTCATCGTGTTCGGCCCCAGGACCCGCAGGCTGGGCAAGAAACTGGGAGCCTCGACCTTCGCCGACCTGCTGGGCAAGATATACAAGTCGAAAGGGATCCGCGCCTTCACCGCGATACTGATAATCGTCATGATGCCCATCTACTGCGCGGCGGTTCTGAAGGGGGCTGTGAACTCGCTTTCCGTCATCACCGGCCTGACGCAGTACTACGACGTGGTGCTGGTGGTGCTGGCCCTCGTAGTCGCGCTTTACGTCGTCTACGGAGGGATAATCGCCGTGATGTACAACGACGCGCTGCAGGCGGCCATAATGTTCATCGGAATGGCCGTGATACTGATCTTCACATACATGATGTTCGGCGGGGTGTCGTCTGCCAACGGACAGCTGACGAACCTGTGGGACGCGGGCGTGATCGAGCAGCTGGGCACCCTGGAGGGAGCCAGGGGATGGACAAGCTTCTCCGAGTTCGGAAGCTCCGAATGGATGCTCGTGGTGACCACGTTCCTCATGGGCGTGGGCATAGGGTCTCTGACCCAGCCGCAGCTCGTCGTCAGGTTCATGTCGGCCAAGGACGACAGGGTGCTTTACAAATCGCTGATAATAGGCAGCATATTCATGTTGGTCGTCGTGGGCGCGGCATACACCGTGGGCCCTCTGAGCAACATATACTTCGCCAACGAGTATGGCATGGGCTCGTTCGAGTACATAACGAGCCTGGGCCTGGGGACGGATTTCATCATACCGCAGTTCCTATCCGAGATATTCAGCAATACGACGTTCGGCGACGTGTTCATCTCGCTGTTCCTGCTCGCCCTGATATCCGCGGCGATATCCACGCTGAGCGCGCTTATGCACACGATAGGCGTCGCAGGGGGATACGACCTCTTCACTCTGGCCAGGGGCCGTTTTTCCAAAGACGAGAGGGACTCGCAGTCTATAAGGGTGAACAGGATATTCACCATGATCATGCTGGTCGTGGTGGTGGCATACTGTTACGTGATGCCCAAGGACATAATCGCCAAGGCCACGTCCGTGTTCATGGGATTGACGGCCGCGGCCCTGTTGCCGGCATTCGCGCATGCCCTGTACTCCAAGGCACCCAACACCAGGGCGGCCATCGCCAGCATGGCCTCGGGCACCGTCACGTACATGATATGGGCGCTGTTCATCAACTCCGGGACCGCCAGCTTCCTGCCGGTCTGCAAGCTGCTCACCGGCAGCGCGGTCCTGTTCCCCGGCACGGCCGTAGCGGGGGTGGACGCGATGATCGTGGCGTTGCCGATCTCCATATTGGCGATGCTGTTCGTGCTTGTGGCCAATAAGATTTCGGTCAGGTCGGATGCGGAGGTTTCAAACCTCTAACTCCCAGAAACCCTTTATATCCACTTTTATGGACTCGGCAGTGTTCTCGAGGTGCTGCAGATCGTCGTCATCCATTGTGAACTCGAGGGCGGAGATGATTCCGCCTATGTGCGAGGAGCGGGTGACGCCCACTATCGGTATCGCACCGCGCCCGATGCTCCAGGCAATCGCAATCTGAGAATCCGACACGCAGTAGCTGTCCGCGAGCTTCTCCATTTCCGCCTTGAGGGGCGAAAGCGCGTTCATGACCTGCTGGTTGTAGATGCGCCCGCGATATGTGCCCGGGTCGAAGAGCGAGGAGCTGGAATACCTTCTGGTGAGAGCTCCCTGCTCCAGGACCATGTAAGCGAAGAACAGTGCATTGTTCTCTCTGCACCAGTCGATTATCCCCTCGTCCCTCTCCTCATGGCTTATGATGCTGTAGTGGTTCTGTACGTACGCCAGGGAATGTCCGGCCTTCTCCAGCACCTCCTGGGCCTGAATTATCTGGTCCAGGTTGTGGTTGGATACCCCGACGTTCTTGACGAGCCCCTCGTCCAGAAGGGGGATGAGCTCCGAAGTCCATTTGTTCACGTCGGCGGGGGTCTGGACCCCGTAGAAGTCCAGGACATTGGTTCCAAGGGCTTCCATGCTGTTCATGGCGGACCTGCGCATGGCCTTCTTGGTCTGAAAGCCGGAAGGTATGAATTTTGTGGAGAATTTAACAGACCTGTTCGTCCTGCTTGCATAGCCGAGCGCGGTCTCGCTCGTTCCGAAGGCGGGAGATGTGTCGAAGAGATCTATGCCCTGGGCAGATGCCTGCCTGAAAATATAGCTAAGCTCGTTGGCAGAGATACTGCTTCCGTACATCTGGCCGCCGCCGTTGATACCGCCGCCCCAGGCGGCCGTACCGATACCCACGGGGGATATGTCCATCCCTCTGAACCTTATGCTTTTCACGAATCCCGGTATATGTTTCTGGATTATAACTGATACGCAATTAGGTTTCTGCATCCGCCATGTTTAGATAAATTGACGATATAGCCGAAGCCATGGATATGGCAATGGAGCTGAGGGACGTCTCTGTGGTTAGGGACGGGAAGCGGATACTTGATTCCGTAAGCCTTGATATCGGCGCCTCCGAGAACGTTGCCGTCATAGGCCCGAACGGATCGGGGAAGACGACGCTCATAAAGCTGTTGAGGGGCGATATCTATCCCTACTACGACGAGGACCGCCCCGCGGATATGAGGATATTCGGCGAGAAGACATGGTCCATCTACGACGTCCGCAGCCGCATGGGCGTTGTATCCATGGACCTTCAGGGCATGTTCGGCAGCGAGACGCTGGTCGGAGACGTCATATTGTCGGGATACTTCAGCAGCCTGGACATTTTCCGGAACCATGAGGTTACGGAAGAGATGCGCTCCGGAGCCGCGAGGGCCGCCGAGTACATGGGAGTGGACCATCTGGTCGGCAGGGACCTGTCCGGCCTTTCGCTGGGAGAGACAAGGCGTACGCTTATTGCCAGAGCGCTCGTCACCGCCCCCGAGATGCTCGTGCTCGACGAGCCCATGACGGGCCTGGACATCGTCATGAAATCCAAATTCAGGAAGATGTTCGACATCATGACAGGAACGGGAGTGAGCATCGTCATGATAACCCATGACCTGACGGACATCCCGGTTTCCCTGAACCGCATAATCATGGTCAAGGACGGGAAAGTGTTCGCGGACGGTCCAAAAAAAGACATCCTGACATCCGAGGTCGTCAGCGGGCTTTTCGATGAACCTATTAATGTACAGTGCGTTAACGGGATATATTCAATGAGGATGGACGAGTGACAAGGTACATCTGTTCCGAATGCGGGA
>DAVO01000004.1 GCA_002509405.1 Methanomassiliicoccaceae archaeon UBA72 | reverse complement strand
CCTTCGGCGAATTCTTCGGCGTACGCCGACAGCGCGGCCGACAGCGCTCTGAACTCGCTGCCGTTGCCGGCAAGCCGTGCCTGGAACAGCACTCTGTTCAGCAGGCAGGGTACGCATTCGGGCCTTATGTCCATGAGACGCGATGTACCGCAACGTTGATACGATTTTCCGTGCCTATAGTGCTCTGTTTAAATATGAAGAAAAGTATCGCAAGCGCATGGCAGACAAGATATGCTCTTCATGCGGCGTCAGGCTCACTGGAAAGGGCAACACGTTCTTTAAGTGCCCCAAGTGCGGGGAACAGGAGATCGGCAGGTGCGACCAGTGCCGCGACCAGGGTGTACACTACGAGTGCAAGAAATGCGGATTCGTCGGACCGTGAGGTGTGAAGATGCCTCAGATCGTAGCCGGATATGACCTTTTCCCGACCGGGACCGAGGTAGACATGGACGCTATCGCCGACGCGATATCGGGAATACTGCCCGGCGGAGTGTCGATCACAGAGTGTTCGATCAAGCCGGTAGCCTTCGGACTCATGAAGGTGTCCGTAGGATTCCTCATCGACGATTCCGACGAAAGCGTCGGGTCCAAGATCGAAGAGGGCCTCCGTTCTATCGCGAACGTTGAGAACGTCGAGTGCGTCTCGATGACCAATCTCTGAAACCGATTAAGGCGTTTTATACGCCCGACCAACATTTTTTAAGTAGATCTTTTTGAGTTTCTCGCTGTAGTCCTTTCCGAACCGCGTCGAGTACTCTATGCCGAATTCTATGACCTTGGCCATACGTTCTCCGTCGGCGAGGAGCTCCGATGCCTTGTCGACCATGTCAATCTCGTCGCGGCAGGGTATCGCCGCCACCATCACCTCGGACGGCATCACGGCGCTTTCGAAATATAGTACCGGGGTCCCGCACATCTGAGCCTCCAACGTGGTTATTCCGAGGCCCTCGAAACCCGAGGTGTTCAGAAGGAACCTACTTCTCCCATACAGTTTTCGGAGCTCGCCGACCGATAGGTTGCGGATCATGTCCACATCCCCGCTCAGGCCCATTTCCGATATCATCCTCTCGGCCTCCTCTCTGCGCGGCCCGTTGCCGCACATCACCAGCCTGTATCCGCGGAACTCCGGCCTCTACAGCATCTCCTTGAGCACCGACAGCGCGGCGCAGGGGTTCTTCCTCTCCGTGAAGGAACCGACGAACGTGACGATATCCTCCTTCGGAACATCCTCCCTGAACATCTCGGATTTCGGGGGGTGCATTGCGACCGTTATCTTCTCCGCGGGGATGCGTAGCGTTCTTATCATATCCTCCTTGGTCAGAGGAGAGATGGCTATGAATTCGTCCGCGAACATTTTTGCTATTATGACGGAAATGCGCCAAATGAACCCCCAGGACCTGGTGTTCGACTCGTTCTTCTTCAGCACATGATGGAATGTGACGATGCGCTTCGCCTTTGTGAAGGGAAAAAATATAGAGCAGTGCTCGGCCGTCGCATGCACGATGTCCGTGTCCTTCCTCCCCCTGATCGCCATCAAGATGGGGCAAAGGATGTTGTCGATGAGCATATGCTTAATGCCGTGGTCGAGGTTCAGTTCAAAATCTATGGACTCGACCTCACATCCCATTTCCTCGAGCTGGGCCTCCAGGAAGTCGGCATAGTAGCCTATGCCAGACATTTTTTTCGTGTCTTCCTTCAGAGGCCTGATAATCTGCACCTTCATCGTATTCCGATCCCCGTACGCGATTGCCAGCGACTTGACATTATTTCAATTTATGTTGAGTTCTGTTAAAAAAGATGGTTCCTTTCCTTGCCGATACGCTCAATGGTCAAAGGTCCTGGCGTATATCTGGGGCGTGCCGACATAGATGTAGAGCGAATAGATTTTCGATGGGTCCGTTTCCATGGTCCCCCTCTCCGAGGAATGGAAAAGTTTGCCGGAATCGTGTTCTGCGATGACCGAGCAGTAGGTCAGTTTCGATGCGATCACCTGTGCTATTGTGGGCATCGTGTTTATTGCCGGCTTACCTCCGAATACCACGATCATTCCGTCCCCTCCTTGATATTTGGCAAGGACCAGCGAGTCATAGCCGGAGGATGTGAACCCTATCGATATGTAGTCCGTCAGATTCTGAGTGTTTATGCCGAACGTCGAGTCGTTGTACATGATGGACATTGACTCGCCGATACAGTAGTCCTCTGCCTTTTCCGTGGCGTAAAGGGATGAGACATAAGGGTCCTTCCTGATGTCCTGATCGGCGATCCCGAGGAAATCGGCCGCATAGCCGCTATCGCGCTCATAAACACCGGAAACAGAAGAGATCCCGCAACCCAGGGTATAACCGGTCCAGTACAGGACCCCGCCTGTCTCCAGCCATTTCAATATCAGGCTGTCCGGTCCGCCGTCGTATATGGTGTCGGGAAGTACTCCGACGGGGATGATAAGCCTCATATCGGCCGAGCCGTTCGAGATGTCCTCCTCTAGTTCGGCCCTGATCTGCTCTGCATCCACTATCGTATATTCCACGTTGCGCAACGAAAGCTCCGAGCACAGAAGGTCCGTCGTTTCGAGCATGTACGACTGGTCGAAATAAGATACATAGCTGGAGTCTTCGTAGATCATCAGGCCGTCGGGGATGTAAATGCCCGTGTCGATCAGCAGGGCGTCGTAATTCGAGGAGGTGTTCGAGCTGACCTCGTACCCGATGCCTCCATAGACGCTCCATGAATCGGAAGAAGTATGGTACGGATTAGCCCCGTAGGCCAGGAACTGCCCCGCAACCATGAACGCAACCACGGCTATCGCCAGGACGTACAGCTTTCCGGTCTTCAAGTCTCCGCCTCCTCTCCGTGTTTAAGCGAGTAGAAGGCCGCTATGATGCATGCTATCCCGGGAATGAACAGAGCCAGCAGCGTATAGTACATCAGGTCCCACGACAGGGGCAGGAATTGGAAGTACTTCGCTACCGTGCTCCCCAGATCCAGTAAGGACGTCTCGTTGGCAAGCGTGTAAAGTATCCTGCCGCCGAAGTTCAAGATGTGGTGCACCACCATAAGTATGGAGAAAAGCAGCCACGGGATCAGCCATTCCCTCCTCCCGCAGTATGCCACCGCTAACGCGATCAAGGCTATCGCGATGACCGGGTAGGTGGGTATCGGCGGCCAGATGAATAACGTGCACACCGAGATCACCGAGGCCATGACGAGCTTCTTGTCGTCGTCGCCGTCGCGCATGAACGCCAGCATCGAAAAGATCGCGATGAGGAGGAACATTATCGGGAAAGCGTAGATGAACTTGTCCGGCGTGGGGTTGGCGAAAAAGTCCAGCAGGCCGCCTCCGCCGGAAGATGTGCCTTCGGTGCGGTCGCCGAAGAAGCCGAAGGAGGAGGAGAGCTCGCCGTTCAGGACCAGAGGCAACAGGACTATGGCCGCGGCTATGGCGAAACCGGCGGCGTACATCGCGGCCTTCTTGAAGACCTCCTTCCACCTGCCTTCGCTTCCGGATATTATGTAACAAATGACCGCGAAGCCTATGACGATCGGGAAGAGCTTCGTGAAGAACGCCAGGGACAGCATCGCCCCGGAGAGAAGATATTGGTTCTTGGTCAGCGAATATATGGAGAAGATCATGAAGAACGCGGACAGCGAATCGAACATGCATGCGACCGAAGAAGACCACAGGACCAGCGGCGACAGGAAGAACAGCGCGAAACCTATCTCCGCCTTCCTCCGGTCCCCGGTCTTCTCCTTGACCATCACATAGATGAGCCAGGAACATGCCAGATCGATCACGGTAAGAGGTATTTTGTAAACAAATACTAGGGCCATGGACGAGATATAGACCTGTGAAAAATCGGATACCGCTGTGGAATTCACCAGAAGCTCCGACATGTAGCCCGACTGGAAGGGGAGGAAATTCCACATGTACGTCAGCGCCGAGAGGAAGTACCCGTACACCGGAGGGTAGTAGAAATTCCCCGCTTCGTAGAGCGTCCGCCCGCTCTCGAAGCCAGCCCCGGTGATCACGAAGAATGACATATCGAAGCTGAAGGACAGGGGCCCCAGGAACAGCCTCAGGACAATACCTGCGATGAAGATATACAGAAGACTCCTGCCAATCCTTCCCTTGGCGGAATTATCGCCTAGGACACCGGAGAGATGAAAGAAATCCACGTCGAGCCCACCCCTTACGGGTATTAGTAATTGTCGGCTATTTATCTCATGCTACAGCCCGAGAGACGTCCTGCTGTCGGTAGACGGCATCCTTTTACGGAAACTTCCTGCCCAGCACCTTGGAATATATTCCGAACAGCTCCCGGGAGTACTCCTCCGGGCTCAGCCCGAACGAGGCGCCCCCGGTGACCTTCCTCCTGTATTCTTCGTCCATCGCCAGTTTGTACATGTTCCGGGCGAACTCCTCCTCGTCTCCGGAAGGGACGAAATGCTTCGTCGCCTCCTCCGGGATATCTGCATCTTTGAAAAAAACTACCGGCGCACCGCATGCCTGGGCCTCCAGCGCCGTCAGCCCCAGCCCCTCGTGCATGGAGGAGTTTGCGAAAACGACCATTCCGTTGTATAGTTCCAGAAGATCTTTTTTTCCAAGGCCGGACGTGAACACCACCCTATCGGCGATGCCCAATGATTCAGAAAGCGAGACGAGCTCGCTTTTCATCGGCCCTTCGCCGCATATGACGAACCTGTATCCGTCTGTGCCGGGCATCTCCGTGAACAGTTTGAACGCCCTTAACCCTCCAGGGACGTTTTTCCTTTCTATCAGCGTTCCCACGAAGCCTATGACCTTCTCCCTGGGCCCCCCTAGGTCTCTGAAGACCGGATCTACGGTATGTTCCAGGACGTACACCTTTTCCGGGTCCGCCCCCAGTTTCCCTACGACCTCGTCCCTCGTCTGGTGCGATACCGCGATTATCGCGTCAGAATGTTTCACCGCGCGCTTCGCGGCGATCTTCCATATTGCAAAGAGCAATGGAGACTTTCCTTCCCTGCCCTTTGAGACATGATGAAAGGTCACAACCTTCTTTCCCCTGATGCGCGGAAACGACATGCAGCATAGCTCGTCGGTGGCATGGTAAAGCTGACAATCCGTTTTTCTCAAAAAGAGGGACGGGGCGATGAACCCTTGTCTCAGACATTTGAGGTATCCCTCGTCGGTGGACAATTTTAAGTAGACGTCCTCATGGTCCACACCGTTCTCCGACAGCATGGAATCCAACATGTCGGAGTAGGACCCTATGCCTGTGCCCTTTCCTTCGATGTCCGGATAACGTCTCATAACAATCAGTTGGGTCACGTAAACACTGGCACCTCAATGCGTTGTTCGGTTTATATTATCTCCCGATGGTCGCACTACGGGAGTTTTCTGAACAAACTATAAACTGGGATTCCGTATAGCCCTCCGCTGGTGTCCTGTTGGCAAGAGTGAGCGTAGTCATCCCCGTGTACAACGAATCGGGGTCCATCGAACGGGTCTCGAAGGCCCTGAGGGCCCAGGAGTTCGAGGGGATGGAGGTCATCTTCGTGGTGGACAGCAAGACCACGGACGACTCGCTGGAACGTATAAGGGATATGACAGGTGTGCTCGGCGGGCACCGCGTGATCATCCAGAAGGGCATCGGAGTCCTCGGAGAGGCCCGCAATCTCGGCCTGGACGCGGCCAGCGGAGATTACGTCTGGTTCCTGGACGCGGACGACGTCCCGTACCCGGACTTCATGAGGACCATGTTCGGCATGGCCGAAAAGTATCGGGCCGACGTGTGCCAGTGCAACTTCGTGCGTTCTACGGACGTGAACTACAGGGAGCCTGCTTGGGACGCCCGCATCACCGTGGCTACGGGAAAGGAGGCGTTGCGATTCCGTGCTTACGAGATGGTCCCCGTGACTGCTTGGTCTATGCTCCTGCGAAGAAAATTCCTCAAGGATAACGGACTAAGATTCATCGAGGGAAGCTACGCCGAAGATATAGATTTCATCTACCGCGTCCTGGAAAAATGCGGCACCTACTGCTACTGCGACAGACCGATGTATCTTTACTATCAGAACCCCTCTTCGATCTGCTTCACGAAGCAGAACGTAAGGGGGGCCTGCGAGGTGGAAGTGTACTCCGATCTGAACGTGCACTTTAATTCCGAAGACGATGAGTTCGGAAAGGAATTCGCAAGAAGGTCCGCGCTGATGAGGGTGCGTTCGGCCGCCCATATGGACCTGGGGCACTTCATGGACTACATAAAAAGCGAGGAATGCAGGAAAATGATGAAGAAAGAGCTCAGCGACCCTCCGTCGCCGGAATATGTTTGGCTAAGCGTTTGGCCGTCCTCTTACTACACCGCGATTAACGTTTTTCTGAAGTTCTTCTATTACAGGAACGGCAAGGTATTCGGCGGGAGGCTCAAAAAAAGATGAAAGCACTTGTAACCGGAGGTTCGGGCTTCATCGGCCATCATCTGATCGACCGCCTGCTGAGCGACGGCTGGAACGTCGTTTCGGCGGACCGCAGTCCCGGCTACAGGCCGAAGAACGAAAGGTTCGGGTCTGTGGCCATCGACGTCACCGACGTTGAAGGGCTTGCGAAGGTCGGAAAAGGATGCGACGCCGTATTCCATCTGGCCGCCAACACCGACGTCCGTCAGAAGGAGGAGCTTGCTACCTTGGAGTTCCGGCAGACCTTTCTAACCACCAGGTCGGTCCTTGAGTGCATCAGGCTCAACGGGATCGGGAAGCTGTTCTTCTCTTCGTCCTCCGCGGTGTACGGTAACAGGGAGGGCCTGCTTAGGGAGGACATGGGGGACCTGCGTCCCGTCTCATACTACGGGGCGTACAAGCTGGCGTCCGAGTCGCTGATCAAGGCGTACTCTTCGCTGAACGGGTTCGACGCCCTGATATTCCGCCTTCCGAACGTGGTAGGACCTAAGATGACCCACGGCGTTACGTTCGATTTCATGAACAAGATTAAGAACAACCCCGAGAAGCTTGAGATACTGGGGGACGGCAAGCAGGAGAAGCAGTACGCCCACATATCTGACGTGCTGAACGGGATCGTCTACTTTTCCAAGCGCACGAGGGGCGTCGAGGTCTACAACATATCGAACGATTCTTCGATAACGGTAAACAGCATAGCGGACATAGTGTGCGAGGAGATGGGCGCCTCCCCGGAATATACGTACACGGGGGGAATCACCGGCTGGGAAGGGGACGTGCCGAGATACATGTTCGACATCTCTAAAGCAAGAGCAAAAGGATGGACCTTCAAATACGATTCCGAGAGCGCCGTCAGAGAATCTGTGAGGGCGGAGCTGGCACGGCTGTGATAGAATGGACGCGGCCGATATACTGAAAGAGACTGAAAAATACGGTTTCGTCTCTTTCGATGTTTTCGACACCCTTCTTCTAAGACCCTACGTTTCACCGGTCGACCTCTTCCGCCATATGGAGTCCCATCTCCGAAGGCCCGGATTCGCCACCGAACGTATACGGGCCGAAAGGACCTCACGTTCCAAAGAATTTGAAGAGGTCACGCTGGACGAGATATACGACGGGATCGACGGCCGTTTCAAAGACCTGAAAGAACAGGAGCTTCTTTTCGAACGGCAGGTGCTACTGCCGAACCCCGAGATGAAGGCCGTGTTCGACGAATTGAAAAGATCCGGAAAACGCATCCTGCTCCTTTCCGACATGTACCTTCCGTCGGTTTTTTTATCCGAAGTACTGGGTAAGAACGGCTTCGAAGGGTACGAACATCTGTACGTGTCGTGCGAGCACAGGAAGAGCAAACATTCCGGAGAGCTGTTTTCCCTCGTGCTGGAGGACCTGGGCATCGGCCCTGAAGATTTGGTACATATAGGCGACGGCATCGTTTCGGACGTGAAGACTCCTTCGAAGATGGGCATAAGGGCGTTGAAGTATCCCAAGGTAATAGACCGCTACTTTTCGGAACACAAAAGAGAGTACAGATATTACAGAAGGAATAGGAGCCTCGGCCGTTCGGTGACCGTCGCTATGGATGCGCTACATTCTATGAACGTACCGAAAGACAATTTCTGGTACGAAATCGGATACAGATACGGCGGTCCGGTTAATTCGGCCTTCGCCACATTCATCGAAAGGACCGCGGATAAGGATGGCGTGCTCCTCTTCGTCGCCAGGGACGGGTACAACGCCCGGAGGGCATACGACATAATGTACGGGGATATCGAAAACCATTACGTCTACGCTGTAAGGACGTTCAACATCCTGTTCGGAATAAACGGACGAGACTATCCCGGTTACGAAGACGACATCGCAGGTTTTTTTTCTGAACATCCCGAAGTGAAAGGACTGGAGGGAAATAAGAAAGACCTGTTCGGGGAAAACAGGCAGCTGTTCGAAGCCCTTATGAGCAAAGAACTCGAGAAATACGGCCGTTACATCGAAAAATACACCGGTTCCAAAGAACACGTCTACGTGGTAGACGCGACCACAGAGAAGTTCTCTTCCCAGAAGCTTATCGGCACCGCCTCCGGAAAGAAGACGACCGGCATATACTTCACATTGCTCTATTCCGGATCGGACGGCAGGGCCGCCGGATTCCACGACGGACACAGGGCGTTCCTGAGCCTTACCTCCATAGACCTGCCGGAATTCCTGATGACATCCAGCGAAGGACGGATACGTAGCATCGACAGCTCCGGAAAGCCGGTCTACTTTGACGATGACGACCCGGCCGAACAGTACAGGAAATACGCTTCGGGAATGATAACGGCAGGATCGGACGATTACGCAAAGAACCTTATCTCGATCTTCGGTGAATATGTGCCGTCGATCGAATACGAAGCTATAGGGGAATGGCTCCGCTCCTTCTGGAGAAATACGAGTACCGACGAGACGGAAAATATGAAGGCAATAAGATGGGCGAGCGACCCTGCCCACTCGGAATACCACGACCTAATCTTTTCGATGTCAGATGTCCCACTGCTGATAAAGAACAAGTTCAGGGACTACTTCCGCAGCATGATGAACAGACTGAGGAACGGCTGAAAAAGCAACCTTTGAATTAAAAGGAAAAACAATGCTAAATCTTAAGGTCGGGATGTGGATGATATTTTTATTAACGGCATTTAAAAAATCATCATTTGATGCTGTCCAGCAGATTATGTTTATATTACGGTATGCAATCTAATGTTAGGGCGATTTCCTAAATGAATAGACAATAGGGCTGTTACAAGGATCTGCAGGGCCAGATGGACAGGTTCGTCGACGACCTCAGGAACTCCTTCGACCTTGCTCCCGACTTCGATATAGATTTCGAATGTTGCAACGGCATAATACTGTGCGGGATGGGGGGCTCCGGCATATCCGGCGACATCGTCTGCGATATGTGCTACGATACTTCCCGTATTAACATATGTGTTCTCAGATATCCCGTATTCCCGGCCTGGGCGTCCGAAAAGACCCTCGCGGTCATATCAAGCTATTCAGGCAATACCTGGGAGACCAAGGCCATGTACGAGGAGGCCGTGAAAAGAGGTTGCAGAATTGTCGTGATCGCATCGGGAGGAGACCTCTGGGACATGGCCGAGCAACGTGGGGATCCGATCGTCCCCTTGTGCGACGGTGTGCAGCCCAGACAGGCCATAGGCCTGATGACCGGATACATATGCAGGATAATCGACCGCGTGGCCGGCACTTCCCTAGAACTCGGTGTGGCGAGCTCTTTCAACAGCATCAGGAAATACAGCGAAAGCCTGAAGTGCAACGGGGACAACATCGCGCTGGAGCTTGCAGAGTACATGTTCGGCAAGATACCAGTGATATGCACAGACAGATCGGTCGCCTCGGTATCCACGCGCTGGAAGACCCAGATATCGGAAAATTCAAAGATGGTAGCGTTCAATTGCGTCATGCCGGAGTTCAATCACAACGAGATCGTCGGCTGGTCAGTATCTTCCAATGACGTTCTCGCCCCCGTCATGATAATGCCGGATGTCCAGATTCCCTCGATAAGAGAGGTCGTGTGTGCGAGCGTTTTCACCATGAAGCAGTACGGCACCGAGTTCCGCACGGTAAAGATAGAGGGCGAGACGAGAACGGAATGCATATTGAAAGGCATCATACTGGGCGATTACGTTTCATACTATCTGGCACTTATGAATAGCGTGGACCCTATAAGCGTGGATCCGATCAAATCGCTGAAGGCCGAGATAGAGAGAAGATGCAACGGGAAACCAAAAAAGGAAGACGTGCCCATAAAAGTAAGGCCGAACTGATTCACTCCAAGGACTTCAGTTTATTCCGTGAAAATGCGTCTCCGAGCTTGGCTGATTTTTCGAACCAGCACTTGGCCCCTTCGAGGTCTTTAGGTAAGGACTTGCCTTCCAGATACATATTTCCAAGAGTGCGTATGGCGATGACGTTTCCGCCTTCAGCGATTTGTTCCAAACGTTTCAAAGCATATTCAAATGAATCTGGGTCTGCCTGACCCTCATCATGCATCCTGATGATCGAAAGCATGGAGTTAACGTTTCCCTGCTTGGCAGCGGACATAAAACATTTCAACGCTTCAACTGCACTCTTATCGGTGCCCCTGCCGTCGCGGTACATCTCTCCGATTGTATGCATGGATGCGGAGTCTCCGAACTTTGATGCTGTTGTAAACCAGTGAAGTGCCTTCTCCGCATCTGCTTCGACAGCTGTTCCGTTCAAATAATAAGAACCTAAGGTTTTCATTGCGAAAACGTTGCCTACCACACACATATCCTCGAGACTTTTCAATGCACGGTCAAATGTTTCTTTGCCAGCATTTTCTGCACAGTACATGCTAATAAGAGACGCAGCTGAACTGACGTTTCCTGCAATGATACCTTCTTCAAACCATCTGACGGCTTCTTTGAAATCCTGTTCGACAAATGTGCCGTCGCGGTACATCTCGCCGAGTTTCTGCATCGCGCCGGGGAGGCTCGATGATGCTGCAATCTTCAGATATTCGACGGCCTTTTCACCATCCGCATCCACTACGTTTCCGTTGGCGTACATGTTACCGATATTGACGGCGGCCCATGGATTCCCGCTTTTCGCTAGATCGTCCATAGTCTTTATGGCTCTGTCCATAGCGGATTCATCGGCAAGACCCAGTCCGTATAAATTTGATAACCTGACGGCTGAGTTCAAATGCCCGTTATCTGCAGCGGAATTGAAAAGAGATACCGCCTCCGAAGACTTCTTCTCCGCCTCTTCGCTGTCTGCCAGCATCATCCCCATCTGATATTTGGATTCGGCGTTGTTGTGCTCCGCGTTGACGGAATACCATTTCATGCCAATCTCCGGATCGTAAACTCCGTTCTTACAGTGGGAGAAAGAGTCGGCCAGGATGTTGATCTGCCGCAGAAGGTCATGCTCCGAGTAGAGTCTGAGCCACCTGTCGGATTCTTCCCTGTTCTCCTCGACACCTCTGCCTTCGCGGTACATTATAGCCACTTGATAGATCGCGTCGACATTGTTGTTCTTCGCGGCCGTTTCGTACCAGCGGAACGCTTCCGATTCGTCGCTCTCTACCCTTATGCCGTCGCGGTACATGTTTCCCAGGGTCAGCTGAGACATGACGTGACCGTTTTCCGCGGCATTCCTGAGCCATTCCAAATGTTTTGATAGGTCCTTTTTGGGACCGTTGCCATCTCTGTACATTAACGCAATCTGGTACATGGCGTTGACGTTCCCGGAATCCGCAGATTTTTGAAACCATTCAAGGGCTTTCGACCGTTCTTCGTTGTTCCAGGCCGTCTTCATTATAAGGTCTGCGTAATCGTAATACAGAGACGGATTTCCAGAGGGCAGCAATTTCATGAAATCTTCGGCCACCTCTTTTCCGAGATCTGATTTTTCCTGCGTCAGCAATCTGGAAAGCTTGGTACGCGCATCGCGGTTGCCTTTCCTTGCGGCGCCCATGTATAAGTCCAGAGCCTTTTCGCGATCCTCCGATTTCCCTTCGGCGATGAACATATCTGCAAGATTGATCTTTGCTTCCTCGTTCCCGTAGCCTGCCGCTTTCTCGAACCATGCCCTTGCGTGTTCCGTATTCTTGTCGACGTTTATTCCGTCGCGGTACATACATCCCAGAGAATTCTGAGAAGCGGGAACTCCGGATTCTGCAAGTTCCTTTATCACTTCAAAAGACTCCGCCAGCTCTGTCTCGTAGTGCCCACATACCACGTTCGGCGCGCCGACTTCTCTAATCGTTCCCCCGTCGATCCATGCGACCCTGTCGCACATCTCTCTCATAGTGGACATCGAGTGGGCGACAATTATTATCGTTTTCCCCATGCTCTTCATATTCGAGAAATGTGCGCCGGACTTCTTGCCGAACGCCAGGTCACCTGTGGAGAGCACCTCGTCCAAAATCATTATATCCGCATCCACGTTGATCATGATTGCGAACGCCAGGCGGGAAGTCATTCCCGATGAATAGACTCTGATCGGGAGATCGATGTAGTCTTCGAGTTCTGCATACCTTATTATGTCATCCACTCTGTCATCGATCTGCTGTTTAGTGAACCCGTACATCGATCCTTTTATGTAGATGTTCTCCCGGCCACTGAGGTCCTGGTGGAAGCCCATCCCAAGCTCGAGTATGCTCGCAACTCGCCCGTTGATATCTATCGTGCCAGAATCGGGTTTCATGATCATAGAGATCATCTTCAGAAGAGTGCTTTTTCCTGACCCGTTCCTTCCGATGATGCCGAATACTTCTCCTTTTCTGATTTCAAGAGTGATGTTTTCTATTACATTTCTGATAAACCTTTCGCTCCTGCTGAATAGTTTTTTCTCATGGTTGGCGTCTGCTTTAGTAGTAAACGTCTTGCATATGTTCCTGATAACTATCGCGTTCGCGACCATCATATCCTCTCTGCGAATCCATCTTTGAGTTTCTCGAAAACGTATGCGCCTATAACTAACATTACCAACGAAAGCACAGTGCATACGATTAACAATTCGGCGCTGGGCATTACTCCCCAATAGATTATTTCATGCAAGCCTTCTACATAGTATGTCAGTGGATTGAACCATATTATCTTTGACAAAATCCCAGTAATCGAATCGATCATATAGAATATCGGTGTGACCCAGAACAATACCCTCGCAAATGCAGATATCAGATATTCAAAATCCCTCGAATATACTGATATCGCAGACGTCAGCAATATGGTTCCGAACGAGAATATGAACATCGTAATTATTACAAGAGGGAGCGCCAACATTCCTTTAGTGCTTAAGGGAAATCCTGTTGTGAGCATCATCACAAAAACAATTGCATATGCTATCAGGAACACGATCAATGTGTAAGCTACCTGGGAAAGAGGCAACAGCTCACGAGGAAAGTACATCTTTTTTATCATGCCGCTGTTGGACGTAATATTGGACGCTCCTCCTATCAGATTAGTGTTCATGAAAGAGAAAGGAAACATTCCTACGCACAGGTACAGCCAATAGTACGGCACACCCCTTCCCATAAAATTCTCAAATACAATATAAAAAAGCATTACGGAGATGACAGGGGTTAGGAAATTCCATGCAAACCCCAGTACAGAATTCTTATACTTACCGAAAAGATTCTTCCTCACTAAAGAGTAGAACATGAATCTGGAACGATACAGTTCACTGATTTTTCCTTTAACTGCATCCATTGATATCGTAGTAAGAGCCCTCCTGATTTAATAATAATATATGTTTCAAACCGATTGCTTACCTTTATAGTTTAGTCTACATCATAATAAACCCAATTCCACTAAAATGTCATTCGGACATGTCTCTGATATAACATTTCCATAGTCTTGAAGCGATCGGATACATTTTATATTCTTTACAAAGGCATGATAATAATCATAAAACTGCGTCAATCTAATTGAAATACCAAATAAGCGCACCGTCTACACTTAGCATAAATTAATAATTATAATGCCTGTACGAGACAGTATGAAGATATCGGTGATAGGTGCCGGGTACGTTGGCCTTTCGCTAGCCGTGCTTCTTTCTAGGAAGCATGAGGTCGTCGCGTTGGATGTAATTCCAGATAAGGTTGATATGATTAACCGCAGAATCTCACCCATCGCCGACAGAGATATCGAAAATTACTTTTCAGGCGAAAAACTGAACCTCCTTGCCACTTTAGACTACGAGGACTGCAAGGCCTCCGATTATTTTATCATAGCAACACCAACAGACTATGATCCGGAATCGAATTCCTTTGATACTACCCCAATCGATGTGGCCTTGGACAATATTGAAAAAACTTGTCCTGAAGCAACGATTGTAATAAAGTCCACCGTGCCGATAGGTTATTCCAGACGTGTTCGTGAAAAAAGAAAAATTGCAAACCTGATTTATTCACCCGAATTCCTGAGGGAGGGGCGTTCGCTTCATGATAATCTGCATCCTTCAAGAATCATAGTCGGAACAGCGGACATGGATGGGGGAAGCGCGGAACGCTTTGCGGATATTGTTAAAGACTGCTCGTTAGAGAATGATGTAGTCGTGTTGATAACGGGATATACCGAGGCCGAATCGATAAAACTATTTTCCAATTCATATCTGGCAATGAGAGTGTCGTTCTTTAACGAACTTGATTCTTTCGCCGAGATTAACGAACTTGACTCGGAGGATATCATACGGGGCGTATCGCTGGACCCAAGAATCGGAGATTATTACAATAACCCTTCTTTCGGTTATGGCGGTTATTGCCTTCCCAAGGATACGATGCAACTGCGTTCGAGCTATGGAAATACCCCTCATACACTTATTTCGGCCATCGTTCAATCTAATGACGACCGCAAGAAGTTTATCGCTGACAGGATTGCCGCGATGGTTTCCAGCGATTCAGCCACAATAGGGGCATTCAGACTCAACATGAAAGCTGGATCGGACAACAGCCGTAAATCAAGCATCCTTGATGTTATGAAGATGCTGAAAGAAAGAGGATTCGATATTATCGTATACGAGCCAACACTCAGACAAGACCTCTTCTGCGGGTACCGTAGCATACGGGATATTGAAGAATTCAAGAAACTTTCTGATGTCATTGTTGCGAATCGTGTTACTGATGAATTGAAAGATGTATCTGAAAAGGTTTATTCCAGAGATGTTTACAATAGGGACTGAATTGCTGGGAGCGAGACCATATGCGAAAAATCCTCTGAATGAGGTGACCCTCTAATAATGACGTAATTGGGCGTTGAACGATTTTTTATTATGCTCCTGATTTGGTCAAACTATCATCTCGAGAATAGCAGCTTAAATAAACAACCGTATTCTCATTCAGCAAATATTAATACACAGGAATCGACTGACGCCCGTGGTAAATTTTGCAGTGTTCGGCTTTGGCTATTGGGGACCAAACATAGTGAGGAACATTTTCCATATTGGTTCTGATGTTAAGTACATAATCGATGCTTCGCCTACCCGTTGCACAGAAGCTACGTCTAAGTACCCTCATTGTGTTGTGGAAGGCACCATGGACAACGCCCTGAAGGACCCTGATGTTGACGCAGTCATCATTGCTCTTCCGGTTTTCCTCCATTACTCCGTAGCGAAGCGGGCGCTGATAGCGGGAAAGCACGTTCTCGTAGAGAAGCCGATAACATCCAATTCTGCAGAAGCAGAAGAGCTAATTGAACTGGCAAATGAAAAAAATCTCATCTTGATGGTGGATCACACATATCTTTATTCATCGGCTGTCCGAACAATTAAAAAACTTTTTACTGAAAGAAAAGAAAAGGTCAACTATTTTGACTCGACACGCGTCAACCTCGGAAAATTCCAGCGTGATGTTAATGTCATATGGGACCTTGCGCCGCACGATCTGGCCATTTTGGATTATTTAATGGAAGAAAAACCTGAAAAAATAATAGCAACAGGTACATCACATTTGAAAAAAAGGTTAGAAGACATTGCATATGTCACAATATATTACGGCAGCGGTGCAATCGCCCATGTTTCGGTTTCATGGGTCTCTCCTGTCAAAATAAGAAACATCCTGATAGGCGGAAACAAAAGTATGGTCTTCTTCAACGATCTCGAGAAAAATAATAAAATCCGGGTTTTCGACACACGATTCGAGGAAGAGAGCGGCTGTATGAATTGTTGGATCGAAAATGAAAATACCCCGGAACTTGACTCGACTGAAACCTTATCGATAATGCTAAAGGACTTTGTCAATTGTATTGTTCACAGATGCACCCCTGTTTCTAATTCTAAAATCGGTCTGGATGTTGTGAGAATGCTGGAGGCAGCTCAGGAATCCATAACGAATAAGGGATCGGAGGTTGTGATTCGATGGAATTGAACGTCGACGGGCCTAAAAAAACTGTGCGAAAGGTCGAGGTCGGAGAAGGAGTCGTCATTAATGACTTTACAAACTTATACGAATGTGCAATTGGGAAAGAAACCAAAATAGGTACTTTCGTGGAGATACAGAAGGGTGCTGTAATAGGTTCAAAATGCAAAATATCAAGCCACACATTCATATGCGAGGGAGTTGATATAGGTGACCGAGTTTTCATAGGTCATGGTGTAACCTTCGTGAATGACAAGTATCCACGTTCGACGAACGAAGATGGCACGCCTAAAGGTAATGGCGATTGGTCGCTAACTAGAACTGTGGTGGAAGATGGAGCATCCGTCGGCAGTGGATCCACTATACTGTGTGGTATCAGGATTGGCAAAAACGCAATGGTCGGTGCCGGGAGCGTTGTGACAAAAAATGTCGATGATGACACAACCGTTGCTGGAAATCCGGCAAGACGGATCGATAGGGGCGATTAACGATGACAGAATTGAATTTTATGGACCTTTCTAGGCAATACGAAGGCATAAAGGAGGAGATTAGGCAGGCATTCGATGACGTGTGCTCTCAGACTGCGTTTGTGGGCGGTCCGTTTGTCGAGAAGTTTGAGGATGAATTTTCCTCGTTTGTGGGTGCAAGGCATACGATTGGTGTTAGCAACGGGACAGATGCACTTTTTCTGGCCTGCAAGGCACTTGGAATCGGACCTGGAGACGAAGTAATTGTTCCTGCCAACACATTTATCGCCTCCGCCTGGGGCCCGATACACGCTGGGGCAGACGTTATCTTTTCGGATTGTCAGAAAGATACATGGGAGATCGACCCGAAATCAGTAGAAGATTGTCTCACAAAAAAGACAAAGGCGATAGTCGGGGTCCATCTGTACGGTCAGCCTTTTGATGTCGATGCCATAAAATCAATTGCTTATGAAAACGAGCTGTATCTTATCGAGGACTGCGCCCAGGCTCATTGTGCCATGTATAAAGGCAGGCCCGTCGGGACTTTTGGGGATGCCTCTGGGTTTAGTTTTTATCCCGGAAAGAATCTGGGAGCATACGGCGATGCCGGTGCAGTCGTAACAAACAACGATGACATAGATTCTGCAATCAGAATACTAAGAAACCAGGGCAGCCACATAAGATATCATCATGAAAAAGTCGGATACAATATGCGTCTTGATGGGATTCAGGCTGCAATCCTCAGCGTGAAGTTGAAATATCTGAGGTCGTGGACCAGGAGAAGACAGGACATAGCAGCCTCATATGATCGTGAAATCACAAATGGGCACATTATAAAGCAAAAGAGACCTGCCTATGTAGAGTCAGTTCATCATCTGTACGTGGTGTGTGTCGATGACCGCGATTCCTTCATTAAACATATGAAGGAAAACGGAGTCCTGTGCGGGATACATTACCCGATTCCCTGCCATCTCCAAAGTGCAATGAAAAAGGAGGGAATCAGAGACTGCCCCAACGCAGAGTTCCAGTCCGAACACTGTGTATCGCTTCCCATGTTCCCGGAACTCACAGATGTTGAGGTGAATCGTGTCATCGATTTGTGCAATTCCTACTGAGTGTGAATATGTCATCTGAAGTCAAATTATCGATAATAATCCCCTGTTATAATGGAGGTAGAACGATTGGCAGGGCACTGGATTCCATATTTATGCAGAGAGTTGACTTTAATTATGAAGTAATCATTGTTGATGACGGGTCAACCGACGATAGCATATCGATAGTGAAAAATTATCAGACCAAGCACGACAACATCAGAATAATAGGTGACGGGACAAACCATGGTAACGCCATCGCATTCTACAACGGTCTTTCCGCTTCTTCCGGAAAATACTTCTGCGTCCTAGATGTGGATGACTACTATACAATCAACTGCAAACTTCAGAAACAGATTGATTTTCTCGATAGAGACGTGGACGAAGACTACGTCGCCGTCACTCATTATTACATAATTGACCTCGGGGAAGGACGCGTCAATCTCCCGGATTGCTCTGGGGTTGATGAGTTCAATTACATGGATATCGTAGGTCAGCGAAGCGGATATTATCAGACCTCCACGTACGTCTACAGGAATATTTTCAGAGACCGGGTACCGGACCTGTTCAGGGAAGACAGATTCAGGGGAGATACGGTCCGAACCGTGGTCCACCTTATGTATTCGAACAAAAAGGTAAAGGTCCTGAACATGGTCGGATCGGCCTACTGCTGGTCAAGCACCGGCATATGGTCGAGCATGAACCAAAAAGACCAGTTCGACCGTCAGATAGGCATCTGGTCCGGCCTTAAGGAAATTAGTTCTACTGAAATTGAACGGAAGGCATTTGATAAGCTAATTGATCAATGCATCGCGAAAAAGGAAAAAGTCACTGAAGAACAGCGCAGATATCCTTCTGTCAGTGCGGACTACATGCTCAAGGTTCTGAGGAGATATGCTGGCAATTACGCCTTCAGCAACAAAGAATTCGTGTTCAAGGCCATATATTATTCCGAATATCTGGACACTGCTGCCTCCTCAGTAGGATTCATTTACAGACAATATTACAGCAATTTGATACAAACCCATGCGAACAAAGACACTGTATGTATGATGGTTACAAGTTTAAAACCAAGAGGAGGAGGGATATTCAGAGAAATAACCGAAATAGTAAAAATGTATCCAGACAAAAAATTTTATATCATCTCCACTGAATCCTCGCAGTCCGACGATGAAGCGTTCGAGATATTGAGAAGATATGATGGGCTCGATGTCTTTGCCGTACCCAAAGATTGCAAGGATAAACTAAAATTCCTGTCAGAAATATATGTGAGGATTTCTCCGGAAAAAACGTACTACTACGATCCTCACGACGACCTTTTCCCTTCGGCAATAATGCAGACTGGTTTTTCGAAGAACGTCTGTCTTTTCTCATATGACCACGGCTTCGTATGCAACCTTTCGGGCTCCAACATTGATTGCATAATATCAAAAAGACCAACTGATTATAATATGTTGAAACAAGCGTTCGGTGAAAAGGTCATCTATGTTCCAGCATGGAACGATTACAATCACTGTCTCGAAGGTTTTCAGTATCAACCCTTCAACGGCCATGAGAGCGTAATAACGGCCTGCGGGGCGGCCAGATTTTATAAATTGGATTCGGGGTCCGAAATTTCGTATATTGATATGGTGTTGGACCTTCTAAGAAGGACCGGTGGGCAACACTTTCATTTCGGTCCAATACCAGATGATAGGCTCAATTATATCCGTGAATTCGTACGGGAAAACAAAATGCGCGAGGATTCCTTTGTTTATGTCTCCTGGGCAGAGGACCCTTTGAAACTGATTGTCGATAACAAGGTCGATATTTTCATAGAACCGTTCCCGACCGTTTCATACAAGATAACTCTAGACATGCTCATGGGAGGAATTCCGATAATCTCGTATGATGGAAATACCAGGATGTCTACAATGGATTTCATTTATATTGACAGCCTCAAATGGAAAACGCCCGCTGACTTCATTCAAAAAATAGAGTCGTTGGATGGCGATACCCTGTCTGATCATTCGAAAAAATCTATCGACTATTTTTTCAATAATCACAGAAACGAAGCCGTCAAAGATTATTTCAGAGATGAGATCTGCTTCACACCGATGCCCTATGTGAACATTGTTGACGGCAAGATTCATGATATCGTCGAATACAGGACTCTGTTCCCCGAGGGGCATGTGAAGGCCATGTCGGCAGCTGATAAAGGAGGCGACATAAGAACAATAGTCTCTCCGACAGTTACCGATATTATTAGTAATACTTCTATTAGATTCAGGCTGAAATCTTTATTGATCGATCTGAAGCTTCTTTTTGAAAAGTACACCGGTAAACCGAATTCTAAGTTCAGTTCGAACATGATAAGCAGTCTTTTAAAAAGCCAGAACGCCACGGATCACAAGGTCGCATATGACATCTGCACCTTACATAAGGGTAAAGACATCAACGCAACAGCATGGCTGGCCCGCATGTACCGCGACGGTAAGGGCACGGAAAAAGATTTAAATAAGGCCATCAAGCTGATGAGGAATGCTGATAAAGGCAACGTCAGCTGGGCGAAGCTTGAACTGACGGACATGCTGCTGGCAAGGGGGAGGGACGGAGACATGGCCGAAGCGTTTGCACTCTGCAACGAACTTGCCAATGCCGGAAACGCCGGAGGCTACGGGCGCCTGGGGCGCATGTACCGTGACGGAGTCGGAACCCAAGAGGACGAGGACCTCGCCATTGAATGGATGCGCAAAGCGAACGAAAGCAACGTCAGCTGGGCGAAGCTTG
>DAVO01000035.1 GCA_002509405.1 Methanomassiliicoccaceae archaeon UBA72 | reverse complement strand
CCGGAATTTGCACTTACAAGGACGACATTCTGCCGGTCCTCGAAAGCATCAGAACTGCAGATGCACTGATAATCGCCCTGCCGGTATATTTCGGCCTGCCGTGCGCACAATATAAAATCCTCGAGGACAGGATGTTCTGCTTCCTGGACAGGGATATGGTGTCCATGCTTCCTCCCGGGAAGAGGGTAGTCATAATAGTATCATACAAGTACGACAGAGATTCCGCAGAGGCGGTCGCCGACAGAATAGAATCTAACTTAGTACAAACCTTCAAGTGCGTACCCTTCGGTAAAATCGTCTGCAAGGACAACGGAATTGAAGAACTTAAGAAGGAAAAAACAACGATACAGCACGCGATGGGGATCGGGTTCGGGATCTGGAAGGCCTGAATCACATGCCTTGTCCTGTACGCCCATGGGATTATACCAGTCCTCCGATACGTGAGTTTTGCTTTTCCCGAGAGCTATTTGTTCCGCAGATAACCATTGACAATGGACCTCTGGGTCCAGATTGTTGCCTGTCGTATACAACAAATCTAAAAACATCCAGTCAATAAGGGTGAACACATGATAATGATCAAACTGGGAGGAAGCGTCATAACAGACAAGTCCCAGTACAGAAAATTCAATCGAGAACGCGTGTCCAAGCTATGCAGAGAGATCAAGGATTCGGGACTCGATGTTTTGGTCGTCCACGGGGCCGGTTCCTTCGGACACGTGCTTGCAAAACAATACGGACTTCAGAACGGCTTCTCTTCCGAGGGGCAGATAATGGCCGCAGCACAGGTCCAGTACGACACGAGGGACCTGAGCCAGATGGTTGTCAGAGAGATGATAGATGCAGGCATGCCTGCGGTATCCGTGGCACCAGGGTCGTGCTTCGTCATGGACAACGGGAGACTGATGACCAACGACACGGAGGCNNATAGAGAGGCTTCGCAGACTGGGGATAATGCCGGTAACGTTCGGCGACGTGGTCACCGACCGCTCGAAAGGATTCGGGATCTGCTCAGGGGACCAGCTCATGGAAGTTCTGACCGAACTATTCGACGTTAAAAAAGTGATATTCGTATCAGACATCGACGGGCTGTACACTGCAGACCCCAAAANNAGACAGGAAAGCCAGGCTGCTGGGAAAGGTGGACCTGGAATCTCTGCAGAAGATTAAATCGGAGAGCAGCGTAGACGATGTGACGGGGGGAGTGGTCTCCAAGATGGAAGCAATGCTCAGGATGAGCACCGAGGACCGCGACTGCATCCTCGTGAACGGCACGGTCGACGGAAGGCTGGGCGCTTTGCTGCGCGGAGAGACCGTAACCTGCACCATAGCAAGGGGCGGAATGAAATGACACCGATCAACAACAGAAAGGCCGACCACATAAACATCAGCCTGAACGAGAGAGTGGCTCCCGGATACTGCTACTGGGACGATGTCCGGCTCGTACACAANNTTCGGAAAGAAACTGGAATTTCCGCTCATCGTGACCGCCATCACCGGCGGTTTCAACGGTGCGAAGAAAATCAACGCCAACATCGCGGAAGCCTGCGCCGAGCTGGGCATCGGTATGGGCGTCGGAAGCGAGAGGGCCGGCGTCGGCGGCGTGGAACCGGAAAGTTACACGGTAGTGAAAGACTACGACGTGCCACTTATGATCGGCAACATCGGCGCTCCACAGCTGGTGCCTCAGCACAGCAAGGACATATTCACCTCGGAAGACATCGGCAGGGCAATGGACCTTATCGATGCCGACATAGTCGCGATACATCTCAACTATCTCCAGGAGGCCGTCCAGCCCGAAGGGGACACCAACGCGAAGGGATGCTACGACGCGATCCGTGACCTGGCGTCCCGGTATCCGGTGATCGTCAAAGAGACCGGTGCCGGAATATCCAGGGACGTTGCGAACAGACTGAAGGGAACGGGCATCAGAGGCATCGACGTTGCAGGGATGGGCGGCACCAGCTTTGCGGGCGTCGAGCTTCACCGGGCGATCGCCGCCGGCGACGACATACGCACAGGCATGGGCGAGACGTTCTTCGACTGGGGGATACCTGCCCCGGCATCGCTCATGGAAGCAAGATGCGGGCTTCCCCTGATAGCTTCCGGAGGGGTGCTGGACGGCATACACATAGCATGCAGCGTCGCCATGGGCGCAAGCTGCGCCGGGATTGCGAACGCAGTGCTCAGGGAGGCCACCGAATCTGCCGAGGCAGTGAAGGAGAAGCTGACACTGATCAAGGAAGAACTGAGGGCGGCCATGCTGCTCACGGGATGTTCCGATATCAAACAGCTTTCCAAAGCCAGGTACGTTGTGCTGGGCGAGACCAGACAGTGGTTAGAGGGACTAGAATGAACGCAAAAGATTATCTTAAGAAAATTTCGGCAGAGCTCGATGCTCCGATAAGAAAATACATTGAAGACGAGGAGCCGCGCGACCTCATCGAAGCTTCGAGGCAGTATCCTTACGCAGGCGGAAAAAGGATGAGGCCCGCTATGGCCATCGCCTGCTGCGGCGCCGTGGGCGGTGACAGATCGAAAGCCGTCCCCCTTGCCGTCGCCGTGGAATACATACACAACTTCACCCTGATCCATGACGACCTCATGGACGGAGACGAGAAGCGCAGGGGGATGACCACCATCCATGTCAATTACGGGATGCCCACTGCCGTTCTGGCCGGAGACGCATTGTTCGCCAAGGCTTTCCAGATAGTCGCGGAACTCGATGTTCCGGACAGCGCCATGAGGGGGATCCTCA
>DAVO01000027.1 GCA_002509405.1 Methanomassiliicoccaceae archaeon UBA72 | reverse complement strand
TTGTCGCGGTACATCTCGATGAGCTTGGGGTCCCTGGGGCCGGCGGCCTCTTCGCAGGGGATGGTTATCTCGGTCACCTTTCCGGGCTTGGCGTCCCCGATGGCCTTCTCGAGTGCGGGGAAGAGCATGTTGGAGCCGGTGATGTAGACCATGGGCTTGTAGGTGAACTTCTCGTCGAATGCGCCCGCTTCCTTGGCCTTGTCCTCTTCGGTGGTGTCGAAGAGCTTCATGTCTTCGGCGAAATACGCGCAGTATCTCAGCTGGACGATCTTCTTCGCGTCCTTCTTGTCAGCGGTCTTCTTCTCTGCCTTGGGTTTAGCGTCATTTTCTGCCATTTTATATCACCAAACGGTAACGTTGGAATGCAACGCGTTCGCGATTACATAACCCCTATTAAATATGTCGGTCATGCGCGCGGTGCAGTATGGCGTATCGCGTTAGAGAAGCAGAATGATAATAATATGCGTCGGCTGGCATATAGATGCCCGCGCACGCTTGGTTATGCATTTATCTGCTTTCGTTGACCGAAAGCAATATCGGGTAACAGATAAAACCTAATTTTTGATTTATTTGAATCTAACCTGAAGATTGAGCTTCATCGTGTACTTTCCATACAGATCTTTCTCGATCGAACCGAAACCGTAACGCGATACGGATGCCTTATCCATCTTGGTATTATTCAGAAGATAGTCTTCAAAATCATTTCTGTTGTAAAGGTGATAACACAGCACTTCTCCGTCCTCGCGTACGACTATGTATCCTCCGTTAGCCTGACCCATGCCATCCCAGACACTTCCCGGATTCATACCAATGGCAGAGGAAGTAAGGAATTTCTTTACCTTGTAGGAGTAAAACGGTTGTCCAGTGTTCTTGCCGTACTCCAGAGGATCTCTTTCATTTAAAATTTCAACCTGTTTCGATATATCCGAGATGCCCTCGAGGTAGAAAATTTTCAGCATTTCCGCGATAATGCGGGGGAGCTGCGAATCGACCATTCTCAAGTTACCATCAAAGGTGTCGCTTTCGGTGTGTTCGAATTTTAACGATATATTTTTTGATTTAAGGGCTTGCATTCTTCCTTTTATGTCGACGGTTCTGCGACTTCCTTTCAAAAAATTATACATTCCATTGATCTCATTCATTATTCCGTCGCTCATTTCTCCCTCAAGCGCGTATATAAAGTTCGTAGTCCTCCCCGCGTTAATGAGGGTTGGTGCGTTGCCCAAATTAGACTTGATGCTGAATCCCAGAACAGGCTCCATACAGGTAACAGAGTCGTGGATCTGCATCGAGATATCCGTCTTGTCGGGCGAGGGTGCTTTCAGCTTATGGCACCCCAGCTCTTCTATGAATATTTCTGCCCTCTCCACCCCGAACGCATTTTTTCCGCTTATGATACTCTTCAGAAGGTATGCGGACTCCTCTCCGAACTTTTCAAAGAGAATTTCTGCAACCGTCGTACCGTCTGTGACGATTCTTACACATCCTTTTTCTTTGTCGATAACGTAGTCGACCTTGCCGCAGCCCTCGTCACGGATTATCTTCCTTACGTCATAAAACAAACTATCGTTGCGTTTGAGATCTTTGTCAGCCCCGTATATTCGGGCATCGCTTAAGATTTTCAGGAAAACGTAAATCTCCGACCATTCACCCTTATTTCCCGTCAGTCTGCCCATCCAATACCTTCTTTATTTCTTTAGCAATAGCCTCGATTACCGGAACGGTCACCGAATTCCCGAACTGCTTATACAGGTGCGTATCCGACAGTACCAATTTGAAATCTTCGGGAAATCCCTGTAGATTGGCCCATTCGCGCGGAGTCATCTTTCGTATGAATTCCCTGTTGACCTCCCCTTTTATGTTGGTGACAGGCGTGAAATCCGTTATCCTTTTGTCAATTATCAGATTTCTTTCCCTACCCATTCCTCCGCAGACTATGGCCGATGAAACATCGTCATCTCCCTTGATTTCGTATCCGAAACCGTGACCTTTTGACTCGTGCCTCTCGCGGTGCCTCCTAAGGCCTTCCAAATATGTCGTGCTGAGGTAATATTTTACAGAAACGGGCTCTTTTTCGATAATGTCGCGTATCCTTTTTCCAGAATCCGTGGGTTGAGGGAAAACGAAAGAACTGGAATCTATGTCGTTCCTGAAAGCCACGATATATATCCGTTCCCGATTCTGCGGCACTCCGAAATCACGACTGTTTAGAACTTTTTCATGTAAGTTGTATCCGATTTTTTTGAGCGTTTCACTGATTATTCTGAAGGTGTTGCCTTTATCGTGCATTAGCAGGCCTTTTACGTTCTCACAGAATATCACCTTAGGTTTGTGGTGGTTGCATATCCTAGCCACGTCGAAAAATAGTGTGCCCCTGGACATACCCATATAATCGTCTTCGAACCCTCTCTTGCTTCCCGCAATACTGAATGCCTGACAGGGGAATCCCGCCAGGCATATGTCAAAATCGGGTATGTTTTTTTCCTCTATTTTTGTTATGTCGCCATGGATTTTTTTGGTGTCGGGGTAATTCGCCATGTACGTTTTTTGTGCGTATTCGTCCCATTCGCTCACGAACACCGTGGATATTTCATCTCGAAAAGCGAGATCGAAACCTTTCCTTATACCGCCTATCCCTGCAAAAAGATCTATGGATTTGAAACGTGACGTTTTATTCATAGCTTTTTCAACTATTTCGCCACATCCCTGAGCATTATTTATTATTTCTTTGCCCCAAAATCGGATAACTGTCCAGCCTTCCCGACGAAGGATATCGTTCACTTCCTCATCTCTTCTGATGTTTCTCTCTATCTTTTCAATCCAGAATTCACGGTTTGTCCCAAAATCTTTTTTCCTGTTATTCCAGTCGAATCCGTGCCAGAATTCACTGTCGCAAAATACGGCCACCTTTTGTCGTTTGAACACAATATCCGGTTTGCCGGGTACGTCCTTCGGATTCTTTACATATCTCAGACCGCGCGACCAGAGTTCAGCCCTGAGCCTCTTCTCTATGCCTGTATCCTTGCATCGGATCCTCGACATATTGTAGTGTACCTGCTCTCTGGTTTTTTTCACGTTCCCAGGTATAGTGCATACCTGTTTAATTATTCCGGTTTGAAATCTATAAAAAATACACATATCATCGGATCGTTTGCCTTCGGTATGATATGTGCCCTCCCGTATGATAAAAAAAATTATAACAATTTATTAATTCCCATGCCGTCGTTTCCGATGTTGGAAACAAATAATTGATTACTGATTACGTCCAACCACCAGAAACCCTTAAAAGCAAGATATCAGTCCGGAAAGACAAGGCCACCTTTGCATAGCCCGGTAGTGCGGCTGACTTGTAATCAGCAGGTCGGGGATTCGAATTCCTCAGGTGGCTCCACTACATTNNTTTTCCTCTTTTGCGACTGTTGATTGATTTAGGGGATCTATGCGGTATAGTAACGCCTGGTCCGAATTCGAGTACGGTACGGCGCTGCGTAACCTCGCTCGTATATATTTACGCATCAAAAAGTACAATATCATCGAATTCTGCATGAAATCTACCTCTTGGAATATCGCCGCTGCCACACACTGTGGAACGTAAGTTCTTTTATGGCATACTCCCGCCATGTTTTTTGAATTGGTTAATCGTTACCCGTGTTCTATGCACGAGGCTTGTCATTCCGTGACCGGAATTACGTTTCCAAATAATGTAATCACGTCGGTGCTTGCAAACTCCGGGCATATGGCCAAGACTATAAACCGACATTGCGATTCCATCCCGATATCATGCGGAAGACCCTTTGCGCAATCACATTGTCCGTGGCCGTCCTGGTCGCTCTCATATTCCCTTTCGCTTCAACCGCCTATGCCGAAGCTTCGAGCCCTGAAACGGATTTCACTGCCGAATCGGACGGCGATTACGTCAGGATAACCGGTTACGCCGGGCCGGGCGGGGACGTCGTCGTACCGGACACCATCGGAGGCAAGACGGTGAAATACGTCGGGGACTACGCGTTCAGCGGAAAGACCGATCTCAAGACGCTCGTCCTCCCTGACGGCGTGACCCACATCGGCAACCGGGCTTTCGGAGGGTGCTCTTCCCTCACGGCCATAGACCTGGGGGACGGTCTGCAATACATAGGGGACTACGCTTTCTTCTTCTGCTCCTCGCTCACGTACGTCGATATACCCGAAAGCGTCGTCAGCATCGGCGATTCCGCTTTCGTCTTCTGCCGCTCCCTCGTCGGCGTGACCGTCCCGGACGGCGTCACGGTGCTGAGGGACTTCACTTTCCAGAATTGCTCCTCGCTCGCCGAGGTGCATATCAGCGAAAATATCACCGCCGTAGGCGGCTACGCCTTCTACGACTGCTCTTCCCTTGAAAGCATATCAATCCCCGAAGGCGTCTCCGTCATCGGCCCCTGGGCCTTCGGGTACTGCCTATCGCTTGAAGACGTCGTCATACCCGATACCGTCACGGACATCGGCCACGGCGCGTTCGTGGGCTGTTCCTCCCTTGAGTCTGTCGGATTCCTTGGCGATGCGCCCGCCGTCGAAGACAGGTGGGCCGACACCGGCGTCGAGACCTCCGTGTACTACATCGAAGGGAATACGGGCTTCGACACCCTGTATTGGAGCGGCATCGGCGCCGTGCCCGTAACCGCGCCCGGCATCCCTGCCGGACTGGAGGCGTCCCCTGGAAACGGCATGGTGACGCTTTCGTGGACCGCCCCGTCCTCCGGCAACGCGATAACGTACGAGATATGGTTCGGAACCGATGAGAACGGCGCCGGATGGCAGCCGGCCGATAAGACCGGGGCCTGCACGTCGACGGTTTCGGGCCTCGACCCGGATACGACGTACTATTTCGGCGTGAAGGCCGTGAACATCGCGGGCGAATCCGATTTCACCACAATATCGGCGATGGCCGAAGACGAGGGGGAGTACATGCTGACGGCCGCTTTGTTCGGGATCGTTGCGGCCATGGTCATAGTCACGATATGGGCCGCCGACCGTCCGAAGAGATGAACGGCCGAAGCATGTGATGCACAGAACGTTCCGCATCTTTTTCCTGCCGTGCCTTACCGTACGGTCCCGGGCCTGTTCGTCGAGGGCGCCGTCCCGATTCCGGTTACCCTCGACGAGGAGCCTGCGGAGACGGATATCGTATGAACGGCTGCTTCATCTGCCACAACCTGTTTTGTATAATCCAAAGATTTAGGGTTGAAACCCGGATTATTTATCCGATGGATTCCGGAAGGTCCCGATAATGGACGTCTGTATCAGAAAACGTGTATCGCCGGCTATTATGGTAATCATAATTTTCGGTATCATCAGCATGCTCGGCGACATGGTCTATGAATCGGCCAGAAGCGCAAACACCCAGTATCTGAACCTGCTCGGCATGAGCGCTTTCACGGTCGGAGTGGTGTTCGGCATGGGGGAGCTCCTCGGCTACGCCCTGAGGCTCGTCGCGGGCGTCCTGTCGGATAAGACCGGCAGACCGTGGGTCTTCATGTTCGTCGGCTACGGGATGCTGGCGGTGGTGCCCTTGATGGGGCTCACGATGAGCTGGAACATCCTGATAGTGCTGATACTGATGGAGAGGATGGGAAAGGCCCTGAGGAATCCGGCCAAGGATACGGTCTTATCGTGTGTCGCCGAGAAGCAGGTCGGCGTCGGAACCGCATTCGGCATACAGGAGGCTTTGGACCAGGTAGGGGCCTTTATAGGACCGCTCGTTTTCACCGCAATCTTCTATTATGCCGGAAAGAACGGCATCCCGGAATACCAGCTGGGATATCAGACGCTCATAATACCGTTCGCCCTCCTGATGTTCTTCTTATTCCTTGCATACAGGAAAGTACAGCGCGAAGGCCTTATCCCCGAAGTCGAAAAGAGGGAATATCATAAAGAAAAGCTCAAGCCGATCTTCTGGACATACACCGTCTTTGCGTTCTTCTGCACCTTGGGCTTTGTCAACTTCAGCACTGTGGGCTACCATCTGAAGGACAGCGGAATCATGTCGGACGGCGGCATCACGCTGCTGTACGCCTTCGCGATGCTGGTCGATGCGATCGCCGCGCTGATCGTCGGAAAGAAGTATGATAAGCTCAAAATCAAAACAGGGAGGAAGACCGGCGGCATCCTTGTGTTGGCGCTCGTGCCGTTGATCACTTTGCTGCTGCCGATCCTGACATTGAGCGATTCGGTAGCCCTCGTAGTCGTCGGGATGGCGGTCTTCGGCATCATCATGGGGACCCATGAAACCGTGATGCGTTCGGCCATCGCAGATGTGACGCCGTTCCACAAACGCGGCACCGGCTACGGTGTGTTCAACGCCTCCTACGGCCTCGCGCTTCTGGGAGGGGCGGCGCTGATGGGGCTGTTCTACGATATGAACCAAACTGGATGGATCTTCGCCTTCGCACTTGTGGCGGAGGCTGTCGCCATCGTCCTCTTCATCAAGATGGACCGCATGATCAAGAACGGAGATTGAGCCAGATGACGGTATAAGAACTGCAGGGGCGCCCTTTGTCAACGACGGTCGCACTGAAAACAGTCTTCCGTATGCGGGTGCGACCGAGATACGGGTTTGCGTACTATGCGGTTTTTCAACCCGCTACGCCACCCGTTAAATATCTCTGTTCAGACTGCGTTTCGATACACATGAACATGGACTGCGTGATAAAATCGCATTTGAGGTCGCTTCATTATTCTGCTTCGGGCACTGCTTCGACATGACGGCCGAGAGGGAGGAGTAAGGATGACCGATGTGAGAGTCGCGCTGGTCGGCGCTTGCGGAAAGATGGGCAGCCTTATCATACGCCGCATCCTGACCCTCCGGCGGAATGTCGAAGAATCTGCTGAATATCATGATGCCTCATCGGATTACGAACGGTACCAAAAAGATTCTTACAATCCGCAGTTTTAGTTCGAAAACAAATACGGCCGATGTCTGGACGACCACGAAACAGTAAGAAAACGCCGACTCATTAATTAATTGAAACGACGCTCTGAGTGAGGATCTCATGAAGTTTATCCATATCGCAGACCTTCACATAGGAAAGAAGCTCAAGGAGATGAACCTCGAGGAGGACCAGAGGTTCATCCTCAGGCAGATTGCGGCCATTGCCCGTGACGAACATGCGGACGCCGTCCTCATCGCGGGAGACGTCTATGACAGCGCATCACCCAGCGGCGAATCGTCTTTGTTGCTGGACGAGTTCCTGACGGAGCTGCTCGGATCGGGAATAGAAATATTCATGATAAGCGGGAACCACGACTCCCCTGAAAAACTGAGTTTCGGCAGCAAGATATTCGACCGTGCCGGACTGCACATATGCAGCATCTTCGACGGGAAGCTGGATAAATTCACATTAGAGAAAAACGGCGGATCCGTAGACGTGTTCATGCTCCCCTTCATCAGACCTGTCAATGTCTCCAGGATCTACGGGGACGAGAAGATATCGTCTTTCGGCGATGCTGTGGGCTCTGCGATATCCCATACCGACCTGTCTGGAAATAACAAAAAGATATTGATCACACACCAGTTCGTAAGCGGGACCTCGGCGCCGCAGATGTCCGATTCCGAGTCCGCCTATGTCGGCACTGCGGAGATGATGCCGTATGCCCTGTTCGACCGTTTCGACTATGTGGCGCTGGGGCACCTTCACATCCCTCAGTCGGTCGGAAGGGAGACCGTCCGTTACAGCGGGTCCCCTCTGAAATATTCGACGTCGGAATGCTCCAAGAATAAATCGGTGACCCTGATCGAGATTGGCGACTATGTGAACGTCACGGAAGTACCGTTGAAGCCCCTGAGGGACCTGAAGGTCATCAAAGGTCCGTTGGACCGGCTGCTGGCCGAAGGGAAGCGCTCAGAGAACAAAGAAGACTTCTACCACGTAAGGCTGGAGGACGATCCGCTCGATCCAATGCAGAAGCTCAGGGACGTATATCCCAACGTGATCTCGCTCGAGATACTCTCCAAGGGCGACGGGAGCGTCGGGGAGATAGACGAGGAGCATTTCGAGAAGATAGACTTCGAGGAGCGGTTCAACGAGTTCTTCAGGTCCAGGATGTCCGGGAAGGAGATGTCGGAAGAGCAGAAGGAAGCCGTACGGGACTCCATGCGCGAAGCGGGGCTGATCTGATGATACCTCATAAACTGGCGATGTCCGCGTTCGGACCCTACGGTGGCAAGGTCTCCGTCGACTTCGACGCCTTCGGAGGGAAGGGGCTGTTCCTGATAACCGGCAACACCGGCGCCGGGAAGACGTCGGTATTCGATGCCATCACTTTCGCGCTTTATGGAAGGTTGACCGACCCCGAACGCGATCCCAAGGACTTCAGGAGCCACTTCGCCTCCAAAGATGCGGAGACGTTCGTCGAGCTGGACTTCACCCATAACGGCACGGACTACCGCATATACAGGAGGCCGCAGTACCTGCGCCCGAGCAGGGACGAAAGCAAACTGCAGACCGTACAGCAGAAGGCCGAGCTGACATGGGAAGCGCGGACCGAATCCGCTTGGTCCTCCGTGAACCGAAAAGTAGAGGAGATACTGGGGATCCAGTACGACCAGTGGAAGCAGATATCGATGATCGCCCAGGGAGAGTTCAGGAAGGTCCTGAACACCGATACGAAAGAGCGCGAGAAGATCTTCCGCAGGATATTCTCCACGGACTCGGTCGAAGCTTTCCAGCAGTCCATGTCGGAAAAGTACCGGGAGCTGAACGACGGTTGCAGGAACGCAGACTCTAAGATAGAGAATGCGAGAGGTTTCATCGTGATAGACGAGAACTGTCCCCGTTACGAAGAATACAAAGAACTGAAGGGCTCCGCATACGTCGAGGAATATATCGACATCCTGGACGAACAGAACGGAACGGACAAAAATAAACTCGCCTCGCTGAATGCCGAACGCGACGTTAAGAGTGGAGAGAAGGACTCGGCGATAAGGTCCAAGACCGAAGCGGAGAGCATCAACAGGTTATTCGAAGATCTGAAAAGGGCCCTGGATAGGGCGGAAGAACTGGGCTCGAGGAAAGAGGAGATAGATGGGAAGAGGAAGGAACTGGGATCTATCAGGGACGTCGTCGCACAAGTCAAGGTACCAAGGTCCGCGCTCCTATCTTTGAAAAAAGATGTGTCCGTGCTCGAAGGATCCGTCAACGGCGCTGAGAATAAGGTCGCCAGTCTGCAGGAAAGAGTCGAATCATTGGAAAAAACTAAGGAAGATGCGGATTCCAAGAGGTCCGAATCTGAAAATCTGGCGGGGCGCATCCAAAATCTGGAATCGAAGAGGGAGATATATGCCTCACTGTCTTCGAAAGATGAAAAACTCAAGGGGATTGCATCCGAGCACTCTCGGATCGAAGAAAAACTGAATAGTGCCAAAGAGAAGCGGGACAGACTTTCAGAAAAGATCAGAGGCTATAGATTTTTCCTGAATGAGCACGAGGATGTTGGAGAGGAAATATCCAAGCTGAAATCTTCAATGGAAAACGCAGATGATGACCTAGTAGTGCTTTCAGACATAAGCAGGAAACTGAAAAACTACAAATCCTTCAGCGATTCCCTCAAAATAAGGAAGATAGAGCTAGGCGATGCATCTCAGAAACTGACGTCGCTCCGTGAAGAACATATGAGAAAAGAGAGTGCGTTCTACGCATCCCAGGCAGGCATTCTCGCACAGCTGCTGAAGGATAATGAGCCCTGTCCGGTATGTGGCTCGGAGCGCCACCCCGCACCAGCAACCATCTCCGGGGAGGGCATTAGCAAGGAAGAGCTGGACATCCTGAAGAAAAAATGTGATGTGCAGAGTATCACCGTGTCGGAGATTAATAACAATTGCACATCGCTGGATACGGATGCCAATGCCAGCCTCAACGACTGCAGGGACCGCCTTGCTGGCCTGGGCAAGGTCTGCGTCACGGCCGACGACGTCGCCGAGGCCCTCAAAGAGCTGACCGCAAGCAGGACGGGCATGTTAAATGAATCTAAAAAGAAGAAATTAGAACTCGAACCTATTTCCAAAGAGGTCGAAAGGATACGTGACGAACTCAACAATTCTCTCGATGGGGAGAAAACCAAAGCGGACGAAGCCGTGGATATACTGAACGAAGAATTCATCGTTTCGCATAATGCCTTGGTAGCCCAGACCGAAAAAGTGAACCAGATGAGAGAAGGGCTTGAATACGATTCCGAAGAGTCGCTGTTGTCAGCAGTGGAAGAGCTCAGGAAATCCAAGAATGCCATCGACTCCGCCATCTCGGACGCATATATGGAGCTGAACAATACAAATCTCGAACTGGCTTCCGCCAAGGCAGAACTGAAGGGCTACAAAGATCAGATTGAAGAAAAGAGAAAATCGATATCATCGAAGGAAGGCGAGCTCAAAGAAATCTACCGCAGGCTGTCGATCGACGAAGAAGATGCGGCGATGCTGCTCTCCAAGGAACCCGAGATCGGACCCTTGCAGGAAGAAATATCGGAATATGACAGAAATATCGACATCAACGGAAACGATCTGAAAAGGCTTTCGAAGGATACCAATGGAAAAGAACCGGTAGACTTGTCGTCCTTCGATTCAAAGATCTACGAGATCGAAAATGCTATCAACGATATAAACTCAAAGATCACAACCATATCTTCACGCCTCGCTGCCAACAGAAACGCAATGGACACTATCGATAAAGCGTCCAAGGATGTGGCGAAACTGTCGAAGGAGCGGCAGGAAATTAAGGAGATAGCGGATGTCGCCTCCGGAGCGACGGGCGACAAGATGTCGTTCGAGACTTTCATACAGTCGCTTTACTTCAAACGGGTCCTGCACTTCGCCAACCTGAGGATGAGGAAGATGACCTCCGGCAGGTATGAGCTGATCCCGCGCGAGGCGACCAAGGACGGAAGGTCGAGGTTCGGCCTTGATATCGACGTCTTCGATAATTATACCGGAACTTCGAGGCCATCCGAAACGCTGTCCGGCGGAGAATCTTTCATGGCGGCGCTGTCATTGGCATTAGGGCTGTCCGATATGATCCAGAGAGTCAACGGTGGCATACGCGTCGATACGTTGTTCGTCGACGAAGGGTTCGGTTCGCTGGACCAGGACACCCTCAAGGCATCGGTGGCGATGCTGATGGAGCTCAGCGAATCCGATGTGCTGATCGGAATAATCTCGCACGTCGAGGCCCTGAAGCAGCAGATCGACAGGAAGATCATCGTCCGCAACAACAGCAACGCACATCGCGGATCGTACATCGAGGTCGAATGAACAGGAGGCGAGAGCCTTGTAGAGAAGGGCGCCCGACATTGACAATCAGCGTAATATGCAGATATCGGTCTGAAGAAACAATATGAATAATCTGTCCTTGATAACGCGTTGCTGTCAACGGAGACGAACGAATTTGTCGAGGAACGTAACGTAAACATCGTATCTGAAAAGACAAAACGTGCGTGGGATTGTTCTTGGCGTTCGGGCCTGAATGCCCTGAACACATCGGATTCTTTCCTCGAACGCCATAAAGCGTTTTGCTCAAACTCAGTGCATACTCGAAATGAGATGAAAATATGAATTATTTACAGAACTTACCATCAATATGTTCAAATTTAATACATCAGAATGTGTAAAAATTCAACATTTAATTACAACTTTTTCACACACTATATATAAATGAAAGCCGATGAACATCCATGACGAAAGAAATCATCAGGAAATCTTACATCGAAAGGTTGGAAGAATTCGAGGACCGCCCTGACCTGGTGAAGATCGTCACGGGCGTCAGAAGGTCCGGTAAGTCCACCCTGCTCGCACAGTTCAGGCAGAGGCTGGAAAACAAGGGCGAGAACGTAGTCTCTATCAATCTGGAAGAGAAACGCTTCTCGGTAACTACAAAACGCGAATTGAACTCGTATGTTACCGAACTGATGACCACACCGAAAGACTACATCCTGCTGGACGAAGTGCAGTATATCGCCGGCTGGGAGGATGTGGTGAACACGCTTCGCAGCAACGGTGCAAATGTATATGTCACCGGTTCCAACGCCAAGGTGCTCTCGTCCGAGTTCAGCACAATCATCGCTGGAAGATATGCCGAGATCCACGTGCTCCCTTTCTCGTTCTCGGAGTTTCTTGAGAGATATCCGCCGAAGGGCGACACCAGGGTAGAGCAGAGGTTCGACCAGTATCTCGTTCAGGGCGGGATGCCCATCATAGACCTGGACGATTCCCTGCGCAAGAACCGCACAATAATGGAGGGCGTCTATGACTCCATCGTCAACCGCGATGTAGTGTCCAGAAGCAGAATGGACCCTTCCACGGTGCGCAGGATGACGGATTTCATGTACTCCAACGTCGGAAACATAACCACGCTGGAATCTTTAGCCTCCGGTTCAGGCATCGGCGACAACAGGACGGTGGACCGCTACCTGGATGCGCTGACCGATTCCTTCGTATTCTACAAGGTCAATACATTCGACCTGATCGGTAAAAAAATGATGAAAGTGAAGGCGAAGTACTACGCGTCGGACACCGGATTGAGGAACACCGCCCTTGGGCACACGGACGATAACGCTTCCGGGCTTCTTGAGAACATAGTGTTTCTGGAACTCATCAGGCGCGGATACGATGTGGTCGTCGGAAGCTACCGCGATTACGAAGTCGACTTCACGGCTAGGTCTTTCGGAAAGACGGAATACTATCAGGTCGCCAAGACCCTTGCCGACGATTCGACGATCGAACGGGAGGAGCGCCCCCTTAAGCTTCTGGGCGATGCCGGAATAAAGACCGTCCTCACGCTGGACAGAGACCTTCCAGAAAGCAGGGACGGGATACGATATCTGAACATCGTGGATTTCCTTTTGGAAGAACGGTGAATGCCTGCCGACAGCGAATCCGCTTTTGAGGGGGGGAAGCCGTCGCGAATCTGAAGACGGCTCCATATACTTCCGCCCGGAAATGCCGCCCGAACAAAAAGATACGATTGTGGATCTCCAAGTCCCGGATTCGGACTCGGGGGGTGTTTCCGCTTCTATTGAAAATCCGGCAATGAAAACTTAGGGACCTACAATCGTGGAACCGGGTAGTTTGCGCTCTTCCCCCCCGGTGACCTAAATCTACGGAATGTAATACTGCCGTGCTGTAACTGTACAAATTTTTGATTTTGTTTATATATTGTTTATACGACTTATATACTAACACGCTTATTGTGCAATCTTGCATATACAAGACTGCTTATTTAAATAGTATTTAAATACGATATATAAAGAAAAGCGTCACTTCGGTATGGCTACATCACAGAGCAGGTGCAGATTCCGAAGATTTAGGATTCGAAGTGCTTTTCTCCTTGCTTCATGCTGCCCTCTTCGCCTTTCCTGTTATCACAGATATCTCCTTTGGTTTCGGTAACAGAGTATAACGAAGGAAATCGATCACAGCGAAAAGTTACCCGGGAAATATCCGGTCTCATCTCAAAGGTGCCTTATGGACGGTCGATGACTATCATGACACATAGAACGTTCGATTCCGGCGCTCACACGGTGTGCAGCAACGTTCTCCTGAATTCCGACGTGGGCGTCGCCGGCCTGGCCATGCCGATCTGCCGCGCAGAATCCCAATACCTGCCGACCGCCGGCAGGTCCGCTGTCGATTCTACGTGGTAGTACTTCTTCCCTTCGAATTCGTAGAAGGTCCCGTTCGCGAATACATTGACCGCGGCGCACATGTGCCCTTCGACGACGACGGTGATCACGTCCAGCCCCAGATTGTACGCGACAGAGGTGTACAGCAATGCCATCCCGTCGCAATCGGCTTCGCCCTTCAGCAAGGTCAGCACGGGCGGTTCCCAGAGGTCTCTCCCGAAACGCTCCTCGTCCGAAGCATACGCGATGTTCTCCTGTATCATCGCCAGTATTATCGAGGAACGACGCCTTTCGTCGGTGTACTCGTCGAACTGATCCTCCAGCTGTTCCGCCATTTCCTTAATGACGGGGTCATCCACCATGGAATAATACGGAAGAAAATCCAATGAATTAACGGAAGGATACAATCCGTAATACGGGCTCTTCCTGAGATCGATGCCGTCGATGGAATAATTCCCTGCGCCATAGCTCCATTTTATCGACAGGATTTCGTTCCTGTTGCTGGTCTTCTTTCCGAAGCGCATCCGATCACATCGTTCTGACGACTTCAAATCTCGGCACGGTGTTCACCAGCCTGCCTATGAGCTCCTCGTTTTTCTCGACCCAGAATTCGTAATCGCATACGATTATCAGCTCCTTCTTCGCGCGAGATACGGCCGTGTTTATCACCTGCAATCCTTCGAGAGTGGACGTGGATGTGAAACGATACGGAACGTTGCGCACAGGGAGCCTGTTGTCGGACACGGAGATAATGACCGTATCCCATTCCCTGCCCTGGGATTTGTGAATCGTCAAGATACTGCCTTTAAACTCAAGCGGCAGAGTTTTCTCGAGGGTTAACAGCTGCTTTGAATAAGGGGTGAGGATGATGAAATCCGATATCCCTCCCTCGCGACCCTCGAGATAGTCCTTTATGGCGATGGCTTCCCCCGGGTTGCTCCTGTCATCTTTGTCAAAATACCGGACATCGATCACTTTGACTGACAGCGGGCTATCCGCGACACCGGTTATACCGTTCATATAAACCATCTGGTCCAGGACCTCCGCAAGGTTCTTACCGAAACGATGCGAATATGTGAGGTCCACCTGCTTCGTATCGGTGAACAGCGGGTCCAGACAATCTCGGTATGCTGATGCCAGGTACGATATGTCGTTGGTGAAGAACATCTCGGCATATCTGGAACTCATATCGAAAAGGAACGAGTAACGCAGTCTTCCGTCTTTCTTTATGGCATCGGTCAAAAGTTCACGGTCGATCTCACAGACCGGAGGCAATTGCATATGGTCGCCCAGCAACGTTATCGGAACGCCGTTGGTGAAGAATGGCATGGTGATTATGAGGTTGCAGTACCCGGCCTCATCGATGAATATGTGATCGACGTCAAGCGGGATGCGGCCTTCTGCCATGATTCCGTTAGGACAGAATCTGGCCATGAAAACATACGGGGTCATCGCGACGATCTTCGAATCCCCGACGGTTGCGGATCCGTCGCCTTCTTTGAACTTCTGGATCTGTCCGGCGATCTCCTTGCGGATGTTGTAAGCTTCATCGAGGCTCATCGAACTGTAATATTCGATGCTGACGGTCGGCTTCTCCCTGCTGTACAGGAGCTTTGAAACCTGCTCTGCTTTCAGACGATAGTTGTAATCATTGGCGTCATCGAGAATATGCGCGAACTTAGGCATCCCTGACATGACTCTGGAGATCTCGTCGAAGTACTCTCTGATCTGCTTCTTGATCTTCATTTTGTTCATCGGGTTCGATGTCCTGTCCATTTCGGAGTAGAGCGAAGCGATCTCGTCGAAATCGGGCAGCAGACGTTCGGCCTCCTTTTCGAAGATGACCTCGTCCATTATCTCCAGCTTCTTCTCCCTCTCCCTTAACGCGTTGTCCTTGTTGCGGACCTCGCAAACATTCGGATACTCCTCGAAGAATTCCTCCGTGGCGGCGCCGAGACGAAGAACGTCTTTGTCGATGTCGATGATCTCTCCGTTCGGATCGATGGCCTTTATCATCTTCAGAAGACCGCGGAGAACTTGTTCGACCGCGTTGTTCGTGGGTGCGAATATCCCCACCCTGCGGTTTTTCTTAATCTCCGAGATGATCGCGATGGCGAGAACATATTGCGTCTTTCCGGTACCCGGTGCGCCCCAGACGTAAGACAGTCTGTTGTTGAGTACGGTATCCACCGCATGGATCTGCTGTTCGAATGGTTTGGCATCCATCTTGAGATCGTAGTCGTCGACGGCGAATTTCACAGCCGGATCTGCCGGCAGCGATATCCTGTCGCCGAAGTCGTCATAGAAATTCCTGGTCCGCTCGATCAGGTACTTCATGTTGGTCACCAATTCGACGGAATCCTTGTCGGATCCTTTCGGTTTGTTCTTTGTATCCCTGAGTTTCTGCATCACTTCTTCACATGG
>DAVO01000018.1 GCA_002509405.1 Methanomassiliicoccaceae archaeon UBA72 | reverse complement strand
TCGACGAAGATGTCCGTGTGCGAGAGCTGGTAGGGCATCCAAGACCTCTGTCCGAGGGGGACTCCTATGTCCTCGTTCATCATGGGGAATCCGCGTTCTTTGGCGATCTTCTGGGCCGCCGCCTGGAACTCCACTTTGCTCTTAGACTGTTTCCAGCCGCCGTACTTGTAGTAGCTGGTCGTTGTGTCGGTAGGCTCCTCCTTGAATTTCTTCTTGACGGCCTCCATGAACATTTTCTCTTTTGTTGCCATTGATTCACACCCCCTTCACTTTGAAAGGCTGGTATCCGCCCAGTGTCCTGAGCTTGTGGATCCTGTGCTGGTACTTCGAGACCTCTTTGTCGTCCCTCATGTCGACTCCGTCGGCCCTGAAGATGGTGGTCCTCTTCCTGAGGTCCTCCATCGATGCGGGGGCTCCGACGAAAATCTCTTTGTCGAGGGGCAGCGCGACCTGGTCCTTCACGTACTTGACCTCTTTCTTCTTGGGGTCCCACAGGTACCTCTGCCATGCGTCGAACATGAGTCCGTTCTCGTCGAGACGGCAGGCGTGTCCGTGAACGGTTGCACCCCTGATTCCGGTCAGTGCGGCGTCGAAGGTCTCGTTCTCGATGAACTCTTTCGCCATTTTCTCAAGGTCCCTCTCCCTTACTTCGATGATCTGCCTTCCGGACAGGGTACCGGTGTCGATACCTCTGTACCTGGACAGGTACATCCATGCCCTCTGGTAGGGGGACACGGGCGCGAAGTAGACGGAGTCAGCGAACTGGATGTACCTGATCCTGTCTCCGTGCTTGGCACCGTCGATGGGGGTGACCAGTTTCCTTATGGGGCAGTCCGGCTCGGAGCCCTCCTCGATAGGGGGGTGGATGGATTTGTAGTCCTCTCCGGGGTTGCGGTGTCCCATGAGCTTAACGACGTCCTCGATGGGGACCTCGCGAAGTTTCTGCAGTTTTACTTTGGGGTCCATCAGTCTGCGCCTTGCGACGGCAGGGCTTGTGGTTCCGGGGTAGAACTGTCTTTTGTATGCCATATTTAAACACCTCTGTAATCAATGAGAGTAGGTCTGTATTTCGAGTATCTTCCAATCTCAAGGTTGAACCCGTGCGCGATGTTCTCGTCGCATACGGCCTTGATCTTTCCAACGGTCTCCTCAAACACTTTGTCGTCCTCGACATCCAGCTCGATAAAGAAATATCCGACCAGTTTGGTCAGCTCCACTTCTTTTCCGCCGATCCTCACGGAGCGGCGCTGTGTGTGGTTATTATCTAGCCCTTTGTTGGGTCCGCTGTTGATCTTGCTCGGCAGGCTCTCGCCTGAAACGTTGATCTGTCTGATGTGCTCGATCTCCTCGAACCCGTTGAGGACCTTCTCGGTCGTCTCCGCGCTCAGGAGGCGGTTCGTGGTTATCCTCACTTCAGGGAGGGGCACGCCCGCGTATTCCGCTGGGGGATTGCTCGACATTTATGCTCAGACCTTCTTCTTTATTTTCTTTGCCTCAGCCGCTACGACCTGAATGGGGTGGCGGAATTCGTCCATGTCTCCGAAGACCTCTTTGAAGGTTCCAGATGTGGCCTCTGCGGAGAAGGTCTGCGTTCCACCGTCAAGGCAGTTTCCTGCTGTAACGGCGGGGATCAGAACACCCTTGGAGTGCCTGGTGACAACGTGGTTTCCGTGGAACAGTCCGGGTCCGCCTCCACCGTAGATGGAGTGCGAGAAGAACGACATTCCGACGCAAACACCCATCGACCTTCCGTAGTCGACACCGGGGAGTCCGGTCTCGTGCTCGAGCAGGTCGTTGTAGTACAGAATTGTGGACGGAACACCCTGGGCAGCCCTTGCCGCTCCGACGTTCACCATGACCGCTGCAACCTGTCCGACTGCCGCATATGCGTTCCAGAGGGGGAGGTCGTCGGTCGTGTAGACCTTGTATCCGGAGGGGAGTGTCTCTTTGACGCGGATGACCTTGTCTTCGATTGCCCTCTCCATGAGGGATTCGATAACGGTTCCGACGGTTCCGGTCTTTCCGTTCTTCTTCACGATAGAGTACAGCATGTTGTTGGCGTTGAGTCCCTCGTATGCGAGTCCGAGGAGGTGTCCTCTCTCGAAGGGTCCCACAGCGTCGCCCATCTCAAATGCGGCGGTCTGCTCGAAGATCGCGGACAGGGCGACTCCCTGCATGGCGTTCCTGTTGACCAGTGCGACGACGTGGTTGGACATGATGTTCCTGAGGGCGTATCCGGCACCTTCGTTGTTCTGGGGAACCTCGAGGATAGATTTTATGTTAGAACCGGAAAAGTCGACGGTCTGAGGGTATCTTCCCCATACTGCTCCCTTTACCATGTTAGCCTTGTACATGGGGATCTTGAACTCGTCGATGATCGCCTCGGTTACCGCGGCGGCGGTAGAGGTGAATCCGGTGGTGTACTCGATACCGACGTTCGCCCTCTCGTTGGGGAGAACGACGATCATGCTCTTTCCTCCGGATTTCACTTTGACGATGGTGTCGTCATCGGGGGTTACCTGAATCATTTCCTTGACAGCGGCTGCGATTTTCTCAGCGTTTGCGACCAGGGGGATGTCGATCTCTTTTCCCTTGATGGTCATGCCCATCATCGAACCGGTCTTGAGAGCTTTCTCTATACCGGCGAGATTGACAGCGCATGTCCTCTTGGTGAGGTCTCCGATCTTCTGGATCGCTTTGTTGCGCAACGGACTGATGGCTTCCAACGGAATATCTTTGGCGATGCGTTTTCCGTTGTCGTCATACAAGTCTATTACGTCCTCGTATTTTGGCATTTTTTACCTCCGTTCAATTTTTGCAGGATTGGGTCCTGCTCCCCTTGCAGTTCGCGTAATCTGTTATCCTAATATAAAGGCAACCATTAAACACTGTTTAAATGATAAAAAAATGCAAAATATGCGTACTTGACGCTGTTTTAGTGTTACCTAGTATTTAAATGAAATAATTTGGCCGACTTTTCGGCCGATATTTCGGGTTTCAATCGCGTTTAGCCTTCGCCATCATGCCCGTCTCATACTTCCCGAGACGTGCCGCGAACCCGGGGATCATATCGTAAGGTATCCCGGCGGCAAGCTCGTCGGCGGACATGTCGGTCTTCTTGCGGCAGCCGAAGCAACCGAGGGACACATTGGGCTTCCGGGTAACGAACGGATATGCCGTTACGTCCTCGCATGCGCACTGGAAAGCCGATGTGCTGAATTCGGCCCTTCCTCCTTTTTCAGCGGTGGCCAACGGCACTATCCAATACAGCCTCTCCGGAATGTCGACCAAGATGACCACGTCGGGCTCGAAGTCCGCATCCTTGAGAGGACAGACGATCTCGCCGGCCATCCGGATTTCCGGGATCTTTCTGTCAGCGATCATCTTCGCCGCCGCATCGGGAGAATCGAAGGCCCCGACATTGTAATGGAACGTACCGTCTGCGACCTTCTCTGGCGTTTCCACCATTCCGAGGGCGGAAGAGCCCACATGGCAACTCTGATCGTCCAGCTTCATCGTGATGCACTCGCCCTTCCTGGCACGCATGACCGCCTGGCAGTGTGACATCTGACCTTCCGGCTTCCTGTATCCTCCGGGAAATTCAGCTCCCTCTGGTATCAGCTTCACGGCGACAGGCTCGTATCTCAGCCTCAGGGACGTTCTGATCTTAGAGGCATATTCTGAATTGTCAGCGAGATAATGAGACATGGTCCGGACAGCGGGACCCGCGGTAATAAACATTGTGAAAGCGAGAAGAAGTGAAAAGAAAGTAAGAGGTTTTGATAGTCAGGTTCCGAGCGTGCTCATCCTTTGACCGCTTTGACCATGGCCGCCATGTTCTCGTCGGGGGTCGCAGTAGCGATACCGCATCCGGAGGAGATGACGTTGAATCCCGCCTTGACGGAAGCCTGGGTTCCCTTGATGACCTCTGCAGGGGTTCCCTGGAAGAGGGGCTTGACGGACCCGACGTTTCCTACGAGGACGGTCTTTCCACCGACGTGCTCGACGGCTTTGAAGGGGTCGACCTTCTCTTCGATGGATATTCCGGTGACTCCGGTCTTGACCATCATCTCGAGGATGGGCAGGGTGTCTCCGCATATGTGGAGGACGGAGTGTCCGCCCTTTATCGCGGCGAGGGACTGGGAGACGTATTTTCCGGATGCGTCGTTGAACATGTCAGGGGCGATCATGTCCGTGGACGCGGTGGGCTCGGACATCTGGATGACGTCTGCTCCTCCGTCGATGAGCGCCTGGCAGTAAGCCTTGCACACAGGGGTGACTCCTTTGACCCAGTTGGAGACCTGGTCGGGGTCCATCATCATTCCGAAGACGAGGTTCTCGGTGCTGACCATGTGGCCTGCGAGGGAGAAGGGTCCGGTGTTTCCGGCCACTATGCAGTATTTGTCGCCGTGGGTCTTCTTCATGATACCCATAGCTTTGATGACTTCGGCGGGCCTTCCGCCGGCGACGAACTCCTCAGGGGACATAAGTCCGTCGGGGCTGTCGTATTCGCCGGTCATGGGGTCGAATTTGTACGGGTGTTTTTTGATCATCGGTGCGGCGTCTTTCTTCTCGACTGAGACGTTGCATCCGAGCCTCTCGGCCTCTGCTGTAAGGCAGAAGGGGGCCCTGCAGCACTCGAAGCCGAAAACGTCGGCCTGCGCAGATCCCAATTTTGCCATAAGCTCAGCGGACTTGTGGGCCTCGGGCCATGCGGCGCCGACCTTGTCCATCTGTCCGAGCGTGGCGGACTGTGTGAAGATCGCTACCGGGGGCCTGTCGAGGTCCTCTTGTTTCATCGCTGCAAGCACTCTTTCTCTTGGAGTCATTGACATAGATTATTTCTCCTGCGGTAAGAATAACCTACTATTATTTAATAATCAGGGGAAGTGAATTAGGGAGACCGAAATATTATCCAAGCTCTACATCTTCGAGTCCTGAAAGCTTACCCAGCTCCACAACCCCCAGATCAGAGACCCCATATATCTCCGCATTGCCTAGGTCGCATCCGCGCAGCGCAGGCGCCATGGAAGAACCCTCCGAAAGCAGGTCGTTTCCCATGGAGAAGGGGCTGAAGGGGGGCAGGACGAGGACCCTTTCTTTCCTGGCCAGGACGAAGCAGTGGATCTTGGTCCCTCCTGATCCGGAACCGGGGATTCTGACCGAAGGGTGCTCGTGTCCGATTATCACGGGACGTGCCCCGGAATCGACGTGACCGTGCTCCAGCCGGTAGCCCGCGATCTCGACGCTGTCTTCTGCGACCAGGTTCCTGCTTGCCAGTATATTCTGTATATAGTTGTCGTGGTTGCCTTTGACGACCAGCGTCTCCACGGCCTCGTTCAGGAGGTCCAGTATCTCCAGGACTTCGGACGCCGCACCGCGCTCAGAACGCTTGAAATCGTGCTTTATGTCTCCTAGCAGCACAACCCTTTCGGGCTCGTAACGTCCGATTATGCGGTTCATGGCGTCCCTGATCGTGCCGGTGTTTATGCGGGGGAGATATATTCCTTCCCCTTCGAGGGCCTTCTCGTAGCCCAGGTGCAGGTCGCCAATGACCGCGGTACGGCCATTGTCCAAGAGCACGCACCTGTCGCTGGTGATCTTAACGTCCGGAAGGACCTCGAGCATCCGCATGGATGACTCGATACATTCCCGGCGTATTAATTGAACGTATGCAAGGTTTTTTTGAGTGGTTCCGATATAGACCGGCGATGATAAGGCACACCTTCCGTATCGCCCCGTCGGTAGGGATGAAGAAGGAGAGATACATATGGGAGTCCGGGGTCCGCGACTGGGACGATTTCCTGGCTTCAGAGAGCGTATGCGCTGTGCCCGACTATAGGAAAAAAGAATGCGACCTGGCGATTTCCAAAGCATGCGAGCTCCTGGATGACAGAGACGTGGCCGGACTTAACGGACTGCTCCCGAAATCCGAACAATGGCGCCTTTTCGGGGAATTCCGAGAAAATGCCGCATATCTCGACATAGAGACCGACGGGCTGGAGAGGGATTCGCTCGTTACCGTGGTGACTGTGCATACCTACAAAGACACAGTTACGCTGGTACATGGCAGGGACCTCGATGCCGGAGCCATTGCCGACGCTTTGGAAGGCGCATCGATGCTCGTGACCTTCAACGGCAGCTGCTTCGACCTCCCGGTCCTGAGAGAAAGCTTCCCCACACTGGACCTGGGACTGCCACATCTGGATCTGAGGTTCGCCTCCCGGAAGGTAGGGTACAGAGGAGGGCTCAAGAACCTGGAGGCTGAGATCGGAATAGCCAGGGACGAGGACATACAGGGTGTGGACGGCCTAGAAGCGGTACGTCTATGGAAACGCTGGTGCAACCGGGGGGACACAGATTCCCTGGAAAAGCTCACTGAATACAACAGGGCCGACACCGTGAACCTCGAGAGGGTGGCAGAAAACATCTATCCCAGATTGGTGAGGGAATATGCCGGTTACATCTGGTAATCTGCGTTCTTTCGAGGATGCGGCATCCAGGGCGGCCGAGGCCGTCAGGTCCGCAGAGAGCGCCCTGGTGATATCGCACATCGACGCCGACGGAATCTCCGCCGGTTCTATTGCCTCTATGGCGCTGGGGCGTTTAGGTATCGGTCACAGCGTAATTTTCGAAAAGAAAATCACAGAAGAGGTGGTGGACAAGATCAACTCCAGCACCGAGGAGATAGTCTGGCTATGCGACCTTGGAAGCGGCTACCTCTCAGAGTTCAAAAAAGATGGCCTCGTTATCACAGATCATCATGTACCGGACACAAGAAGGAGGCGCAGGCAGGCAACTCTGGACGATTTTTCTGCCGTATATCATGTGAATCCCCACTGCTTCGGAATGGACGGGTCGATAGAGATAAGCGGCGCAGGTTCAACATACATGGTCGCTAAAAAATTGGACCCCAAAAACATAGATTTGGCTTATCTGGCACTTATCGGTGCCGTTGGAGATTTCCAGGACAGCAGGGAATCCGGACTGATAAGCGTGAATCGCATTATAGTGGACGACGCCGTGAAGTCCGGAGACGTGATCCCCGAGAACGACCTGAGACTTTTCGGTAGGGAAACCAGGAATCTAGTACAATTCCTGCAGTACAGCAGCGACCCGGAGCTTCCGGGATTGTCGAATTCCGGTCAGTCGTGCGTCAAGTTCTACTCGGATCTGGGTATTGATCTGAACCACGGTGGCCGTCCCAGGTCTTGGAACAGCCTCACGCAACCCGAAAAAAAGAGGGCGACCGAAAAACTCCTGTTAATGCTCGGGAACCCGACCGACGCGAAGCACCTTTACGGGGAGGTTTACACTCTTCCGCGCTTCGAACCCGGCTCGGGCCTCAGGGATGCAAAGGAGTTCGCCACCATCCTGAACTCGTGCGGAAGATACGAGGACGCGGAGACAGGTATGAGGATCTGTTGCGGCGACCGCACCGCATTGGAAGATGCGGAACGTAACCGCACGGAGCACAGGCGGAACATTTCGGCTGCCATGAGCTACGTCAAGGAAAACCATCTGATGCGCGAAAAACAGTTCGTGCAGTACTTCGACGCGGGCGATCAGATCAAGGAGACCGTGGTCGGCATAGTGGCAGGTATGATGCTAAACTCCGAAGGATGCAAGAAATGGCTTCCTATAATCGCCTTCGCGGAAGCAGATGACGGAGTGAAAGTCTCGGCACGCGCTGACCGGACCCTTGTCGACAGGGGGCTGAACCTATCCGTAGTCATGAAAAAAGCGGCCGAGCTGGTAGGCGGCTTCGGAGGCGGTCACAGCGTGGCTGCCGGTGCCACGATACCCCCGGGAAAAAAGGAGGAGTTCCTCGAAATAGTCGAGGACCTTGTCTCCTGTCAGGTCATTTGAGCAGCATGTACAGAACCGCTTTCTGAGCGTGCAGCCTGTTCTCGGCCTGGTCGAATATAACGCTGTGCTGGCCGTCTATCACCTCGGACGTTATCTCCTGTCCCCTGTGGGCGGGCAGACAGTGCATCACTATGCAGTCAGGCTTAGCCAGCTCCAGGAGCTCGCTGTTTATCTGATACATCTTGAATATCCTGACAGCCTCCTCCACCGGAGTCTCGTCTCCCATGGAGATCCATGTGTCGGTGTATAGGATGTCAGCGTCCACGCATGCCTCTTTCGGGTCGTGGGACGCGATTATCTTGCTTCCGTTCTCGTCCGCGATGCGCGAAGCTTTCAGCATTATCTCTGCGTTGGGCATCCTGACCGCAGGGCAACAGGCCACCATGTCCAATCCGAGTATCGCCGAGGCGTAGAGCAGAGAGTTGCAAACGTTGTTTCCGTCACCCAGATAGACGAGCTTCTTTCCGCGGAATCCGCCTTTCTTCTCCTTGATGGTGACCATGTCGGCAAGGGCCTGGCACGGGTGCTCGAGATTGTCCAGCCCGCTTATTACTGGCACAGTTGCGAACTCGCCGAACTTGTCCATTGTCTTGTAGTCCTTGGCACGGTACATTATCCCGTGAATGAACCTGCTCATTACCTTGGCCGTGTCTTCGACCGTCTCCCCATGGTCCATCTGCATCTTGGACTCATCGATGTAGAGCGCGTGTCCTCCGAGCTCCGTTATGGCAACATCGAAAGATATGCGCGTCCTGGTGCTGGGTTTTTCGAATATCATTGCGAGGGTCTTTCCTGCCAGCGGGTCCCCGTGGTTTCCGCGCTCCTGCTTCATCTGTATCGCCAGATCGACAAGCTCGGACCATTTGTCCTGCATGTCCACTACTGAAATTAGATCCCTCTTGACCATAGGGCTCAAATGATTTTGTTCCTATAATAGGGTAGTGCCCGAATAGATGACCGGCAACGAACCAACGTCTTAGAAGCAAGAATCTTTATGTACATTCAATCTATCAAGCGCTCAGTACATGGCCGGGATAGGGTAGCTTGGTTATCCTGGGGGACTGTGGATCCCCCGACTCGGGTTCAAATCTCGGTCCCGGCCCCTACTTTCTAAGGAGTGACACTATGGCTTGGAACGGCACCATCGAAAAGATAGACGATTACAGGTGGCGCATACCAAAAGGTGAGATTCCCTGTATGCGCACGGATGCCGTGATATATGCCAGTAGCGAAATGATCCCTCAGATCCGTTCAGACAATGCTCCTGCACAGGCCGCAAACGTCGCATGTCTCCCCGGCATAGTGGGCAATTCCCTAGCAATGCCGGATATACATTGGGGATATGGTTTTCCGATCGGGGGCGTCGCTGCGGTGGACGCGGACGAGGGCAGCATATCTCCGGGAGGAATAGGTTTTGATATAAACTGCGGAGTTCGTCTGATTAAGACAAACCTCACGGTCGAGGACATAGGCGGCAACAGGAAACGCCTGATGGAGGAGCTCTACGCGAACGTCCCCTCCGGTCTGGGCTCCAAAGGGCTCACCAGGCTTGGCAACAAAGAATTGGATGAGGTCCTACTCTGCGGTTCGGAATGGGCGGTAGAGAACGGCTACGGATGGGAGAGCGACCTGGAGACCACGGAGGAAGGCGGACGCATGAAGGACGCAGACCCTTCGCTGGTCAGCGACAGGGCCAGGAAGAGAGGCCTTCCCCAGCTGGGCTCCCTCGGCTCCGGCAACCACTTCCTTGAACTGGACGTGGTCGATGATATCTTTGACGAGAAGTCGGCAAAAGCCTTCGGACTGGAGAAGGGGACCGTGACGATAACCGTACATTGCGGGTCCAGAGGATGCGGTCACCAGATCGCCACCGACTATCTGCAGGAGATGGAACGCTATATCTCCGATAACAAAGTGAGCCTTCCCGACAGACAGCTTGCGTGCGCCCCTCTGAAATCAAAGGCGGGCGACGACTACTACAAGGCCATGTGTTGCGGCGCAAACTATGCCTGGGCCAACCGGCAGATGATAATGCACTGGGTCCGGGAGTCTTTCGAAAAAGTAATGGGCCGTCCGGCGGAGGATATGGGCATGGGGCTAGTTTACGACGTGGCCCACAACATCGCCAAAAAAGAAACCCACACGGTAGAGGGGAGCAAAATGGATGTTGTCGTCCACAGAAAGGGCGCCACCCGGGCCTTCGCGGCCGGACGGAAGGAGATCGCTCCGAAGTACAGGGATTTGGGCCAGCCTGTGATAATACCCGGCGACATGAGTTCCGGCACTTACGTTCTTCTGGGACAAAAAGGCGCAATGGAGCAGACTTTCGGTTCCACATGCCACGGTGCAGGGCGGAAGATGTCGAGGAAATCCGCTTCACAAGGCAACACGGCGGCGAACATAAGGAAGGACCTGGCTGAAATGGACATCGTGCTCCTCAGCGGGTCCGACGAAGGCCTGATCGAGGAGGCTCCAGACGCTTACAAGGACATAGACTCGGTAATTCGGGTCGTATGTGGTGCGGGAATCTCGTCCAAGGTCGCAAAGCTGTCCCCCATAGGCGTCGTCAAAGGATGAAACTCCTTACCAAAGTCCCCATCTGCCCTTCGATGACTGTGTACGCACCTATGGCTATGAAAAGTACCGGGACCAGCCAACGCTCGGCCTTGTCCAATATGTCCTTCACCGAGGAAAAATTGCTGATGTGCCTTCCTGCCAGAACGATGCCGATTATGCATACTATCGCAACAACTATCATTATCAGGGCCTCGCCGAGCTCCATTCCCGCGAGAAGCGGAATGTATGCACCGAAATCATCCAGGCTAAGCATTAGCGCGAGAACGGCGAACTGCATGGCGGGCCCGAAGTTTTTGGTGTGGAACGCAACCGTACCGGCTACTTCGAGTTCCTCTTTCTCGCTTTTTGGGCGGGCGAGGGCATAAATGCCCATGGCCAAGGATATGATTCCTATCCATGAAAGCAACCGGTTGTTTGGGATTTGCAAAAGGCCCAATGCCACCGTTGCCGATATCATGACGGACAGGATGCTTCCCGTGATATAACCTGTCCCGATTGCACGCCTCCTATCGCTCCCGGCCTTTCCCGAGGGCACTGTGCCATAGAACATTGCCTGCAGTACCGCCCATCGAGGCCGGTCGCCACTACGGTCAGCAGTGCCAGGATCAAAGTACCGATTACATCCATATCAGTTCTGGCTCCGAGCTATTTCGATTGGATATTCCTATTTTTTATGTCGATGCGATCCGTTACCTAAGTTTTTGTGAGCAAAAGGAATTGAGCTGCCGTCTTTGGCCGCCTACCTATATCCGTGAATGCCGACCGTCCAAACTAATGTATGATCATTCCGGTAAAGCGACCGCCACTTGTCTTTACGTGCGTCCGACTCCCAATTGCAGTCAATTCCGAATTTGGGATCATAGTCCCAGTATCTTTTTTGCCGCATGTTCGACCGCATCGCGCTTTTCCTTGGGGGATGACACCAGTATCGCCCATCTGAATGTATCGCGGGACTGCAGTGCCTTTGCGATGGTGGAAAGCTTTGTGATGCTGCGCACCCTGTTGCCATCAAGTATCGAAACATCCGTCTTCCCGATGCTTATCTTCGAAAGAAGGGCGGACTCCGAGGGAATATCGACGGCAACGTCCGAAATATCCGTTCCGGCAACGTCGGCTATCTCCTGTTCCAGCATCTTCCTTTCTTCGTAGGACGTATACTGTGCCAGATTGCGAGATTGGTCTGGAGTTAGGTCTGCCACGTAACCTACCATGGCCTTCTTGTACAGCCTGCGGTTCATCAAATTCCTCACTATGCTGCAGGCACGGCCCCCGTGGGCTTCGAGAGAAGATATCAGGTCCGGGTCCGTCATCAGATACATTTCCCGGAGGTCCAGGTCTGAAGCTTCGATGGCCTTGTTGAGCATCGAACCCGCGATGCGGACTGTCTCATGATAGTAGACCGATGTGTACATCAGGGATCTGGACACCATCAATCCTTCAGCGGCCGTAACTCCTCCCCTGTTCAGGACGATGCGGTCGTTGAATACACGCATCATGGATATTATCCGATCTGTATCTACGGCGCCGTGGGTCACCCCTGTGTAATGTGCGTCCCTTACCAGATAGTCCATCTGGTCCGAGTCCACCGGACCGTGGATTATCTGGTGGAGATAGTCCCCTGAAGTGAAATAAGATTGGCCGTTCTCCTGAGAGAAAGATTCCAGCCCTACGACCGGAGATTCGGGGTAGGATATTAGGTCGCATACTTTCCTTGATGAAATTCCCTCGGCCTCAAGCATCTCGGATATCGAACCTTCCGATCCGAACAGGTCCTCGTCTTTTTCGCTGTATGTCCTGAGCTTTCCTTCTATCAGCATCCCGGCCGCTTCCATGTGGTCAAAACCGAAGCGCAGCTCCCCTATCTCGCTTAGAACGTGGGAATAAGGCATGTGACATACGTCATGGAGCATCCCCGCAGCCCTCACGGCATCGGACTCCTCTTTAGAAAGTTCCAGAGAAGCCGCCATCCGACCAGATAAGTGATACACTCCCAAAGAATGCTCGAATCTGGTGTGGTTCGCTCCTGGGAATACCAGGTTGCCCAGGCCAAGCTGTTTCACCGATCGCAGCCTCTGCATCTCGTGCCTGTCGGCCAGGTCCAAGAATACGCCGTCCAGCACTATGCTTCCGTGAAGCGGGTCGTGGACGGTCTTGAAATCCATTATCATATCCCCCTTCGGGTGATGCGGCATTTGTCGATGCCTATGCCGGGCGGAGCTAGGATTATCACCCGGTCGGATATCTCAGAGAACGCCCCTCCCCTGTCATCCGCCAGAGATCTCATGGCTTCGACGGCGTCCCTGCGGTGTTCCTCTCCGTCGGCGAACAGGGACATCTCGATAACAAGTATGTTGTCCTGAAAGGCCAGGTCCGTCAGGGCCTTAAGGTCCGTGAAATGCCTGAGCTCGACCGCCTTGACGCATATCCCCTGTTCATCTCCGGGTTCGCTGTAGCCTTCCAGATCCACGAACGCTTTCTTCTTTTCGGTGTTTCTGCGATTGCTTCCGAACAATTAGATCACTCGCCGGACTTCCATAGCTTGTCGCCGATATAATGTATGGTCCTGACCGCCTTTCCGGGGACCTTCGCCGACAGTTCCGACGCCGGGCGGAGGGAGACGCCGACCCCCAGGGGGGCTCCGTTTTTCACGTCGCGTATCCATACCATATCCCCTTCCTTTATCTCCGGGTCGGCATCGGTGATGCCGGGGCCCATGACGTCGGCTCCGTTGGAGATGAACGGGACTGCCCCCATGTCGACGGTGACATAACGCTTCGTGGGCCTGTATCTGAGAATCCCCCGTATTGTCAGGAAGGGCTTATCCTCGAATACGAGGCCGATGATGTCCCCTCCCACGAATATCAGGCCGTAATCCGTGCTTTCAGCGGTGTCGACCGGATCGCTTTCGCCGAACACCGGCACGCCCGCCGCCTCTTCGAGAACGGATGAAAGATTTTTCGCATCCTTCTCTCTCATCCTCTTCCTCTTCTTTATTCTTATATCAGACATCTGACTCCCTAATCGGCGGTCAAGTTATCATATTTTCCTATTGCACTGACATATGATTTAAATTATCAACGCGATACACGAGCGTGAAGGCCTTCAGCGTTATCATGCACGCCGTCTACGCCCTGGCGATTGCCGGACTCATCCTTTTTGTAGCCCTCGGATTCATACCTCAGGACACCGGGGAGATGCCGTTGGATGTCAAGCTAGAAGCGGAAAGCACATATGAAGTGTCGGAGCCCAACGGAGTGTTGGAGTACAACTTCTCCGATGCCGTTGATACCTATGGTGGCCCCGCCGACGCGTACACGGACACAGGCGTGAAGATACCGGGCACCACGGTCAATCCCGGGGACGATGCCAGCGTGACGGCTGCAGTTACGGCTGTCAAGGCGTATGCCGTTTCGAATCCAGAGGTAACGAGTGTGACCCTCAAGGACAACGGTGGCAATGTTCTGACACAGACGATGATAATGAAGGAAGGCGACGAGATCACCACCAACATGTATACCGAGATCTCGATAACCAACCGCCTCAGGTACGATCTCATCGACATTGCGATCGGGGTGGACCAGCTCAACGACACGGGCACTGTGAGCTACAGGGTGGCTGAGAGCGCCCCTTCCACGATAAAGACGGGAGAGACCTTCTCTCTGCCCGTCGACATCAGCATAAACAGCCTTAACAGCGCGCTCATAATGCTCACCGGGTCCGGGGACACCTTGAGCATATACATGGGATTCGATGTTTCCGGAAAGTACCTTTACGGACTTGCGGGAGCCAGCATATACGCTACCGCAGTGTTTGAGTCGACTACGGCAGCGCCGGACGTGGACATCTCCGCAACCCGGATATCCGTCACTTCGACGGAACCGATAGACCAGCTCCCGTCCGACCTTGACATCACAGCGACGATAGGCGCGATCACCGTCACCATAGTGAACGATTCCACCGGATTCTCGTTGGTGATGGGCGACGGCACGGTGAACATCGTGGACGAGCTCCAGGCCCAGTATGACGAGGGAGATTACACTATAGAAGTCGGCGTGCCGCCCGATAGCGAGGTCATAACTCTTACCCAGGAGCAGTATGCCCAGATGCTCGACCTTGTCAAGCAGGTGATGGAAACGGGAGGTGCGTGAATATGCCCGAAGAGACGACGCTGAAGCAGGACATGAGGCACGGTTCCTGGGTAAGAGGAATACTCGCCGGCGTACTGAGCTTCGTTTCCATTGTAGTGGTGCCCCTGGCGTTGATGTGGTTCCTGGAGGGGATGATAGCATCGATGGGGGCCGGGGACGAGATGGCTGAGATCTTCAACACCCTGAATGAGACCATCTGGAGGTTCATGATCTATGGAATTCCCGTGATAGTCCTGGCGTTCCTGACCTCTTTCTACGTGAAGGGCAATAAGGCGAAGGTGCTTTTCACAGTGATCGCCTTGTTATATTCCATAGCATGGTTGTTCCTGATTTTCCCCGGAGGCGAGCTGCCGGTCTCGCTCGACACCTCAGGATTTTTCTCTGGCAGCGGGTTCAGTCTTGACAGTGTAACTCTTACTCTGAACTTTTTGGGGATAATGCTATTATTGGTGGCGATCATGCTGCTGAGGATGGTGCTTTCATATGCGGTGTACAAGAGCAACCGCGAAAAGTATCTTAAAAAACTCAGCGAATAAGGTGGACACGAGATGGGAATCAACATCGCTATAAGAGAGACGGAGTGCCCCAGCGCCCTCTGCAGGGAAATGAAGCTGGAAACCGTCAGAGTACTCGTGGGGAACCCCGAAGAGTTCGGGGAAGCCGCGGAGGTATACCGGACCGTCTCCAGGCAGTGCGCCGAAAACGAAGTATGTGACTGGGCCGGATTCCTCAAGAGGAACAAGCTCAGCAAGGACACGGATGTCGTCCATATCGACCTTCTCACCGACAGCGGGGACCTGGCGGCCCTGGAGCCCCTCGCAGAGAGCCGCTTCTCCGGATGGGTAGATTTCAAAGGTCTCGATGAGGATTCCCGCAAAAAAGCACTGGATGATTCCCTCCCCGAGAACCGGACCACCGAATGGGAGCTTGTATCCTTCGATGAGATGAGGGAGACGTGTGCCAGATGTCCGGTGTCATGGGACAAGGGCAGAGGGTGCATCGGTTCGTTCGGACCCGACGACAGTCTTTTGCCGGGCATAGCCTCCAAGCATGGGTGCGCTGTCACCGCTTCGGTGCCGGATGGGGCGGCATCCCACAGGATATATACTCCGGAAGAGGCCGCTGAACTACTGAAAGAAGTCGAGATCCTCAGGAAGGCGTTGCCCGAAGAGGGTAAGATGATGGTCCGCAGGTACTCCGGCCCGGTCGACAGGATGGAGTCGGTGGCAAAGATCTGCGTCGAAGAAGGATGCGGGTTTTACTTCTTCTGACAGAGGCGTTCCATCGCCCAGATCATCTCTCCCGCCAATATCGAGACGGCCTTCACGGCATCCTTGTCAGTAGAGAATTGGGGCGGATTCAGCGCCCTGAACGTAGTATGAGGCGTGGACCCGCAGACGACCATCTGGTTCCGAAGCATGAAGTTGACCATCTGGGAATATGCCGCGGTGGCTCCGTCGTGTCCTGCAACGGCGATGGCTCCTCCGACCTTGCGCCTGAGGCCCATATCGCCTGTTTCGAGCGAGAGCCCCGCCCTTTCCATGAATATCTTCATCTGCGCCGTAACACCGCCATAATACGCCGGGCTGGCGAAGACTATCCCGTCGGCCTCCCTCAGCTTGTCCAGAAGTTCATTGAAGCCGTCTTCTTCGTTGATGCATCTCCCATCTCCTCTCATCTCGCATGACCTGCAGTCGTTGCATGGGATGAAATTGTATGCGTACAGCTGGACATGCTCCGTCTCGATGCCCTCCCTGGAGAAGATGTCCAGCATGTCCATGATGATATTGGACGTGTTCCCGATGAGACGCGGACTGCCGTTGAGCGCGATGAGCTTCATAAGACCGAAAGTGCCCCGACCAGTATAATCTCTTCGCCTGCTCCCGATGTCCAGAACGTGATACAGACAACTATTTAGCAATCGATAACCTTGGGGCACAAGGTGCGGAATATGCTCGAAATAAAGAACCTTCACGCCGTGGCAGGGAACAGGGAGATACTCAGAGGAGTTGACCTTTCCGTAAAGGAGGGGGAGACCTGTGTACTTTTCGGACCCAACGGTTCGGGTAAATCGACCTTGCTATCTGCTATAATGGGATACAGCACCAGTACCATCACTGAGGGGCAGATAATCTTCAAAGGCGTAGATATCACGCATTTTCCCGTAGATGAACGTGCTAAGATGGGCATAGGCATGATGATGCAGAGGCCTCCTAACGTAACCGGCGTGAAGCTCGGCGACCTCATAAGGACGGCTGCTGACAAGGAATGCGCCGAGGAGGTCCTGTCCGAGGCTAGCGATTTCAGGATGAGCAGTTTCCTGGACAGAGATATAAACGTGGGTTTTTCGGGAGGGGAGATCAAAAGGTCCGAACTGCTCCAGCTGACTGCGCAGAGGCCCGACTTCCTGATGCTGGACGAGCCCGAATCGGGCGTAGACCTTCAGAGCATCGACCTTATAGGTAACAAGGTGCACGACCTGCTTTACGACCAGACCAGATGTCGCAGCGGAGGGCCCAAATATGTCTCCGCCCTGGTCATCACGCACACCGGCCAGATTCTTGATTATATCGGCGCGGACAAGGCCTATGTCATGGGCGAGGGAAGGATAAGATGCACGGGAAGGCCAACCGACCTTCTCAACACCATCAGAAAGAACGGATACGGAGAATGCGGTTCATGTCAGCATATAGTGACGATAGAGTAAAGAAGGCCCTTGAGAAGAAGGCCGCGTACGGCGAAGACGTGGACCTCACGAAATATGCGGTAGGCACCCGCGACGGGCCCGTTATCGATGACCTAGGAAGTTCCGGGAACGAGTTCAAAGGCACTATGCAGAGCGTAGGCGTGACGACCGACGAGGAATCCCGCTCCGGGACCATCATGTTCATTGACAACTCTTTGAGCCACTGCTCGGCCTGCAATCCGGAGGGCGTTGAGATAATCACCACCCAGCAGGCCATAAAAAAATATGATTGGGTCAGAGAGCATTTCTGGACCGCGGTGGCGCCAGACAAGGACAAGTTCACGGCCCACACGTACCTCGAGCAGTCGGACGGATACTTCATAAGGGTCAGGTCGGGATACCACATCAAGACACCGATACAGTCCTGCATGCTCCTGAACGCAAACAAAGTGATCCAGAATGTCCATAATATGATCTTTGTGGAGGATAACGCCTCCGCTGACGTGATAACCGGGTGCGCGACAAGCCCCCATGCCAACGAATCTGTTCATGTGGGCGTTTCCGAGATGTTCATCGGAGACAACGCATCACTTTCATATTCGATGATCCACAACTGGGGTGACAAGACCTCGGTGAGACCAAGGACCGGCATCAACGTCGGCAAGAACTCACACTTCACCAACAATTACGTTATACTCGACAAAGTCGGTACGTTACAGAGCAACCCCGTGGCGAACCTCAACGGCCCCGGTGCGACCGCCAAGTTCAACTCCATGTGCATCGCACACGAGGGTTCCAACATAGACAGCGGATCCATTGTGTCTCTGAACAGCAAAGACACTTCGGCCGAGATCATCAGCAGGAGCATCACTGTGGGTGGAAGAATGGTCGCCCGCGGACGGCTCATAGGGAACGCGACAGGAGTGAAGGCCCACCTGGAATGCAAGAGCATCATCCTCAAGGACGGCGGCACTACCCTTGCGATACCCGAGCTGGAGGCGAACGTTTCAGACCTGGAGATGACACATGAGGCCGCAGTGGGAAAGATAGCCAGGGACCAGATCGAGTATCTGATGTCCAGGGGCCTTTCCGAGGATGAAGCGGTTAGCATGATCGTCCGGGGCTTCCTGTCTGGAGGGATATCCGGGCTACCCCCTCAGCTTGAGGCCAAGATCAAGGAGGCCACCAACATGGCCGACCTCGGGAACTGATCAGAAGAAAGATTCCACGGCGTGTTTGTCGACCGCTCGGATCACGTTTCCGTCCGTATCGCGGAACGACGTGTACACACCGATTGGGCCCATCTCCGGGTCCACCATGAACACGACGCCCTCGTCGATCAGGCGCCTGTGGAGGGCATATGGGTCGTCGACCCCGATATAGAAGCCCGTGTCGACCCCGGTATGTGAAGATAATACCAGAAGTATCACCGCATCCTCGCGCCTGAGCACGGCATGAGTGTCTTTCCGGTCCACCACCTCCATGCCCAGCAGGTCCGAGTAGAAGTCTACGCTCGTGTCCAGGTCTCCGGTAGGAATCCTGACAGCCGTTATGTTCTTGGGAAGCCCTTCGTCTGTATATTCGAAGTCTCCACCGTGCGGATCACCCAAAGGCATAGCCCTCCATGCGCTCATGCGGATAAATCCGTTGCGCCGGCTTCGAACATGGCAATAGTTCTTAAAACACAGAGACACTGACGGGGCGATAGAAATGGCAGGAGTCATCAGCGCTGATAAAATCGAAGAAGATACAAGACTCAAAGAGAGCCTAGGAAAGATCAAACATGTCATAATAGTTCTCAGCGGAAAGGGAGGCGTCGGAAAGAGCACCGTTTCTTCAAACCTCGCCTGCGCCCTGTCCAACAAGGGATACGAGACCGGGATCATGGACGTGGACATCACGGGGCCAAACATCCCGAAGATGTTCGGCATAGAGGACGAGAAGCTGGATGTCCAGAACGAGAAGCTCATCCCGGTGATCGTCCCCCCGTCTCTCAAGGTTATGTCGATGGCGTTCCTGCTTCCCTCCAAGGATACGCCCATCCTGTGGAGGGGGCCAGTGAAGATGACCGCCATAAGGCAGTTCATCGAAGATGTAGAATGGGGAGACTTGGATTATCTGGTCATCGATATGCCGCCCGGGACCGGAGACGAAGCCCTTTCCATAATCCAGTTGATCCCCAAGCCTGACGGCGCGGTCATAGTCACCACCCCTCAGGATGTTTCCCTAATTGACAGCCGCAAGACGATCACATTCTCCGCCGAAGCGAAGATACCTGTAATCGGGCTTGTTGAGAATATGAGCGGATTCATCTGTCCACACTGCGGCGAGAAGACCGACATCTTCAAGAGCGGCGGCGGAGAGGCGGTCGCGAAGGAGTTCGGAGTCCAGTTTTTGGGAAAGGTCCCGATCGAACCCTCGGTGGTTTTGTCTGGAGACAGCGGCATGCCTGCCGTCCTGAGCGACCCTGATTCCGCTTCCGCCAAAGCGTTCCAGTCCATAATCAAGAAAATAATTGCGACGGTCGAGGCGAAATGAAGATAGGCGTGCTAGCGGAAGGAGATACGCTGGATTCGTATGTGGCCGATGATTTCGGCCGCGCACCCTACTTCCTGATCGTGGACATGGAGACGATGGACTTCACCGTGGTCGAGAACGAGCACAAGGACGCGGCATCCGGTGCCGGCATGCTTGTGGCGGACGCCATCATCGGCATTGGAGTGGACGCCGTGATCGTTGGAGGCATTGGTCACCACGGATATGACAAGCTCACAGCCGCCGGCATAGCGGTTTCAACCGACGAGGAGGGAACGGTCGAGGAGAGCGTTTCCGACTTCAGAAGACGTTACGAGCACAGGAAAAAGTTCGAATCCCAGAGATGTTCAGACTGAACGCATGTCGCCCCATACGATCTTGTGAAGCTGTGGCAGGACCCGGACCTCGAGCTTTCTCCGAAGGACCTCTTCGGCAAGGGGCCTGAGGTCCATACCGCCCACCGGCGAGAAGATCACGTTGGTCTTGGGCACATATTCCCTCAGAACATCGACGGCGAATTCGAAATCGACAGCGTCGCTGATGATGAATTTGAGCTGGTCTTTCTCTCCGAGGGCTGCAATGTTCGAGGTAAGCATCTTTTCCGACATCCCGGAAGAAGGACATTTGATGTCCATGCTTATCATGAGGTTCCTGTCCTTCGGCAGTCCACTGACGTCCATCGATCCGTTGGTCTCAAGGACGACATGCTTTCCTTCGGAGAGGAGGGCTTCGAGCAGCTCGGGCAGTTCTTTCTGCAGCATAGGCTCCCCACCTGTGACGCAGACATGCGATATCCCCGCCGCCAGTTCCGCCAGCTCCCCGACTTGCGTTTCCTTGCCGCCGCCAAAGGCGTACTTGGTGTCGCACCAGGAGCAGTCCAGGTTGCATCCCGCCGTGCGGATGAACAACGTGGGAACTCCCATCATCAGGCCCTCGCCCTGGATCGACACAAATGTTTCGCATATGTTCATCGGATCACCTGTAATCGATCTCGTCCTTGTATCCGGCCTCTTCGAAGCCCTTGAGCCTGAGCCTGCAGGAATCGCAGTGGCCGCATGCTTTCTCTCCTCCCTCGTAGCACGACCACGTAAGATGAAGAGGAGCGCCCAGCTCCTTGCCCAGACGGACTATGTCCGCCTTCGACATGTGCAGTATCGGGGTCATGATCTTTATCGGGCTCCCCTCGACGCCTGCCTTCGTCCCCTTTTCCAACATTGTCTCGAATGCGCTGAAGAAATCCGGGCGGCAGTCGGGATATCCTGAATAATCGACAACGTTCGCCCCGATGTATATCCTGTCAGCATCCACGGATTCGCAGAGCCCGGCTGCTATGCTCAGGAATATTATGTTTCTCGCTGGGACGTACGTTATGGGTATCTCTTTGTCCAAGCTCCCTTCGCGGTCCATGGGAACGTCGATCTCCTCCTTTGTGAGAGCTGATCTGAAAGACGAGAGATTGATATCGATTATGGTGTGCATCACGCCATAGTGTCTGCAGACCTCCGTGGCCGAGGTCAGCTCCCTGCTGTGCCTCTGACCATAGCGGAAGCTGACCGCGAACGCCTCGCATCCGTCGCTGATCGCCTTTGCAAGCACGGTGGTGGAATCGAGCCCGCCCGAAAGAAGGACGACGGCCCTCGTCATCTGAGCTCCACCGTGTACCAGGCGGTCTGCCCGCGTTCCTCGTCCAGCCCGATGGATACGGACCTTACGTTCTCCGGGAAGGCTACATCGTTGATCATCTTGTGGACCATAAGCTTGGACATCTCTTCCGCAGTTGTGTTGGGAAGGTCCAGGATCACCACGTCCTCAGCGGGGAAAACATACCTCTTGCCACATGCTACAGCCTCTACCGAAGTATCTGTCAGCTCGATCAGCACGTCCTCTGAGTCCGAGGGAAGAAGCGTCATGTGATCCAGAATAGCTATCATCCCGCGGAGCTCCTTCTTCAGGACGACGAAGTCCATAAGCATCCCGTCCTCTCCGATTTCTCCTTCCAGCTTCAAACGGATCACGTAAGAGTGGCCGTGAAGTCTGGAGCACTTCTCATGCCTCGGAATAAAATGGCAGGCCGAGAACCTTAAGCCCGAATACTCTCCGTCGATCTCCAATTGCATTTTCATCTCTCCGTAAGTCTAAGGGCCAAGGCTATCGAGTCGCGATAATCCGTTTTAGCCCTGGACGTGTCAACGAACACTTTTTCCGTGTTTACTACCGGCGCACCGAGGGCCGCGGTGTTACCGACCAAATGCATAGCCCTGAACAGCAGATTGCCGGATATGCCCTCTGGCGCGATAACGATATCGGCGTCCTTCACCGCATTCTCTATCAGTATCTGGGAATGATATGCGTCATACCCCTTTTCGGTAAGCATCTTCACAAGCGAACGGGCATCGTCGATGCTATTGTTGACTGCCTTGCATCGTCCATAGTCTTCGCACCTTCCTCCCGACATAACGGCGATCTTCGTCCCGAGACCGATCCTGTGCGCAAGCCTCACCGAGTTCACGGCCAGTCCGAACCTCTGCTGGACCGTCCATCCCTCGTCGATACCCACAGGAGAAAGCAGGAAAAGCTTTCCTCCCGGAGGTTCCATGAGGACGATTCTTTCGAGCGCCTTTATCCCCAGCGCCTGCTTCAGCAGCGGCAACAAGACGGAGGACGACATGTCCCCGCGAACGGCCGCATCTATCTTCCCTGACACCAGATCATCAACGAGTTCTGCAGGGTTCTCGTATATTGTGACACATCCACCTTTGAAGGCTTCGGCGCTCCTTTCTACGTTCCCCAGGTCTGACCCGCGGCCGATGCCGACCCGGGCATCGGGCAACGGACCGGAAAGAAACTCTTCCGACGTTACCATGGGTGACCATTACTTCGGGATTATTTTAAGGTGAGTCAGCCGGCGACGGTTTCACTCGCGTATGGCATCGAACCTGTAATCTTCCCAGGCGCGAAGCCCCAGTGCAATCTCGGCCTCGGGGACCGTAAGAACGGGTTTGCTGAATCTTGCCGACTCGTCCATGGCTATGCGCGGGCAGGCAGTATTTACAAATGCATCGACCCTGTAATGTGCCAGAGTATCGGGGTTTATCTCGTCCAAGAGTACCATATAGGCCTTCTTTCCCGCACCTCTGATTTTATCGGCGATCCTCTCAGCCTCCGAAGAACGGTTCTGTCCGGCCTTGCTGCATATAATTATCATGAACTTTTCCGCTTCGGAGGCGATGGTGATAGATGCGAACCGCCTCCTGAGAATGCGGTCCTTGATGCTCTCTACGCTCCTCATCTCTCCGGTGACCGGATTGAGAACGAAAAGCTCCTTTTCCGTACCGAACGCTGCCGCCAGGGGGTGGAAGTCCCCCTCGCCAAGAAAAAGGAATGCATCTACGGAGTCCGATACCGCTTCCGCGGCGCTGCAGTCGCACCCTAGCACCTGGCCGGGATACAATATGCGCTTGTCCCCGGCGGATGCGAAAGCTTTCCTTCCGGAAGACTCGATGATTGCAACCGCCTCCGGAATGAGGCCGATATACTGGATGGATGCCAGAACCCCGACGTTCCGGGGAAGCATTCCGACGCATCTGGTAAGAGGCCCGGCGACGGAACAGTCGGCCCTGGCCTCGACGAATAGAACGTCCGGATCGATGCCCAGCGATGGCATGGCGGAATGACCGTAATGTACCAGAGCGTCCGCGATCTTCTTGTAGTCCGAATAATAGTCGCAGGCGCCATAGCACGGGCGCCCGACGATGATTACCTCGGCGCCTGCAGAGCTCAGCGCGTCGGAGATCTCCGGCGCCCTGAGCTTGAGTCCCTCCGGGAGCTGGACAGCCACTCTGGAATAGCCGTTAGACCTTATCCACCGAGCGGTCCGTTCAAGCTCCAGGTCGAACATCACTTGGCGTATTCCTTACCCTCTTCCACATCAATGTAGCAGGGAGAGGGCATTTTCATGGACGCTCTCCAAAGGGCGTCCTTGGCGGAGTTGAATATAGCGGGAGTGCAGCGTATCGTATATACCGCCTGGCCGCGCTCAAGCCTGGCCGCGGTTCCGACGGTCTTTCCGAACCCGTTGCGCATTCCGCTCGAAACACGGTCTGCACCTGCTCCCGTAGCCATCTTGTTCTCTCTCAGGACCATATGGGGGTACGTCCTGACTGTGAAGTGGTAGTTGCTTACTCCGAGCTTACCCAGCACCCTGTTGGCGGCGATACGTCCGGACTCGAGGGCGGTGTGCCTTATCTGGACCCTGTTCTCCACTCTGAGCGTGATCTTGATCGGGAAGTCTGCCTTGAGGTCTCCCATTTCAAACTGGCTGAGCCTGCTTGCGGGCACTCCTCCCATGTATTCGCGGCGAGTATACGCCTGTCCTTTAATTTCTCTGTACATCGATGCGGGCTTTCTTACCATTTGCACCACCTAGTGATTGCGACGGGCACACATTCCTGATTTTATATTTAAGGGCTACTGTCTTCCTATAATAGAAAGGCAGACCTGGTAATGTGGCTCTCGATACGACACCATAGACAGGTACGCTAAATAATTTGCCTCTGGCAACATCTGCCTCATCTTCGGGAATATGTTAAAAACAAGGAATGCATTGCACTTCTGGCCGTATGGATACTCTGACTTTCAAAGTGGTCCCCGATGAGGGGAACGAAGTTACCGCCAAGCAGGCGGACCTCATCATGAAGGATATTCAGAGCATGCTTTCTCATGTGGGCATGTTCATAGTCACCGCAGAGATGGGGTTGCAGGGGAGGGCCCCCGATGGATTCGAGTCCAAGTTCGATATGGGCATCGAACCTAGGGAGCGCAGGTCCGACGAGAACTCCGTCATCAACGTCGCACTTTTCAAATTGGAGAAAACGCTCGATGTCGCAGGAAGCGACATAGTCAACCGCTGGCTTTCCGAGAATTACACCGACCCCAGATACAAGGTGGCCGTCGCAAAGGACCTTATGAAGCTCTGCGTCGACCTGCAAGGCTGCAGGCTAAGATATGGGCGCGGAAGAATGATGAAAGAGCTCTTCAACGCCCGTCCGGAACGCTTCAGTGAAAGCGCCGGGGCAGAAACGAAAACTTTTACCTGCGCTCTCGCCGGGGTCGTCTGCAGGAAGAGCGACATGAAGGGTCGCAATGCGTACTATCTCGATTCCGGAGACCGTACTTCGAAGATAACCACCGGAAAGGATTTTCCCGAAAGGACTGCTTACTCGTTTTCGCTCGCCGGACCGTGCCTGGTATCCGGAATGGCTGTTCTCAACGATGAAGACCATATCGTCGAGGTAAGGGACGTTTGCGGAGTGAGTGATTTTCCGGGAATTGTATTCAAACGAATAATCACTCCGGTTTCAGATCTGGCACTTCTCAATCCTGTTACCGCTGACGTTTCCTTTGACAGAAATGCCCGCAAATGGACCCTGACCAACGACATAATGGGGATCTCCGCCTCCGCACCAAACTGGAACGATGCCGTTGCGGCGTTCCACGACTATTTCATGTTCCTCTGGGAAACATATGTGGAACAATCGAAAGATGGTCTGAGCGAGGAGGAGAAAGAGATGCGCGACTACATGCTGTCGCTGGTTCCCTTCTGAGTTTTCTCCCTAATATTTATATTACCCGCGCATTGTGACCAAACGATGTCAAAGAGACGCGTCTCCTCCAGGCAGGCATCGGACCTGGGTTCGCACCGCATAGAGGTGCTGACGTCCATGGCCTCGGAGGCCGTGAAGGAGGGGAGGGCGGACAGGGCGAGGCGGTATGTCGAACTCTCGAGGCGCATAGGCATGAAGACCCGTACCGGAATCCCTAAGGATTTCAGGTACTGCGAGGACTGTCTCGTTCCTCTGCTGCCTGGAGTCAACTGCACCGTAAGGCTGAACCGCGGCAGGGTAAGCATCACGTGCGCCGAATGCAATGCCGTCAAACGTCTTCCGTATACGAGGGAACAGAGAGATGACCGAGAAAGAAGCCAGAAAAGAGCTGATGAGACGCGCCAACGAGCTTGATCCGACAGTTCATGTCGGAAAGGAAGGTACGGACCAGGGTCTCATGGAAGAAATAGTGAAACAGCTGAAGAAGAACAGGCTGATCAAGGTCAAAGTGCTGCCGAATTCCGAGAGCGACACTTCTGAAATAGCGGCGGAAATTGCTGAGGCGACCGATTCCGTCGCCGTAGATGTCCGCGGCGGAGTGATAGTGCTCACAGACAAGCGTACGTGGAACTCATTGAGCCAGAAAAAATTCTGAGATGATAGGATGCTTGATGTAAACATCATTAGATCTGAACCCGATATGATCAGGGCCATGCTTCTGAGCAGAAACAAGGACACTGCAATCCTCGACAGGTTCCTGGAAGCCGATTCCGAATGGAGATCGCTAACCAACGAGAACAACGAGCTCAGAAAAATTCGAAACGAGGTTTCCGCTAAGATCGCAAAAATGCAGAAGGGAGCGGACAAAGAAGAAAAGATCGACGAGATGAGGGAGATCGGCGACAAAATCAAGTCTAACGATGCAAGGATGTCCGAACTCGAAGACGTGAGGAACGAATGCATGCTGAACATCCCCAACATACCTCACGGCAGCGTCCCGCTGGGAAAGGACAGCTCGGAGAACGTAGTGGTCTACGAGTATGGGGAGAAGCGGAAATTCGATTTCAAGCCGAAAGAACACTGGGAAATAGGAGAGGACCTGGACATCATCGACTTCGAGAGAGGCACGAAGGTCGCAGGAAGCGGATTCTACTGCCTCAAGGGCGATGGAGCGAGGCTCGAGAGGGCATTGATCAACTACTTCCTGGACGTCCATAGGAAACAGGGGTACACGGAGGTGTTCCCTCCCGTCGTTGTCAACAGGGCGGCAGTGACCGGCACGGGCCAGTATCCGAACCTGAAGGACGACATGTACTACATGGAGAAAGACGACCTCTACCTGAACCCGACTGCAGAAGTGCCGCTCACTAATATGCTCCAGGACGAGATACTGACGAAGGAGGATCTGCCTATACTGTTCACGGCGTATCTGCCGTCTTTCCGCAGAGAGGTCGGAAAGCACGCCGACACCAGAGGGATCATCAGGGTCCACGAGTTCAACAAGGTAGAGATGGTGAGATTCGTCCTGCCGGAGACCTCCTACGACGTGCTCGAGGAGCTGAGGGGTAACGCAGAGGAACTCATCAGGGGCCTTGGGCTGCCCTATCGGGTCCTGCTGCTCTGCACCGGAGACATGAGCTTCTCTTGCAGCAAGTGCTACGACCTGGAGATATTCGCGCCGGCCAAAGGGGCTTGGCTCGAGGCGTCCTCCTGTTCCAACTTCACCGATTTCCAGGCCCGCAGGACCAGGATCAAATACCGTCCGGAACCCCACCTCAAGAGCGAGTTCGTCCACACGCTGAACGGCTCGGGACTGGCTCTTCCCAGGACCATGGTGGCTATATTGGAGAACTATCAGAACGAGGACGGCACCGTCACAATCCCGGAAGTGCTTAGGCCGTATATGGGCGGCCAGGAAACCATAGGGAATTAAATCTTGATGCGCCCGAGCCTGACCACCAGTTCTCTGGCCCCTATGCCGTCGCCCGTGTTAACGAGGCGTGTCAGGAGCTCCTCCTTGCCTTCGGTGAGGGATTGGGATGTCACTCCGTAGCTTGCGGACACGTGAGCTTCGATATATGCGGCCAGAAGGTCGCAGGACTTGATGTCGCGCCCTGCGCGGATCCTGTGTCCACTGTCATATGAATCGGAGAACGGTTCGTATATCATGAACTCCATCTCTCCCCACCAGGACTCCGGGATAAGAGGCATCAGTTTTGACTTTATCTGCTCCCTCTCATAGCTCTCCAGCATCTCAGCGAGCCCGCTCACGTTTTTTTTCACGGGCGATATGACGTCTTTTGTAAGAACTTCGGGAAGGTCATGGAACAGGCCCGTGTAATAGTCGTTGTAGATCTGCTCGTCGGTCGCCCCTGCATCCAGGTCGTGCAAGAATATCGAATTCGCCACCATCAGGGAATGACCCAGAACAGTGGTTTCCGGTATCCTGGGCGTCCTTGCCCACCTCTGTTGGAACCTCAGCTGCCCGATCAGGTCGACGAAGCCCTTTATCCCTCCGCCCCCCATTATTTTTTTCACACCGACGAGCTTATCATGTCCGGCTATCTGTTCCTCAATAGCTTTTTTCGTGTTATCGGCATCGAACATGCCCTTGTTCATTTTGTATATGAGGTCGAACTCCCATTTGGTTGCTAGATAGTGTGCCGCATCGATTATACGGTCCTCAGGAGAATCCCTTTCCGATCTCAGGTAATCGGAAAGGCGTTTACGGAATTCGGGATCGGCGTCGGGTATGTTCCTGTCGAATTCCCTGATCACGTACTCGTTGACCTGGTCGAACTTCTCTTTTACAATGCGGTGATATAGCTGCGGTTTAAGGTCGGTGAGTACGAGCCGACTTATGAGCTCGAATATATTGTGCTCTATGAGGGTGCGCCAGTTGATATAATTGCCTTCATCCTCTTCGAATTTGGCGATCACCCATGCAATGGCCGCCTTGTGCGACTGCTTATCCTGCTCTGTGAGATCCAGCGGCCTTAGGTGGTCGTTCCACCTGTGCATATTGGCGGACTCGAACATGAAATAAAGCATTTCGGCATTCAGGGCCTTACTCATCTTTTTCGTCCCCGTTATCCTTTTTCTTCTTGGAATCGCACTTGCTGTTGAAGAGGCACACCGGATCTTTGAAAATGCCCATCTTGTTGGCATCGTAGAAAACGATCGCCGCCGATATTGAGATCGATATCATACCTGCGATGAACAGATATACCGAACCTCCGAGTTCGATAAGGCCGATGACACCTAACACCCCCAGGACAGTTGCGACTATCCCGACGAAGTTTAATACCGGCCATAAAAACCTTAAACGCTTATCCATCGGCTCCCCAACGGCATGTCAATATAAAATTGGTGCTAGTGGCTAAAATAATATAGGAAGCGCATACGATTACGGCGTATGGATCCATCGAAAAGACTGTCTTCGATCCCCATGTCCGGAATCAGAAAGATGTTCGATCTGGCAGGGCCGGGTTCGATCAACCTCGGACTGGGAGAGCCGGACATTCAGCCTCCCAAGGAGGCTATTGAGGGCATGAACAGGGCGGCATCTGAGGGAAAAAACAAATACGGCCCGACCGCAGGCATCCCAGAGCTCAGAAGGGCTGTTGCGGAGAGATACAGGATGTACGGAGATATCACCGAGGAAAACATCATGATAACTCCCAGCGGGTCCACCGCGTTGCTTGAGATATCCCAGTCTTTCATCGATCCCGGAGACGAGGTTCTGGTGCCCAGTCCGGGGTTCGTGATATACGGCCCCCATTCCGTTCTGGCCGGAGGGACTTATTCGGAATACAGGCTCACAGAGGGGGATTTTCAACCCGACATAGATGACGTCCAAAGTAAGATTACCGACCGCACAAAGATAATAGTCGTGAACAATCCCTCGAATCCGACGGGAGGGGTGCTTTCCAAGGAATCATATAACGCGCTCCTTGACGTCGCCGAGGACAACGACGTATTCATCCTGGCAGACGAAGTCTACGATCCGTTCGTCTACGAAGGCAAGCACCTATCGTTCATGAACCGGTTGGACCGCGCCATGGTCGTCAACGGATTCTCCAAGATGATGGCGGTCACCGGATGGAGGCTCGGGTTCATCTGCACAGACAAAGAGCATATGTCCGACCTTGTAAAGATGCAGTACCATGTATGCGCCAGCCCTGCCATGCCGTCCCAATACGGCGTTCTGGCCGCACTACCGGGAATAGAATCTTACCTGGAGGGCGCCCGCGGCATATTCAAAGCCAGGCGCGACCTCATAACCAAAAGGATCAATGAAATAGACGGAATGAGCATTGTACCTCCCAAGGGAGCGTTCTATGCATTTCCCTCTTTCGACATGAAGATGAGCTCCCAAGAACTCGCCAACACACTGGTAACAAAAGGGTTGATTTGCACCCCGGGATCGGCTTTCGGAAAGTATGGGGAGGGACATCTCAGATTCTCTTACGCGGCAGACGAGAAGAAAATATCAGCAGGAATGGACATACTGGAGAAAACCGTCAAGGAGCTTAGGAAATGAACAACGACAACTACGACCCGAATGCGGGACTGTTCGGCGACGATGAACAAGGATCCGTAGAAGAAATAATGGCAAAACAGCTCTTTGGCAAAAACCCCAACAGGGTTTCGGCGCTCCGCGACCTGATATTCGATGATATGATGGAATCCATCGATACCGATAAGATGCCAGAGGAAGCAAAGCGCGAGCTGATATTCAAAATGGCCATAAACTCGGTTTTGGACATGATCATGGAGTGCGCCCCGGACGAGCTGTCCGAAGAGATGACCTACGCCTTCGACAGCTACATAGGCGTTGCCCTTGTGAACAAGAAGTACGGCGTCGACCTCTTCAAAGAACAGAGCAAAGCTCTCTTGGGCGTAGATTCTAAGCAGTTCGAGGACGACGAGCAGTATGAGGCCGCGCTAAGGGAGTTCGAGGAACGGTGGTGGTCCATACCCCAGCCTTTGCTTGGACAGAGGAACCCCAACGATGCGATAACCGAAAGCATGAAAAAATACGGGCTGCTGGAATGAGATCGGCGTCAGCATCGGCACCCGGAAAATTCGTTGTCCTCGGAGAGCACGCAGTCGTCTACGGCAAACCGGCGGTCGCATTGGCGATAGACAGACGCTTCCGGTGCACGGTGAGCGAGAGCGACAGCCTTCTTCTGAACGGGATGCCGGATGACCTTTCGCTCCACCCCCACATGAGCCATATACTGAAAGCTAACGGAGTAGGGAGAATAAGCATCATGACAGAGAGCGACCTGCCTTCCGGGTCCGGCCTGGGATCGTCCGCCGCACTTTCCGCCGCCCTGTCATGCGCCGTGCGCACAATGCTGGGAAAGCCCGCAGGTGAAAAAGATGTGATCGTCGAAGCCTACGATGCCGAGTTCGGCGCCCAGGGGATCGGAAGCCCCATGGATACTTCGGCCTCTGTCCATGGTGGAGGCATCGGAGTCAACATACCCTGTGACGACGAACCGCTGTGGACCATAGAACGAAACGGAAACAGATGGGACGTATGCGACGTTCATGCCCCCGAGATGACATTCGTCGTGGGATATACCGGGATCAAAGCCCTTACGGGCCCCCTGGTAGAAAGGGTCCGCAGGTACAAAGACCGCAACGGTTTCGCAAAGGACATAGTGGACGAAATAGGTTCGGTGACCCTCGAGGGTGCCGACGCGCTCCGGAGGAACGACCGTGTGAAACTGGGAAAACTCATGACGGCCGACCACAAACTTCTGTCCATCCTCGGCGTGTCCGGCCCGGAGCTCAACCGTCTGGTGGATGCGGCGGCAGAATATTCCTACGGCGCAAAGCTTACGGGCGCAGGAGGAGGAGGTAGCATGATAGCCCTTACCGACAGGCCCGAAAAGGTATGCGAGACCATCCGCCTCCATGGAGGAACTCCGATAATCGTAAAGACCGGCGTTCCGGGCGTGACAGCGGGAAAAACAACATAAAAAAAATAATCTTTCCGGCCGCGAGGCCGGTAAGTTGTTTTCAGATCAGGTCTTCGAAACCTTCGACGACCTTGGGATATTTCTCCTTGATGACCTTAAGGAGGTTGTAAACATTGACCTCCCCGATATCGGATTCGCTTATGATCTTGATGAGATCGTCAATCGTATCGTCGTCAAGCTCGTTGAGCCTCTCCTTTGCCATCCAGTTCCTGTAGATCTTGTCCTCCATCCTGTCGCGCCACATCTTCTCATATGGCTTGAGAGCGGCCTTGGAGAAGTCTTTCTTCTTGGCGCATTCGGCCAACACTTTTCCAGCGTACATTCCCGTCCTGCATGCGTGGCATATGCCTCCGCCGGTGATCGGGTCGATTATCCTGGCCGCGTCTCCGACTAAGATGAGGTTATCGGCCGTGGCAGAGTCGAGTCCGGGGCAGGTGGAGACCATTCCTCCCACCACTTCGAGGACTTGACCGTTCTTTAGGCGGTCATCGCCGGCGATGAATTTGTCCAGATAGTATTTGGGGTCGCCGGGGTTCTTGCAGCGCTTGGCCATGACGCCGATCCCGACGTTGGCGGAGCGGTTCCCCTTGGGGAACAGCCAGAGGTATCCTCCGGGCGCTATTTCGTTCCCGATGACGAACTCGCAGTACTTCTGGTCGATATCGATGTTGGACATCCTGTACTGGATGCATGTGTCGATGTCGTTCATCTTGGGCACTGTCTCGATGCCTGCCCATCTGGCCACCTGAGACTCGTATCCATCAGCGGCCACCACGCAGTCGGCATAGATCTCTATGGGCTCTCCCATGCTCTTGGCCTTTATGCCGACGAGCTTGCCGTCCTTCCTTATGACGTCCGTGCACGAGGTGCGCATCATTATTTTGGCGCCCGCCTCGGCGGCGTCCCTCGCCAGGGCCTTGTCGAAAAGGTGCCTCTCCAGCACGTATCCGACCTCGGACCCGGCTTTGCTCTCGTCCAGCTGGAACGTGTATCCGCTGGGCGACCTTATCACGGCTCCCGCCATGTCGGCGCAGATCCATGCCGGGTCGGGGACTATACCGACCTCTTCCAGCCATTTCTTGGATACGCCCTCGGCGCACCTGAGAGGAGCGCCTATCTCCGCCTTCTTTTCGATGAGGATCGTGTCCAGTCCCGCCTGGGCGCAGAACTTGGCGGCCATGCTGCCTCCGGGTCCCGCACCGACGATCACTATGTCGCAGTTGTAGGTCTTCATTGTATCATTCCATCCTGAGCGCCGCGACCGGGCATATCTTGACACATCTTCCGCAAGAGTTGCATTTATCGCTGAATTCGAGAACGAAGTCGTTCAGGTATATCGCGTTCTTCGGGCATGACCCTACGCATCCACCGCAGTGGAGGCACTTGTAAAAATCTACCAATATCGTCATATTATCTAACCTCAGGCCCTCTGGTCTTCAGGGACCACCAATGCTTCTTCGAGCGCCTTTGCCTCTTCCTTGTTCCTCTGTTTCCATTCCGCAAGAGGAATAGAGAAACGGGACTCGACTTCAGCGCGGTATTCCGGCCCGCCGTTGTATGCGCAGAAGGGTATCACCTTCAGATCGGGCGTGATGTAGTGGATCGCACAGCGCTCTACCCTGGAGACGTCGTAGTTGAACGAATCCTGGAAATGCATGGCGCCGATGTACATCATCTTCCACGAGAAGTTGGCAAGGGTCTTCTTGGATTTGCTCCCCATTATGCTGGTGATAGCGTCGATGAACTTCTTCTTGGTCATGCCGGGAGGCATCTTGGTGCTGTCGACGCATTTGTTCAGAAGCCTCAGGACGCTTATGGCCCTGATCTTCTTGAACCTGGAATCTTCCATCTTCGTCGCTATGCTGCTCAGGCCGTCGGAGAACATCTTTATGTCGACGAACCTGGGGAGCGGCGTCACCTTTCCGTCCTCGGACTGGAACAGATATGTCGCCAGGCCGCAGTGGGGGTGGGCTGTGAAAGTAACCTTGTTCTGGGACAGGAACTCGGAAGCAAAGTTGGATATCGGGGCCACTACTGGGACCGGGAACCAGTCCTCCGGCTCGGTGTATCCGGTCTGCTCGCCGAACCTGTCGACCAGGTCTGTGAGGGTTATCCTGCCCTTGGAGACTTCTTCCCTTGTTATCCTACCGGTGAAGGCCACCGGCTGGAAGTTTACTCCGCGTATCACGTCGGCGTGGTCGAAGGCAAATTTGGTTATTTCCCCGACCTGATGGTCGTTGACCCCCCTTACCAGCGTGGGAACGAGGACGATGGACGGGGAGTGGCCGATCTCTGCTTTGAGCCTCCTGCAGTTCTCGATAACTTTCAGCTTTATGTCGAACATCTTCCTGTCCCTGGCCTGAAGGTAGACGTCATCGCTTACCCCGTCGAACGAGAGATAGATCGTGTTCAGTCCGGCCTCTTTGCATGCTTTCAGCTTCTCGTAGTCCTTTGCGAACACGATTCCGTTGGTGGCCACCTGGACCTGTGCGAATTTCAGCTCCTTGGACTTCCGGATTATGTCCACCAGCCTCGGATGGACTGTCGGCTCTCCTCCGGAGAACTGTATTGCGGTGCACTTAATGGGCTCCTCCGCGCGGAGGGCCTCCATCATCGCCACCACCTCATCGTAGGAGGGTTCGTAGACATACCCGGACTGGTTCGCGTTGGCGAAGCAGATCGGGCAGTTCATATTGCACCTGTTGGTCAGATCTACAAGGGCAAGGGCTGTGCAGGACAGAAGATTGAATTTCTTTCCGTCTATGAGGAAGTTGACGTTCTCCCCCGCGGCGAGCGATTTGTCGTGTGGGTTTCTGAGGCCTACTCCGTCGTATGCGAAGTGTTCGGCCCTAAGGTAAGCCTTGGCATCAGACCAATAGATATCGGAAAAATGTCCGTGCTCGGGACAATCTTTGTCCATGAAAACTTTGCCGTCCTTCTCATAGATGTTCGCTTCTATGATTTTTCCACATTCTGGACAAAGCGATTCAGTCTTCTTGGGAAGCCCCTTCTTGAGTGCGCTAGGTTGTGTTGTCGAAGACATGGTTAATCCTCTTTGAATTAATGCACACGTAATATTCTTTCTATTAATAATACTCGGTGTCGGTCTCATTCCGTTTCTGATGCTCTGCGTATGCTAACTGCTGTTGTTGTCATTAAGTCGGCTTGCGAAGAATCGCACTGTCATGAGAAGAATCGCGCACGGGGGAGACAGCAGAGGCAACATGCCATTCGCAATAATCGCGGTCACCATACTGGCGGTAAGCCTGGCATATACCGTTGCGGCCGCTCAGGCAGAAAAGGCCGGAGATAACGGAGATGACATCGAAGAAGAGATGGATTCGATAGGAAAAGCCGTACGGGATACCGAGATATTCGTAAACAGAGGAATGGGCGAGATTATAGCCTCCATAGGGAAAGATTCGGATTCTGGCACATTATCTTCCCGTGCAGAGAAATTCGTGAGATATGCGGAAGGATGGATGGATTCGCAGTTCCCGTCCACAGACGGATGCGTCATGGTGACGGTCTTGGATTTTTCAGTAGGAATGACCTCCGAGAACATGAAAATGGAAGGCGGTGGGTTCAAACCCACGTATCTTAAGGCGTCCGGCCATTTCTCCGCCAGGTTCGAAAGCGATTCCGGATCCGCAGAAAAAACCATCGCCATATCTTCTGACGGCAGCTGCGCGCTACCTCTGTTGGCCGAACAGGGTTCGCTTTTTGAAATCTACCTTGAAGGAGATGGGTCTGTGCTTTCGCAGATGATGACCTATCAACTGACTGCACTGGCACAGCAGAGGGTTATAGCCGGATACGGTTCCGCCGCGATGTTTGGAAACATGGGTACCGACCAGATCATCACGGCCGAAGACGTTGACGAATCGTACAGGAGCTGTGTTTCTGCGATAGGTATGATCAACTTCAGGAGCCCGATCGACGGAAAAGAAGAACGGACAGGGAACCTGGACCTTGCCGATTGCCTGGTGGCCGACGGCGGAACTATAAGTATCGACCTGGGCGCCATCTATGCCCAGGCGCTGATTTCGGTGCTGGACGACATAATTCTGCAGTGGGCGGATTATTTCTGCGGGAATCTGGTTGTGGATTTTTTGGACGGGGCTTCGGACCGCATAAGGAACGCATGGGACTCTGTCGTCAATTTCTTCACCGGGAAGGATACGATGTCGGCTTCATCTTACATAAGGGAGATAATGGAATCCGGGGGATACGCTGAGGACGAATACAGGTTCCTTTGGAACGGGAGAGCGGCGGACTTTTACATTCCCGAGTTCGCCGTCACAAAGGAGATTGACGGAGAACTGAGGACTTTCAGTGTCGGGGGTTATGATGCCCACATTGAATACCCGGAAGTTGACATTCTGAAGTGGGGAGGTTTGACCAATTTCAAGAGCGATTACAGGCTCCAGAACAACGAAGTGCGGGAGTGGATAAGAGGGATTCTGAACACTGCTGCCATCAACATCGGTGCTGACCGCTCGGTGGGTGAGATTGTCGTCTCGGTGGACGGAGAGGACCTGGAGCCGTTTTCGGAGAGTATGAGGAGAGCCGTAAACGGCTCCCTTTCCAAACTCGACTCGGATGTGGAAAGGGTCATTAACAGCTCCATACGCAGCCAGACGATATACGATCCGTTCTATGCCTCTATATGCAAAAAGCTTACGGACAACTTTGAAAGCGCATTCGGATTGGACGTTCTGAAAAAGAGGATCGCGGATGCTGTCGATTTCGAAAGAGTAGAGAGGGCGCTCGACACATATCAGCTGACTGATGAGGAGAGGAGATATCTTATGGACTCGCTTAGGTCCGAATCTTTGGAAGGGGATGCCGTGGCCGAATATGAGGAAGCGGCGCGGGACATGTTGAAGAGATTCGACGCTCTGATGAGTGTTCCAGACGGACAATGCGGGCTGATTAAAAAGTTCCTGACGATGATCTGTGAGAAAGCCATGCCGATGCTTGCAACTGTGAACGACATCCCTGAGAGGATGATCAACCTCTGCGACGAGATGTGCCGGAATATGCAAATGAACCCATACTGCGGAGTTTTAAATGTACCAAAGGATGATTTTTTTGTTCTTGAAGGCGAGGACGGAAGGTTCAAGGAGAAGATATCGACGGACTATCTGCTGTCTCCGGACATTAGGATTTACGGTCCCAACGATAACCTCTCCGACTGCGTACATTATGTGGGTTTCAACGAGAGCAGGGGAGCATCGTATTGCACGGTGTTCAGAGCCGGCGTTCAGGATACGATACACTATTCCGCAAAGGGATCGGGGCCCATATCTTCCCTGATGGGCGTCGAGGACTCTTCTTTTTCCGGAACAGTACCAGTTGACTTGGAAGTAAAGATTATTGTGTTCAGCGGATGGGGGCTTTCGGGCGTTTCCTCTTACAAAGCCAGCAACACGGTTTTCAGCGATGGCTGGGTCCTGCTTACAAAGGCGCTTGAGCCACTGCTGGATCCTCTTATGAAGATATTCTCCATGGTTCGTGATGTCGTCGCAGTGATCAACACAGCTCTGCTGGAGGTGTCAAAATATGTGGCGAGCGTCATCGAAAGGCTTTACGAGTCGGTGATGGAGCCGATAATGGAGCTCCGAGAATTCATCGATCAGCATCTTGACACGCTTCTGAACAGAACAATCGGGGGTTTTGCGAATATGATCAAGTTGATATTCAACGCAACGATGAAGAAACAGACCGTGGGCATGTCGTTCATGGGCCTCACTCTGACGTTCTCTACCGATGTTATCTCTTTTGTGAAGAGCGTAAGAAACCTTCTGATGATCAGATTGTCGGGGGAGATGAGCGGACTGGAGATCGATTGCAGCATGACAGTGAAAGAAAAGGACTCGTTCATAGGAGGAGAATATTTCATAACGGGGGACGCGGAGGTGTCGGGAGAGGACTGGAATCTGGACATTAATCTTGATCCGTTGATGAGGTCCTCCGACCACCTGGTGACCATTAACGGGAATGTCCGCGGAACTTCCTTCGACGTCGTTATGCCCGACCTGGTACAGTACAGGGAGGCAGGCGTCCGCCTTTCCGACATTGAGGGCATAGGTTCCGTCCTTTCGAACATTCCTCTGCCCGCCCTCGGGCTGAAGGGAAGCCTGGATGCCGGATTGGACCTTAAATACAACATTCCCTTCGAGAGCGGCGTAGTCGTGAACGAATTCGAATCGAATCCCGCCGGAGAAGACTCCGGAGAGGAATGGGTGGAACTCTACAATTCGTCGAATCGGTCAGTCGACATATCCGGATTCATGATATGCGCGGGGTCTAACGAGAAGACCAAAGTAATGGTGCTGGGAGACCACGAGATGGCCCCCCACGAGAGGATGCTTGTGGTTCTGGAGAAACATGTCAGACTGCTGAATGATAAAAACGACTCTTTGTCCGGAGACTGCGTCATACTTAAAAACCGTGAGGGCGTGGAAATAGACAGGACACCTGTGGAAAAAGACAACCACAACAGCAGTTACACCTGGCAGAGGGTAGCGGACGGGGCTGTGGACTGGACGTTCGCAAAGGGCACACCTCTGGCGGGAAACTGCGGAGGACTGGTGAACGGCGACATGGTCAGGGGGCAGATGCTGGATATATTCAAGGAATCCGCAATGAAAGCCCTGGAGGACATGGACGGCGTACTGAAGGGCACCGAAGATCTGAGCAAGTTCATCCAGAGAGCGATACAGGACGCCATCACAGCCGCCATCGATAGGATTGCCGGATGTCTGGTGGAAGCTTCGATCTTCATTTCCTTCGAGGTTTCGGATGCGGCCGGGGCGACGGCCACAGGTATCAGGATCGCCCTGTCCATCGATTCCAAGACCGTGGGAGATGCGATCAAATATCTTGTTGGAGAGATCGAAGCACTGCTTTTCAACATGGACAACCCCTACGGCATCGATGGTGGGACCATGCTCTATGACAACATTGACCTGACCGTCACTGCGTATACTGGGATGAAAACGCCGAATTTTATCGACAGCGCTGTGCCGGACGTCAAACTGGGAGTCTACATATCCAGCAACATCTCCGGGCTGTGCTCCGTCTTCGGAAAAGATGTGGGTAAGTGGTCGGTCAACGCCGGAGTCCTGATAGAGGACTGCCCTTCTGCCATCCTTCCCCCCGGGATGGATGCGGACCCGGAACTGAAGTCCGATTTCTGGCTTATAAGGGCGGTCATAGGCGAGTCATGATGCGGGGGTTGTTTATTATACGCGATTCACATCACTATTTTATGGCTTCCCTGGAGCGCAAAATACCGACCGTCCTTACTTCCGAGGAGCTGATGGACAAGGCTTACAGCAGAGCCGCTAAGATCTCAAAAAACGGAACCAACGCGCTTGACGGAAAGAAGAAGACCGCTTTGGCCAAGGTTACCGCCTCAGGCGATATTGTCGTCACAACTCTCAACGGTTATGTTGACCGTTTTCCCAGGATCGACAAGGAGGACGACTTCTTCCCTCAGCTTGTCGACCTGATAATCGGCATAGACCGATACAAAAAGGCTCTGGGAGCCCTCAACTGGGCGGCAGGACGCACAGACAAGCTCAAGAACGAAAGCCTTCGCGAGATAAGGCGCAGCAAGGACATTTCATACATTGATTCTACGAGGAGCGGCTTCTATGGCAGGATGTCGTCATACATCCGCCAGATATCCTCAGACCTGCTGTTCCTTCAGGAGGCCAAGAACAAATTCAGGCATCTGCCGGCGATACATGCGGACGTTCCGACGGTCGTGATTGCCGGATTCCCCAACGTAGGCAAGAGCAGTCTCGTCACGGCAATGAGCACCGCAACTCCCGAGATAGCGCCATACCCTTTCACCACCAAAGGCATAATCGTCGGGCACATCGAAGACGACTGGAGAAAGTACCAGATAATCGATACCCCCGGCCTTCTCGACAGAAGCTTCGAGGAGCGCAACGATATTGAGAAGCAGGCCGTCCTCGCTCTCAGGTACCTGACGAACATAATGATTTTTGTTCTTGACCCGTCGGAGACATGCGGTTATTCAATGGAAAAGCAGACCGCCCTCCTCAGGTCTGTGCAGGAGGGGTTCGGCGGCGTGGACATTATTGTTGCCGAAAGTAAATCGGACATAATGAAGACGGGCAGCGGCAACCTTTTCTTCTCCGCACAGACAGGCGAGAATATGGAGACTATCAAAAGCATCGTCATCGACAAGCTGAGAGCTCTGGTGGTGACAGAGGATGAGTGAGGGTCCCGCCGCGAGCAAGGAGATGTACGAGTACTTCTCCGAACTTTCGAGGCAGAAGGACATATGCTATGCGGTAGCTAATCAGGCCAGGATCCTAGGCATCGACCCCGAACCTTTTGTTGAAGTACCACAGGCGGAGGACCTGGCGTCCCGTGTTGAGAAGCTTCTCCACGAATTCGACGTCGAAGGCGTCGCCGAGGACATCAGACGCCTCACCTCCGAGTACAAGAACAGGGAACTGGTTTCCCTGATGGCCGCCAAAGAGATGGCCCACCGTCCGGCGGAGAGCACTGAAAAATCGCTCGAAAGAGCCATAAGGGTGGGCCTGGCGGTCCTTACAGAGGGCATACTTGTAGCACCTCTGGAAGGAATAGCCGACGTGAAGATCAAAAAGAACGAAGATGGGACAGAATTCGTGGACGTCCTGTTCGCCGGGCCGATAAGGGCGGCAGGAGGTACAGCTCAGGCCATGAGCGTGCTGATAGCCGACGTGGTGAGAAGGGAGCTCAACCTTGGAAGATACATCCCCACAGACCAGGAGATCGCCCGTTTTGATGAGGAGATCCCCCTGTACAAACAATCCCAGCACCTACAATACTCTCCAACATCCCAAGAGATAGACCTCATTGTTAGGAATTGTCCTATCATGATAGACGGGGAAGGGACCGAGGATGTAGAGATATCCGGATTCCGTGACCTTCCCAGAATCGAGACCAACAATGTGCGCGGAGGCGCATGCCTCGTAATAGCGGAAGGCCTGTGCCAGAAGGCTGCAAAGCTGAAGAAGCATGTGGATACTCTCAAGATCGACGGCTGGGACTTCATCGGGAAATACCTGGAGGCACACGCCCCCGCAAAGACTGCGGACGATGAGGAAGCCGTGAAGACCGTCCAGCCGAAGGACACATATTTGCTTGACATCGTTGCCGGAAGACCGATATTCGGCCATCCTTTAAGGGTCGGTGGGTTCAGACTCAGATACGGCAGGGCAAGGACGACGGGGCTCGCAGCTCTTGCTTTCAGCCCGGCCAGCATGTACGCGATGGAAGAGTTCATGGCCATAGGCACCCAGCTCAAGATAGAGAGGCCGGGGAAGGCCTGCGTGGTCACCCCCTGCGACCAGCTGGAAGGCCCCATCGTGCTGCTGGACAACGGAGACCTTATCTACTGCGCCACCAGGGAAGAGGTCCAGGAAATAAGGAAACGCATCGTGAGCATAGTTGACAGCGGAGAGGTCCTGGTTCCATTCGGCGAATTCTGTGAAAACAATCAGAAACTTGTCCCTCCGGGATACTGCATAGAATGGCACAGACAGGAGCTCAGGTCCAAGGGGCAGCTTCCAGATGATTGGAAAGAGCCCTCGTATGCCCGGGCGAAGGAGATGTGTGCGGAGCTGGGTGTGCCCCTGCACCCGCGCTACAACCTGTTCTGGTCGGATTTCGACGTTCCGACGTTGAGCAGATTGAGAGACTACATCGCTGATAACGGTTCCTTCGACACAGGAAACATTTCGATTCCACTCGATAAGGAGATAAAGAAGATCTTGGAGAACCTGGGCGCCCTGCACAGGCTCCGCAACGGACGCATAGCCGTTTCCGACAGATACGGAGAACCAATAATCGACTGCCTGGGTCTCTCAATAAGGGATGGCGGGATAGAGAAAAATGGCTCCTTCGCCGGGGAAACGCCGCTAGAGGCAGTGAGCTCATCGGCCGGATTCGAGGTCAGAGGCCGTGGAGGAACCAGAGTAGGCATGAGGATGGGGCGTCCCGAGAAGGCGGACGCAAGAGAGATGACGCCCAGCGTGCACAGCCTCTTCCCTGTGGGGATGGATATGGACGCCAACCGCGAGCTGATATCGGCAATCGCGTCTTCCAGGAAATCCGCCAGCGGAGCCAGGTCATCAAATACCGACATACAGCTGGAAGTGGGCGCAAGAAGGTGCACCAAATGCGGAAAGGTCACATGGAGGTCCTGGTGCAGAGATTGCGAGGCTCATGCCGTCTACGATCCGAAACACAAGTCGTTCAATCAGACAGGCGGCGCTCATACCATGCCCGTGAATTTGGACGAAGAGCTGACGGCCGCCTGCGAGTTGCTGGGGGAGAGCAGGCCTAAATCGCTGAAATGCGTAAAGGGACTCACCTCGAAGAAGAAAGTGCCAGAGGCACTGGAGAAAGGAATCCTGAGAGCCAAGAACGGGGTCACCACATACAAAGACGGGACCGTACGTTACGATATGACCGATATCCCGCTGACCCACTTCAAACCCAAGGAGATCGAGCTAACGGTAGAGAAAGCCATCGAGCTGGGGTATACACACGACTGGAACGGCGTTCCCCTGACCGACCCGGACCAGATATGCGAGCTCAAGGTCCAGGACATCATCCCGCCGAGAGAGTGCGGTGACTTCATGATCAAGGTCGCCGCTTTCGTCGACGACGAGCTGGAACAGCTTTACAAATTGCGCCGTTATTACAACGTCACCAGCAGGGGGCAGCTGATAGGGCACATAGTTTTCGGGCTGGCCCCGCACACGTCCGGCGGCATCCTGTGCCGCATAATCGGGTACTCTACCGCAAGGGGCTGTTTCGGACATCCCTTCTTCCATGCGGCCAAGAGAAGGAACTGCGACGGCGACGAGGATTGCATAATCCTTGCCATGGATGCCTTGATTAACTTCTCGTTCAGCTTCCTGCCGGACAGGCGCGGAGGGCTCATGGACGCCCCGCTGGTCCTGACCACGAGATTGGACCCCAACGAGATCGATAAGGAGGCGCACAACGTTGACTGCCTCAGAGAATATCCGCTGGAGCTTTACAACGCCGCAATGAAAATGGCGGACCCGAAGACCATCGACAAGATCATGGACCTGGTTGCCGGTCGCATAGGTACGCCCGCCCAGTACCAAGGGCTGGGGTTCACCAATGACACCGACAGCATATCCGAGGGCCCCAGGTTCTCGGCCTACATCACCCTCGAATCGATGACCGACAAGATGGATGCCCAGCTGTCGCTGGCCAAGAAAATAAGGGCCGTCGACGAAAGAGATGTGGCCACGAGAGTGATCAACAAGCACTTCCTGCCCGACATGGCCGGAAACCTGAGAAGTTTTTCTGCACAGAAGTTCAGGTGCGTAAAGTGCGGGGAGAAATACAGACGTATACCTATCACAGGAAAGTGCTACAAGTGCGGGAACGGCCTCACGATGACGGTCTACAAAGGTAGCGTGATGAAGTATCTCGAGGTATCGAAAAGGATAGGGGAGGAGTATGGCCTTGACGATTACACCCGCGAAAGGATCGATATCCTCGAGATGAGCATGAACTCTGTGTTCAACAACGATAAAGTGAAAAAATGCACTTTGTCAGATTTCTTCTGAGGAATTGAAAAATATTAAAGGGGGCTCGCGCCCCTTGAGATGTTTATTCCAGCTGTGCGATCTCTTCGGATAAGACAGAAGCTTCCTTCGAAAGGATCTGTGCCGCCTTGTTGAGAGTCTGCTCTGCAGTGAGCGAACCGTCCGTCTCGAACGTGAACAGGAAATTCCTGTCGTCGCCCTCGACGGTTATGGAACCGTCGTTGTCCACCGAGTCCATGCAGGATTTGCATATGGTGCAGTCCCTGGGGCGTGCAACCACAAGTTTGCCGTCAGTCACGTCGAACACGTTCTTGGGACAGACCTTCATGCAGTTCAGAGCGCCTTCGGATGAGGCTTTCGCGGGATCCACGGTGATTTTGGGCAGGTATTTGTAACCAACACCGTTGGCGACCTGCCATTTCACGTGATTCTTCGCTGTGCCCATCACTGCCGTGGCGTATATCAGGACGGCCTGTCCGTCGGTCAGTTCGACGATCGGGATGAACTCGTCCTTCACCTTGAGGTCCTGGTTCCCGAGGGGTATCAGGTTTCCCGAGAGCACCGTGCCGGGGCCGATCTTGTTCAGACTGTACATGATGGTGCAGTTGGGGCATCCCTCTCCCCCGCAGACGCACTGGTCCTGCGGCGTGAAGAGCTCCAGGTCCGTGGGGACCGGGACCATTCCTAGCCTGTGGGCAACGATCTCGTCGAACAGGGGCGTAACGCTCTCATACTCCTTGTCATCGGCCATGATCGGGCCGAGGTGAAACTCGACCTTGTCTATGGCCATTTTGGGTATGTCGGACAGCATGGTCCTTCTCAGCGCGTTTGCCATGGCAGGCGAGGAATTCTTCAGTATGAACTTGGCCTTCCTCTCAGCCATTTCGATGATTTCAATTTCCATGTCCGTCCCTCAGACCCTGCGTCCTCTGCGTCCGCCCTTCTTCTTGGTACCGTCGTGGGGTATTGGTGTAACGTCCTCGATGCGCCCGATCTTTATTCCGGCCCTTGCAAGTGCACGTATAGCGGACTGTGCTCCGGGTCCGGGAGATGTTGCCTTGTTTCCTCCGGGCGCACGTACCTTGACGTGGATTCCGGCGATATCCCTCTCCCTTGCGATCTCGGCGATCTTCTCGGCGGCTTTCTGGGCCGCGTAAGGCGAGGACTGGTCCTTCGCCTGCTTGACCACCATTCCGCCCGTGACCTTTCCGATCGTTTCCGCACCGGTGATGTCAGTGAGCGTGATCATGATGTTGTTGTAGCTGGCGAATATGTTTGCTATTGCCCATTTGGATGCCATCAGATCTCACCGTCCTTTGCTGTTATTCCCGCCGCTTCGGCGTCTTCCTTTGCCGCTTTGGCCTTCTTCTCGAAGTGCTTCTCGGTCACTGCCGCTTTGGCCTCGGTCTTGGCTGCGATCGCGTCCGGAGAGGCTCTCATTGGGTGCATCTCGTCGGTGAAAGCAGATGCGGGGGCGTATTCGACGGTGGGCTCCTCGCTCCTGACAACTATGTATCCGGGAACGGTCACCCTGTGCCCGTTGAGGAATATGTGGCCGTGGTTGATCATCTGCCTGGCCTGCTTGATTGTGCTGGCGAGGCCTTTTTCGTAAACGATGGTCTGAAGGCGCCTGGAAAGCAGGTCCCTCTCGTTGAGAACCAGGATATCGTTGAGGTCTCCTCCCGACATGGGAAGGATGCCCATGCGGCTGCACTTGGATATCAAGTTGTCAGCCTCGATCCTCGCCTGGGCGTCGTTACCCCTGAGGCGTGCCTGAAGCTCCCTGGACTGTTTTCTGTAGTTCCTCAGTATGGACTGGGCCCTCCAGACTTCGTTTTTGTTCTTAAGTCCGAACTCTACTACGATCTCGTGCTCTGCTTTGATCCTCTCTCCCTGCCAGGGGTGAGAGGGCGTGTCGTAGGCTTTACGTGAAAATTTAGGGTCTCCCATTCAAAACACCTCACTTCTTCTTGACTCCGAGGGTCAGTCCCTTCCTTCCATTGGACCTGGTCCTCTGGCCTCTTACCTTGTGGTGGGTCTCGTGCCTGATTCCGCGGTAGCAGCGTATCATCTTCATCCTGTTGACATCGTCCTTCTGGACCATGTCCAGGTCGTTACCGAAAAGGTGCATGTCGGCACCGGACTCGTAGTCCATCTGCCTGTTGACTGCCCACGAGGGAGCGTACTCAACGTATTTCAGTACCAGGTTCTCGAGCTCTTTGACCTTCTCTTCGCTGAGGGTACCGATCTTTACGGATTGTTCGATGCCTGCTTTTTGCACAACGGTCTGGGCCACTCTCGCCCCGACCCCTTTGATGCTCTGGAGACCTATGACGGTCCTCTTCTGGCCATCTATATCGCTGTTCGCGATACGGACGATGAAGTTGAAGTTCTCGTCCTCGGCCTTTGGTGCCTCTTTCTTCGCTTTCGCCATTTTGTTACCTCCGCAAATGTTCCGCAAGGAATTGATCAAGCGAGGCCATGGTAGGCCTGCTCTCAGTATTCGCCAATGGCGGGTCCTGAGTCTGCGTAATGGGCCGATGGGCTCTTTATTTAAAATGATTTGTACGCGCTACTATTACGCGGGTCAGGGGGACGGCGGGGAAGCCGCCGATCTTTCGTGGAACGCCTCCGTCGGGTTCCAGGGATCCAGGTCGAAGACAAGCATTCCCCCGGAGTGTTCCACGACTATCTTCCTGACGACTCCCCAGTAGGCTGCATAGGTCACTTCACCGAGTTCCGAATTATAGAACCGCCTGCTCCCGAAGTCTTTCCCTCCGTATCCCCGCGCCCTTTCGAAGTCCGGGTCATCTCGTATCACCACGGAGGTCGCATCGTAAAGCGGAACGTCCTCCTCGACATAAGGGGCCGCTGCTCTTAGGCTGTCGCCGTCGATGTCGGCTGAAACACCCATTCCCGGCAAGAATACGACCGGCAAAAGAGAAAAAGCCACGACTACGGCGCAGGAAGGCATCATGGATCCCAAAACTGCTTCCACATATCGTCCCTCGGCAGGCGCCTCCCAATGTGCCAGATAAGAAAGATATCATCACGGCCGTCGGAACGAGGAAAGCCGATGTCGATGCTGCGACCGAAGCGACCCGGGCTTCGGTGTCGCTCATCAGAATCGAAACAGGCACCGCTATTGAAAGTGCCAGCGATGCCGATAATGCCAATGCCCTGATCTTTCTGTCCCTGTCCGTCATCTCCTCTGTATACCTGGGCGGACCTTTGGTGATAAGTGCGCTTCTCGCTGCGACCCTGGAAGTTATGGCGAGGTAAACTGCCCCGGTATCTTCCTCAGATTCAAGATTGAACACGACCGGCCTCCGTTTGAGAGTTCCAGCATTATGAATTTTGTCCCTGTGCCACGATAGTGTCCAGTGATGTTGTACATCCCCAGCTCCGAAGACCTGAACAGCCCTCCGAGCGATTCCTGGATAACGCACTGTGTCCGATGACTCTGCTGACGGGGTCGAAAACCCTGTGTTCGATCGCAGAGACATCTGAATAACGAATCTCCTTCCCGAAATACGGTCCTCTTATCCTGAAGGTGGATATGTCGGCGAAGAAAGTTGTCCGTAGCGGGAAAAGCGGCAGCATCGAAAGCACGGTCGTCAGAAGTATCGCAACTATCGACGGATAGAGGAGGTTCGTGCCGTGCCGTGCCCCCCACCAACGAGGCCGTCATGATCATCGTCCCGATAATGAGCATCGCCAGCGCAACGAGGGTCGTCTTCTGGGGCTCGATCGGTGTCGACTTACCTCTCGGATTTATTGATTTTTAGTGCCGAAGGCCGGATTTGAACCGGCGAACCCCTGCGGGAACAGATCTTGAGTCTGCCGCCTTTGACCTGGCTTGGCAACTTCGGCTTGGGTGATGTAGAATACGGTTGTAAATAAACCTCACGGAAGAGTTGTGACCTCCGCCCTGTCGCCTGACACATAGAAAGTGTACTCGTGCTGGGATACAATCCCTTTCTTGGCCTCCACGAGCTGGGCGTAGCTTGAGAGAACTCCGCGACGGACGAGGGTCTTTACGTGTTTCTCCGCGTTGGGAAAATCACAGCTCCTGGCACAGAACGGGAAGGATTTGAACTCCCCTTTGACGTATTCGAAGAACTCCTTTGCGACCGGCTCCTCTATCTCCCTTTCGCGAAGTATACGCACTATGTTCCCGGGCGGGCCGTTCAATACTTCTCCGGCACCGTTGGTTGCGAACGGTTCGACGGCTATTATCGTACCGATCTTTATCTCGGTCGTGTCACCGTTGTCGTAACTGGGCACAGACAGCCCCGCGTGCAGATTGTACTGGACGATCTGGTGGCCGCAGAGGTTCTTTATGGGACGGAAACCGTCCTGCGCCATGCTTATTTCCACCGCACCTCCGATCTCCCTCAACGGGCATCCATCGCCGATGAACTCCGCAACCGCATCCCTGGCACGCTTCGATGCCTGTATCAGTTTAGTATATCTTCCGGTACCTGCTTCGGCTGTGCCTGCCGTATCTCCGACCCATCCGTCGATCTCCGCACCGCAGTCGACCTTTACCACATCGCCAAGCTCGAAGACCTTCTTGTCTGCGACGCTTGGCGTGTAATGGGCGGCGACCTCGTTAATGCCGATGTTGCAAGGAAAGGCAAGTCCGCAACCGTGTTCCCGGATGTAACCTTCGACCTCCTGGGCTACATCGTACAATTTGACCCCGGGCCTGATCATGCCGAGACCGATATCCCTTGCCTCCGCGGAGATCTTTCCCGCTTTCCTTAGTTTTGCAAGTTCGTCCTCTGTCAGCAACGCAGCGCCTCCTCGATCTGCCCTCTCGAGATTGCCCCCTGACGGACGATCTCGACCTCGCCTTTGTAGAGCCAGACGATGGTGGATGGCTTTCCCAGAGTGCATTCTCCCGAATCGAGATATGTGGCGATCTTGTCGCCCAGATCTTTGACCGCTGAATCTATGACCACCGAATCTGGATGAGAGTGTGTGTTCGCGGATGTTGCTACTATCGGACCGCAGCGCCTTATCAGCTCCAGCGCTATAGGGTTATCAGGGATACGGACGCCCACCTTCTCGGACCCCGATGTGACCATGTCCGAGATCTGGGCGTTCTTCTTGATTATTATAGTGAGGGGGCCGGGCAGGAAAGCTTCGATGAGCTTGTCCGCATTCTCATTTAAGACTGCGACCTGCTCCATCATCTTCTTGTCTGTGACGGCGACGGACAGCGGCATATCGAATGGCCTGTTCTTGGCCATGAAGACCTTTTTCACAGCTTTCTGGTTGAAAACGTCGGCGCCGATTCCGTAAACCGTTTCTGTGGGATAAACCACGAGATTACCTGAGGCGATATCCTCTGCAGCATGAGCGATTGCAGAAATCGTATTCTCGTCCAGCTCGTTTCCCGAATTACATCTTAGGATTTTCATCTTATTCACCCGTGTATCTGAATCCGTTGATAATAGCTTCCTTTCCTCCGTGTTCCAGACACGGTCCGTGGCCAGGATAAAGGCCGTCTATTTGAAGTTTTTTTAGTTTGTGGAGCGACGCCCTGAGCTCTGTTATGTTTCCCCCCTCGAAATCCGTGCGTCCGACGCCTTCAGCGAATACGGTGTCGCCGGAGAACAACGCATGTGTTTCGAGATCGTACAAGCAGATGCAACCTTCGGTGTGCCCTGGGGTCTCTATCGTCTCCATAAGATGACCTCCCAGATCTATCACGTTCCCCTCCGAAAGCTCATGTACTTCTGCGGGACACGGAGCCAGGTCGATCCTGGAGATTTTGTCCATGCCTCCCCTGCGTATCGCCTCGGCGTCCCTTCTGCCGGCGAACACGGTCGGACGGAACGCAGGGACGATGTCCCTGAGCCCCCCTATGTGGTCGTAATGGCGGTGGGTCAGGACGATGGCGTCGAGCCTTCTTCCGCCGAGAAGGTTGGCGATATATTCGATGATCGGACCGGTGATGGCTCCGGAACCTGTATCGATGAGCATCGTGCGCTCTCCGATTATCAGGAACATGTTCGAATCATAAGGAACAAAAGAGCCTATCCTGTGTATCGTCATCAATAGAGCCAGTTAATAATCATATTTAACGTTTAACGTAAAGAAGAAAAATTGGCAAATGACATGGATGAGAATTTCATACGCAACCTGTTTAACTGCTAGATCACACCCCAGCGGCGTCGAAGAACGTTAGTAAGCCAGGACTGAATACCTCGGAAACCCTCGGTACTTACATCCGGCTTCTATCAAACTCATCATTTATGAGTGTTCTATGGGTGCCTCTTTTTCAAGGCGGCTTCGAGCTTAGATGCATTCAGCTCTTATCCGCTATCGCGTGGCTACTCAGCATGCCTTGTCAGACAACTGATAAACTAGAGGCGACGAATCCCTGTTCCTCTCGTACTAAAGGATCCTTCTCGTCAGGCACCTACACCTCCATCAAAAAGCAACAAAACTGTCTCGCGACGTTTTAAACCCAGCTCACGATCCCTTTTAATGGGCGAACAACCCCACCCTTGGCAGCTGCTGCACCACCAGGATAGGGAGAGCCGACAGCGAAGTAGCAAGCCACGAGGTCGATATGAACTCTTGCTCGTGACAACTCAATTATCCCCAGGGTAATTTTTCTGACATCAATCACCCCCATTCAGGAGGTTGATTGGTTCGCTAAGCCATAGTTTCCTATCTCCGAACCCTATTGTCTGGTTCCGAGTCAAGCTAGCTTTTACCTTTACATTCTTCGGTAGATTTCTGACCTACCTGAGCTAACCATTGGGCGCCCTTGTTATCTTTTTGAGGGCGTGGCGCCCCACCCGAACTGCCTGCCTATAGCTGTTCCTCCTAAGAGGTGAGTCGTAAAAATCAGCAGGGGCGGTGTTTCATCGTAGACTCGGAGAGATGCTAGCGCACCTTCCTGGGTAACGTCTCCCGCCTACCCTACACGTGCCAATTCTTACAACAACAACAGGTTGCAGTGAAACTCCATGGGGTCTTCGCTTTCAGATGGAGGGGTCTGGATTGTGCACCAGACTGATTGATTTCACTAGCGTCTAGGCGGGGACAGTAGAACTCTCGTTGAGCCTTCATGCAAGTCGCCAATTAAGCGACAAGGTATTACGCTACCTTAAGAGGGTCATAGTTACCCCCGCCGTTTATTGGTCCTTCGATCCGTTGAAACAGATTTTCAGATGCCAACACTGGGCAGGCTTCGGCCCCTATACACATCCTTTCGAACTAGCAGGGACCTATGTTTTTATTAAACAGTCGGAGTTCTCTTGCCACTGCGACCAGTAGCTCACACTACTGGCACCCTTTATCCCGAAGTTACAGGGCTAATTTGCCGAGTTCCCTCGCCTAGATTATGCTAACACGCCTTAGGCTACTCACCTAGGGACACCTGTGTCGGTTCTTGGTACGA
>DAVO01000026.1 GCA_002509405.1 Methanomassiliicoccaceae archaeon UBA72 | reverse complement strand
CAAGACCGTCTCGGGGCTTCTTACCAGCCACATCAGCTCCGTTACCGATGCGGTGAACCTCTCCCGCAGAGTGGAGGACCTGCGCGGGAACTTTACTCTGGACTGATCAGAGGTCGTTGAAGGCCACGAGTATAGAGGCGAGGCGAGGGTCGTCCTCGTATCCGTAGTGCCTCTTGATCATGAGGTCCGAGGTAGGGGCAGGACTGCAAGAGATGACATCCTTGCATCCGTTGCTCTCGTTGAGCTCGGGGAAAGACACGGGGGGCATTAAGAAAGCCTCCTTCCCATTACCAACGACCTCAGGGAAAACTACAAACCCATCAGAGAGCCAGACGGTGTCTTCGCGGTCCTCGTACTCTTTCGAGTTGAAGGGGAAGACCTCTGTTCCGAGAAGATTGCCGGACGAATCGACCAATATGACCGTCGCCTCAGGCGGCGGTCTGAATCGTGGGTCTTTGACTATGCATATGACATGCTGCCTCTCTAGCGCCATGGAGAAACCCCGGTTGTCCACCTGGATATTCCCTGCTCCTGCCCTGACCGTTGCCTCTTCTGCTCTCAGCTGTTCGAGTATCACGTCATCCAGGTAAAAACTATAGACTACCCCTCTGAGGCCGCTCACTATTTTCAACGGGAGTTCCGGATTATTGTTGCTAATTGTCATCTGATCTCACCTTGCTCAACCATGTCGCCGTTCATTCGATCTTAACAGAAACATCCCTTTTAAGGCCCAGGTTCCCGGCTACCTCGATGGCCTTCACCATGCCGCACGGGACGGGGCATGCCGCATGAGGCAGATACTTTGTAGCCAGTTTATAGACGTCAGTCTCGCAAATGGGGGCCTCCACCTCCGTATACGCACAGACAGGCTGAACATTCCATGACATCATGAGCACGTGCGGGCAGTCGCTCTTTATTGACAGTTCGACAAGTCCCATCTCATTCTCTTTTGCGTCAATCACGGTGATCATCTTGCAGACGCCCGAGTCAACCGTTACTTTACATCGGTCAGTCATTGTCATCACTACTTAGTCTTATCAGGTTGTCCACGCCGGCCATGGAACGTATGTCCACCACGCCTATTGCGGCAATGACGCGGTTATCCAGGTCGATAGGCGTGACTATGACTTTAATACCTTTGTACGGTCCGGAGGTGGCTATCTTCCGTATGGTGGTTCCCACCGTGATTACCTCCTCAAGGACCTGGCCAGTGTAGGCGTTGTCTATCACCACTCCGTTCTCGATCCTTATCCCGAGGTTGTCGCGGCTCTTGGCACATACCGGGAGCCCCCCCACAAGGTCGTGTATCGCAAATGCGAGGGAGATCAGTTCGTTGCCGGTGCTTCTGTGAGAAAGGATGTCCTTTAGGTCCCTGTCGAACTGAAGGCCTCCCAGAAGTGAAAGGCCGGATATGACCGCGCCTTCTTCTGCCATGTCAGGATTGTCGGCGGTACCGATGATGATAACGTCCTCGTTGCGTATAGTGAGGTTCTTCCTCAGGACATCGTTTATCTCGGGTTCAACCGCGTATCCTGAACCGGGAAAGATCAGCCTGTCGTTGCTGCATATCAGGGTGGTGGCGCCGGTGGCACCGGCTTTGATGGCAATGTCGCGTTCCTCGCACCCATATTTCACCCTTCTGGCAATCTTCGGAATGCGTACAGCGCAGTCGAAATCCCCGATGGTGAGGCTACCCATGTCCACATGTTTCACGTCCATGGTCATGGAATTGTAGCACCCGGCGCCCTTTTTGTTTATGGAGACGCCGTTCTTGTCCACATCTATCAGCCCGTGTTCCTGGAGAATGCCGAGTATGGTCCTGGTGCTGCCCTCTCCGATGTTAAGGAGCTGCGCGAGTTTTTTACGCCCGACGGGCTTGTTCTTGTTCAGACAGTCCAGGGCCTTCCAGATATGATAATCGCTGAATTTGGGTATCGGACCGCCTGCACCCCTGTGTTGCTGATTGGACATATGGATGTATCATTCATCCATTAAATAAAGTAATTGATTGCGTCTATAGTCCGACAATGTATTAACGCCGTAAATATCCGTTAAGCCAGCACACGTCATCGCTTTCCGTCGGGACTCTTCGCGCGTTTTTTATATCGAGGGAACTCTTCACATCCATGGTTCAAAAGTCGGTGGACTTTGTTATTATTGAGAATGTTTCCAAAAAATTCGGAAACAAAAAAGTCCTTAATAATGTGAGCGCCACTATACAGACCGGCAAAATTCTCGGACTCATAGGCAAGAGCGCCGCGGGAAAGAGCGTCTTGATAATGATGCTCAGGGGAAGCGAAGATTACGCGCCCGACTCCGGAAGGGTGCTTTATAGAGTCAACAGGTGTTCCGGATGCGGAAACCTCGACCTCCCCTATGAAGGAACGCCCTGCACTAAATGCGGGTGCGAAACCGAGACTATGACCGTGGATTTCTGGTCTTTGAAAGAAGAAGACCCTCTCAGGCGTCAGCTCAAGAGCCGCATCGCCATAATGCTGCAGAGGACATTCGCCCTTTTCGGGGATAAGACCGTCATCGAGAACATATTCGAAGCCATAGGCGACCGCGCTGAGGGCAAGGCCAGGACCGACATGGCGCTCCAGCTGCTGGAATTCGTCGGTATGACCCACAGGACGACTCACATAGCAAGGGACCTTTCCGGAGGAGAGAAGCAGAGGATAGTCCTTGCAAGACAGATAGCCAGGGACCCCCTTTTCTTATTGGCGGACGAGCCTACGGGAACGCTTGACCCCTATACGGCGGAATTGATGCATGAGCGTCTTGTTAACTATGTCGATAAGAACGGCATATCGATGGTCTTTGCTTCCCACTGGCCCGAGGCTGTTGACATGATGGCGGACGAGGCCATATGGCTGGATTCCGGTAACGTGCTGATGCAGGGCGACCCGAAGGAGATCACCGGCAAGTTCATGGAAGGGTACACCTTTGAAAAAACCAAGGCCGCAGACCTCGGGGAGCCCATAATCTCGCTCAAGGACGCTGAGAAGCACTTTTTCTCCGTCGTCAGAGGAGTGGTCAAGGCCGTGGACGGAGTGACCTTCGATATAATGGAGCGCGAGGTGTTCGGTCTTGTAGGAAAGTCCGGTGCGGGCAAGACCACCACGTCCAGGATGGTCGCCGGAATGACGCCTGCCACCCGCGGTTCGGTCAAGATAAGGATCGGCGACGACTGGGTGGACATGTCCGAAGTGGGGCCGAGCGGCAAAGGACGCGCCACACCGTACATAGGGTTCCTGCATCAGGAATACACGCTCTATCCTTTCGACAACATACTCAGCAACCTTACGACCAGCATAGGCACCAGGATGCCTGCAGAACTTGCAAAGTTCAAGGCCATACAGGTGCTTCAGAGCGTAGGGTTCGACAAGAAGAACATGGAGAATCTGCTATACTCTTACCCCGACACCCTCAGCGTCGGAGAGTGCCAGAGGATCGCTTTCGCGCAGGTTCTGATAAGGGAGCCGCGCATCATAGTGCTGGATGAGCCGACCGGAACGATGGATCCGATAACCAAGACCATCATCGCAAAATCGGTAATCAGGGCAAGGGAAACCCTCGGCGAGACATTCGTCGTAGTTAGCCACGACATGGATTTCGTAGAGAACGTCTGCGACCGCGTCGCTTTCATAAGGAACGGCGTAGTGGAAGATATCGGAACTCCCGAGTCGGTCATCCAGAGGTTCGGTCTGAAAGAGCTTCAGGATGACGACTCCGAGGGTGAATGAATGAAGCAGCAGATCGGTCGCCATCTGAGTTTCGTTGAATGCAGGGAGGCGATGGGCCTCGGTGTGGGCGGTGCTCTGGCACAGAGGGCCACCATCTCCGACAGCGGGAGGGACGTAGTGGCGGTGGCCATGGGTCCCGGAAAGAGGCACATCACCAAACCGGTATGCGAGATAACCTATGCACTCAGAGAGGAGGGCATAGACACCAGTGTCCTGGTGGTAAATGCCGGATCGGGCGTGCCCTCGGACGCACCCGACGTCACAACGGGATCGAGGTTCGGTCTGGATCCCCTCGAAGTGGACCGTCTGCGCCAGTTTAAGGTCGTGCTGATACACCTGGGCAACGTGCGCAAGCATATAATCTACAAAGCGAGGCTGATCCTCAGGAACGTGGACCTTCCCGCGATAATCGTGTCACAGTGCCCTGTGGACTTCGAAGATTTCGCGGCCATAGGAGTGAAGACAGCCCACGTGATGCCGCCCGAAGACGAGATACAGACGCAGGGCGAGATAGTGCATATCGTCACCGGCGTCATCAGAGGCGTGACCTGCCCGCAGGACAAGCTCGATGAGATAGTGTCCAAGGTTCAATCCATGATTCCCAGCGGAGGTGCCAGATGAAGATCGCCGTCAACGGAAGGCCGAAGACTCTCAAAGAAGGGGCGACCCTCAAGGATGCCGTTGCAGGGGAGGAGTACAGCGAAGGGTCCATGGTGGCCGTGCACCTTTCGGTGGAGACGGTCACGAAGAAGACCAATGATTTCGAGCTCATAACGCCGAGGGGGAACATGGTTCTCCATCTGGACGACGGCCCCGATGCAGAGAAGTGGCGTTCCATGATAAGTAATGTGGAAGGAGTCACAGCAAGGTGGGTCACCCGCAAGATCGTCGCATTCGGGTCGTTCTCTTCAGACATAAAAGCGGACCCCGCGGACCGCCTCTACCGCAAGTTCGACTGCTTCTTTTCGTTGGGAGGCGGCGACAATCAGACCACTTACATCATGGTCGCAAAGAACGACCACAGGGAATCTTACGGGGCCGGCGCCGGCCGCATCGGCCGCATAACCGTGGGAAGGCATCTGATCGAGGAGCTGCGCGAGGGCGAGGGCATCAGCGGGATACTTCCGGTGATGTCCGAAGTGAGCACCGAGAACGTCGAAGTGACCTCCGATATGTCCTACCCCATGGAGGAAGGATATTCGGTAGACACCAATGTGCTGATAAAGCTCGACTCCGGATCCCCCGTGGCGGCCGAGCACCTGCTCATCACGGCTTCGGACATGGTCCTCGAAGTCACGGACCCGACCGGCAGCTATATAGCGAGCTCCGAGGACCTGGACGCCGATATTAAGCCCGAAAAAGCTGCCGTCAGGGATACGGGTTCCGTGACCGTTAGGAACGAAGGTACCGGAAAAGGCAGGATATACATATACAAAGACAAAAGGCAGATCGCCCAGTCCCACAGCTCTGCGGGCAAGGTGGAGCGCGGTTTGGCGATAGTATCCATGGCCAAGAAAGGAGACAGGATATCGATCGTCACCGATCCCCCGAGGATACTGTCCGTGGGGATGACCCAGAAAGCGGGAGCCGATTTCCTGTCGAAGGCCGGCGTAAAACAGGTGAGGAAGGGCGACACGTCCGATGGGGCGATCATAGTGGAACAGACTCCCGAACTCACGATCGAAGCCCTCAGGTCCGGGACGGTGGAGACGTTCGGGGTCCCAAGGGACAGCGTATACAGGATCGAGATAACAGCCGAAGACAGGGTGACGTCATACTACTTCAGAAAGGTCACCGGGCTCAGCCACAAGCCAATAGGGACTCTGAAGGTGCAGTTCGCATACGAGGGGGCATCGATGATCACCTTCTACGGCGACGAGATGAGGGGCAAGCTGCTCTATCCCCAGCCATTGTTCAAAAAAGTGAAACGCGGGGATATAGGCATCACTAACCAGGCCCGCCCGTACTGCGGTCTGATGGGCATCAGGCTGCAGGACAGCAAGGAATACGGGCCCACGGGCGAGGAGCCCTACGGCACCAACATCGTAGGCAGGTTTGCGGACGATCTCAAGAGGCTTCTTGCCGAGGCCGAAGAAGACAAGATAATCTACATCACGGAGGAGAAGACATGAGCGAAGAAAGAGAGACCAGGTTGCTAATGATATCTCCCAGCTCTATGCTCACGCCCGATCAGCTGGTCCGCTCGGTCCATGCGATGAACAAAGATGTCAAGGTCAAGGAGACATGCTACGGCTGCCTCGTGGAGGGCAGAAGGGAAGCCGTAAAAGAAGTGCTGGACCAGATACGCGGAAAATACCGCAACGAGGTGTTCTCCAAACGCAGGGCGTATCCTGCAGGCGACCCTAGAAGGTGCCGCGCCCAGCATGGCACAAGGCCCGGCTACAGCCAGCTAGAGGCCGAGTGGGCGTTGCTTTCCAATGTGCAGTACGGACTCGAATGCGCCGACAGAGGCGAGAAGGTCGAACAGGTCCCGGAAAAAGGACCTCTTCCTGTAAGGGAATTCAAAAAGATTTGTGAGGAGTAACGATGAAGGTGTTCATAGACCCGCCGAACAGTTTGATATTGTTCGATATAGTGGAAAGATTCGGCCACGAGCCGCTCAGCGCCATGGCGGCGATCCAGGAGAAGATTGACAACCTGGAGATCGACATGCCGCCGATGAATGTGACCCTGGACGATGTTGTAAGGGGCCTGAAGTACGCCGGAGTCGAAGTACCCTCGGGGATAAGGGGCAGGATGGCCATGTGGGGACCGATGATCGAGGAGGCCGATGCGGCCATAATCATGGACAATGCGCCCTACAGCTTCGGATGTGTCGGATGCGAGCGTTCGAACGAGATGCTGAAATATCTTATCAAAAAGCGCGGGATCCCGAGGCTGCATGTGGTCTACCCCTCCAACGAGGAGGAGGCCAAGAACTTCGTCATCAGCGCCAAGGAATTCCTGGAGGGACTCGGTAAATGACGATAAAGATCGCAGAGCTCTCATGCGGAACGGAATACAGCAGCGTTCAGCACGAGATCGAGAAGGCCGCCCTTTCGGTAGGGGCGAAGATGGTCTACCCAGACGTAGGAGCGGCAGATGTCGACGACGCGGTCAAACGCTTCGGTTTCAACCCCCGCTCCAACCAGCTCAAGCTGATGATCGCAAGGGCAGCGTCCTTGGCCGACGGGAATTACGATGCAGATGCCGTGTTCATATGTACGTGCTTCAGGTGCGCCGAGGCCGCGTTGGTCAGAAACGAGCTGAGGAGGTTCATACAGGATAACACGAACCTGCCGGTAGTCACATATTCGTTCACGGAGAGGCTCAAAGCGTCCCAGATGCTCACTAGGATGGAGGCCCTGGTCACGATAGTTTCGAGGAAGGAGCTTCTTGCAAGGGAGAGGCAGACGGGGCTCACGGCAGGATTGGACTCAGGTTCGAGCACGACCAAGGCGGTCGTGATGCAGGACAACAAGATCATCGGAAAAGCCTGGACAGGCTCAGGCGATGTCATCAAATCAGCAGAGCAGGTGCTCGAGGAGGCGATGAAGCAGGCCGGTATCGAGCTCAAAGACCTGGAGGCCATAGGTACCACGGGATATGGACGCTACACTCTGGGCAAGCACTACAATGCAAAGCTGGTGCAGGAAGAGCTCACCGTCAACTCCAAAGGCGCCGTCTGGCTGGCCGACCGCCAGAGGGGTGAGGCGACGATCCTCGACATAGGGGGGATGGACAACAAGGCGATCACGGTCCGCGACGGAGTGCCGGACAACTTCACCATGGGAGGCATATGCGCCGGTGCATCGGGCCGTTTCCTGGAAATGACCGCCAAGAGGATGAAGGTGGACATCGAGGAACTCGGACCGCTTGCGATGAAGGGGGACTGGAGGAAAGCCAAGATGAACTCCTACTGCTCGATATTCGGAATCCAGGACCTGGTCACCCAGCTCGGAGAGGGGAAGACCTTCGAAGACGTTGCCGCGGCAGCCTGCCATTCCGTTGCTGAGCAGGTATACGAGCAGCAGCTGCAGGAGATCGACGTCAGGCACCCCATCATACAGGTCGGAGGCACCTCGCTGATCACAGGTCTCGTGAAGGCCGTAGGCGAAATACTCGGCGAGATGCCCATAGTCCCGCCCGACTCCCAATACATCGGTGCGGTGGGAGGGGCTCTGCTGAGCTCAGGATTCCTGTGAGGTAAAGAAATGGACATCACGGTTCACGGAACGGACCCTTTCGGGAATGAAGCATACAGGGTGCTCTTCGAGAACATAATGAACGATTTGGGCGAGGCCCTGGCCATAGATAAGGCAGAGCTCGTGCTCAGACCGGAGACGCCGCTGTTCATCTTCTCCGTCAGGTTGCGCGCCGAGCCCGTAAGCAAGACCATCGCAGACGTCAGCAGCCTCCGCGAGGAAGGTTCCGGTGTCCATATAACCATCACCGACGAACGCTATGCGCCGGAGATACTTGGGGCAATGTGGTCCGCGTACGGCAGGAACAGCGTCGACCAACAGACCCGTTTCGACATGTCGGTAGCAAACGCCGATCTCGAGGCCGTAAGCAAAACGGTGATAGCATCCGGCGAGGAAGCCCTGAAGGAGATAATCGGTTCTGTCTGGAGGTCGATGCCCGAAGGGATAAAGGTGCGCCATGTTTTCATCTCGGGGACCGTGGTCACCGTGGTTGCCACCGAGGAGATCATGAAGCCCGAGTTCATGAAAGAAGGAGCAAAGGTCCACGTAGCGATGGGAGGGTCGGCCGATGTTTGAGGTCATAATGTACGACGGCGGCGTTTACCGTTCAGCCGAGCTTTTCGAGCTCATAGAAGATGTGGGCGGGGCGGTCCTTCAGAAGATCAGGAGCTCACAGATGCTCACCGTCACAATGTCCATCCCCAGCGAGGACAAGGAATCGGTGGTCGCCCTGTGCAGGGAGATCGGAGGGGAGGTGAAGGAGGTCCCCCTCGCCGGGACTGAGATCGCAGTGGTGGGCCCGACACTGGGGCGCCACCACATGCCCCATCCCATATGCGACATCGCCGAAGCGCTCAGAAGGAAAGGCGCTCTGTCGATAGTCATGGGACTGGCGAGAGGAAGAGGCAAAGGAACCTCCCAGATATCCGGATCGGAGGTCGCCATCATCAACGAATACGACGCGGCGATCTTCTGCTTCGGCAATTTCAAATCATGCATCGAGGCCAAGGCGGAGCTCATGAAGGATATCAGGATACCTCTCATACTGGTCTGCGGACCTAGGCCGGAGGGGCTCGAGGACTACTGCGAGGGAATAGTGCCCGGCGTGGGAAGGAAGTCCGAGAGGATGAGGTCCCCCGAGGAGAGGGACAAGCTGGACGAGATTGTATCGATGACCGAGACGGTTTTGAAGGACAAGAGGAAGAGGATGTCCGAGGACCCCCTTTTCGTCCATCCTTCGGAAGTTAAACAGGTATTGGAGAACTATCCTCCGATCGATATGTGTCTCAGGCCCTCACCGATCGTGCTGCATTTGGACGGCCTCAGGGCCAAGATACCATACGACGAGAATGTCGAGGCCGTAAGTAACATAATGATCTACGACCGGAGGCTGGGCGACATCGCAAAGATCACAGAGTCGAAACTCGACCGCAGCAGCATGCTCATAAAGATCAAAACGGGCTCGGAGGTAGAGTACGACGATGCCAGGAAATCGGCTGGAAAGGCGTAAGGGCACTTACGCACTCTTCATCACCCTGACCGAAGACACGGAATTGGGCGTCGGATCTCTGGGAAATATCTTATTCGGGGCAGGGGAGTACTGCTATGCGGGAAGCGCCATGAATGGTTTGGAACAACGGATATGCAGACATCTCTCTCATGAAAAAAAGATGCGCTGGCACATTGATAGGCTTACCACGGTCGCTTCAAAAATCGAAGCTTACGGGTCAGAATATCCCGGTTCGGTGGCCGAATGCGGAATCGCCGATGCCGCCGCATCCTTGGGCTTCGTGCCCGTAGCAAGGGGGTTCGGTTCTTCGGATTGCAGATGTTTCTCGCATCTTCTATCAGTGCCAGATGGCGGAAAGGCGAAGCTGGTGGAAAGACTGGGCATGAGAAGGGTCCAGCCGTCCCAACTACGCGTCCGCGAGTGCGAATGCTTATAATGTATCAGGCTCTTTCGACTCTATAATCAATCCGCACACTATAAAGTGGAGGGAACAAATGAAGGCAAACAGTGAAGTGATTCTAACTCGTAAAGTGACGCCCGAAACGATCGCCAAACTCGAAGGTATCGTAGGCAAAGACAACATCAACACGGGCGACATGGACAAGATCCTATACAGCCACGACATGGCCCCCCTCCCGAAGGAGTCGGGTGTGGCGTTCAAGAATCTGCCCGACGTGGTCGTAAGGCCGGAGACCGACGAGCAGGTGGCCAAAGTGGTAGCCCTCGCATACAGGGACGGCATACCCATCATCCCCAGAGGAAATGCGACCTGGGGACTCGGCGGATGCATGCCCACGAACGGAGGCATCGTTATAGACATGTCCTCGAAGATGAACAAGGTCCTCGAAATCAACAAAGAGGGCATGTACGTGAAAGTCCAGGCAGGCTGCACATGGAAAGGCGTCCTCGACGAGTGCATGAAGCTCGGATTCATAGTGGGATCTTACCCTTCCAGCTTCCCCGCCGGGACGATCGGGGCATGGACCTCGACCAACGGAATGGGTACAGGCAGCTACAAGTACGGGTCCTCCAAGGACAACATCCTCAACATGAAGGTGGTCCTTTCGGACGGAACTCTCATCGAGACCGGATACGACCAAATCGGTTCCTATATGTCCGGATACAACCTCAACCAGTTCTTCGCAGGCGCGGAGGGGACTCTGGGAGTGCTCACCACGGTAACCATGAGGATCTACCCCATGGGAGAGATCAGGCCGGTCACATATGAGTTCGAGAACCTGAAGGACCTCCACGGGCCCATTCAGAAGATAATTTCCCATGCCAGCATCAAGCCCCTCCACATTGCCTGGTCGGACTATTTGCACTTCGCCAACCAGAGGAAGGCCGGGATACACGCGCCAAAAGTCAAGAACGTTCTGCTTGTGGCCCTCCAGGGAGACCCTAAGTTCGTCGACCTCGAGGAGAGCGAAGTCGATGCTATAGTGGCGGAGTTCGGCGGCAAGAAGCTGGACAAGGAGATCGCAGACCACGAGTGGTCCGAGAGATGCTACGAGTTCAGGGCCAGGAAGGTCGGTGTCGGAGAGATCCCCGCCGAAGTGATAGTCCCAGCCAAACACTGGGGAGAGTTCGTAGACGAATGCTACAAGGGATTCGAAGTCATGAAGATGGAGCCCGGAGGAGTCATCGGAGTCATCGTGGACCGCAGCACCGCGCTGTTCATGCCCTATTACTTCAAAGATGACGAGTCGCTCCTCGGAATGACGGCGTTCTCTTTCAATTTCTACCTTGGAGACAGGGCATCCCTTTACGGAGGAAGGACCACCGGGTTCGGAGTGTTCTTCGCCTGGAACATGGACGTCATCCACGACGGCGAGACCGCTGACTTCATGAGGGACCTCAAGACCGCACTCGACCCCCGCGATATCATGAATCCGGGACACCTCGTCTGCGGAAAGACCAGGTTCGGGATCAACATGAGCAAGCAGCTCATGGCATTCGGAAGCAAGATGATCCAGGGAGTCAAGAAACTCCTGCCCGCCGACACGACGTTCAGCGACAACCTGAAGAGATTCAGGTACAACGACATGGAACACGAGGTCGAAGAGGGCAGGTTCCGCGTACTAGGTGACGGAAGCCAGTGAGCAACGGTCAAAAACTCCTTACCACAACATCTTTCCTTTTTATTAACAATCAAGCCGTTGAAAATCGAATGTTATTAAGATTCCAGCTAATCTTTAATAGTCGATCGATCTAGAGCGGTCCATGAAGAAAAATGCCGCTATTGCCATATCGCTTGTGGCGATTATCGCAGTGGCCGGATCCGCAGCCGTGATCGTCCTGACCGACGATAGCGACGATAAGAAATACATTTACACGACGATGAGCTGGCAACAGGAAATGGTCCGGGAGATAGTCGGGTACGAATACACCGTCGTATCCTTCCTGGCACCCAATACAAGCCCCCATGCGACAGAGATAACTCCCGGAATAGTAGCATCCCGGAACGCGGTGGCGTATTTCGCCGTGGGCTCCGGAGTGGAATGGGAAGAGGTCAATCTCGCTACCATCAGGGATCAGCAGGGCGTGACCACATTCGAGTGCTGCAAGGAGCTGATAGATTCAGGTCTGATGGACCCGCTTCTGGAAGGAGAGGAGCACGAGGGAGGCGAAGGAGGTCACGAAAATGCGACAGACCCTCACATATGGGCGTCACCTGAGAGACTGGCACTTATCGCAGTGTACATCAAGGACATTATGGTCGAGCTTGAACCCGAAAACGCCTCGGTCTTCGAAGCGGGATGTGCCAGCTACCTGACCAAAGTAGATGTGCTGATGGGACTCGAACAGGAGTACCTCACCGGAAAGGCGACCACAGATATTATAGTCTGGCACCCTTCATGGGCATACCTTCTGCCCGATAGCGTTACCGAAGTCGAACTGATGGAGGTAGCCGAGTCGACGCTTACTCCCACTTCCATTGCGATGCTGCAGGGAGGGACGGCGGACAATCCGATCAACGTTTTCCTTTCCTACCCTGAGGAGATAAAAGGCCTGACCCAACAGGATCTGTGGGAGATGGAAATATATATTAACATCATAGTGATTAACGTACTAGCCGATGACTGGGTCGAATACCTGGGCCAGGTCATAGTGATATTGGGCGAGAACATCCCTGACGCGGAGGCATGAAATTTTGATACCTATAAAAATCGAGGGTCTGACAGCAGGATATGACGGCCGGGCGGTGTTCAGAAACGTCGACCTGGAACTGAAGGACCGAGATTTTCTTGCTGTCATCGGACCCAACGGCGGCGGAAAGACGACGCTCTTCAGGGCGATCCTGGGACTTATAAAGCCCATGGGGGGCACCGTGAAGGTGTTCGGAGAGGAACCTGCCGGGTCGCCCCCGGGTATAGGCTACGTTCCGCAGAACGAGAATCTGGACTCCGAGTACCCCATAAGTGCCAGAGAAGTGGTCCTAATGGGAATGAGATGCAAAAAGGGCCTTAGGCCGTTCTATTCCAAGGAAGAGAAGGAGGCGGCCGAGAGGGCAATGGAGTATGCCGAGGTCTCGGATTTCGCCGACAGCAGGATAAGCAAGCTTTCGGGAGGACAGAGGCAGCGGGTGTATCTGGCCAGGGCGCTTGCGCCGGAACCCAAGATACTCATGCTTGACGAACCCACAGCGAGCCTGGACCCTTCGATGAAAGACTGCACCTATGACATACTAAGGAAGTTGAACAGGGACGGCATTGCTATAATGCTGATCACCCACGATATGAGCAGCATATCCCACGATGTCAAACGGGTCGCCTGCATGAACCACAGGCTCATCGTCAACGACGCGCCGGAGATAACCGAGGAAATGATCGCATTGGGATTCCATTGCATTCCCGAGCTTGTGCATATCGGCCACTGCGACTGCGGAGGTCACAACAATGGTTGATTGGATCGCGGCATTTTCTATGCCTCTGATTCAGAACATGTTCATCGTCGCGGCCGTAGCATGCGTGCTATGCGGGGCGGTGGGCACTTTCGTCGTAGTAAAAAGGACGGTGTTCGTAACGGGCGGAATAGCCCACACCACCTTTGGAGGCGTCGGCCTGGCATACTATATGATGTCTGTGATCGCAGTATCGTGGTTCACTCCCATGGTCGGCGCGGCCTTGTTCGCGGTGGTTTCTGCGGTCATAATGGCGCTCCCCATGGTCTCAAAGAAGATGAGGGAGGATTCGGTCATCGGGGTACTCTGGTCCGTGGGAATGGCGCTCGGAGTGATCTTCATGAGCCTCATGGACAAGTCCGTCGTCACTCCCAGGTCTTTCGAGAGCATACTTTTCGGAGATATACTTCTGGTCGGAAGCTCGGAGCTCATGGTCATCGCCATCGTAACGGTACTGTCGCTGGCGATCATCGCCGTGTTCTTCAGGGATCTGCAGGTCCTGACTTTCGACGAGACCCATGCCAAGCTCAGCGGTATAAACATCACGGTGATGAACATGGTCCTCTACATACTGATGGCCCTGACATGTGTGGTAGCCTTGAACGTGGTGGGCATTGTTATGGTCATAGCTCTGATAACGATACCTGCGGCCATGTCAAATATGTTCACCGATAGCCTGAAGGAGATGATGGTTGTCTCCGTGGTGCTGTCCCTGATAATGGCGTTCTTCGGCCTCGTGATAGCCATAGGTGCAGACATACCTCCTGGTGCCACAGTATCGGTGACGATGGGAGCGATGTTCATCATCGCAATAACGATAAAAACAGCTTTGGCAAAGGTCGGGCGGGGGAAAGCGGAATGATCATATGCGGTCGAGCAGCGTACCGATCCCTCTGATCACGTCGGTGACCCCTGCATTCTCCCAGTCTTTCAGGGTGCAACCCCCTGAAAGCACTCCGATGAAGGAGGCTCCGGAGTCCCTGGCAGTGTGCCAGTCGCCTAGGTTATCTCCAAGATAAAGGACCTCTCTCGGCTCCACGTCCATCTCTTCCGCAAGATGCTTCATGGCCATAGGGGATGGCTTTGCCTCGCCGTAGGGATAATCGTCTCTGCACACGACCGCATCGAAACGGCCATAGATGTTCCATATCCCAAGGACCGACTCGGCATATTCTCTGCCACCCCTCGTTAGGATCCCCACTCTGTAGTCCTGTTTCTTCAGGGCGTCCATGGTCTCGACGGCCAGCGGGAACGGCGAGGCCTCCAGATAATATTGTTTTTCGATCTCGGTGCTCTTGCGGTTGATCTTTTCGATTATGTATTCGGAGTCGTCCCATCTGCCGGCATCGTATATCCATTGGTACACCGGCACCTTCATGAGGCGTTCGTCCCCCTTCCAGTCGTGTTTTCCTATAGGGATGCCTTCTTCTTCCATGACCTCAGCTACGACGTTGTGAAGTCGGGGATAGTCCACCCTAGTGTTCATGAATGTGCCGTCCATGTCAAAACCGACAGCCTTGATATGGGGATCCAATGCCATGGACCTAAATGTGCCACGTTGTTAATAACGTTAATCAAAGAATAGAAAAGAGTCATGTGAGAGTAGTAGCCCCCCTTCTGTTTCAGGCGGCATTCGACTAATGCACCCTACCCGCCGGTCCAGGGCAAATCATCCCGGCTGTATGAGCTTGCTCCGATGAGGTGTCGCCGTTTCACCAAATCTCCGGGAACGTCACTGTCTTCTGATCACTCTTTTTACCGGAGCTGTGTCGTTTCTGGGCCCTTGCCGAGGCTCTCGCCCCGCAGCATTTCGCTGCTCATCTTGCCCTCGGAGGAGGGAACTTCCTCAGCTGGACCGAAGTCCTACCGTCAGCCGCCCTCTCTCTCATGACGCACGTCAATCGTGGAAGGGATATATGTTTTAATCGGAAATTAAAAAAGAGTAAAAAGTTTCGTTAATGTTTCAAATCCTGCCTTTGGTGTCCTTGTCGACCATTCCGGTGGATTCCTTGAGCTCCTTGTCCATCATGGCGTCGATCCTTTCGGCTTCGGCCTGTATGTCTTCTGGCTTGGGGATGTTGCCCAGGATGTCGTCGGTGTTACCGAAGGCCTTCTCGATGTCCTCTATTGTGGATACTGCTCTGTCAGGAGACTTGGCGGCGGATCCGACATACTCGGAAATGCCATCCATCAGCCTGGTGACCTCCATGGGGAAGAATATCTTCGATGATTCGCCCTGTCCGACCTTGACCATCGTGTCCATCGAAAGCACCGAAAGGGCCTTAGAATCCATGGACGCCGCGCCCACAGATAGGATGCGCAGCCTCTGAGCCTCTCCCTGGCCCTCGAGTATCGTGGCCACCCTGGTACCCTCGGCCTCGAGGACCATGGCCTGCCTGCGTCCCTCGGCCTGAAGGATGCGGGATTTCTTCTCTCCCTCGGCCTTGAGGATCGCGGCCCTCTTGAGCCCGTCCGCCTCGAGGATGGCCGCACGCCTCTTCCTCTCTGCAGAGGTCTGCTCCTCCATGGAGTCCTTGACCTTCGCCGCAGGGTCAACTTCGCGTATCTCGACGGCTTCTACCCTTACGCCCCACTTGTCGGTGCTCTCGTCAAGGGTGTCCCTAAGCTGGAGGTTTATGGTCTCCCTGTTGGAAAGTATCTGGTCAAGCTCCATTTCTCCGATTACGGCCCTTAGCGTGGTCTGTGCCAGGCTTACGGTGGCCACCTTGTACTGGGTCACTTCGAAATAGGCTTTCTTGGGGTCGGTAACCTTGATGTATATGATGGCGTCCACGTTGACAGGCGAGTTGTCCTTGGTAATGACCTCCTGCCTGGGGATGTCCAGAACTTCTGTGCGCAGGTCAAGCTTGACGACCTGGTTTATAAGCGGAAAAACAACGTTAAGACCTTGGTTAAGTATCCTAACGAATTTACCGAGCCTCATGTATATGCCCTGTTCGTAGGGCTGAACGATCTTCACCCCGCTTATCACGATCAGAACTATGACGCAAATCACCAGTATGGCGATCGTCATCAGAATTGTATTGCTGTCCATTTGTTTTTTCCTCCCAATATTTCATAATATCTTAGAACTGACCCTCACTCTTCGGGCTCTATGAAAACGTGCACTCCTTCGCTCTTGATGACCCTCGCCTTGGTGCCAGCTTTGACGGGCTCCTCCGAATTTGCGCTCCACGTGTCCGTCCCGATGCGAACCTTTCCTTTCAGGGTCCCCGGCACGGTATCAACAGTGACGATGCACTTCTCACCAACGAGAGTGTCGGTTATGGTCGTCGACGGCGGTTCGGGCTTCCCCAGGAATCTGTAGGCATATATTGTCAAGAGAGTGACTGGAATGGCTACGACTATGGCCAATGCGACCGAGTACCACGTGAAAAGTAGTTGGGGTTCGAAAAGACCCAGCCCCCCTATGATGATGAAAATGATCGCAGGGATGATCATAAACACCCCCGGCATCGTGGCCTCCACTATCAGAAGTATCAATCCGATGATTATCAGAAGCAACGCAACGGCCATCGCAAGTTCCATGCCGCACCATGCACTTTTCGTTATTTAATCATGTGTTAATAAGAAAATCACGTTATTTTTTCCCTGACCAGGTCAGTTTCGACGGTAAACCTTATTAACTGAATCTTATTACTCGGGATGGAGCAGGGGTAGTCAAGCATGGCCAACGACGCTAGGTTGAGGGCCTAGTCCTTAGTGGTCCGCGTGTTCAAATCACGTCCCCTGCACCATTCTT
>DAVO01000003.1:14338-19390 GCA_002509405.1 Methanomassiliicoccaceae archaeon UBA72 | reverse complement strand
CCTCGCGTATGATCCTGAGAAGCGACACGCCGACCTTCGAATCTTCGGCGACCTCCTCCTCGTTGCCCTTTCCGAGCATCACGTAATCGAAGAACTTCTCGGTCATGTTCTCCGGCTTTATGTTCCCGCTGTTGGCGTACACCGATATTATGTAGTACGCGGGGTACAGCGTAGAGTCGGATATGGCCTCGATTATCCATTTTTCGTCGAATGGGAACTTAGTTCCGAGCCAGTTGCCCTGTCTGACGCAGGCGCGCTCCCTGAACCAGTCCAATACCCCATGTATGTTGGCATAGTACTCCGGAGGATAGATCTCCATGTCCCTGCAGTGCGCGGACGTCTTCTCGGTGAGTTCTTTGTTCCCGTAATCGATGAACCATTGGTCGTCCACCCTCTTGATGTGAACGGTCTCGCCGCACCTGCAGACCACTTCTTCGGAAAGGTCGTGGAACAGTTCGGCCTCTCCGGAGTCGATCATCGCCTGCTTGATCTTCTCTTTGGCCTCGTCGACCCGCATTCCGGAATAAGGCCCGCATGTCTCCCTCATGCGGCCGGCATGGAAGCCGTCCTTGTAGACCTGTTTCTTGGCCTCGTCGAGCCTGGGGTCGTCGGGAGACGTTATGCCGAGGGCCTCCACGGCATCCCTGGCGGGAAGGTCCCCGTATCCTTCGATCCTGATTATCGAGATCGGATTGATCGATGCGACGGTCTTCTCGTCGATCCCGTATTTGGCGTATTCGCCGACGTTGTCCTTGATGTACTTAAGATTGATCCAGTCGTCCGGAGAGTCGGAAGGCACGGATGTGACCATTCCCGTTCCGACCTCGGGGTCGCAGAATGTGGCCGGCAGAATGGGGATGATGCGGCCCACCATGGGCGCTTTGCATGTCCATCCGACCAGGTCGCGGCCCCTGACGGTGCCGAAGAACTGGATGTCGTCGAACTGCATCGCCAGCTTGTCGGAGGCAGGCTTGGAGACCACCCAGAGCTCTCCCTTGTGCATGACCTTGTAGTACTCCGTATCGGGGTTGACCCAGAAACATACCTGGCCGTAGACGGTCTCGGGCCTCAGGGTGGCGGCCACGAGTTTCATCTCCCCGAACTCGAACTTGAGCAGGGTGTATTCCTGCGTTTCCGCGTTTCCTCCCTTGGATATGTCCGTCTCGGATGCGTCGATCGCGACCGGGCCGCACTGGGGGCAGAAGGGGGCGTAGTAGGGCTTCTGTATCAGCAGTCCCGCCTCCATGAGCTTTCTGAACTGCCATCTTATGAATTTTCCGTAATCCGGGTACAGGGTGCACGTGAACCTGCGCCAATCGGACAGGAACCCGAACCTTTTCCAATAGTCGTTGACGTAGACTTTGTTGAAGAACTCGACTACCGACATGGGGTCCGTGAGATCCCTCAGCTGCTCGTCCGTGCAGCCGTTGTCCTTCATGTACTTTACGATGTCAGGGTCCTTGCGTTTGATCCTGGAGGCGAGGCTGATGGCGCCGTTGCCCGTGGCGTGCGTTCCGACCGGAAACATCACGTTGTAGCCGAGAAGCCTCTTGTACCTGCCGATGGCGTCGGCATACGTGTAGCCTCTGAGATGTCCGACATGAAGATAGCCTGTCACCCCGGGATATGCGAATATTATCATGAACTTGGGCCTCTCGTCGCGAGAAGCCATGTTTATCCCGGCCGCCGACCACTTGGCCTGCCATTTCTTTTCCACATCAGTATAGTCGCGCGCCATAATCACTACCCGACACTGGCGAGAAGAAGTACACACGGATTATATAGTATTCTGTCGATGGCGTAACAACACGGCATCCGCAAGAAATGAAGCGTTTTTCAAACGAGATTGCTTTGTCGGACAAAGTATGACAATGTCCGACAGTTTTATATATCCTGTCTTACATGTAATTACAGAGCCGAAAGGGATGGGACTCTACAAGCTCTGTGGCGAGGTGAAAAGGATGTCTGACGACGCAAAGGTCACGCTCAGGATGGGACCCGAAGAACTCCAGTTGATGGACGACTACGTGGCTGAGCACCCGGAGGTCGGAACCAGGTCCAATTTCATACGCGCCGCCGTCCGGGCGTTCGTTGTCGGAGATGCACCCGACATCGACGGACGCACGGAGGAAAGCGGGATCTTCGTCCGCTTTTCCGAGGTACAGCTGAACGCCTTGTCCTTGCTGAAGGAAGAGGGGATATGCCTCAGCGAGGAGGAGTTCGTCAGAACATGCGTCCTGAAGAAGCTCGTCACGGAGGAGACCGAAAAGGAATCCGCCGTGAACGCCTTCAGGACCGCACAGCTCACCTCGAAGATGAAGTGAAGAAAAAGGGATGGGATATCGAGTGCCCCGGCGGAGGGATGGGACTTGTCCGCCGGGAGTGCTTGAGCAAACGACTTAGGGAAGGGGGATGCACAGGATGGTTACGATCAGAACGGACGGTGGCGAAGTTTGCGTTGAACCAAGGGTCGCTGTCGTCGGCGTCGGCGGCGCCGGATGCAATGCCGCCGGAAGATTTTACGACGGGCTCATGCCGGTAGACGTCATAGCCGTCAACACGGACAGAGCTGCGCTCGAGCGGACGCATGCGGATGTCAGGATTTTCATCTGCAGGGACGTGACGAAGGGGATCGGCACCCGAGGGGACGCATCTCTCGGCAGGAAATGCGCGAGGGTACATACCGAAGAGATCAGGGATGCCCTCAGAGGGCATGATGTTGCGGTGATAGTCGCGGGCATGGGAGGCGGGACCGGTTCCGGAGCCGCTTCTGTGGTCGCGGAAATAGCTCAGGGCCTCAACATGGTGACCATGGCCATTGCGATAAGGCCTCTCACCTTGGAAGGAAGGGGGGTCGCCGCGGGAGAGGGGCTCAGGGCGCTGAGGTCTGTATGTCCCGGCACGGTCGCGGTGGAGAACGACAAAATGGTCGAACAGTTCCCCGATATGACGATACAACAGGCTTTCGATGCCGTGAACGACGGCATCGTCAGATATGTGATGAAGAAGACGGACGATATCGCCGAGGCTTTCGCCGAGGAGATCGGGAAGGTCCGCCCCTCCGAACCCAACGTGGGCGAGGGCGCCGCCGGTACCGTGTCCGCGAAGATGGCAGTTTAAAAAAGGAAGAAACGGGTCCGGTATCCTCCTGCCGGGCCCTGTTTCTCGGCCTTAAGTTGTTTTTCCAAAGGTCCTATCAGGATTTTTCTTTGGAATTGTAATATTCGTACCCTAGGTCGAACGCCTTCCGATTGATGTCGGCGAATTTTTCCGGGACGGTTTCCAGCAGAGTGTCCAGCAGAACATCCCTTCCGATCGGGAATCCGTCGGCCGCGGCAACGGCACCTATCATGACCGCATTGGCGGCCACCGCCTTGCCGGCCTTCACTGCCAGGTCCGTCGCGTTGATGGTTATCAGCCTGGGAGTTATCTTCCTCACGGCCTCCACTATCTCTTCCACGTCCGGATACGATTCGAAACCGGCCGCGACCGAAGAGGGCAGTATGGGCTCAAGGTTCATCAGGATGGCAGTATCCCTGTTGCAAAGGCCGAGGTTCCTGCAGGTCTCCGCAGGTTCGAAACCCATGAGCAGGTCCGCCCCTCCCGCGGGCTCGAGCGGGCTCGATATCCCCTTTCCGAACCTTACGGTGGAGAGCACGCTGCCTCCTCTCTGCGCCATTCCGTGGATCTCGCTCATCGCCACATCATAGCCTTCTTTCATGGCCGCATTTCCGATCACCATCGAAGCCAGAAGGACCCCTTGGCCCCCTACTCCGACGATCTGCACTGTGTATTTCATTGCTTCACCTCCAGCGCGCCCTTGGGGCATACGTTGGCGCACATGCCGCAACCGATGCACTGGACCGGATCGACTTCGATGGAGCCGTCCTTGTCCTTGAAAAGCGCGGGGCACGCGATGGTCTTGAGACAGGTGTAGCACCTGATGCACTTGCCATCGTCAACCTCGCATCTCCTGCACACAAGCATCTTCTGCCTCTTGAGCTCGAGGGGGCAGGCGCGTTTCGCGATTACGACGGCTACCCCGTCGAATTCGATCGCTTCCTTCATCACCTTGTTCATGGCCTTCACGTCGTACGGGTCGACGGTCTCCACAAAGCGCACGCCGATCCCCTTCACCAGTTTCTCGATGTCGATGGCGTCCGTCTTGATGCCGCCGAAGTCCCTCCCGGTACCGGGATTCGGCTGGTGTCCCGTCATGGCCGTCGTCCGATTGTCCATGATGACCATCTTGATCTTGTGGCCGTTGAACAGCGCGGACATCAGGGGCTGGACCCCGGAATGGAAGAACGTCGAGTCACCGATGAACGCTATCGGAAGCTGGTCTGTGGACTGGGCGAAACCTCCGGCCGCGCCGGCACCCCCGCCCATGCAAATTATGAAATCGGCCGTGCGGAATGGCGCCTGGACACCCAGGGTGTAACATCCTATGTCCGAGCAATATACCACGTCCCTGCTGCCGACGGCGCGTTTCGTCGCTGCGAAGGTGCCGCGGTGCGGGCATCCCGCGCAGAGGGTCGGGGGCCTTCCGGGCAGAACTATATCTGCCTTCTGCAGGGGCTTCTTGAAATCTTTCACCTTGACCAGGGTTGCGATCCCCGAAAGGACCTCCGGAGAATACTCCCACTGCCTGGGGAAGTTGCCGCTCCTCTTGCCGTAGACCGGGACCCCGAGACCGTTCTGCGCAGAGATGCGGAGAACCGCATCCTCCAGATAGGGTTCCAGCTCCTCTACCACGATTACCGCCTTCTTTCCTCTGACGAAATCGGCGATCTTCTTCTCGGGGAGGGGCGCGGTAAATCCCAATTTGAGTATCGAGACCCCGGAGACGAACTCCTTGACGTAAGTATAGGACACGCCCGAGGTGATCACTCCCACTTCGCCCTCTCCCTCGACGAAATTAAGGGATGACCTCTCGGACAGTTCCATGGCTTTCTTCTGCTTATCGAGCAGCCTGACCCTGTTGGGTTTGGAGTATGCGGGTATGTTGACGAATTTTGGGTCGTCCTTCACGAAGCGACCCTTGGATGCCGT
>DAVO01000003.1:13662-14333 GCA_002509405.1 Methanomassiliicoccaceae archaeon UBA72 | reverse complement strand
GGAAGCTCCAATGCTTCTGAGATCTCATAGGCTGCCGGAACCATGTCCTTGGCCTCTGCAGGTGTGGAGGGCTCGACCATGGGGAGCAGCGACAATGCCGCATAGGTGCGGTTGTCCTGCTCGTTCTGCGAACTGTGACATGACGGGTCGTCAGCGGTCATTATCAGCATCCCCGCCCTGACGCCGGAATAAGCAAGCGTCATCATGGGGTCTGCGGCCACGTTCAGCCCTACATGCTTCATGAAGACGAAGGAGCGCACGCCGGAAGATGCCGCGGCGGCCGCGACCTCCATCGCGGTCTTCTCGTTGGTCGAGAATTCGAAGTACATCCCTTCCCTTTCGGCTTCCGTTTCAAGAATGTTGCCGACCTCGGAAGAGGGAGTTCCGGGGTATGTGGACGAGCACTTGACCCCTGCCTCGAACAGCCCCCTGACGATGGCCTCGTTTCCGAGAAGGAGCTGCTTTCCGTCTTTTGCCAATATATCCGACATTTTCAGCCTCTTGTAATCCAGTGTAATGCTGCAGTTTTATTAAAATAGGTTACTTGATGGACAAACAATAAAAACAAGGCTGACATACTTCGGCCGAGCGGGGGTTGCCAAGCTGGTCAACGGCGCAGGACTTAGGATCCTGTCCTTAGCGGTTCATGGGTTCGAATCCCATCCCCCGCA
>DAVO01000003.1:0-13643 GCA_002509405.1 Methanomassiliicoccaceae archaeon UBA72 | reverse complement strand
AGGCAGATGATCAAGATCGACGAAGAGAGATGCAACGGCTGCGGGCTATGCATCGACGCTTGCCAGGAGGGCGCATTGGCCCTTGTGGGGGGGAAGGCGAAGCTGGTCCGCGAAGACTACTGCGACGGACTCGGAAACTGTCTTCCGGCCTGCCCCATGGACGCCATATCGTTCGAGGTGAGGGATGCTCCCGCCTTCGTGGAGAACCCCGGAATCCAGAACATCCCGTGCAGCTGTGCTGACAAGCCCTCCATGATATGCGTCGGAGAGAAGAGCAAGGCCGACGGGGAGCTGTCGCAGTGGCCGATACAGATCAAACTCGTCCCGGTAAAGGCCCCATGGTTCGACGGCAGGGACCTTCTGATAGCCGCCGACTGCACCGCGTTCGCCATGAGGGACTTCCATGAGAAGTTCGTCAAGGGACGGATCACGATAGTTGGGTGCCCGAAGCTCGACTCCATCGATTACAGCGAGAAGCTGTCCGAGATACTCCGGAGCAACGATGTCAGTTCTGTGACTTTGGTCAGAATGGAGGTCCCCTGCTGCGGAGGGATGACGCGCGCCGTGAAAGAAGCCATCAGGACCAGCGGCAGGAACGTTCCGCTGAAGGTCTACACCCTGTCTAGGGAAGGCAAGATACTCAGCGTCGAGTGACACGGCAAACGGTTATCTTCAAGGACCTGCATCCTTACCCGGAGACGGAAATGAAGGTCGCCATAATCAGCGGGACACCCAGGAGCAACGGCTATACTTCGGAACTTATCAAGAACCTTAGCGCCGGGCTCAAAAACGCGGGATGCGAAGTTAATACCGTGACCCTTTTTGACAAGGTCATAAGCGGATGCAACAACTGCGGAGTATGCCAGAAGAAAGGTAACGAGGGGAAATGCACGATCAAGGACGACATGCAGCCCTTATTCCAGGTCGTGGACGATTCCGAGCTGCTGATAATAGCCAGCCCAATCTATATGTGGCAGTTCACGGCTTGCACCAAGGCGTTCCTGGAACGCCTTCACTGCATGTACGACTCCCTCGACGGCAAAAGGATAGCGCTGGCTATGACCATGGGGGACGACGAATACGTGGCCTCCTACGCCGTAAGCGGCATGCTGGACATGTGCGAATACTATCACATGACCTATCTCTCTTCGTTCGCAGTCCCCTACGCCGACAAGGACGAGGTGAACCGTTCGTTGTACGCCGAGAAGCTGAAGGACTTCGTGAACCGCATCACCGGATGATCATTCGTATCTGCGAAGATCTTCCACGTGGCGCGACTTGCCCTCGAACCTCTCAAGGGAGCCGGGGAGCGCGAGGTGCACCGAGGCCTTGATGTTCAGGACATCCTTCAGCCTGCCCTCGACCGCACGGGTCATCCTGTCGATGGACACGGTATCGTCGGTCAATGAATCTTCGGCGATCTCAACGTCGACGGACATGCTGTCCATGAAGTTCTCGTTGGTGAGCGTTATCTTGTAGAACGGGGAAAGGAAACCGAACTCTCCTATGACCCCCTCGATCTGCGACGGGAACACGTTGACGCCGCGGACTATCAGCATGTCGTCCGTACGTCCGGATATACGCATGAGCCTCGGATGGGTGCGTCCGCAGTCGCACTTCTCCCATGTCAAAGCGGAGATGTCGCCTATCTTGTAGCGGATGAGCGGGAACGCCTCCTTCTTGAGCATGGTGACGACCATTTCGCCCCTCTCGCCGTCTGCGCACTGCTCCCCGTTTTTGTCGAGGACCTCCACATACGCCATGTCCGCCCAGATGTGGAGCCCGGACTGCTTCTCGCATTCCAGGAACATCGGCCCGTAGAACTCGCTGGCACCGTAGCAGTTGTGGACCCTCATCCCGGTCCTGTCCTGGAGCTTCTGCCTCATGCTCTCGGACCAGGGCTCGCCGCCGGCTATGGCATAGCGCACCTTGGTGTCCCTTCTGATGTCTATCCCCTTCTGGTCGCATACATCGGCGATGTGGAACATATAGGACGGCGTTCCGGCGAATGCGGTTATCGGGAGGTCCTGCATCATCTTGATCTGCCTTTCGGTGTTGCCGGTGCTTATTGGAAGCACGGTAACGCCCATCCTCTCCGCGGCGTAATGGACGCCCAGTCCGCCGGTGAAAAGTCCGTAGCCGTGGAAATTCTGAAGAATGTCGTCTTTGGACATACCGAAGGATACCATTCCCCGGTCCAAGGATTCGGCCCAGTTGTCAAGGTCGTTCTGAGTGTATCCCACCACGGTCGGATTGCCTGTGGTGCCAGAAGAAACGTGGAGCCGGACCAGTTCGTTGTAGGGCTTGACGAAGAGATTATCGGGATAGTTGTCCCTGAGGTCCGTCTTCTTCATGAAAGGGACATTTCTGAACTTTTCGAAACTGTCTATGTCCTCGGGCAGCAGCCCCACGGACTTCATCTTGTCGTGTATGAACTTCGAGGAATCGTACATTGTCCGCAGCTCGTTCCTCAGCAGACCCAGCTGCATCTTCTGCAATTCTTCCTTCGGCTTGGTTTCCAGTTCCTTGTTCCAATATGCCATTCGATACACGCCTCCGTGCTATCGACTAGCACGTTATTGTCCGAATAAAGAGCTACGACTTATACCTTTAGGTCTCCGGCGACCTCTTGTTCAAAGCGTAACTGAGCCTGCGACCCTGAGCTTTCCGCCTTCCAGATACATCAGCACGGCCCTGTCTCCGGGCTTGTAGATCAGGTCCGACTCCAAGTTGAGGGTCACCTCTTCTCCTGAGACGGAAACGGAGCATGGGACCATCTGCATCCAATGTCCCAGATGCATGACCATGCCGTCCTTGAGCGGGCTCTTCCAGTACTTGACCATCTCGACTTTCCCGGTGAAACTGCGGGTCATCGTGACCTCGCGGTCCGTTGTGATGACGAAGCCCCTGTCGAGCTCGTCGGACTCTATGCCTCTGAGCGCAAGACCCACATGGTCGCCTTTCACCGCATCTTCGGCGTCGACGTCGTGCTTCTGGATGGACTTAAGGACGATTTCGCGTTTGAGCGGAAGGACCGTCATCTTGTCGTGCTTGCGGAAGTGGCCTTCGGCGACCGAGCCGAGGACGACGGTCCCGACCCCTTTGACGTTGAAATGACTGTCCACCGGGCAGGACCCGCTGGTGCCTTCGCCCGGCTTCCTGTTCTGATCGGCGGCGATCTTCAGCAGCTCGTCCCTCATCGTTATCGGCTCGAGTTCCTTGAACTCGTAGTTCTCCATGCAAGTCCCGGCGATGAGGGGCTTCAGCTGTTCGGGCTGTATGTAGTTCCTGAGAACGATCCACCCTCTGGGTATGCCGACGCAGTCGGCTATCACTATGGTCTCTCCCAGGAAGGAATCTATCTTGTCGACGACCAATATGGCGAATTCCGCCATCTCGACCGTGTAGAATATCGAGGACATCTTCTCGGGGTATTTCGAAGGTTCCAGCAATGTTACCGAGTCGTTCCCCTTCTTCAGTTCGAAGAAGGTTATGTCCGTGACGGTCCCCTTCTTGCCTATTTCTCCCGCGACGTCTTTGGCGCCCAGGACAGCGACGTTCAGATTGCTCATCAGATATCCGTTCCTTTGACCAGCTCTATGCCTGCCTTCTTCAGGGCCTCGACGGCCCTGAGGGGTTCATCGACACGGATGAAGAACGCAGACAGATTCTTGCCCGCATATGCATATCCGTACTCGATGTTGATGCCTTCGCGTCCGCATACGTCGGCGGCCTCGAAGAGGGACCCCGGCGCGTCGTTTATGACAATTCCGATGACCTGGGTCTTTTTGACTATTATGCCTTTCTGCCTTATCTTCTCGAAAGACTCCTCGGGGTCGTCCACAATGGCGCGCAGTATGCCGAACTCGGCCGATTCTGCCAGGTTGAAAGCTTTCATGTTGACGTTGCTCTCCTTTAGCGTCCTGGCGATGGCCGCAAGGCGTCCCGGCTCGTTGTTCACAAAAATCGAAAGCTGAATTATGACGTTCTGTTCTGGCATTATAACGACCTCTTGTCTTTGACCCTGGATGCTTTGCCGTCGAACCTCGGCAGCTCACCGGGGGCCTTGAGCTCCACGTGTACACCAAGGTTGAGGTATTTTTTAAGTTCGCTCTCTATGTGGGAGCGCAGCAGTATCATGTCCTCGACCTTGTCGCTGAAGGACTCCGGCTTTATCTCGACCTGGACGACCATGTTGTCCAAGGCGCCCTCCCTGGTCACCTGGATCATGTACTGGTTGCCCACCTGGGGGACCTGCATGAGCGCGTACTCGATCTGCGACGGGAAGACATTTATCCCGCGGACTATGAGCATATCGTCGGACCTGCCCGATATCCTGGAGATACGGGGCGAGCTCCTTCCGCAAGGGCAAACATCGTCGCAGACCGCGGAAAGGTCGCGTATCCTGTATCTGACGAGCGGAAAAGCCTCTTTTTTCAGCATGGTGACGACCAGCTCTCCCTTCTCGCCGGGCTCCAGGACCTCGCCGCTCTGGGGGTCGATGGCCTCCATATAAGCTATGTCGCCGCAGATGTGGATGCCGTTGCGTTCCTCGCATTCGGTGAACATGGGGCCTGCCAGCTCCGACGTGCCGTATATGTCATACGCCCTGACGCCCGAATATTCCTCGATGCGCTTCCTCATGCCCTCGCTCCAGGGCTCTGCGCCGAGGACCGCCTTCCTGAGTTTCGTGTCCCTGAGGAAATCGATCCCGATATCCTTGGCGACGTCGATCATGTGTATGAAGTACGAAGGGGTGCATGCTATGACGGTGACGTCCAGGTCCTGCATCAGCTCCAGCTGCCGCTCTGTGCTTCCGGTGCTGGCGGGGAGCACGGTAGCGCCTACGCGTTCGGCCCCGTAATGGAGTCCGAGACCGCCTGTGAACAAACCGTATCCGTATGATACCTGCAGGGTGTCGTCCTCGCCGACCCCGATGGAAGAGAGGGACCTGGCCAGTGCTTCCGTCCAGTAATCCAGATCGTTCCGGGTGTATCCCACGAGGGTGGGTTTTCCCGTAGTCCCCGAAGATACATGATATCTCACGACGTCGGTGTTCGGTACGGAGAACATTTTTGTGGGATAGTTGTCCCTGAACTCCTGCTTGGTCATGAAGGGGAGCTTGGAAACATCGGAAAGAGATCTGATATCGTCAGGTTCGACGTCGAAGGAATCCATCTTGTGCCTGTAAAATGCGTTGGAAGAATAGAGCTTCGTAACGAGATTTTTTATGCTGCTGTACTGCAGCCTCTTCAATTCTTCCTTCGGCATGCATTCTATGTCATGGTTCCAGAACATGGGGTCCACTGGCTTTTCCTTATCGTATCCCTTTATTTATATTGAGCGAGCGCTTGTGCATCGGATGGAAGAGGAAAGGGCCGCTTGGGACGAACTTTACCGCAGACAGCCCAGGGCATGGAGGGGCTCGTCGAGGGTCCCGGATCTGGGTCTTTCCACGGGAAGTTCAGTTCTGGACGTGGGATGCGGCAACGGGAAGACCTCGGCCGCATTGGCGAAGATGGGATTTTCCGTCACCGGCGTGGATTTCTCCGATGTTGCAGTGGGATCCTGCAGGGAACGCCTGGAGGGAGAAGCGGAGTTTTTTGTGTGCGACTGCACCCGGATGCCGTTTTCCGACAGCACCTTCGACGGCATATATGCGGTCCATGTGGCGGAGCACCTCGACGACGGTCAGATGGCGGCCTTGGCCTCCGAATGTTTCAGATTGCTCCGTCCGGGAGGGAGGATGTTCGTCAGGTCATTCTCCCCCGGAGATATGAGGGATATGCCCGGAAACTCGGTCAGAAACGGCATAAGATATCGTTACAGGGCCCCCGAGGAGATCGCGGCGGGCTTTTCGGTCTTCGAAACCCTCGGTCTTGAAACGGTCGACGAAAGAACCCGTTTCGGTACGGTGAGGAGCCGTTCGGAATGCATGTTTGAAAAACGATGACGGTCGTTCGGCCTCATCGACCCGTTACGATAGTGTTAAATCCGAGAATAAAATGGTCGTATATGATTTGCCCCAAATGCGGAGCCGACAATCCGGAAGGCACCCTGTTCTGCGAAGAGTGCGACTGGCGCCAGGACATGCCCTTCAGGGCCGCTAAGAAACGGAACGTGAACACCCTCTCCCTTGCTGTGCTGGCGTGCGGGGTTCTTTCTGTGGCCCTTGCATTTTTCGTCGCGATGGCCGGGGCGGCCGTGGGTGCGGTGGGGCTTATAGTCGGCGGTTACGCTATCAACGCCGTGCGCATCGTGAAGCCTGTCAACCAGAATGTTCTTATGGTCGCCTCCGCGGCAGGACTTCTGCTTTCCATGATCGGCTTCATTTTAGGATTCGCCAACCTCTGAGGCTTTCCTATGGCTGTGTACAGAGGTCGCTACATACTTCAGGGCCTCCCGGAGATATCCGATGAGATGGAGAAGGACCTGGACCTCGCTTACGACATATGCCGGCATTATCATTCCTCTCTCCCTTGCCGGGAATGCGGAAGATGCTGCCATCAGAAGCTTATAACGATCCTTCCCGAAGAAGTGGACAGGATCTCTTCGGCCGCAGGTGTCCCCTTGGGCGAGTTCATGTCGAAATACGTGGGATTCTCCAAAGACGGAAGGATCATGCTTCTCCGGACCGACCCCTGCGCTTTCCTCGGAAAGGATAAAAAATGCAGGATATGGGAGGACCGCCCCGAGGTATGCAGGGAGTTCCCCTACCTGGTGTCAACCTTCATGAGCCGGGTCTACCTCGCGATAGCGAACGAGGACGCCGACATCCTGGAGCTCATAGACTACATGGACCGCGAGTGGCCCTGCACGAATAACATCAGGGAGACCATCGTCGGAAAGGTCGAAGAGGCCAGAGGGATCAGGGCCGGACGTCACCTTCCGTGAGACATGGCGAAGGAAAGGTAGCTCTCCATGTATTTGGACGGCATTATGTTGTGCCCCTCGCCCCTCAGCCTTATCATCGTGCAGTCCCGTATACGGTCTGCCAGCGCGTCTCCGAACTCCAGAGGCACCATGTAATCCTCGGATCCGTGTATCGACAGGGTCGGTGCCATTATCATATGCGCATGGTCTTCCGTGGAATAGAGGTCTACGGCCCTCATCTGGTCCTCCAGGCCGTCGATGCTGTACCCGAAATCTTCTGCGGCCGACCTTTTCCTGGTTGCGAAGTACCTCTCGGGCAGACACATGGCCTTGAGGGGGACGCTCAGGTATCTCAGCGGCATTCCTTCCCTCGCGGCCTCGATCATCCCATGGAACATGAAAGAGGACCTTTCCGGCCTCCTAAGGTAGGAAGACACAAGTGCCAGAGTGGAAACTTTGTCAGGGTAGCGGATCGCCAGCGACTGTGCCACCTGGGATCCCATGGACCATCCGAGCACGTGGGCCTTTTCGAAGGAGAGCTTCTTCAGCAGTTCGGCCACATCGTCGGCCATATCGTCTATGGTGAAGGGCCCGTCGTACTCGGTTTCGCCGGAGCCCCTGTTGTCTAGCGTGATAACTGTAAAACGGCCGGATGCATCGGATACCACGTCGTTCCAGAAAGCCATGCTGCTGCCGAATCCTGCCAGAAGTACCAGGGGGTCCCCGGAACCCGTTACGGAGTAGGACAGTCTCACCCCGTTCAGCTTGGCTATGGGCATGCCTGCGGATTATTCTGCTCATACATATACGTGACGAGCGGCCATGGGTCATTTATTAAAAGAATGAACGCTTCACATGAGTGCGAAAAGCAGGACGTCCAAATGAAGGTCACAGCATTCAATTGCAGCCCCCGCAAGAACGGGAACACAGCGCACATGTTAATGACGGTGTTGTCCGTCCTCGAAGAGAACGGAATAGAGACCGAGCTTGTACAGGTCGGAGGCGTGGACATGCACACGTGCCACGCATGCGGAAGATGCAAGAAGAACCTGGACGGCAGATGCGTCCAGGACGACGATGCGCTCAACGAATTTTCAGAGAAGATGGTGGCATCGGACGGTATCATCATCGGTTCGCCGACATATTATGCCGACCTTAGCCCGGAAGCGAAGATCCTCATCGACAGGGTGGGCTACTCCTGCAAGACCAAGGAAGGTAACCCCCTAAGAAGAAAGGTTGGTGCGGCGGTCATCGCCGTCAGGAGGGCGGGTTCGATCCACGCCTTCGACAGCATCAACCACTTCTTCCTGATAAACGAGATGATCGTTCCGGGATCGACATACTGGAACATGAGCCTGGCCCGTGCGCCCGGCGACTACGAGAACGACGCGGAAGGCGTCGCGACAATGAAGGCGCTGGGCGAGAACATGGCCTGGCTGCTCAAGAAGATGGAGTGATCCCATGTCGTCACAGAAAAAGAAGATCCTGCTCATCGTGATGGACGGCCTCGGAGACCGGGGCAACGAAGATCTGGACTGGCAGACCCCCCTCCAGGCCACCAAGACTCCCAACTTCGACTGGTTCGCGAAGAACGGCATGTCCGGCATCTGCGACACCATAGCGCCCGGCGTCAGGCCGGGAAGCGACACCGCACACCTATCCATACTGGGCTACAACCCGCGCGAGGTCTATACCGGAAGAGGTCCCTTCGAGGCCGCCGGGATAGGGCTGATAAGCAAGAAGGGCGACATAGCGTTCAGGTGCAATTTCGCGACGGTGGATGAAAAAATGAACGTCATCGACCGCAGAGCCGGCAGGATCAGGGAACCGGACACCACAGAGCTGGTGAAAGCCCTCGAGGGCCTGACGATAGACGGGGTTCAGGCCATCGTGAGAGAAGGTACCGAACACCGCGCCGCGCTGCTCCTCAGAGGTCCGGAGCTCTCCCCCGAGGTGACGGACCCGGACCCGCACGACCTCGCCGAGGTGCTCGAGTCCAAACCTAAATGCGCAGGAGCGGTCTTCACGGCGGGCGTAATAAACAAATTCGTAAAGAAGAGCTACGAGGTCCTCAAGGACCATCCGGTCAACAAAAGGCGGATAGCGGAGGGGCTGCCTCCGGCGAACGTACTGCTTCCCAGAGGCGGCGGGTCGTTCCCCAACATCGAGCCCTTCCCGGAGGTCCACAACATGCGCTCTGCCTGCGTCGCAGGCGTAGGTATGATCAAAGGGATCTGCGGCGTTTGCGGACTCGATGTTCTGGACCTTCCCCCCCAATGCACCGGAGGGACTGATTCCGACTTCACCCTGAAAGCGAAATGCGCCCTGGAAGCTCTGAAGAAATACGACTTCGTATTGATGAACTGCAAGGCCCCGGACGTATGCGGACACGATGGCAACGCCAAGCTCAAGTGCGAGATAGTCCAGAGGCTGGACGACATGGCCGGGTATATCAGGGACAACTTCCCGAAGGACCTGGTGATAGTTTTCACCGCAGACCACAGTACCCCCTGCAGCCTCATGGACCACAGCGGGGACCCTGTGCCCATCACGATCTATACCCCGGGAATGGTCATAGATTCGGCGACATCGTTCAGCGAGTCGGGGTGCGCGTCGGGCTCCATCGGGCGCATAAGAGGTTTCGACATCGTGCCCATATGCATGGACCTTGCGAACAGGACGGAAAAATACGGGGCCTGATCAGTAGACCGTGAGAACGTACACGGCCGAGAAGAAGTCCCCGGCCACGCTGAGGGTGCATGACGATACCGGAATTCCGGTCCCGGTGCCCAGGGTATAGGAGTTGTCGCCCTGGCGTACGCCCAAGGTATACGCGCCCTCCCTCATGAAGTGAGAATCCAGTATCATAGCGGCTGCCCGCCCCGCTCCGCAGTCCGTGTAGATGTCGTAGACCAGCCCGTCGCACATTTTGACCGTCACCGGGCCGCACTCCGGGTCTATCTCCACTTCGATATCCGTTTCGAGAAGCATCGGGAGTATTTCGCCGGCATCCTGCGGATCTGCTCTTTCGGACTGTTCGGACATAGAAAGCAATACCGAGAATGCTACCGTGATCAGGATTATAAAGAAAATCGCGTCGACCATGGCGGTGAAGCCCTTGTCCCCTTTCAACGCCATGTGGTGACCTCCATGTTCACCAGCGCCGTCCCTCCGTCGTATTCGACCGGGCATAGCCTCCTTTCCGTCGACATTACGCCTTCGGAGATCCCCGCAGAGAAATACAGCCGCCCCTGGAACCTGGGTTCCCCCGACGCTCCCGGAGCGGATTCGCAACAGACGGATGCCCCTCTGATGCCCGCAATCTCGACCTGGGACCTGAGCTCCTCCCCCAGGTCGCCCTCTATCCTGCCGTCGGAGATTCTGATCCTGTCGGCGAGGGCTTCGATGTCGATGTCCCTCGATGCGACCGTATGTCCGCCGGCCAGGATCGCTGCGGAACCGATGAAGGCCGTAAGCACCAGGGTTACCGCCATCGCGGCGGCCATCGCCTCCATGAAGCCTATGTCCCCCTTCTTGTCCATCCTCATGGGGGAGTCGTCTTCTTCGAAATTGAAATAGGCGCCCAGCTACGGTTAGATTAACTCACTCCGCGCATGTAATGGCCGTAAGTTACGGAGCCGCACATTTCGGAGATCTTCGCCTTCTTGGACACGTCCCGTTTTGCATATGCCTCGGCCACGGTCTTGGCGAGCGCGACCGGGCGTTTTCTGAGGTCGATCCCGAAGGAATCCACGCCCATCTTCTGAAGATCGTGCAGCTGTTCCAGGAGCATCAGGTCCGAGGAGTTGAGCATATGGGAGATCCCGTCGCCGTCCTTGTATATCGGGAACTGGAACCCTTTCTCGTCCTCCAATATGCCGTTCCCCATCGCAGGGTCGCGGGTGACCATGAGCTCCTGCCTGCCGAACACCATGACCTCCACCAGGCCGCTGTAGTATTCAGTGATTCCGCGGATCTCGTTCTTCGACAGCTCCATGGAAAGAGTGGTCTGGTTGACCGTCAGCGGATAGTACGAATTGAAGAAATTCATGTAGGTGCTTCCGTAGACGCGGGGCGAATTCCTGTTCGCATGCAGCTGCCCTACGGTGTTGACCATCACGCTCCCGCTTCCCGGAGCGGTGTCTGCGGGGTCGAACCTCGGAAGCAGTGCCACGAGCTCGATCTTTCCCACATCGCATATGTCTTTTGCCTCTCCGATGCTGTCGCCGTATTCGAAATAGACCCTGTCGGCGTAGTCGGCAACGGCTTCGAGGTTCCGTACCGAGTTGACGTAGAACGACATTTCGGGCCTGACATCCTTCCTGTGAACCCTTTCCCTGACCTGCTTCCTCTTGGGGTCGACGCGCTTGGTCGTTCCCGACAGCACGGGCACCTGTCCGATGCTGTTCTTGACCTCGTCGATGCGGGGGTCGTAGGTCCTGTAGATCTGGTACTTTCCGTTGGGGATCTTGAAGGGCACGGTCACCTTCTTGGTCTCGCTTACCTTGAAACCGCCTATCTTCTCATCGCCCTTGAATATCGAGATCCCGTCCTTCGGGTTGAGGACCTCGCTCAGGTCGGACTGCAGGAAAGAGCGATCGGTTATGTTCGCGCTCCCCAGGAGGTAACCTCTGTTGTCCGGGTACAGCGATTGCACAGGCGAAACGACGCCCCCGAAATATCCGTCGCATATCCCGCGGTTGAATATCGTATGCAGGAGGCCCGCAGTGGGCGCTATGGTCTTGTTGTCTTCGCCCTTCTCTTTCATGGAGTAGACTTTTGACGCGAGATACGCGTATGCCGGACTTCTCATCCTCCCCTCGATCTTCGCCGATGTTACGCCTATCTCCTTCAGCTTGGGGATGTAATCCAGCCCGTAGATGTCCGCGCAGCTCATCACGTACTCGTCCCTGGACCCCAGCTTGTATTTCTTTCTGCAGGGCTGGGCGCACTGTCCGCGGTTGCCGCTCCTTCCGCCTATCAAACTGGAGAAAAGGCATCCGCCGGACATGCAGTAGCACATGGCGCCCTGGACGAAGACCTCGGTCTCCACCGGTGAATCCGAGACGATCTTCTTGATCTCCTCGAATGTGAGCTCCCTCGCAAGTATCGCCCGGTCTATCCCGTTGGCCGCGCACCACTCGAGCCCCGCCCTGGAATGTATCCCCATCTGGGTCGAGGCATGCTTGGGTATGTCTATCTTGCTGAGCTGCTTCAGAAGGCCAAGGTCCTGGATCAGGACGGCGTCCGCCCCGACGTCGGAGAGGAACCTGACGAAGGAGACGGCATCTTCCATCTCCGAATCTTTTATCAGGGTGTTTACGGTGATGTAAGCCTTGACACCGCGGTCATGGGCGTACCCCACCGCCCCTTCGATCTGCTGGTCCGAGAAGTTGTCCGCGAATGCTCTGGCCCCAAATGATTTACCGCCGAGGTATACTGCGTTGCATCCGCCTTTGATCGCGGCGACCAGACCTTCGGGGGAACCTGCGGGAGCCAATATTTCCATGGCGGACGCTAGGCAGGCCCATCCTTTATAACTTATGCTTGGGACCTCCGCATAAGGCTAACTGTAATTTCCCGTCTTAATACCCCTGCCTTCAGGTAGATCCGGCATGGAACGCGGAAGGAAAAAGAAAAGGAACGGAAAAAACGGCGTGGCAGAAGCGAAGATGGACGGGGACGTTCTGAGCATCGACTGCCGTGAATGCGGAAATGTACCGGATGCGGGAAGCGATGAATGCATAAGATGCATCGTATCCAAGATCTCGGAGAACGGGTGCGCCGCCAGGATAAGGCTCAGGACCGGCAGGGATACGGAGATCTCGGGGCCCGCTACGGAGATCCTGTGCGAACTTTCGTTCATCGACAGGTCGGCCTCCTCCTTGAGCGGCAGGCCGATGCGCAGATGCGGGTCCTGCCGCCATTCTTGCGACAGGATCGTCGGCATAGCTTGGAGCACCTTCCCGACGCCGGATTTCGCCGGGGCGCGTGGAAAGCTCATGTCATTCAGTCCTTCGAACGGCGTATGCGAGGTTTGCGTTCAGAAAACATACAGGGCGCTGGACCAGGCGGAGCTCTCCATTTCCGAGATCTCGAAAAGGGTTTCGGCCATGGTCGACGGCAGGGGGGCATGAACGATGCCCGTGATAAGGGGCGAAGATGCGTCCGAACACCCATATACGCGGGTAACGGCCTGCGGCCGCGAAACTGAGAAGGAACGTACCGACGGGCCGGTCCCCAGATACGGAGCGCCGGAGAGGCTTGAATCCGACACGACGGGATTCGTCTCGGATTTCGGAAGAATGGCATTGTCCAACACGAGGACGAAACCCACATACGCCGACTGTTGGCTCATCGGCTCGGCGGAGGAACTCGACCTGATTTCCGAATACCGGCTTCCGGGGGCCGGAGTGACCATAGGGGCCGCCGCGGACGGAGAGACGGAATACAATCTCTCCCCGGACGAGTATGTTTCGGCCGACTCTGTGAACGCAGTGGTGTCCGAAGCCATCGAAAGCGTCCGAAGATCTTACAGGGAGAAGGGAGGAAGAATCGACAGGCAGAGCATCCTCAGCGAGGCCCGGATAAGGATAATGGACCGCTCGGACACCATCGAGGCCGTCTACGGAAGCAACTGCATCGACATCGGCAAGGTCGTCGACGGACTTTGCGAGACCGTATACAGGTACACGGTCGGGCTCGGGATCTTCGACATCCTGCTCTCCGATCCCAGGCTCGAAGACATCTACGTGGATGCACCGTGTGAG
>DAVO01000033.1 GCA_002509405.1 Methanomassiliicoccaceae archaeon UBA72 | reverse complement strand
TCTCTTTCGGGGTGAGTATGCTGTCGCGCTTGCATCCGTCCCTGAAGACCGTCACACCTTTGCAGCCCTTCTCCCAGGCGTATAGATACAGGCCTTCGATGTCGGATTCGGGGAAGTCCGTGTGAAGATTTACCGTAGAGCTTATCGAGGCGTCGATGTGCTTCTGCCAGGTGGCCTGCATTTCTATGCGTTGCCTGTAATCCAGAACCTGGGCGTTGGTGAAGTAGTCAGGCAGTTCGGAATCGTCCAGGTAGCCGCGCTCCTCCATGAACTCCTTGACCACAGGGGTATAGACTTTGTAATATTCGTCCTTGTTCGAAAGAGAAACGGTCCTGCGCTCGTAATAGTTGGCGAATATGGGCTCTATCCCGCCGGATATCCCCAGCATGGTGGAGAGGGTGCCCGTAGGTGCTATGGTCAGCAGCTGCGAGTTCCTGATCCCGTACATGGCGACGAGGTCCCTGGTCTCCTGGGTAGTGTTCTCCATGAAGTACGGGGAGGACAGGACCTGCTCGATGACGCACTTGGGGAACATCCCGTCCTCCGAGGCCATCAGGGCCGATTCCCGGATCGCCGCATCGGCCATGATGAACGCAAGCCTGTCGCAGAACTCCACCGCCTCCTCGGACCCGTACCTGAGCCTGAGCCTTATGAGCATGTCAGCGAGGCCCATTATGCCCAGGCCGATCTGCCTCCAGTCCCTGACGGACTCCTTCTGCTCCTGGAGCGGGTGGAGCGGGAGGCCTTCGTCCAGGACTTCGTTGAGGCCGCGGACGCATATGCCGACCGCATCTCTGAACTCGTCCTCCATGAACAGCCCTTCTTTGACAAAGGCCGCAAGGTTTATGCTTCCCAGGAGGCAGCTCCCGCCCGCCGGAAGGGGCTCTTCGGCGCAGGGGTTGGTCCCGGCATAGGAATAGTCGGGGAACTCGCTCAGCAGGTTCCAGTCCGATATCCGGTCCCAGAACAAGCATCCCGGCTCTCCGTAGTCCCAGTTGGCGCTGCAGAGTTTCTTGAAGAACGCGTTGGCGTCTATCTCTTTGGCGACCGTCCCTCCGGTCTCCGGCCTCGTGAATTTTTGCACATAGCCGCTGTGGTCCCTGACCGCACGCATGAACTCGTCGGTCATGCGTATCGACATGTTGGCCTTCGTTACGCGTTCGAGGTCTGTCTTCACGCCCATGAACTCCTCCATGTCCGGATGTTCGCAGGATATCGACAGCATGAGGGCCCCGCGGCGTCCGCGCTGCCCGATGAGGCCCGTGACCATTGAATAGAGGTCGGTGAAGGACACGGACCCGGAGGTCTCGGATGCCGTGTTGTTGATCTTCGCGCCCCTCGGCGCCAGTTTGGAAAGGTCTATGCCTGCGCCCCCGCCGTAGCTGAAGGTTCGGGCCAGCTTTCCCGCGGTCTCGAATATGGATTCGATGGAATCTTCCGGAGGGGTCAGGACGTAGCAGTTGGAATAGGTGACCTTGATGCCCGTCTTGTGCAGGCCGCGGTTGGCGAGGATCCTGCCGCCGAAAAGGAATTTCTTCTCCGCAACCATCCTGCGGATATCCTTGTTGCCTTCGGAAATGCGGTCCAGCCACATGTCGAAAGATTCTCCGCTGTGGCAGTATTTCTTCTGCCAGATGTCGATCCCCAGCTGATTATCCCTTCCGAGCCAATCCTCGATCTCCATGATACAGTTTCTCCGTCCGCGGTGATGCCCTATAGGTTAATATCGATTTGCTAGCACACCGTTTTGAACATAAATACGCAATAAATTGTAACCTTCCACAGGGAAAAACGGAAAGAAAGGATTTTAAATCTATGTTCCAGGTCCTTGTTCGGACGGATTCCGGTTCGGACACTGCTGCAGGGAAGCCCTGCGAGCCCGGTCCCCGACAGGCGTACGGAGATGGGGCTTCCGCCGATCGCATGCACCGCCTGTTCAGCCGCATTCCTGGAGCTTGTCGCTCCCGGGACGGCCGGGGCGAAGAACATGGTGAAAAATCTCACGGCGATCGCACCGGCCATGGTCATGGCGTACGGGCACAGACCGATGGGGCCGTGGCGCCGGATATTACGGCCGCGACGAGCCCCTCAGGGACCGGCACGATGGTGCCTGCCCTCTCCGGAATATGCGCTTTCTATTCCCCGGACCCCGTACGATGGCTTCTTTATCCGTTGCCGAACGCCCGCGGCAGGGGAGGGTCTGCGGCCTCGGGCCAAATATTCGGTTCGAGGCTGAAATGAAAACATATATAATCAACGAAAGTATGGGTGTCAGTAAGCCTGGTGCGGCTGATTCTTATATTACAAATCTGAGGTAAAACAAATGGCAGGGGATGAAATTCTTAAGACAGGTACAACCACGATCGGCCTAAAACTGAAGGACGGCGTTATACTGGCCACCGATCAGAGGGCGACGATGGGGAACTTGATCGCTAACAGCGATGTTAGGAAGGTCTACCCTCTGTCGGACAACATAGGAATGACCATTGCGGGCTCCGTCGGGGACGCGCAGCTGATGGTCAGGTACATGACGGCGGAGATCGCGCTGTATTCCATGAAGAAGGGCACTCAGATCTCGGTCAGATCGGCCGCAACCCTTGTTTCAAACGTCATACGCCAGGGATTCTACCTCGGACTCATAGTCGGCGGCTACGACCCCTCGGGCGGCCACGTCTACAGCATCGACGGCGCCGGAGGATACCTGGAGGACAGATACATGTCCGTCGGTTCAGGCTCGGTCTTCGCGCTGGGTTCCCTCGAGGGCTCGTTCAAGGACGGCATGACCAAGGACGAGGGCATGGACGTCGCCATAACCGCCCTCAACTCCTCGAGGAGGAGGGACACGTTCAGCGGCGATGGCTTTATGATGGCGTACATCGATAAGGACGGTTATCAGGAGATTCCGCAGTCCGAGATCGTCGAGCGTTGCGAGAAGCTCGGGTTCCGCTACCCGAATTAAACCGGTTTCAAAACCTTTAATTTTTAACAATTTAGAATATAACAGGCGTCGTTGTTTTCTATCGGCGCCTTGGCAGGATTCAAATGAACGCAGACAGGCTGTTCGACAGCCTAAGGGAAGAGGTCACCCGGCTTGCGCCGGAGAACCTCGAAATATCCTCAATCGAATTCGAGGGGCCCTTGGTTGTCGTCTATACAAAAGAGTACGACAAGGTATCAGGCAACAACAAGGCCGCGAGGGATCTAGCGCAGAGCCTACACAAAAGAGTGGACATCAGGCCGGACCCATCAACGCTGGGCGACCCATCTGTGGTGGAGGGAAAGCTCCGCTCCATGATACCTGAGGCGGCGGGGATTTTCGACATATTTTTCAACGACGAAACAGGCGAGGCAATTGTGGAGGCGATAAAGCCGGACGTTGTCAAGGGAGACGAAGGTTCGCTGATACTCAACCTGAAACAGGAGACGGGATGGAACGTCAAAGTGATCCGTACCCCTCCGATACCGTCCAAGACCATCTCCGACGTCCGCGGATATCTGAGGGCGTACAGGGACGACAGGCACGATATGCTGCGCCGGGTGGCGAAGAAGCTCGCCCGCCCCATGATTGGAGGGGAGCAGTGGGTCAGGGTCACGGCCATGGGAGGATTCAGGCAGGTCGGAAGGTCCGCATCCCTCCTCACCACGAGGGAGAGCAAGGTCCTTATCGACTGCGGCCTCGACCCCGGGAGCGAGGAGACGCCATACTTCGCGATCCCGGAGGCTCAGCCGCTAAGCGATCTGGACGCCGTGGTGATAACCCACGCCCATCTCGACCACTGCGGCACTCTTCCCGCGCTTTTCAAATACGGCTACGACGGACCCGTGTACTGCACCGCTCCCACACGCGACCTCATGGCGCTCCTACAGCTGGACAACATAAAGCTGGGCTTCGGAGAGGGCAGGAAGAACCTCTACGAGGCGAAGGACGTCCGCAACGAGATAATGCACACCATCCCCCTGAAATACAATGAGACCACGGACATCGCTCCCGATGTCCGCCTCACCCTGTACAACGCCGGGCACATCCTGGGCTCGTCCATTGCGCACTTCCATGTCGGGGACGGCCTGCACAACGTAGCCTTTACAGGAGATACCAAATTCGAAAAGACATGGCTCTTCAACCCGGCCAACAACAAGTTCCCCCGCCTGGAGTCGCTTGTGATCGAATCCACTTACGGAGGAAGGAACGACGAGCAGCCCTCCAGGGCCGATGCCTCGGAAGAGCTCGGCAAGCTCATGAGACAGGCCACCGAGGGAGGGGGCAAGGTCCTCATCCCGGTATTCGCCGTGGGAAGGTCCCAGGAGGTCATGCTTGTCATCGAGGAGCTCATGCGCACCGGCAAGATACCGACGCTTAACGTCTATCTCGACGGCATGATCTGGGAAGCGACGGCGATACACACGGCCTACCCGGAGTATCTTAACAGCCAGCTAAGGACCCGTATATTCCAGCAGGACGAGAATCCCTTCCTTTCACCCATATTCAAGAGGGTCGAGACATCGGGCATGAGGGAGGAGATATGCCATTCCCCGGACCCATGCATCGTGCTTGCAACAAGCGGAATGATGTCCGGCGGCCCGGTCATGGAGTATTTCAGAGAATGGGCGGACGACGAGAAGAACTGGTTGCTTTTCGTGGGATATCAGAGCGAGGGCAGCATGGGACGCACCATACAGAGGGGACGTACCGACATAACCCTCAACCACCGCGGGAAGTCCATCAATCTCAAAATCAAGATGAACCGCGAAACGGTGGACGGTTTCTCAGGCCACTCCGACCGCAAGCAGCTGATGAAATACATATCAACGATGGAACCGAGACCGGACAAGATACTGATAGGACACGGCGAGGACCGCAAATGCTCGGACCTGGCATCTTCTATCTACAAGAAGTTCGGAATAGAGACGAAAGCCCCCCAGAACCTGGAAACCATAAGGCTCAGATGAGCTTGCCCCGAGGGGTAAGAGGTTTGGTCAGCGCTCACCAGTTGGTAGCTCTTATCTCGAAGTATGACTGGGGGTGCTTGCATACCGGGCATACTTTCGGAGCCTCGGCGGCGATGTGTATGTAACCGCAGTTGCTGCACTTCCACATCACGACCTTGTCCCTCTTGAATACCAGGCCCTGCTCTATGTTCTTGAGAAGAGCCAGATATCTGGCCTCGTGCTCCTTCTCGACACCGCCCACGGCATCGAAAAGTGCTGCGATCTGCAGGAATCCCTCCTCGCGGGCAATCTTTGCGAACTCGGGGTACATCTCGTTCGTCTCGTAGTTCTCGCCTTCGGCGGCATCCTTCAGGTTAGCGACGGTGTCGGGTATGCAGTTGTCATGGAGCGCCTTGAACCAGAGCTTTGCGTGCTCCTTCTCGTTCTCTGCGGTCTCCATGAATATGTTCGCAATCTGTTCATATCCTTCCTTCTTAGCCTGCGACGCATAATATGTGTATTTCGTCCTGGCCATGCTCTCGCCGGCAAAAGCGCTGTTGAGATTTGCCTCCGTCTTCGATCCTTTGAGTTCCATATTTCACCTCGGTCCGGCTAGGCCTTAAGCGGATATGAACTTATCTTTATCTGATTCACAATGTTAAGTATTGTTTATTGCAGATCAGATCTTTTTCGGTTTGTGACCGAATCCTTTTTTGAGTTCGCCCTTTGAATCGAAGTGGTTGTTCAACAGCTTCGCGAGGTTGTTCTTCGCGTTCTGGTTATCCGGATCCAGGGAGATGATCGCCTCCAATTCCTTTTTCGCCTTAACATAATCCCTGAGGTCATTGAGCAGGAGAGAGGCATAATTGATGTGGTAATCGCTGTTCCTCGGGTCTTTGGCTATCGCCATGCAATAATATTCTGCCGACTTCTTGAAGTCGAGCATCTGCATTTTCAGAAATGTGCCGTAAGCGTCGAACACGTCCGCTGAAGGGTCGAGATCCAAAAGACGCCTGTATAGTTCATCCGTCTCCTTGTTGTACTTCTTCTTTGTACTGAGGGCCGTGACCTTCGCCTTGAGGCAGTCCGTGTTGCCCGGCTCCAGCTCCGATACGACATCCAGCTGGAAGATGCCGAAGTCGAACATGTTCAGGCCGTAGATGTATATATTGGACAGAAGTATGCGGGGCTTCACGTTGTGAGGGTCGCTCTTGAGGTACTCTTCCAGTGTCTTCACTGCCCCCTCGGGGTTTCCGCTGGAGCTCTGGCGTTTAGCGCGTTCCATGGCCTCGTACGCTGGGTCCTTCATAAGGCCTCGAAGGCAAGCTAGCGTATAATCCTTGTCAGTAACGTTTTTCAAATCCGCAGGACATGCCCCAAGGATGGCTACGAAGATATACCTGGCCGGCCCGTTGTTCTGCGAAGCGGAGCTGGATTTCAATAAAAAGCTCGCCGGGAAGCTTAGGGGTTACGGTTTCGAGGTGCTTCTACCCCAGGAGCTGGGCCTGGATGTGAAGGGTGTCATCTCCGAATATGGCCGCGACGCTTATGTCAGGATTTTCGATTCGGACCTGAACGCTCTCAGAGGCTGCAACGTCCTCGTCATGGTGATGGACGGAAGGGTCCCGGACGAGGGCGCATGCGTCGAACTCGGCATAGCCTTCGGATCGGGGATGGAATGCTTCGGCTTCAAGACCGATGTGCGGACATCTGAGTACGGAACAGATAATTTCATGATAACGGGTGCATTGAAAGGAAGGGTCGCCGGCGACGCGGAAAGCCTCAGAGATATGATAAATTCGGCTGTTGGCACATCTAATTATTAAATACGGTTAAGTCGATTATCGTCGCGATGACGCCTGCAAACGCGGAAAAACCGGATTCGGACGAAAAGGAGACCAAGACAAAGTCCAACTCCAAGACCTACAGGATAGTCCACGACAAGGAAGAGAACAAGTGGAGGGTGAAGGCCGACGGGGCGAAACGTGCCATAGGCTACTACAACACCAAGGTCGAGGCCGAACAGAAGGTCAAGGAACTGAAGGCCAAGAACAAGGATGCAAAGGTCTCGGTACACAAGATGGACGGCAAGTTCCAGAAGCAGAAGTGACCTTCCGCCCCGGATTCGGACAGATAAATAGAGGGATGGACCTCTTTAGAGGTCGCTGTCCTTGTAATTTTTCAGTTTCTTTTGTTTCTCCTCGTTGAAGTTATCGATGAGACCTTTTTTGAACTGGCTATAGAAGTTATTGACATAGATGAAGGAATACAGGACCGATGTGACCCCCATCAGCAGTATGTAGCTGCCATAAGTAATCAGCACTTTCGAGAAATCCATGTGCAGGTATGCCAACAGCGTTATCATAAGCATGAAGAAAGTGATGGCCAGCACGCTCATGCTCAGGCGCCTCTTCATACCTCTCCAGAGATAAAGCTCCCTGGGGGCCTGGGATATCGCCTTGGCACCTACGGCGCGTATTATGTGCCAGGGTATTATCAGGACGGCGATGAAAAGCGAAAGCAGAAGGGACAGCATGACCATCTCCTCTATCGGCATCTCGTTAACGAAATATGGGTTCAGGAAAATGTAAGAGCATATGATGAAGCCCATGTAGAATATATTGGAAGCCACCCTCTTGAAGACCTCCGAATTGAATTTCCCATCGTCCTCCTCGGGATCCAGCACCACATCTTTCACATCAATGATGTCAGGCACGTCGAAGAACCACAAGGCGATTTTTTTGATCCTGCTCTTCGGATTCTGGCTGACGAGCCCCAGCATTAGCCTGGAGAAGTACCTTCTGAAATAAGCGGATATTACGGATGAGACGGCGATGGCCACAAAGAGGATCGCCGCCTCTATCACGTAGAATCCGGCGAGCATCGTTTTCACGGTGACCTCTCCGTCTCCCATGAAAAAGTAGAAGCGGCTGATGAACAGGTTCGGCGCGAATCCCTTTCCGTATATGTAGAACAGCGCATATGAGAGGATTATGGGAAGCAGGATGAGGATCGGGACGACGTAACGGTACTTTATCATGGGAGCGTCCATGAAAAATGCGCAGAACATGCCGAGCGCCGCGAACCCCGCAACGAAGCCCACGCATAACCAGTACAATATATCGTAGGTTGTGCTGGCAGAGTACTCCGTGGAAAGTATACCCACTGCAAGCAGGCAGCTCAATATGACCAACGGAAAGTATGTGACGATGATGGCGTCTAGCTTTTCGTGCCTGGGCTTAGCGTCCTTTGATTCCATATTCGACAGTCCTCCCCCTGGTACATGACCGACAATCACCTTATCCTTTCGCAAATATATTATTGATGGCAATCGATAGGCTAAATTATGGCCGACCCCAAGGGATTGAAGAACAGGGGCTACTCGCACAGCGATGTGGACGAACGCCGCTCTGCAGCGGAAGAGTTCAGCGGTGCGTCTCTCGAAAGCATATCCAAATACTGCTTTAGCTCGGAAGCCGCCTCCAAGAACGTAGAGAACATGATCGGTGCCACGCAGATCCCTCTGGGATTCGCAGGACCCGTGACTATTGAGGGAGACTACGCCTCCGGCAGGTTCCTCATCCCTCTGGCTACGACCGAAGGCGCCCTGATCGCATCCATTTCCCGCGGAATGTCGGTGGCCGAAGATGCTGGAGGGATCAGGACCAAGGTATTTTGGGACGCCATGACCCGTGCACCCGTGTTCAAGGTCAGGGACCTGGCCCATTCCGCGGAAGTCATGGACTGGGTCGCAGACAATATGGACCTTATTGGCGAAGCGGTCGGCAAGACCACTTCACACGGGAAACTGATCGACATCGAGATGCTTCCCAACGGGAGGAGCCTGTACATGAGATTCGTCTATGCAACAGGTGACGCGATGGGGATGAACATGGCCACGATCGCGACGGAGGCTGCCAGCAGGCTTATAGAGGAGAAGACCGGAGCGACGATGGTGTCCGTATCCGGCAACATGTGCAGCGACAAGAAGGCAGCAGCGATCAATATAGTGAAAGGGCGCGGAAAGGCCGTCGTCGCAGAGGCCCTGATCCCGAAGGAGGTCGTCGAGAAGAGATTGCATGCGACCGTTGAATCGATCGTCGAGGTCAACTACCGCAAGAATCTCATGGGAAGCGCTTTGTCGGTGACCATGGGCGCCAACGCGCACGCGGCCAACATGGCAGCGGCGCTTTACATAGCCACGGGGCAGGACCCCGCACAGGTCGTAGGCGCAAGCATGTCCTTCACCTCATGCGAGGACGCAGACGGGGACCTTTACATCTCTGTCAGAATGCCCGTGGTCGAGGTTGGAACGGTAGGAGGCGGGACATCCCTGCCCTGCCAGAAAGAAGCTCTTTCTATGATCGGATGCTCCGGAGCCGGAAAAGCGAGAAAGCTCTCGGAGATCGTGGCTTCCACGGTCCTCGCCGGAGAGCTTTCCAACCTTGCGGCGCAGGCTGCCGGCCAGCTCGGCTCGGCACACAGGGCCCTCGGACGCTGATCCTGAAAGTCCTTTTATAGGGATTTCCCCATGGTGTGGATATGCCAGTAATCAACTTCAGCTACAGCGACCTCTGTTCGCTGATAGGTGAGGATGTTCCGCAGTCCCTGCTAGTGGAAAAGATTCCCCTTCTGGGCGCGGACATGCACGATACAGAGGAAGGCTCCGACGACATGTCGGTCGAATTCTTCCCTAACAGACCGGACCTCTACTGCGTCGAGGGGCTTGCAAGGGCGCTAAGGGCGTTCCTCGGATTGCAGACGGGAATGCAGGAATATCACGTGGAAGATACGGATATAGAGGTCACGATCGACGGGAGCGTCAAATCTTTGCGCCCGTATTTCCTCTGCGGAGCCGTTTTCGATGTGGAGGTCGACGAGGACCTGCTCAAGTCGATGATGGAGCTTCAGGAGAAACTCCATCTGACCATCGGACGGAAGAGGAGCAAACTGGCGATAGGCATTCACGACCTTGACAGGGTGGTCCCTCCCTTCACATACTCTCTGGAGGATCCGAAAGAGGTCAGGTTCGTACCTCTGGCCAAGACAGAAGAAATGGACTTGGACGAGATATTGGAGAAGCACGAGAAAGGGCGGGAATACGCCGACCTGCTGAAAGGTGCCGATAAGTATCCCATCATCAGGGATTCGGAGGGCAACGTACTGTCATTCCCTCCTATTATCAACGGTGCGCTAACCACGGTCACTACGGAGACCCGTAATCTTTTCATCGACGTCACGGGAACCGACCGCAAAGCTGTCAAGGGCGCCCTCGACATCGTCTGTACCGCCCTTGCCGAGAGAGGAGGCAGCATCGGAGCCGTCCACATGCACGAAGACGGAAAAGCCTTCATTTCACCAGACCTGACTCCCTCCGACCGCACGATCTCGTCCGGGGAATGCGATAAATTCCTTGGGACGTCGCTAGGACAGTCCGGGACCGTAGATGCCTTGCGCATGATGGGTCTCGATGCCGCACAGGTAAGGGGCGACCCCGACGAAGTGTTCGTTTCCGTTCCTTCCACCAGATTGGATATCATGCACGACGTGGACATCTACGAGGACGTGGCCGCCGGCCACGGTTTCGAGAAGTTCGGAGGACCGTACAAGTTGGACCAGACCGTGGCATCCCGTCTTCCAGACACTGTTTTTTCCGATAACATCCGTAACGTGATGATCGGACTGGGCTACACAGAAGTTACCACCCTGACACTTAGCAACGAAACCGAGGAGTTCTGCATCTCGGGAATCCCGGAGGTCGATACCGTCCGGATAAAGAACCCGATAACAGAGGACCACACGTGCCTCAGGGCGAATCTGTTCCCCAGCCTCATGAGGATACTCAGGCACAACCGTCACAGGGACCTTCCTCAGAAAATATTCGAAGCAGGATATGTGGTAAGAGACTGCAGGAACAGTCTCCACCTCTGCGCCGTAATGGCCGCATCCAAAACTTCGTTCACCGAGGCGAAGTCCCTCGCAGAAAGCATACTCAGGGAGATAGGGTGCGATTACACGATCGAGAGCTGCGGACACGAAACGTTCGTTCCGGGAAGAGGCGCCCTTGTGCTGGCGGACGGCGTTCCCATAGGGCAGTTCGGAGAAGTTTCTCCGAAGGTTATAACCGATTTCGAGATCAACCACCCCGTGATGATGGCAGAGCTGGATCTGGATAAGTTCGTGTCCGGAAGCACCAGCATGTTCTGATGTGATTATATGGATGTGGGAGATGCGTTTCCGGAGTTTATACTGGCCGACGAGAACGGCGAAATGTTCGACAGCAGGGCGCTGGCAGGCGTGCGTTATGTGATATACTTCTATCCGAAGGACAACACATCGGGATGCACCAAAGAAGCCACGGAATTTTCAGGGCTCATCTTCAACTTCATGCTTCGCAACGTTGCAGTCATAGGCGTCAGCAGGGACTCTCCGGCTTCCCATAGAAAGTTCGTCGACAAGAACGGACTGAAGATCAAACTCCTAAGTGACCCGGACCGCTCCCTCACGGAGGCGGCGGGCGCCTGGGGCAAGAAGATGATGTATGGCAAGGAGGTCGAAGGCGTCATACGTTCCACTTTCATAGTGGGAAGGGACGGGAAGGTCGAAGCCGTATGGAAGAAGGTAAAGGTCGACGGTCATGCGCAGGAAGTTCTAGACCGCACCATATCCCTTTCCAAGATCCAGTGATCAAAGGATCTGCTTGAATCCGTCGCCTTTGTATTGCCAGTAGAAGGCTGTGCCTCCGCGCCCCTCCTGGGCTGCGGGGAACGGGAACACACCGTCTTTGACGGTTGCCACCTGTGGGAAGGTTACGCACTCGTAACGCGTTTTCCTGCCTTCGGAAACGCGGAACATGCTGAGCTTTCTATCTTCGAGTGCCAGATCGCTGCATTCTGTTACAATTCCTGTGCCCATGGAGGCCGCCGCCCTGGGTGCCAGCTCCGCCCCTCTGGGTGTCGAGCCGATGAGGACTGTCGCAGGGATAACGCGCTCGCATACCGCGGCGATCGATTCCGCGTATGCCTCGGGATGGAAGACCGAGAGCCGTGGGTCCCTCACATGATAAACTGTATCCACTCCGAAAGAGAAGATCTCCTTGTAGAGCTCCTTCCTTTCCGGACCTCCGAAGACTATCCCGAAAATACGGCCTCCCTGCATCTCCGAAGCCTTACCCAGCAGCTGTATCGAAACAGGTTCGATCTTCTGTACGCCGCCTTTGTCGGAAACCTCGATGAACACCAGCGTCCCGTCGGCAGTGGACTGGTTTGTATTGTAGTGCTCTAGCATGCCTGGAGGCAGCTTCTTTTCGCCTCCGCATGAACCGGAGCTGCAGGAGTCGCCCGAGCTATATGACGGGCATGAACCGCTGGAAGCGCAACCGTCGCATCCGCCCATCAGCAAACCTCCCTTTCGAACACCCTTGAGCCGCACGATCCGACCGACATCTCCGCGAGTTCGAGGTCTTCCCGCCCCAATATTATAACATCCGATATGCTGGCACTTTTATCTTGGAAAGGAAACTTTACGTCTTCCTTAAGCGATATGAAGGATCCGGGCGGAACACGGCACTTTCTATTTTCGTCTCCGTAGTCCTGTGTTACAATCATGCCCTCATCATCTCTCGCTATCTCGGTGACATAGCAGAACTGCTGAGCCCTTAAAAGATGTGCCAGCATCGGCATTGCAGAGCTGTATCTGGCGAATATCAGGGCTTCCGCTCCGGGACTGTATTTGCCCACGAATGCCGCGTATATCCTTGCGAGTGCCCATGTGTCAGAGCCGATGAATGATTTATCCATGAGGCGGTAGGCTTCGGAGGCGCCGGCTGAAATACAGATATTGAGCATCTCGTCGAGTTTCTCGCCTCCGATGGCCGCTACTGAAAAAGTATCGCCGTCCTGCATGAAGGATTGCAGCATGCCAAGGGCGGATTCGGGACCTCCCGTCACGAATAGAACATAATCCATATGACCGTGTACGGTCGCCAGGATATTTATATTCAATAACCCAGGTCGGAAGATATCCGCGGAACCATTGCGGCTGTGACCGCTTGCTCGGTCAGAGTCTTGCGGTCTATCAGGCCGTTGCTGAGCATTCCGATGGCGCCCTTTCTTTTTCCGATGCCTTTGTCGCCGTAGAGCTCGGCTATCGCCCCTGCCACGGTGTAACCGTTCCGCACCAGGTCCGCGATTCCATCCGGATATGCGAACCCGGGCCCCGTCCCGACGGTCAGCGTTCCGTGCCTGTCTATCACAGCGCAGTACTGGATGTCAAAAAGGCCTTCTTCGCGCTCGAATACCCCGGCTTCTATCCCGAAAGCCATCTCGTGGTCCCCAAGAGCTTTTCTCGCCCGGTTTATGGCGCCCTTTCTGACGTCTGACTCGAACGGCTGTTCGGGCACTCCGCTGTCCACATCGGCCGCGGTGATCCTCACGCTTCCGTAGATCTTCTCGAGCACGCTCCTTACGGCCTCGACTTTCACCGGGTTCATGGATCCGACCGCAACGTCCAGCACATTGCTGGCACCGTTCCTCCCATATCTTCCCTCGAGTATCGCCCTTGAACAGATCTTCTCCCCGTCATCTGCCATCACCAGCGGCACGACGGAAAACTCCAGTGGCGGCACCCCCCGGGACCTCCGGTCTTCGTTGATCCTCTTCCCGTTCGGCAGCGTCTCTTCCGTAAGGACAAGAACGTCCACGGAATCCATAAGGTCTTTGGGACCGTAGATGTCATC
>DAVO01000005.1:16818-21505 GCA_002509405.1 Methanomassiliicoccaceae archaeon UBA72 | reverse complement strand
CATGAAGACGCTGGAGCTCATGCCTTCGTTAGATACCAGGACCGTCGTCCGGCACACGCTTGTGGACGGTATCAACTTCTTCGATCCGGAAGGATATGCGAAACTGGACAGGATCGCGGACCCGGACCTCATAGAGCCCAAGGGCTATGTTTTCGTGGGAGGGTCGAGACAGCGCCTTTCGATGTCGAACATGCCGTCGTTCGAAAGTATTCTTGATTTCTCGACGGAATTGGGAAAGCTCATGGGGATGGAGGTTTTGAAGGAACGCGACGACAGCAGGGTCGTGCTTCTCGGGACCCCGGGCATGGAGACCGATATAAGAAGGGTCTGTGCCGGCAAATTCGTCGCCGGACCCGGGAACAGCCTCTGACGCTGTCGATCTCTTCCTACCGTGTCGAAGATGTTCTGAACCGAAACGGCATCCGTATTTACCAAGGAGGGACGGAACGTCCGCCCCGTTCATCATTCATGCAACCGATGGCCCCGGGATGCGCTCGCACCTGAGAAGACCGATGGGCTGACGGCCATACGTCTGCACCCCGGCGTCCAGCCCGCAGGCTGCGATATGCGTGTTTCCATATTGCCGAATTCCGCATGACGGAACGACGGCCTTCTTCACGCCATGGGCCAGGGGACGTCTCAGCCGGAGTTTTTCATCCTCGAGACGTATTCGTCGACGCCGGGCATAACGCCTTTTCTAAGCTGCTTTCTGACGCCTGAGAAGAACACCGCGTCCTGGATGCCCATCTCTTTGGACACCTTTTCGCACTGGGCGGCGGCCTCCTCGTCTCTGAACGCACAACAGAGGAACAGCCCGACCCTTCTCCCTTCGAGCTGCCCTTTGTTATGCTGTACGAATGACGTGACGAGCTTGTTCGGCCTTCCGCCATAGATGCCTGAACCGAAGATGACGCGTCCGAAACGCGAAAGGTCTATGATCGACTGGTCCTTGAGGTCGAAAATGTCGGCCCCCAGCTCCTCGGCTATGTATTGCGCGGTCTTCCTGGTGCTGCCTAGCTTCGATGCGAATATTACGACGGTCTCTGTCATCGGATGCCTCAGAATTTCCTGCCCAGCGCTTTGGCCTTCTCGATGACCTCGCAATCTTTGGATGCGGCGTCCTTGTCCCCCATGTCTTTGAACACGAGTGTCCCGATCGGTACTCCGCCGAAATATTTCTTGAGCACATGGTTCATATGGTCTGCCTGAACCTGGGAGTCTTCGCCGTCCGATCCGCATGTGACCACGGACACGACCTTCTTCCCGGCAGGGATATTGCTTCCCTTGGGCCCGATGCAGGAATAGAGGCGGTCCTCGAACACACGGTACTGGGCACAGGTCTGGCCGAAGTAAAGGGGGGATGTGAGGATCAGACCATCGCACTTCCTTATGCTTTCTATCAACTCGGAGATGTCATCCTTGAGGATGCATCTGTCGTTCTTCTTGCAGTAATTGCAGGCTTTGCAGGGATTGAGGGCCAGGTCCTTGATGTGGACGAACCTGACCTTGTTGCCTTTCTCCTCTGCGCCTTCCGCCACTGCTCTGGCGATGGTCTCTGAATTGCATCCGGTCCTCGGGCTGCTGATGATGGCGATTATTTCCGACATGTCGTTTTCCTCTCGGCGTTTGCCTTGGCCTTAGAGGCAGATAATGATTTAATATTCTTTTGATACTATGATGAGGCATGACGGAGCAACCTCGTTATGACTGTGCGGCGGACGCCACGATGTCGGTTATCGAAGGCAGATGGAAGACCACCATCCTCTGCCTACTGGTCAGTCACGGCACGCTCCGCTTCTCGGAGATCAGAAAGAAGATACCCCCTATTTCTCCCCGTATCCTCACCAAACAGCTTCGGGAGCTGGAATCCGATGGCATCGTCGACCGTGTCGTGTCCGGAGAGAGGTCCTCGAGGGTCGAGTACTCCATGACCGAAAGGGGACGCTCGCTCGGTCCGGTACTCGAATGCCTGGCGAAATGGGGCATAGCGAACATGTTTAAAGAAGTGCTTTAGCCTGAATGATCTCGGCCTGGGCGAAAGACTTCCGTGGCCCGTTTTAATAGATGCATCCCCATGATGATGTGATAAGATGGGTTACAGGGTCGATATAATCAGCACTGAAAGGGTGCGGGAACTGAAAGAAAAATACTCCGGAAGGAATTTTTTCACATCCAAAGCGGACATCTGCGGGGTGTGTTTCCAGCTCTACACCGAAAACCGCGGATATCTCGAGATGTGGACCGAAAACTTCTACGCCATGGGCGACCACGTCCGCTCGCATGCCCGCGCGTACGAGGTCTCCGATCCAGGGGAGGACCCCCACGTGGACTACGACCCTCTGTCGTCGACCGTTTTCATCTTCAACTTCGATTACTACGGATGGGTCAAAAGCATCGCCCTGGGAGTAACCGGGAATCTACTCGAGGACGTCCACAATATCTTTTCGATCCACGGCGCCGTCATAGATGTGGATGGCTCCGGCGTCACGCTCATAGCACCTTCCAAGACAGGGAAGACCACCCAGTCATGGGGCCTGCTGAGGATGCCCGCAGCGCGTCTGATCTCCGACGACTGGTATTTCGTCGTCCTGGGGAACGGGAGGCCTACAGCGCTGGCTTCCGAGAAGAACTGCTACATAGATGCGGACATAGGGGACGTATGGGAGGAGTACAGGCCGCTTGTCGCATGCACAGAGTTCGACAACAAAGGACGGTGCGTGGCGAACATAAGATGGGTCCGCGGCGAATCTTCCGTGATACCTTCCACTTCCGTGAGGACGGTGATCTTCCTAAAGCGCGACGGTTCCGACCATGCGCTCCAGACCGAGCTCGACACCGAAAGCGCAATAGAGTACATGCTTCGGAACGACCTTTGCAACCCTCATCAGCTTATCCGTACCGGAGACAAGATGAAACTCAGGACCGACTTCCTTAGGAAATACTTCGACTCCTGCAGGATTTTCCTGGTCAACACGACGACACCTCCCGAGGAGACCCAGGAGAGGATAAGGAAACTCATTGCCTGAAACCGTTGCGGAATTCGACCGGAATACGATGTGCCAGATGCATTGATTGCTCGCTTACTTCGCATGTATAGGCCGAGACCTCGACTCCTGCGGAGACGGCTTCTTCGAGAGCGGTTCCGAACTCCTCGTGCATCTCGTAGTTGGGAGAGAAATAATCCGCACGGGACATCTGTACGACGAATATTACCGATGCGCCGTAACCCTCGGAAATACAATGTGCCAGACCTCTTAAGTGCTTGACTCCTCTGTCGGTCGGGGCGTCAGGAAAAAGAACCTTTCCATCATTTTCGAGGGTCACCCCCTTAACCTCTGAGAATATCTTCCTGCCGTTTTCCTCGATGTAGAAGTCGAATCTGGAATCTCCGTGCCTCGCCTCTCTTCTCGTCAGCGTAACATCGCCGTAGATCCTGCCGTGCGACAGTGCTTCGGCATAAACGGCGTTGGGGGCCTGGGAATCGATGTTTATGAGCATCCCTCCTTTGTATGCGGAGACCAGGTCGTAAGAGGTCTTCCTCTTGGGGTCATCGGAATGTGCCAGTATGACTTCTGCACCGGGAACGAGTATCTCTTTGCACCGCCCGGTGTTCTTCACGTGGCAGACGACCTCTTCCCCGTCCAGTTCAGCTCTGGCTATGAATCTGTTGGGGCGTTCGATGAACTTCGCCCTTACCGTCTCCGGATACCTCATCTGATCCAGCCCAGGACCGGGACCTCTTTCCTCGGCTTGACGGGGGTGTTGCCTGAGGGCCTACCCAAAGTTATCGCCGCCAGATACGTGTAGTCGTCAGGGACGCCCAAGTCTTTTCTGAAGACGGTATCGCGGCCGAGCCCCTGTGCGAATCCGACATAACAGGTCCCGAGGCCCATGGAGTGGGCCGCCAGCATTATGTTTTCTGCGGCAATGGAACCGTCCTCCACGGGCTCCACGGCCTCAGGGGAAGCGAATATGAATATCTGGATCGGAGAATTGAAGAAAATGTTGTAATCTTCCCGGGAAAGCATGTCGATAACGTGCTGGTTGGGGTCGCATTTCATCTTCTCGCCGTCTAGTCTGAGATCCTTTGCCCTGTCCGAGTATTCCTTGGCCTTCTCCTTGTTCTCGACGACGGCAAATGCCAGAGCCTGCCTGTTCATGGCGTTCGGGCCACGGAATCCCGCTTTCAGAAGCTCTCTGACAGTTTCTTCGGGTACTTTCTCTTGGGTGTATTCGCGTACCGATACACGTGTGTTTATGTTCTCAAGGACTGGGTTCATGGCACTGTAATACCGATGGATGTAAAAACAGATTGTCATGACTGATTGTTAGAAAGCGCGGAGGGAGGGATTCGAACCCCCGGGGCGAGACGCCACCGGTTTTCAAGACCGGCGCCTTAGTCCAGGCTGAGCTACCTCCGCTTGAACGAATAATATTGACTCAATATTTAATTGGAACTCTTTATTTTATGATAACGGGGTTCCGGAAGCGCGAACATCGTCTCCTGGACGCGGCGGCGGAACTGTTTCTGGAACTGTCATGCCTCGGCCGCGTGGACCTTGCTTTCGGTGGGCCAGATCCTCTCGCTGTAAGAGTTGAACATCGTAAACCATATGGACTCCATGATCAGAGACACGGCGCAGGGCACCGCCGCCTCCGTCATACCCGCAAGCAGCACCATGCAGAA
>DAVO01000005.1:9107-16731 GCA_002509405.1 Methanomassiliicoccaceae archaeon UBA72 | reverse complement strand
TCGGAGAGGATGTAATCCCTGTTGGACCCGAATGCCAGGAACATCAGCATGAACAGCATGATGTTGATGAACACGATCTTTCCGCGCCTGGGGAGCGAAAAGCGTTTCAGGACCTGCGACGCGATCAAAGGAATCGCAATGAAGAGGACGATGTACCTGAATATCTCGAGAGGGCTCACAGCCGAGCCCAAGAATGCCCAGGTCATCAGAGGAGTAAGAGCCAGCGCCGAAATGTATATGGCGCTTGTCATAAGAACGGTCGCCTTGGTGTCACCGTTGAGATAAAGGGAAGCTGACACCACCGACACGGCGGACGGGACGGAAGCGAGCATGACCCAGCCATACCAGATCGCAGTGCTGGAAGGGATGAACAGAGAGCCTATCAGTATCGTTATCCCGGAATTGACGATGAAACAGCATACGATACCCCACAGTATCGGCTTCCTGTAGGTCTTCATGTCGTCCTTTCTGAAAGTGAGCCCGTCAAGGGAGACGCTCATCTGCATTATGAGGACGATTATCATTATCGACGATGCCGCCTCGCCGATCGAGCCGAAAAGAAGAGCGGCGACGAACCCGGCCGCTATCCATATTTTCAGATCGCCGAGGATGTCTATGAGGGCCATCGTGATATGCCAGAGCTATGTTGGATTTATTCTTTGTCGAAGAACCGTTTTGCGTCCTCGATGGGGTCTTTGGTGAGACGGGCGTCCAGTTCCGAAGCGTATCTGGCGGCGCGCTTGTCCATTATCACGCACATGCCTCTGTCGGTCTCCGTGCGTATGAGGCGTCCGATGGCCTGTTTTATCTTCCTGGTCGCGGGGGCCTCGCTGACGAACTTCCATCCAGATCCCTGTCCGAATCTCGAATCGTACAGCTCGGAAAGCGCGTTGCCCTCCAGGGACGGCGGGGGATAAGGTATTCCGATTATCACAGCCAGAGACAGCTCTTCTCCTGGGAAGTCCATCCCTTCGGCTATGGACCCGCCCATGACGCTGAAGAAGACGCCGTCGCGTCCCTTCTTGAATTGTGCCAGCTCCTCCATTGTGCGGCGAGGTTGACCGGAGTGCTCCCAGTACATCGGCCGGATTATATCGCGTTCGAGGAACGGCCTCATCTTGTTCATCATGCCATAGGAGGTGAAGAAGACCAGGGTGTTCCTGTTCACCGCGTTGCAAAGCTTGGCAGTCCTCCGTTCGATCCTCGAGAATATGCTGGGATCCTTCTTCATCTCGTCGTACTTGGTTGTCACGTCGTTCATGTACACGACGAGACGGTTCTCTTTCGGGAACGGAGAAGGGTAGGTCTTCGCCACCGTTCCGGCGGGGAGGTCCATGGTCTTGACGTACTGTTCCAGCGGACGCAAGGTCCCGGACATGTGCACTCCTCCGTCGAGTCCCCGCATGAATTCTGAAACATCCGTTGGCTCGACGCATGCGGCGTAGAGGTATTCGCCGTCGTCGCTCGCCTTTATGGATTTGATATAGTTGTCGCCGGTGGCCCCCAACCAGCTCTGCAGAGAGATCGACAGAGTATCGATGTCCGACACTTTCCGCTCGTCGCTCTCCGAAAGCAGCACGGTCCTCTCTGAGCCTATGTCGGCCATGTTGTTTATGGCCACGTCGAGGCTCTTGTCGCTTATGCCGTATTTCAGGGAAAGCCCCTCTCTGAGGGCGTCGTTCTCCACCACTTCTTCCTTTTTCCCGAGTTCCAGTTTGTCTGCTGCCGTCTTCTTGATTATCGCCTTGATCTGCTTCAGGAAATCCTCGAGTTTTATGCCCTCGCCGATGGATGTGGCCCTGAACGTGGTACATTCGTCGATGGCGGCATCCACCATTCTCACGGATATCCGGAAGCTCTCCTGCTCCCGCGCCGCATCGATTATGTTGTGTGCCTCGTCCACTATTACGACGATGTCCTTGCTTTCCGCGTCCATGTTACCCATGAAAGTGTCGCGGATGTTGTCGGAAAGGATGTGTATATACGGTGCGACGATGACATCGGCGGACCTCATGATCATCTTCTTGGCCTCATAGGGGCAGACGCCTCTTGCTTCGCAGTAGTTGTCCAGCTGGTCCGAGGTCGGGAACTGTGTCCTGCAGTAGTCCCATACCGCGTCGATCATCTGGTTGGTCCGCCCGTAGTATTTGCACCTGTCGCCTTTTCCCCGCTTGCGGTTCTCGCATAAGGATGAAAGAACATTGGCGGGGAGGGACTCGTTCCTGAACAGAAGGCAGGATCTGCCCCTGCCCGTTATGGGAAGTCCGGTAACTGGCCTTATCCTGGATATGGCCCTGAGCTCGCTCATGACCTGGTTGCTCTGGGATACGGTGCGCGTCAGGTAGACCACCTTCTTCTTTCTGGGTATGGCGTGCTCCAGCGCCGCAGACAGAGAAACTATCGTCTTTCCGGTACCCGTTCCGGACTCCATTACGATATGGCGCGAACCGTCGAGACATCCCCTGATGTCTTCGATAATCGACATCTGCCCCGGGCGCGGAACATATGGCAGATAAGGCGCATCTTCGTTCTCGGTCTCGGCCAATACAGGCGCGGGTTCAGCAGGCTCGCTATCGAAAACCTCTTCGGCCTGAGTGAGACAGCTCTGAGCGCTGACCGCGTCTTCGCTAAGCCGGGTGCCGCATATGCGGCAGCGTTCGGCTCCCGGAAGATTCAGGCTTTTACAGCGTCTGCAGAACAGGCCTTGCATAAATCTGGTAATGTCCTTCCCGTTATAACCGTTCCCGGGGGTGTTCCGAATGCTCCGAAAGTGCGACGGGACAGATCATTCCTCGTCGTTGTCGGCAAAATTCATCGTGGCGTTCCCGACGTTCAGCTCCAGGGCCCGGAGGAGATGCCTTTCCGCATCCTCGGTCTCCCCCATCCTCATGAGTATCTCGGAAACCTCCCTGTGGATCTGCATAAGGAGGTCCTTGGTATCGGGGCGGTGGAACGAAAGCATGACCTCGAGCACCGCTATCGCGGCCTCGTAATCCCTTACCGCGTCTTCGAACGCCTCGTCCTGCGCCTCCGAATCGCCTCTGGAGACGAGCGCGAATATCAATGCCATCTCGTCGTCCAGCGCGTTCTCCCCCATCAGCTCCTGGCAAAGGGATATCGAACGGTCGTAGCGCTCGACGGCATCATCGTTCCTGCCCAGTTCGTGTTCTGCCTGTCCCATGAGGTTGAGGGCTTCGACGTAACGGTTCCTGGACCATGCGTCGATCTTGCTGAAGAGCATCCTCTCCGCTTTTTCGAAAAAGGGCCCAATTATCTCAGGGTATCCTTCGTCCAAGAGGTCTTCGGAACATGAGATGCACATCTTTACGATCCCCCTCTCGTCGAAATGCCTCGACTTCGGACCCAGTTCGTGCAGGCGCCCGGACGCTTTGGAATAGTCCTCGGCCATGCCCGCCGCGCCGTCGGAAGTCCGAAGCTCGCCCCTGGACACGTAGGCCTTGACGTACGTCCCGGCGTCCACGGGCTCGCCCAGCGACCCCATGAGCTCCATTACCTCTTCGGCTTCGTCGAAGTCGGTCACGGCCGATATGAAGGAATCCATCATCGAAAGCACGCATCCCCGGTTCACGTAGGCTTCGAGGCGCTGCTCGTTCGTCCCGCCTTCCTCGCATTCATCGACTTTTCTGTTGTAATCTTCGAGCGATTCCTCGAGGTGACTGTCCGACCTGCTCATCGTCCCGCATGATGACGGAGGATGCTAAAAAGCATTGCAATCCCGCGGTCCCGAACTGCATGGCGATCATCTGGTCCGCAGAAGCTTTTATTAGGTCGTAGCGTTGCATTCTGACATGGCCCAAAAGAAGGTCGTCGCAATCCATGACATATCGTGCTACGGGAGGTGCTCCCTCACAGTAGCCTTGCCCATCCTCTCGGCCGCCGGCATCAACACCCCGGTGATCCCGACCGCCGTGCTTTCCACGTACGTGGGGCCGTTCCCCCACTTCACGTACCGGGACATGACGGAGGACATCATACCGATCGTAAAACACTGGAAGGACATGGGCTTCGAATTCGACGCCGTGTACACAGGATTCTTGGGCTCCAAGGACCAGGTCGACGTCGTAAGAAAGGCGATCGCCATGATCAAGGGCCCGGAGACGAAAGTGTACGTGGACCCCGTCATGGCCGACAACGGCGTACTCTACTCGACCTTCGGCCCGGACTTTCCGCCCGAGATGCGCAAACTGTGCGGAGATGCCGACCTGATAATGCCGAACATCACAGAACTGACGCTCATGCTCGGCGAACCGTACAAAGAGGGCCCCTATACCGAAGCTTACATAATGGACCTGCTCCGCAAATCGGAGGCGCTGGGGGCCGGGAAAGTCGTGTTGACGGGCGTGTATTTCGACGAAGAAGAACTTGGCACCGCCGCGTACGACTGCGAGACCCACCAGGTTCAGTATGTGATGAAGAAGCGCGTCCCGGGATACTATCACGGCACCGGCGACATATTCGGCTCCGGCCTCGTCGCCGCCCTGGTGCACGGATGGACACTCCCCGAAGCCGTGGACATCACGGAGGACCTAACGATCTCCAGCATCAGGAAGACCATAGATGACGGAGAGGACGTCAAGAACGGCGTAAACTTCGAATCCAGCCTCAGCGGGTTCGGCGCCAGGGTCTCCAGGGCCAGAGGTCACCGGTTTATAACCGAAAAGAAAGACATATCGAAGGCCAGCACGATGGCGTCGGAGATCTGGCACGAGGCATACGCCGACATGGTCGGAAAGGATCAGACCGAATACATGCTCGAGAAATATCTGTCGCCGGAGTCGATCGGGAGGCAGATCTCCGAAGGCACCGTATACGAGTTCATAACCGACAGAGGGGACGATGCGGGCTTCATCGCTTACAGAAAAGACGGCGAAAGGCTGTTCCTCAGCAAATTCTACATCAAAAAGGAATACAGGCGCTCGGGCCTGGCCACCCAATCCATGCGCCATATAGCGGACGTGGCCGGAAGGATGGGGCTCAGGTCTGTCTATCTGACGGTCAACAGAGGCAACAAAAGGGCGATATCCGCCTACGAACACATGGGATTCGTTGCCTTGGAGGATGTGGATACGGATATCGGGAACGGATTCTTCATGTACGACCACGTAATGGAGCTTTAGGTAGACAAGAAATGATATATTTTCAAAACATGGAGCTTCCATGAATTCCTCCGCTGCGGCGGCTGTTCTGCTTACCGCCATTTTCGCCCTTACCGCATGCATAAGCTTGGCGACGGACGGCTACGGAGGAGATGGTTCCGAAGAACCGTCGACATGCGAAATAACGGTCTCTTACGACGATAATATCGAAACCGTGACCGGACAGGGCACTTTCGAATACGGAACGGTGATCTCGCTTGCCGCGGTCGCCAAGCCGTATCACGTGGTGGACGAATGGAACGAAGACGGGTCCCTGGTCGGTAACGGGGCTTCCGTCTCCTATACCGTCAGAGGTGATGCGGAACTCTTCGTCAGCTCCGCGATGGAAAAGGACGCTGACTTCACGTTAACACAGACCGGATTCATGAGGCCCTTCTCTTTCACCTGTTCGGACATTTTCTCGTCTTATTCGACCGATACGTGGTCGGCGACGGGCATATGCTGGGATGGGAGCGAGGAGGCCCTTGAATGCGAATACCGCGAAGATTCTCCGGGCTCCTGGACACTGACGGTCGATGGCAATTCCGGGAGGCTCGCCGACCTTCACAGCGTGACGGTCACCCACACTTCGTCCTATCCCGACGACGATATGCTCAGCAGTTCCGTCGATATGGACGTCTATGTGTGGAAGAACTACAGCCCGATCGACCTGGCGTACAACGAATACGCCATGTTCCTTGAACTCGACGAAGAGAGATACGAGCGGAGCAACGATTTTTCATCTGACTGGAACAATGTCTACAGCAGAATGTTCCGTTCTATGAAACTTTTCGATTACATAATCATAAAGGACCCGACGATCGAGAAGGTTGCCGACAACATCAAAATGATAACTTCGGAGTACCCGGACGACCTGAGCAAGGTCCAGTGCGCCTTGGACTTCGTCAGCTTCAGCATTGACTACGAGTTTGACATTGTAAACTACCAGACGGGCGAATACTTCGCCACCGCCTATGAGATACTGTACATAAGGTCGGGGGATTGCGAGGACACATCGTTGCTCTTCGTATCCATCGCCGGATACATGGGTTATGACGTATACATGATACCCATGATCGTGCATATGGGGGGAGGGGTGGTGATCCCGGACATGGAAGGCAACTTCGAGGGATACCCGGGGCTCCTGTTCTGCGAGACGACCGGCGATCCGGGAGACCGCGACCGGAGCTGGAGGGTCGGAGATATAAGCGGTTTGGAGGAATACATCCAGAACGCGACGCCCATACCCGTCTCCGTTTTCAGCAACAGAATCATAATCAATCTATAATCTGTCAGCGTTGAAAGGCCGACATGTTCATACCCGCCACTCTGCAAGAAGCCGAAGAAAGAGGATGGAGATCCCTGGACATCATCCTGGTGTCGGGGGACACATATTATGACACCTCCTACAGCGGCAGCGCGGTGATCGGCCACTGGCTCATCGACAACGGATACAGAGTCGGAATCATTCCCCAGCCTTCGGAGGGCGACATCGGGAAGCTCGGGGTCCCGAATCTTTTCTGGTCCGTATCGGCAGGATGCGTGGATTCCATGGTGGCCAACCGGACTTCGGCGGGAAAGATCAGGAACGACGACGATTTCACGCCGGGCGGAGCTAACAACAGACGTCCCGACAGAGCGACGATCGTCTACACGAACATGATAAAAAAATTCTGCAAAGACAAACCGATCGTGCTGGGCGGTATCGAAGCGTCCCTGAGGAGGATAGCGCATTACGACGTGTGGTCCGATTCCGTCAGAAGAAGCGTCCTGTTCGACGCCAAGGCGGACTACATCACATACGGGATGGCAGAATTTTCCAATCTGGAACTTGCGAACTGCCTCCGCGACGGGAGAGACCCTTCGGACGTCCGGGGAGTCTGCTACATCTCCAAGGACGAGAAGGACGGATACGTATCCCTCCCGTCTTACGAGGAATGCGCCGAGGACAAAGACCGATTCGCCGAGGCCTTCCGGGAATTCTACCGCAACTGCGACCCGATAACGGCCAAAGGTATGTGCCAGAGGCACGGCGGCAGATTCCTGGTGCACAACCCTCCCCAGAGGGACCCTACCGTCGAGGAACTTGACAGGATCTATTCCTCCGACTATGAGAACAAGGTCCACCCCTCGTGCCTCAAGGACGGCCCGGTCAAGGCGGCCGACACCATCAAGAACTCGATCACCACCCATCGCGGATGCTACGGAGGATGCAATTTCTGTGCCATCGCCATGCACCAGGGGAGGAGGGTGGTCAGCAGGTCCGAGGACTCGATAATAAAGGAGGTCGAGAAGATCTCCAGGGAGCCCGGGTTCAACGGAATAATCTACGACCTGGGAGGGCCTACTGCGAATATGTACGGCATCGAGTGCAGAAAGAAGGCCGAGAAAGGGGCCTGCGAAGACAGACAATGCCTTTTTCCGGACATATGCAAGTCGCTCCGCATCGACCATTCCGCGCAGATGCG
>DAVO01000005.1:0-9040 GCA_002509405.1 Methanomassiliicoccaceae archaeon UBA72 | reverse complement strand
GAGCATACTTCCGACAGGGTGCTGGGGCTCATGGGGAAGCCGGGAAGCGGCATGCTCCTTGAATTCAGGGACCTCTTCAACGACTCCAATGCCGAGTTCGGAAAGAAGCAGTTCCTCACCTATTATCTGATGGCGGCCCACCCCGGCTGCACCCAGAGGGACATGGAGGACCTGGGAAGGTTCTGCAGGAACAGGCTGAATACGAACCCGGAGCAGGTCCAGATATTCACCCCCACCCCCTCCACGGTTTCCACGATGATGTACTTCACCGGAAAGACCATGGACGGCGAGCCTGTCTTCGTCGAACGTTCCGAATCGGGAAAACAGGCACAGAAGGACGCCGTCGTCAGAAGGAGGGATGGACTCGGAAGAAGATGAACGCCTTTTCCGGCTGATAACCGAGGCCGGGCGCGAACATCAGCACCAGATAAAGGGTGCCAGATTTGAAAAGTTCAAGGACTTCAAGGTTACCTGGAATCGGACAGGCAAAGAGAGGTCGTACAAAGTTTCCGACTACCTCTCCGATTCCCCGGACGGGGTGCTTTACGATTTCCTCGACACCCTGATCTCCCGCAACTCCGGTCTCAGAAAAGGATACGGGACCGAATATCTGGAGTGGGTATCCTCCGACGGGTTCGTGATCTCCAAACGCCCGATCTACCTGAAGAGGAGCCGCAACATAACCATGAGCACCGAGGGAAGATGCATGGAAATAGGGGAATCCCTGGACAGGCTCCTGGAATCCGGACTTCTGAATGATTCAGACATCGACAACTCATTCTTCACGTGGACGTCCAAGCCGTGCTTCACCAAAGTGGGAAGCTGCAACCCCATGTTCCGCGTCGTCACCATATCGTCTTCGCTTGATTCCCGCGACGTGCCGGAGAACGTCCTGGACTTCGTTGTCTACCACGAGTCCCTGCACCTCCGTCGCGGATACCGCCCGAACCGCAGGGCCCATGACAGCGATTTCCGCAATTCCGAACACGACTTCCCGAGCTGGGAAGAATGCGAGAAACACCTTTTGAAGATGAGACGGGAACAAAGAAAAGAAAAATAAAGGGGGGCGGTCGCCCGTCCCCCCTGAGGTTTGAGAACACCTTTTTAGGAGTTCACTTCTTTTTCGGAGCCGATCCGCATTTCTTGGGCTCTTCCTTCTTTGCAGCAGGCTGGGCCTTCTTGTCAGCGGGTTTGGCAGCTTCTTTTGCCATAATTCCGAATTGACGATTTCCGATTAAAGGCAATACATTTTACCAGAAATCTGCTGGGACGGCAAAAAAACAGGTACCTTAAATCCGACTGAAAATAACGTAAAAATACCGTCATCTTTCGAAGTCTTTCTTCGTTTTCAGCAGTGCCGGGATAGATTGAAGTAGACATAGGCGCTCCGAGTGACATGGCCGAAGAAGAGAAGAACTATGTCTTCGAAACCCCGGAAGGAAGCGTGGAGATGGACATCGGAGAGGTCAGGGAACTCGCCGATTCGGGGAATGCCGACGGCCAATACGCTTACGGCCTATCGCTGGTGCTGGGCCTCGACACGGATACGGACGAACAGGCCGGATACGGATATCTCGAAAAGGCCGCCGAAAACGGACAGCCCGACGCCATGCTATTCCTTGTGAAGATGTATTTTTCCGGACAGTATATGGGGATCGATTCCACCGAGGCCGTGGATTATTCGCAGAAGGCCTCCGATGCCGGGATGCCCGAAGCCAAGCTCTACCTCGGCACGGCCTACATGGACGGGCTTTCGGTGGACAAGGACTACTCGGTGGCCGCCGACCTTTTCAGGCAGGCCGCCAACGCAGGAGTTCAGGAGGCCAGGAACAGCCTGGCATATCTTTACGAGGAGGGCCTGGGGGTTCCGAAGGACGAGAGCAAGGCCTTCAAGCTGTACGGTATCGCGGCAAAGGCGGGCAACATAAACGCCATGTTCAGGACGGGCGTCTGCTTCGAGTACGGCATAGGTACGGGCCCGGACCTGTCGAAGGCGGTGGAATGGTACGAGAAAGCGGCAAGGGAGGGCGACGCCTTCGCGATGCACCGCCTGGGGATCGTCTATTCAAGAGGCTCCAAGGCGGTGGGGGAGGACCCGGAGAAGGCTTTCGGATGGTTCCTGGCCGCCGCTCTGCAGGGGATCGCGGACGCCATGTACGCGGTGGGGATATGCTACAGGGACGGATACGGCACCGATGCGGACGATGTCGAATCCGAAAAGTGGATAAAGCTCGCGGCCGACAACGGCGTGGACGGTTCCGACTTCGCCGGGACCTGAAACTTATAAACGATGCGCCCCTTTCCGTCACCATGGCCATCGACGGATCGTTATCTTCTGCCGAGGACGGGAGTCCCGAGGCGCAATACCGGCTTGCAATGCTCTACATCGAGGGGGAAGAGGTCCCCCAGGATTACGCCCTGGCGGAGAAGTGGCTCCGCACGGCGGCCGAGAACGATTACCTGCCCGCCAAGAGGGAGCTTGGAATACTCATCGCATCCGGAGCCGTCGAAGGAAGGACGGAGACCGAGGCGTACGATCTGCTCCGCGGGCCCGTGGACAGGATGGACCCGCGTTCCCTTTACTATCTGGCTCTGATGTACGAGACCGGAAAATGCGTCGAGAAGGACCTCGTCAGCGCCATACGGCTCTTCGCCTTCGCGGCCAGTTTCGGATACCCCGGGGCCGACGAGGACCATGACCGCGTCCAGAAGTTCTACAACGAAGAGAGGGCGGCGCTCCTCAGGTCGCGCCCCCTGCTAGACCTGAAGGTGTCGGAGAACGGGATAGAGGCCGCATGCTGCAAAGACATGCTGGATTTCGTCCTGGACGGGGACATATACTTCATCGATACCTACAAGGGCCCCGCCATATGCGCCCTTGACGAGAAGGGAGAGGAGGTCGTACTGGAGAAGTGCCCGTTCTGCGGCAAGAGATGCGAGCAAGTGGCCAGATTCGGCTGACCTCGCCGTCGGACGCTTCCGGTCCGGTTTACATTGTTCCGGACATCCGCCATAATCGGTTGTTCGGGAAGGATATAATAAAGAGGGCACGTTATAAGCGCTGAGGATTCCGTATGACCGATGATAAATTCGTTGAAAATGTATCCGAAGAGAAGCCCGAAGAGGTCCGCGAGACAGATGCGGAACAGGGACAGGACGAGGATTTCGAATACGATGACGTGGAGATCCTGCAGGCTACGGTCGACAGGAAGCTCCGCGAGATAGCCGATCTGAGAACAAAGCTCTCCCGCGCCAGGTCCGATGCCAACAAGAAGAAGTACGGCGACCTGATCGATTTCCTGATCTCCGACATAGTCGGATACCGCACCGTCATCTCTGACCTCACGGACGCCGAGTGCGACCTGACTGACCTGGAGTACGACCCGGACAGGATATCGGACTACGACAGCGAGGAGGTTTACGAAGAATACCTCGCAGGACTCGACGAGAAGGACAGGGACTCCGAGACGCTGGCCGACTCCATAAGGAACGACTACTGCGACGATGTCCTCGAAGACGTGTTCTACGCAGTGGGAATGAAGATACTTTCCAGCGAGGACCTTTTGGACGCCGTTGCGGACTCCGATTTCGTCGTTACCGAGCTGGGACGCGCGGCCGTCATGGAGGACTCGCTCTACGACCTCATCTTCAGCGAGGCCGAGGACGAAGAAGAGGAAGACGGGGAGCCCTACGAAACGCTCAAGACGAAGTCCAAGAAAAAGGGCTCGAAGAAGAAGTCCAAGAAAAAGGGCTCAAAGAAGAAGGGAAAGAAGAAAAAGTAAGCCCCGTCGATCGGATAGGGATAAATTCATTACATCGGAGGCATCCCGCTGTTTTCTGCGGGATGCTTCCTCAAGGAGAATCAGAAATGGCGTTTTCAACATGCAAATACGACCGCGAACTCCAGTTCATATGGTCCAAAATCGAAAATCTGCGCAAACAGCTGGCATCGCTGGATGCTATCGACGGCGACGAGGAGGAGGAGAAGCTCGTCGCGGCACGCAGGAATGAAATAGAGAGCGAGATGGGAATGCTCTCCCAACGTATGGAGGAGATAGAGGCCTCCTACGTAGAGAACGACATGGAGGAATATCTCGAGACCATGAGGCTCAGGAGGAAATCCCCCGACACCGTATGGCCCACCGACGTGTCCCGGCCCGAGGACAAGGCCACGCCCATGTCCGAGATAGAGTCCATGACCAAGGAGATCTCGGAACTCGAAGTACGTCTGATAAACGCACATCTGGACGGTGACGGGACCGAGACTGCGAAGATAACCATGTCGCTTTCCGCCCTAAAATCCAGGCGCTCGGACCTCATCGAGGACCTGAAGTCCGAGAGGGCCCGCGGCGCGGCGCCGTCGGACGGCGAAACGGAAGAGCTGAAGAAGGACATATCCTCGCTCAGGTCGCAGGTGTCGAGCCTGCGGGGCGACATAATGGAGATCAACGAGTTCCTTAGGCGCATAGCCGACAAGCTGGACCTCGAAGACGAGGAAAGAGATTGAGATGCTCCCGCAAACCTCTTAGATCACGTTTTTCTGACTTTGCCTCGAATCAGACTCGTTGACGTCATTTCTCTGAAAGTCCCGAGCACCATATTTGACTCTCGATTTTATAACCGCTTGAAAATAATCTTAGAAAATTGTTTCTCAGAAGGTGTTTTTGTTCCCACACACAACCGCGTTCAACCGAAATTCCCGGAATGGTACTACATCACGCCCGACCGGTCGCATATATTCAATATCGACTTTTTCATTTGATCTCCGAAATCTGCAACAGCTGCCCATAAGACTCGATCTTATCGACCTTAACCTGATTGGTGCAGTATGTGCTGTAGAACAACCTGGTGAAATTGATCCTGTCGAGATTGAGGCAGAACACCTTGTTCGGCGCCATGACATGGCCCCCCAGACCGATCATTATGAACACGGTGTCTCCGGTGCCGTAATGCGTCCGCTTATAGTTCCTCAGCTGGTTATCGGTGCACCAGGTTATGGTACCGAGATCCTCCGTTCTGGCTCTGTACTTGCACTCGACCCAGAACCTCTTTCCGGTGGATTTCTCCCTGAACCCTAGGTCGGGAAGCCTCATCGATTTGACGTATCTTCCGCCGGTTTCCTCGTTCGTCGGAGTTCGATGTATAAGTTCAAACCTCTCCGGATCGAACATCGTGACGACATGGCTCTCGAAATCGTTCCCCAACCGGTAGAGGAAACTCCTCTCCTTTTCCTCTGCCTCTTTCTGTATGCGAAGACGTTCTTTCTTCTCGGCACGAGACTTCAACCATGATAAAATCGAATCTATGAACAGCATCTTACTGAAGGTATCATGTCCGAAAGGGATAATCCTGGCGCCCCATTACGCCTGAATCCGATCGATGAGCCGACCCTGGGATAATAAAGCGGCTCATCAAGAGCGACGTCCTGTTGAAGCAGCAATTAATTCGAACTTTCTCAAAATGAGGATAGAAGAAGATGATCGTAAAAAGGGACCCTTATGTGAACGCTTCCGTAGACGTCTGCTGACGATCGAGGGTAGAACTTCAGCTGCAAGGGAATCTCCTCAGACCGTCACGCCCTACCGAATGATGAACTGCCGTTACATCGAAGGCCCTTGTCACCGTTGACGGCCAAACGTCACATCTGGCAATTAATATTCAAAAAATGAAATATTTATATAGAAGTTCAAACACTTAATCGAACCATACAACATTAAGAGGTACATGAATGGCAAAAAAGAAGTTCAAAGCGGAAACCGAACGTCTCATGGACCTGATGATCAACTCGATCTACAGCCATAAGGAGATCTTTTTGAGAGAGATCGTATCGAACGCCTCGGATGCGATAGACAAGATGAACTACCGCATGATGACCGACCCCTCCATAGGGATATCGAAGGACGATCTGCGCATAGACGTCGCGGTGGACAAGGATGAACGCACCATCACCGTTTCGGACAACGGAATAGGGATGAGCGCCAAGGACATGGAGAAGAACCTCGGAATGATCGCATACAGCGACTCGTCGGAGTTCAGAAAGAACCTGGAGGAGGGGGCCGACAGCGACGTCATAGGCAAGTTCGGCGTCGGTTTCTATTCGGCGTTCATGGTCTCCGACAAGGTGACGGTGGTATCGAAAGCGTACGGCGAGGACGAGGCCTCCGTATGGGAGAGCGCAGGCGCCGACGGCTACACCATAAGGAAGGGCGAGAGGGGTTCCGCAGGAACGGACGTCATAATGCACATCAAAAATGATGCCGGGGAGAACGACTACAGCGAGTTCCTCGACCCGGTCCGTCTGAAGGAGCTCATCGTCAATTATTCGGATTACATCAGATGGCCCATCTACATGGACGTTGAGACCGGAGAATGGAAGGAGACCGGGGAGAAAGAAGACGACGGGGAGCCCAAGAGGGAGTACGTCACCACCGTGCAGAACAAGGTCATCAACAGCATGGTGCCCATATGGCAGAAGGACAAGAACGAAGTGTCCGACGAGGACTGCAAGGAGTTCTACAAACAGGAATTCTACGATTACGAGGATCCGGTATCGGTCATAAGGGTGAAGGCCGAGGGGCGCGTCAGCTACAAGGCCATGCTTTTCATCCCCAAGCGGGCGCCGCACGATTTCTACACCCGCGATTTCCAGCCCGGGCTGCAGCTATACTCCTCGGGAGTGCTGATAATGGAGAAGTGCGCGGACCTGCTCCCGTACTACCTGCGCTTCGTGCGCGGAGTCGTGGATTCTCCGGACTTCTCGCTCAACATCTCTAGGGAGATGCTGCAGAACGACGGCACTCTCAAAGCGGTCGGTTCCAACCTGGCCAAGAAGGTCAGGTCCGAGCTGGAACGCATGATGAAGGACGAACCCGAGAAATACAGGGAGTTCTACGGCAGCTTCGGACTGCAGCTGAAGTACGGCGTCGTGGACAACTACGGCGCAGACAAAGACGTGCTCAAAGACCTGCTGATGTTCGAGTCCTCCGCGGGCGGGATGACGGGGCTGTCGGACTATGTGAAGAACATGCCCGAAAAACAGGATAAGATATACTTCATCATCTCCGATTCAGCCGAACACGCCAAGAACCTGCCGCAGATGGAGCCCGTGCTCGAAAAGGGCTACGGCGTGCTGCTCATGACGGACGATGTGGATTCGTTCCTTGTGAACATCCTCGGGGAATACGGCGGAAAGCAGTTCTGCAACGTGTCCACGGACGACCTTGGGCTCGAATCCGAAGAGGAGAAAAAGGAATCGGACGAGAAGGAGGAGGGGCACAAAGGCACCTTGGATTTCGTCAAGGAGACTCTTGGGGAAAGCGTCTCGGAGGTCAGGATATCCCGCAAACTGAAGAACCACGCCGTGCTGCTGACCACCAAAGGCAACATCACCTTCGAGATGGAGAAGTACTTCAAGAGCCTGCCTGGAAGCGAAGGGGAGATGCTGAAGGCCTCCCGCGTCATCGAACTGAACGCGGAGCACGGGTTCTTCAGATCGCTGGAGGAGACCATCGGAAAAGACAAGGACAGGGCGGCCAAGATGGTCCGCATAATGTACGGCCAGGCCAGCATAACGGCCGGAGTGCCTCTGGAAGACCCCGTGGCGTACTCGGACCTCGTGCTGAGCATGTTCTGAAAAAGAAAAACAATGCCCGTCCCCCGATGCGGATATCGCAGAAAGTGCGGACGGGCATGCTCTTAGGCCCGCGGACATGTCCGCCGGCACGATCGATTTTCGACGATACCGGATATCGAGCTCGGCTCAGGGCAGGACCATCATCGAAATTGTGGACGGACGCTCATAATTCGGGTTCGTACACGGTCCCGCGGGAGTAGCTCCCTCTTTCATTCTTTACCGTCTTGCGCATCCTGACCATCTCCTCTTCGGGATAGCCCATGAGGCCGCTCAGAGCGTAAGCCACCTCTATCAGGTCAAGGAGGGTGTCCGGGTCGTTCTTCCTGCAGAAGGCCTCGGCGTCATGCGCCAGCCTCTCTTTGAGGAGCTCGTAGCGCTCCTTGTGGTCGGATTTACGGAAGATTCCGCGGTACCCCTCTCCTTCCATTATGTCGGACTCGTTGTCCCTGACCACCCTGATGTCCTCTTCCCTCATGATGACGGTGATTCACGCATCGCATAAAATAATAACGTACGCGAAGCAAATCCATTATAACGATACGGGGTATTGCCGAAGCATGTTCGCAGACGCTTGCGAGAAGGCAGCAAAGTTCGTCAGACCCGTCATAGTCTCAACCCGCCGTTCCGACGGTAAAGTGGAGGCGGGGTGCGGTACGTTCTTCGTGATCAACGACGAAGGATGGATAATCACCGCCGGGCACCTTTTCGACTCCTATGTGAAGTACCAGTCCGACCAGAACAAGATAAAGGAGATAGACGAGCTCAACAAGAAGCACTCGTCCATCGCCGGGCTTCCGAAGAACGAGCTCAAGGCGGACCCGTCATGGATAACCAACCACTCTTTCTGGTGGGGATGGGACGGCGTGCGGCTGACGAACGCGTACGTCAACAGGCAGATCGACATCACGATAGGCAAACTGGAACCCTTCGACCCTAGCTGGGTGAAGGAGTATCCCGTGTTCAGGGACCCGGAGACCATGAGGCCCGGAACGAGCCTGTGCAGGCTCGGATTCCCATTCGTGGACGTGGCCTCGGACTTCGACGAAACGACGAACTCCTTCAGGATACGTAAAGGCGTCCTCCCAATGCCGCTGTTCCCCAACGAGGGGATGCACACCCGCAACGTGCTGAAAGGCCGCAGCGTGGACGGAAACTACGAGATGCTGTACGTGGAAACGTCCACGCCCGGACTAAGAGGGCAGTCCGGAGGCCCGATATACGACAGGGAATGCAGGATCTGCGGCGTCCAGGTGCAGACCGCCCACCTTCCCCTGGGCTTCCACCCCACGGTGGAATACGAAGGCAAAACGGTCGTGGAGAACCAGTTCCTGAACGTGGGGCTGGGCGTGCACGTCAAGACCTTGACGTCCATCCTGAGAGACAGGCAGGTCAAGTTCGAGACCTACG
>DAVO01000020.1 GCA_002509405.1 Methanomassiliicoccaceae archaeon UBA72 | reverse complement strand
CACGTTCGGCCACCGGCCCCCGTACGGACTGCGGACGAAATATCCGCCACGGCACCTTGTCGGCTGTCGGCAAGGCGATCTCCGTGGCGGGGACGATGATGTCGCCGTATATTAATCATTTGCAGAGGTCAGGGGGTCGGAGCTCAGAAACAATCTAATAAATGCGAACGATGATGGGCGTTTATGGTTGAAAATACCCAAGAGTTCTGCACTCATTGCGGGGCCAAGCTTGAGACGGGCTCGGCATTCTGCCAGGAGTGCGGAAACCCTGTAGAGGGGTCCGACTACCTGTACAGGTCCGGACCGGAATCGGCGAATTACGTCTACGGCGTTCAGGACGCCGATAAGGCGAAGGCCAAGAAAAGGCTGACCTGGATTCATTTCCTGCTCGTAGGTTATGTTATCGTAGGTTCGATCACGGCCATCGTGGGCATGAGCTTCGGAGCTCTCGTAGATATGATGCTGGAAGATCCCGATTTCGTCGCCTCGTTGGCGGAATACGGGTTGACGGCCGGAGACCTGTCCGCCATGGTGGGCCCCATGTTCATGCTCGGCTTGCTTTTCATCGTTTCCGTGGTCCTCGTCGCGATCAGCTTCGTACTGTGCATCCTCAAAAGAAAACACATGTTCGCGCTGGTACTCTGCGCCGCGGGCTCGGTGGTCCCCGTATTCTCGGGTGCGGACGGAATACTGTTCATGGCCGTCGGTCTGTTGGTCACGTACTTCCTGTACACCGTCAAGCCGGCGTTCGAAGACTGAAACATCCCAAACCATCTCCCGTACGTCGATGCGGGAGATATTTTCATTTTATTGCAAAACATGCCGGCCGCCGGACGGCCAGGTCAGCTGAACACTCCGTGGATGTAGTTCTTCGTCAGCTCGTTCTTGGGATCGTTGAAGATCTGCTCGGTCTCCCCGAACTCCGCCAGCTCGCCTAGGTACATGAACGCGGTGTAGTCCGCTATGCGTTGGGCCTGCTGCATGTTATGTGTAACGATGACGACCGTGTACTCTTCGGCAAGCTGCACCGCCAGCTCCTCGATCTTCTTTGTCGCCAGCGGGTCCAGGGCGGAGGTCGGCTCGTCCATAAGGAGCACGTCCGGGTTGATCGACAGTGCGCGTGCGATGCACAGCCTTTGCTGCTGTCCCCCCGAAAGCTTCATGGCGTACGTGTTCAGACGGTCTTTCACCTCGTCCCACAGCGCGGCCTTCCTGAGGGATTCTTCGACGATCTTGTCCAACTTCTTCTGGTCTTTGATCCCGTGGATCTTAGGGCCGTATGTTATGTTGTCCCTTATGGTCATGGGGAATGGGTTGGGGCTCTGGAATATCATCCCGATCCGGGTCCTGACCTCAAGAACGTCCGCTTCGGGCCCGTATATGTTCTGCCCGTTGTATTCCACAAGGCCTTCGACCCTGCACCCGTCCACCAGGTCGTTCATCCTGTTGAAGGCCCTTATGAGCGTTGACTTGCCGCATCCCGACGGGCCGATCAACGCCGTGATCTTGTTCCTCCGGATGGGCATCGAGACATCGAATAACGCCTGGTTCTTCCCGTACCACAGGTTGAGGTTCTTGACGTTCATGGCCAAATCTGTATTTTCGTTCAAAGCGATCACCATTTCGTATTCTTAGAGTAATGATGCCTGACCAGCGATGCGACCAGGAACATCGACAGCACGATGCCCAAGAGGACGACGGCGGTACCGTACTGGTTGGCGGTGGAGCCCGTAACTTCGCTTGCCAGGAAATAGAGATGGTACGGCAGCGCCATTATCGGCTCGAAAAGCGAGAAAGACACCTGGGATTTGAACGCCACGGCGGCCGTGAACATGATCGGGGCGGTCTCTCCGGCCGCGCGCCCTAGGCTCAGGATGATGCCGGTGATCACTCCTCCGAGCGCGGCGGGGAGCACGACCTTGTAAATGGCCTGCCATTTGCTGGAGCCCATTGCCATAGATGCCTCTATAAGGCTCCTGGGCACCGCCGAGACCGCCTGCTCCGTGGTCTTGATGATGACCGGCAATATCATGAACGCCAGGGTGACGGAGCCCGCGATGACGGAGTATCCCCATCCGAGGGCCATCACCAGGGCGGACATTCCGAAAAGTCCGAAGACTATAGAGGGCGTTCCGTTGAGGGCGTCCACGGCGTTGCGGACCGTGCGCGTGAACTTGTTCTCGCGCGCATACTGCGAAAGGTATACGCCTGCGCCGACCCCCATAGGCAGGGCGATCGCGGCGGTTAAAGCGATGAGCTCCAGCGTGCCGGTTATCGCGGGCCAGATGCCTCCCTCGCGGCCGGAGTTGCTGGGCATTCCGAATATGAAATCGGTAGAAATGGCCGGAAGCCCTTTTACAAGGATGTCCCCGATTATCACTGCAAGCAGGATCAGGACGAGGATCATCAGCACCTTGAGCGAAGTGTGGGCCGCCGTCTGTTTTTCCGTGGAGCTCACATACCTCAGGGCCCTGGTGACAAGAACGAAGCCTGCCGTCAGCGCTCCCGCCAAGAGCAACGCCATGTTGACGGAAACGAACAGCGAGAGCATCATCGATGACAGGGCGAACAGGAGGGCCGCTGACAATATCGTCCTGACCTTGGGTTTGACCCTGTGGATCTCACTGAGGGTCTTGTCGTCGATCCTGTCGAGGATCCTGCCCTTTATGTCGAGGGAATATTTCGAGGCCTTGACCATACCCAGCCTCCTCCTCGTCCTCCTGCCTATGGCGTTGGCGGTGAGATTGACTATGATCACGGAAACGAGGAGAAGAAGTGCCACCGCGAACAGCGATGAGTAGTGGATGCCGTTGTAGACCACCTCGGGCATCTCCAATGCGACCGTGGCCGTAAGAGTCCTTATGTTCGAGAATATATTGAACAGCGGCTCGGGGATTATAGGGGAGTTTCCGCTGACCATTATGACGGCCATGGTCTCGCCCATCGCCCTTCCGATGCCCAGTATCACCGCGGCTATGACTCCGGAGGAAGCGGCCGGCAGGACGACCTTGGTCGTGGTCTCCCATCCGGTGGCCCCCATGGCGAGAGATGCGCGGCGGTATGATACGGGCACGGCGCGTATCGCGTCTTCGGACACCGAGATCACCGTCGGAAGAGCCATTATACCAAGCAGTATGGAGCCGGCGAGCCAGGATGTGGAATATTTCAGCTGGTCGGGGAAAAGACCCAAAAGGATCGGGCAAAGCACAATCATGCCGAAGAAACCGTAAACGACACTTGGTATCCCCGCGAAAACCTCGCATACGGGTTTGAGTATGTTCCTCACCCTCTCGGAGGCTATCTCCGAAAGGTAGATGGCGGATCCGACCCCCAGGGGTACCGCGAACATTATAGAGCCGGCGGTCACAAGGACCGTGCCGGTGATGAGCGGGAGCGCCCCGTAGTATCCGTGGCTTGGCTGCCACCTGTCGCCGGTGACGAATTCCCAAACGCCCACTTCCCGGAACGCAGGCAGGCTTAGTCCTGCTATATAGACGATTATGAAAAATACAATGACCACGGCCGACAGGGCCGTGGCCGTCAAAACAAGTTTGGGTATGG